>JANQJA010000021.1 GCA_028281885.1 Pseudomonadales bacterium | reverse complement strand
CTTCCCCGGTCGGCATCAGGCCAGTGGGTTCTCCGCCCCGGCGCGGGCGCTTGACCACAACCCGCTGACTCGCCACGCGACGGCCCATTTCAATCAGACCCTGCACATCCTCATCGTGGCCCAACAATCGCTGCAACAGCTGAATCTCGCCGCGAACCAGTGCAGTTTTCTGGCGAGGCGGAAACATTGGATCAATGTAGACCACATCCACCTGTCCGGCGGGCAGTTGGGACAACACCTGTCGTGCGTCTCCCCGAACCAGGTGAAGCCGGGAAACAATCGGTCTGAGATCGGGCACAGTCCTGGCGTTGTTCAGTGCCGCCTCCAGCATCAGGAACAGCGAACTGGAACGTTCCACCATGGTAACCGAACATCCTTTCGCAGCCAGGATGAAACTGTCACCGCCAAGACCCGCGGTGCAGTCGATCACCTGCAATCCGGCTTTCGTCCCGACTGCGCGCGTGATCAGTTCCCGGCCACCGCGACGCACCCGAGCCAGCAGCGCGTCGAAATCGACCCGTACGCGAACATCGCCATCTCGCAGGATGAATTCATCCTTCTGCCTCAGCAATTCAAGGCTCAAGCCGGACCCTGCTTTTTCGCCACCTGTTCTCGCAGGTATTCTGGTTGAGCCTCCTGGGCAGTCTGAACACTATTTTGCTCGAACGCATGAAGACCAAGCTCAATCAATGATCGCGCCTGTGGCCAGGCCTCTTCCCGGATCTGCAACACGTCAGCCTGTAAAGCGGGGACAAGCTGGTCCCGGAGCCGCCAGCCCGAACCAACGCCATGGCAGCTGGCGAAGGATTGCCCGGGTACCTGCGCCGCAGCCAGCACACCCTCTTTGCCATTCAGTTTCATCAGACCGCCCTCGGCGGAGTAGCTGCCGAAGTAAACTTCATCTTCCCTGGCATGTAGCGCAACCACAACGTGCTGAGCACCGGCGTTATGGAATTCTTCCTGGGCAAGACACGCTAGTGTTGAAACACCGGTCACCGGGATACCGAGCCCAAACCCGAGCCCCTGAACAACGCCGACGGTAATACGCACGCCGGTAAACGAGCCGGGGCCACGGCCATAGACGATGCCATCAAGATCACCTTTATCGAGTTTCGCCCGGGCCAGGGTCGCTTCCACTGACGGCAGGATGAGGCGACTGTGGTCCCGACCCACTTGTTCAAACGATTCAACCAGTTCGCCATCGGTCCAGACACCCACCACCTGGGCTTCACTGGAGGTATCGATGGCCAGCAGGTTACGCACTTCTCTATTCACACCCATATCCAGTTTGTTCCAGCGTGGCTCGGGCTTCATCCAGGTCTTGCAGCCAACGGATTGGCGGCAGACTGTCCAACACGGCCCGCCCATAAGGTTTACTGAGTACCCGCGAATCACCAAGCACGAACAGCCCGCGATCCGTCTCCTCGCGAATCAGCCTCCCGAATCCCTGACGCAGCGTGGTGACTGCCTCAGGCAGGGAATAGTCCCGAAATCCATTGCCGCCATCAGCATCCATCGACGCCATGATGGCGCCGGCCACCGGGTCGCCTGGTGACGGGAACGGCAGCTTGTCGATCACCAGCAGCGACAATCCTGCCCCGCGCACATCGATTCCCTCCCAGAAACTCTGGGTCGCCAGCAGCACGCCCTTGTCCGCGTCCTTGAACTGTCTCAACAGCGCATCTCTGGAAGCAGTTCCCTGGACCCAACAGGACAAGCGGCAATGTTCCGCCAGCATCTCCGCAGCCATGTGCAGCGCCCGATAACTGGTAAACAGCATCAGCGCCTTACGCGGCAAGGTCGACAAGAGCGGCAGGCATATGTCATGAATCAGCGTCCGGGTATGAGATTGAGTCCCGGGCAACGCTTCGATACGCGGCACCCATCCCGCAACCTGCCGTGAGAAATCAAACGGGCTCTGTAGTTGCAACGTGTCTGCTTCCTCGATTCCCAACTGGGCGCGAACGTAATCAAACTGGCCATCAACAGACATTGTCGCGGAACAGAATATCCAGGCTTTGTCGGGAGCACCAATAAATGCGGCGAGATCTTCCGCCACCGACAGTGGCGAGAGATGCAATCCAAACCCTTCCGGACTTCGGTCGACCCAGTGCACGTGCCGGCGACTTTCCATTTCCGGATCCAACTCCGTGAGCAAAGCAAAGCTGTCCGTCAGCTTCAGCGCCCGCTGACACAACACTTCATACTCCCGACTTCTGGCCCGGACCGAATCCAGCGTCGAAACGACCGCAGCGAGCGCCAGATTAACTGTCTCAATCGCGGCTCTTGCCTCGGGTTCAGTAAACAGATCCACGACATCAGCCGAAGGCATTTTATTCCAGGCTACTGCCAGCCCCTCGATCGCCTGCAACAAGCCGTTGCTGGCCTGTAAAACAGCGTCATCCTCGCGGCCAAGACGCACCACTTCATCCTCAATGTCCCGCGTCAGTTCAGCAAACTGACGACTGGAAACCCGATGCCCAAAAAACTGACGGGAAATCGCGGCCAGCTGATGCGCCTCGTCCAGCACCAGCACATCAACGCCTGGCAGCAATGAGGTCGCCGCATCATCCGTGTTGGCAAGGTCGGCCAGCAACAAATGATGATTGATCACCACGATGTCCGCGACCAGTGCTTTTTCCCGTGCTCGATAGAGCGGGCACCGGTCGATCTGAGGACATCGATGACCCAGGCAGTTATCAATGGTACTCGTGACCAGTGGTAGCCAGTCGGAGGCGGATTCCGTGTCGATCACTTCCGACAAGTCACCTGTCAACGTTTGCGACGACCACTCCCTGACCGTGACCAGATTCGCCTGGTTCAGACGGGAAACCAATGACGATGTCGTTTGCAGGTGCTTTTCCAGACGATACGGGCACACATAGTTTCGCCTGCCCTTCAGCATGGCAATACGCCTGCTGACGCCGATTATCTCCAGCATCTTGGGTATGTCACGAAGATACAGCTGATCCTGTAGATTACGGGTACCCGTGGAAACGATGCCGCGCTTTCCCGACACAATCAGCGGCAACAGGTAAGCATAGGTCTTGCCCGTACCGGTACCCGCTTCAACTAACAGGTTTTGACGATCTGATAGGGCAGTGGCAACCGCCGCAGCCATCTCCTGTTGCGCCTGACGTGGCCTGTAACCGTCAACGGCATCTGCCCACCAGCCATCGTCAAAATAGCGATCAATATCCGAAGCGGGCTTCAACGTCGTGGTGACTGGAGACTGAGAATAACCTGGTGCAGTTTAGCGCATGCTGAAAAGAAAGCGAAAAAGGCAGTGCACGGCGGGGTGCCGTGCACATTTCACTCTGACCTCAGAAGAAAGCCCTCATTTAGAGGGCTTTTTCCTGCTTAGCGCCTGCGAGTGGTCCTTTTCTTCGCGGCCTTCTTCTTGGCGGCTTTTTTCTTCGCCGGTCGCTTCTTGGCTACCTTCTTCTTGGCGGCCTTTTTCTTCGCCGGTCGCCGCTTGGTAGCTTTCTTCTTGGCCTTCTTCTTAGCTACTTTCTTCTTGGCCTTCTTCTTAGCTACTTTCTTCTTGGCAGCTTTTTTCTTGGCTGGTCGCCTTTTGGCAGCCTTTTTCTTGGCAGCCTTTTTCTTGGCTACCTTCCTCTTGGCTACCTTTTTCTTAGCAACCTTTTTCTTGGCTGCTTTACGACGCTTAGCCGCTGGCTTCTTCCTGGCTGCCGTCTTTCTTTTCTTAGCCGCTGTCTTTTTCTTGGCAGCAGCCTTCTTACGTGCAGCAGGCTTCCTTTTTACAGCCGTCTTACGCTTGGCTGTGGACTTACGTTTTGTAGCTGTTTTCTTTTTCGCAACCACTTTTATCACTCCTGTTGAAGGTTTGTTTAACAGTTATTGCGCTTAAGCAGCTATATCACGTCTCCTCGGCAGTAGTGTTAGACACTATGAAAAATCAACGCATACAGTTGCAGTGACGTGCAAAGTTTAGAAAAAAAATTTGACTTTGCACACCTTTTTTTGCAACCCGCGAAAAAAAGTTTAAAACCTCAAACTCGCCAAAAATTTCACATCGCGTGATTTTTTTCGTTAACCGAGTATGGAAGTGATGGATTGTTGAATTGTTTCTGTATCACCAACGCCAGAAATGGCGTTGTACTGCATCGACCCAGGAGAGTTGTCGGCAAGAGATTGATAGAACTCAACCAGCGGTTCCGTCTGATCACGATAGACGCGCAAACGTTCGCGTACAGTTTCTTCACGATCATCGTCCCTTTGAATCAGCGGTTCTCCGGTCTCATCGTCCTTACCCTCAACGGCGGGAGGATTAAAAGTAATGTGATAGATCCTGCCTGAATCCACATGCACGCGACGCCCAGACAGCCGCATTACAATTTCTTCATCAGGCACCTGAATCTCGATAATGTGATCGATCTGGATACCCGCTTCCACAAGCGCCTCGGCCTGGGGAATAGTCCGCGGAAAGCCATCGAACAGGAACCCCCCGGTACAGTCAGGCTGTGCGATTCTTTCCTTGACCAGCGCAATGATGATGTCATCGGTGACCAGAGCGCCCGATTCCATCACCGCCTTGACCCGCTGCCCAAGCGCTGTCCCCGCGGCCACAGCCTCACGCAGCATGTCGCCCGTCGATATCTGCGGGATGCCGTACGCAGAAACGATCATTTGCGCCTGAGTCCCCTTACCGGCGCCGGGCGGCCCCAACAATATGACATTCACAATAGATTCTCCTGATTAGAAATTTGCGTGGCGCAACTAGTCCGTCACGCGCTTGGCTGAAATGACGTTTGACAGTTCTTCCATTCTTTCCAGCGTTTTGAGCAGCGAATTGATACTCGCCACCTCGATCACCATCGTCATATCGACCCGGTTGCTGGACTTGTCGGTTGCCGTATTGAGGCTGATGACATTGACGTTCTGCCCCATAAATATACCCGTGATGTCATAGAGCAAACCCCGACGGTCATAAGCTTCTACTGCAATATCAACCGAAAAACTTCGGGCGGACTCTGCCCGCCAGTCCAGCTTCACGCTTTTTGCGTACAGATCAGCACGAAGCGCCTGCAGGCAATCCTGCTGGTGTACCATGACAAGGTCGTTGTCGCCAATCACACCGACGATCTCACAGCCCGGAACCGGATTGCAGCATTCAGCCAGTTCGTAGCGAAGATCGCCGATGCCGCTGATACGGCCATCGGACGACTCGGTTTTCGAGTCATTCAAAATCAGGTCAAGTTGCCCGTCGCTTCCACCCAGCGAGACAAGCTCCGCTACCACCTCGACGATCTCCAGAACATCCACCTCTCCAGCGCCAATTGCCTCAAAGAGGTCATCAATGGATTCATACCCGGTCGTCAGAAGGAGTCCAGGCTCGTCGATATGGTCGATATTCAGGTGGGAAAGTTCATCCAGGAGCAAGGTGCGTCCTTCCTCGAGGTTCTTGAGCCTGGCACGTTCACCGAGCCAGTTCTTGATCTTGGCGCGTGCTCTCGACGTGGTGACATAGCCAAGATGACGGTGCAACCACTCACGCCTGGGTTCAGATTTCTCGCCTACCAGAATTTCAACCTGGTCGCCTGTTTTTAGCGCCGTATTGAGGGGCGTGACGCGCCCATTCACCTTCGCGCCGCGGCACTTGTGCCCTACTTCTGTATGAATGCAGTACGCAAAGTCCACCGGCGTAGAACCTGGATTCATATCAACGACGTCACCATTGGGCGTGAATACATAGATCCGGTCCAGTCTGACCTCATCAAATAGCTCTTTGGTGAGATCCGAAACATCGCTGAACTCCTCCTGCCACTCCAATAGCTGGCGCAGCCACTGGATTCGCTGCTCATAGGCGACCGGCTCTTCCGCATCTTCGGCATCTTTGTAATGCCAGTGAGAGCAGACACCGAGTTCGGCCTCCTCGTGCATTTCCTGCGTCCTGATCTGAATCTCAAGAATCTTTCCCTCAGGACCGATGACAGCGGTATGCAGAGAGCGATAACCATTCTCTTTCGGCGTCGCGATGTAATCGTCAAACTCATGTGGAATGTTTCTCCAGACGCGATGGACTACCCCAAGCACGCCATAGCACTCGCTAATTTCGGAAACGAGAATACGGACAGCACGCACGTCATAGACTTCAGCGAACGAAATGTCCTTGGCCCGCATCTTTCTCCAGATACTGTAGATGTGTTTTGCGCGCCCTTCGACTGCCGCATTGATACCAGCCTGTTTCAGCTCGGTCTGCAACACATCAATGACGCTGGAGATATAAAGGTCCCGGGATGCCCGTTTCTCGTCGAGCAATTTCGCAATCTGTTTGTAGGGTTCGGGTTCGAGAAAACGGAAAGCGAGATCTTCCAGTTCCCACTTGACCTGACCAATACCGAGCCGGTGGGCCAACGGTGCGTAGATGTCAAATACCTCTCGGGCCAGATGCAGGCGCTCATCGTCAGGGAGCTTGCTGGCGCGGCGAATCGCACAAGTCCGCTCAGATATCTTGATCAAGGCCACTCTGACGTCATCGACCAGGGAAACTAGCAGCCGACGCGCTTGCTCCAGCCGATCCTTGCGTTGTCCGAGCACCTTGTCACTGCCGCTGAACTTGATATTGCTGATAGCGGCCATTCGCCAGATGCCCTCGACCAGCATGCCAACCGTCTCACCGAACTGCTTCCGTACATGATTGAGGGTAATCTGGTTGTCACTGACAGCTGGATAGATGATGGCGGCGATAACACCATCTTCATCCATGTGCAGCTCAGTCAGAATGTCAGCCATGCCAAGCCCAAGAGCAAAACTGCTCTGTCGTTCGAGGGCGGACGGATCGCTGGAAATCGCCTTGGCTTCGGCCTGCTGTGAAAGATCACAGACTTCACGAATGCGAGAGAGATTCAAATCCGGGTCACGCTCGTTGAGCTGGCGCAGCCACAACTCCAGATTGACACTGCCGTATAACTCAATGGGTTGTTGGGCTCTTATCTGGACCATGAATCAAATAGCTTGAAGGCAGGCAATGGACTCGACATGGGCTGTATGGGGAAACATGTCGATGACACCCGCATGCGTCAGCCGATAACCATGATCGGTCAAAAAACGCACGTCTCTGGCGAGCGTCGTCGGGTTGCAGGACACGTACACTACCCTCTCGACCTTCTGCACTGCAAGTACTTTACAAACTGCTTCCGCTCCGCTACGCGGCGGGTCCAGCAGTACCCGATCCGGCACTTGTGCACCGAACAAGGACGCAGGCAGATCGTCAGCAAAGAGGTCGTCCAACCGAAACTCAACGTTGTTGACGCCGTTGTACCCGGCATTTTCCCGCGCACGGTCAATACTGCCCGGCGCGAGTTCAATGCCGGTCACGAAACGAACCTTGCGAGCAATCGGCAGGGTAAAGTTGCCGATGCCGCAGAACAGATCCCAGACCTGATGATGTGGCGATAATTCCAGTAACGCCATCGCTTGGTCCACCAGCCTGCGATTGATTGCCGGATTAACCTGAGTGAAGTCCATCGGATGAAATCGCATCTCGATCTCATGGGCAGGCAGCGCATATCGCAATCTCTCTTCACCGCCGGGCGCCAGCTTGTGAACTGAATCCGGACCCCCGGGCTGCAGGTATACATCGATGTCATTACTTGCGGAAAACGCCCGGAACTGGTCCAAATCGGCCTCAGTCAGGGGCTCCAGATGGCGAAAGACCAGCGCGCCACGCTCGTCGCCTATCGCTACCTCAATCTGCGGCAATGCCTGACGCACTGACAGACCCGATATCAATGCCTGCAGGGATGCGACCATGCCGTCAAAGGGTACTGCCAGCGTCTCACAGCGGTTCATCTCTGCCACGAATGGTGCAAACTCCTCGCGAAATCCCACTAGCACGCGCCCCTTCTTCGCGACAAATTTCACGCCAAGTCGAGCCTTGTAGCGATAGTGCCTAACGGGTCCTTCAAGGGGAGAAAGCCAAATATCTGGCTGCACTGGTTTCAGCGCCTGCTTCAGCCCTCGCTCTTTCCAGGCAAGCTGGGCCTCTGGATTCAGGTGCTGAAGACTACATCCGCCACAGTAGGCCGCCGCCGCACATATCGGCGTCACCCGATCCGGATGGGGTCGTGATTTTATCGCCTCAGTTCGAGCGTAAAGGCGCCTGCGACGACGTGTAAACGGCCTGGCAACCACCGTCTCTCCCGGCAGCGCGCCGGTAATGCCGGTCTTGTTGTCGGCAGCCAGCCCATAACCATCCTCATGCAGAGTAACAACCTCTGTTTCAAAAGGTTCGCGCTTGTCGCGCCGGGAGCTGGCCACGTTTAGTCCTGGGAATAGATACCAGTCGAAAGATAGCGATCGCCGCGATCGCAAATGATGGCTACGATGACTGCGTTTTCGAGTTGCTCGTTCAGCTGCAGCGCACCTGCTACCGTGCCGCCGGAAGAAGGTCCGCAAAAAATCCCTTCCTCTCGCGCCAGTCGACGCATTGTCTGCTCAGCGGTCAGCTGGTCCATCTCGATCACCTGGTCGATGTTGGCAGGATCAAAGATCTTCGGCAGATAGGCCTCGGGCCATTTGCGAATTCCCGGGATAGACGCACCGTCTTTGGGCTGGAGTCCGTTAACCTGGATTTCAGGTTTCACTTCCTTGAAGTAACGCGAACAACCCATGATGGTACCGGTCGTACCCATGGAAGCGACAAAATGAGTAATCTCGCCGTTGGTCTGCCGCATGATCTCCGGCGCCGTGCCTTCGTAGTGGGACAGCGGGTTGTCAGGGTTGGCAAACTGGTTGATGACCACGCCCTTGCCTTCCGCCTCCATCTGGTCGGCAAGATCACGCGCACCTTCCATCCCTTCTTCCTGCGTCACAAGTACCAGTTCAGCGCCGTAAGCCGTCATCGCGGATTTGCGTTCTTCGCTCATGTGGGCAGGCATGATCAGCACCATGCGGTATCCCCTGATGGCAGCCGCCATGGCCAGCGCGATGCCGGTATTACCACTGGTCGCTTCAATGATCGTATCGCCGGGCCTGATATCGCCTCGTGCTTCCGCTCGACTGATCATGCTCATCGCCGGACGGTCCTTGACCGAACCCGCCGGGTTATTGCCCTCGAGCTTGACCAGCAACGTATTCGACGTATCACCGGGCAGGCGCTGGAGTCGTACCAGCGGTGTCTCGCCAATACAGGATTCAATCGTTGGATATTTCGAGTCGGCCATAACGCGCCAGGTCTGCTGAAGAAGACCTGCATCATAAGGAAATCGAGGCGGGCGTCCTAATATCAGCTCGAACTAATATTATGAGCCCCGTTCATATCGGTGGAACAGACAGGCCATCCGTATCGTCCTGTGACTCCAGCACCGCGAACGCAATGGCATAACCACGCTCATCAGACAGGCTGACGTGCCAGCGCGACGCACCAAGGCGCCTTGCTCGCGCCAGCGCGGCCCCGGTCAGGACAATACCCGGTGCACCGTATTCCAAACGGGTCACTTCGATCTGGCGAAAATGAACGCCACCACCAACCCCCGTCCCAAGCGCCTTTACCACCGCCTCCTTGGCAGCAAATCGTTTCGCCAGCCAGCTCACGCGGTCGGATTGTGCCGCCAGCGATGTCATTTCATTGGAGGTCAGCACCCTGGACTGAAATTTATCGCCGAAACGATGCAATATTCTTGAGATCCGCTTCGTTTCAACAATGTCGGTGCCAATACCCACAATCACGATAATTCCCCCGGCCGCAGAAACAGTTCGCGGCTTCTCAGCGGTCTGCCGCCGAGCAGTGCATTGAGCGCGGAACGGACGACTCTTTTCAGAGCACGATCGACTGCCGGGTCTTCCAGCTGACCATCGACAATGGCTTTTAAATCATGTCCCCGAATAAGCTCGCGTTCGCCTGCTGCGACCGGAGGACAAGATTCCGCGACCCGCAGAAAGCCCTGCTCGGGGGCAAACCGGTAATTCGAGCCAGCTTCAATGGGATCACCACTCTCGGCATCATGATCAAACGAGATACCGTAGCCAAGCGCAGTCAGCAGCAACAGTTCAAAACGGCGCAGGGCGGGGGTACCCTCGCCAGCTTCCAAATCCAGCAACAAGGCACGATAAGCCACAAAGATCTCGTCAACCGGATCGTGTTTGCCCAGCAACCGGATCAGGAGCTCATTGACATAAAGTCCCATCATGAGTTGATCGCCGGTCAGCGACACTGATCGAGGCGGGAAATCCAGTTTTTTCACGGTCTTCAGGTCACCACGGCCCAGCCAGGAAACGTAGATTTCAGCAAAGGGGCGCACATGACCCGCCACCTTGCTCCTGGCTGCACGTACACCTCTGGCAACGGCAGCCACACGCCCTTCACGCTCGGTCAGCAATTCAAGAATCGCGCTGGTATCACGATACTTTCTAACGTGCAGAATGAATGCGCGGCTCAGCCTGTCGCCATCAGACATCGTCATAGCCCAGAGTTTTTAGCGCCCTGTCGTCGTCTGACCAACCGCTCTTGACCTTGACCCATAGCCTTAGCATAACGGGCCTATCCAGCATGGGTTCGATATCGCGCCTGGCATCTGAACCAATTCGTTTGATCCGTTCACCATTCTTGCCAACGAGGATGATCTTCTGCCCTTCACGTTCAACGAATGCGGTGGCATCGATATGGACCGTTTTGCCGTCATCGGCAAAGCGATCAATCTGAACGGTCAGGGCATAGGGTAGCTCATCGCCCAACTGGCGCATCATCTTCTCCCGAATGATCTCCGCCACCATAAATCGCTCACTGCGATCAGTGAGCTGATCCCGCGGGAACAGCATCGGCCCCTCAGGCAACCGGGCTTCGATCAAGCGCTCAAGCCTATCGATATTATCCCCGGTCTCGGCCGAGACCGGTACCAGTTCCGCTGTCGGAAACCGCTCTTGAAGTTGTTGCAGATAGGGCAACAAACTGGGCCGGTCTCGAATCAGGTCGACCTTGTTAACGGCGATCAGCAGAGGTGCGCCTGATTGACTAACGGCAGCAGCAACCACGTCGTCATCCGACATCCACGCGCTGCGATCCAGCACCATGACGACGAGGTCGACATCGGCCAGAACGGTTCTCGCGGCACGATTCATGTAACGATTGATCGCACGCGACGTCTTCTCGTGCATGCCTGGCGTATCCACGTACAGGGTCTGGACATCACCACGGGTCTTGATACCCAGCAACTGATGACGGGTTGTCTGCGGCTTGCGTGAGGTAATACTGATCTTGTGGTTGAGGATTCTGTTGACCAGCGTCGACTTGCCAACGTTGGGCCGGCCTACCACCGCCACGTAGCCGCATCGCGTCGTCACGATGCCACTTCCGGTCCCGCTTCAAGTTGCTCCAGCGCAACTGAAGCCGCCGCCTGCTCCGCCCCCCGACGGCTAGTGCCGCGCCCTTCCACCGGTGCAACCAGCGGCGTCGCGCGACACTGGACAATAAATATCTGGTCATGGGACTTGCCGCTAATGCCCACCACCTCGTAATCAGGCAGGGGCTCGCCACGCGCCTGCAACAGTTCCTGCAGTCTGGACTTTGCATCTTTCTGCGACTTGTCCAGACTCAGTACATCGAGGCGGTCTTCAAACCATTGCAGCAGACAATCTCTGACGGTACCCATGTCACTGTCCAGATACACGGCACCGATAATGGCCTCCAGTGCGTCTGCCAGGATGGAATCCCGATCAAACCCGCCACTTTTGAGTTCACCACTGCCCATCTGCAGATGATCCCCGACTGACAGGTCGCGGGCCACAGCGGCCAGTGTTTCGCGTTTCACCATCTGCGCGCGCAGGCGGCTCATCTTGCCCTCCCGGGCCGAACCAAAGCGCAGATAGAGTTCTTCCGCGATCAGAAAATTCAAAATGGCGTCGCCCAGAAATTCGAGCCGCTCATTGTTATCAGCGCCAAAGCTGCGGTGGGTGACAGCTCGGGTCAGTAGCGCCTCAGTTGTGAAGGTGTAACCAAGTTTCTCCTGCAGTCGCTCGATGGAGACCACTGCGGAGATTAGTTCTGGACCCTGACTTCCTTGTTGAAGGAAGCAATCAGATCAACATTCGAGACAAGCGGCATCCTGACCTCATAGTCGAGAATCACCGTGGCACCATCATCATCTCGGGCTATCGTCATGTTGTCTTTGAAATTGAAATCACGAATACCATTCAACTTGAAGCGCTGCTGAATCACGGACTGAATCTGGTCCGATCTTTGTGAACCCAGACCGGATATTTCAGTCAGGCTATCCAGCACGTTGGACATGGTTCGGTGGTCCATATAGAGCGGTAGTAGCTTCATGCCGACTGTCATGGCGCCACCAAATACAAGAATAAGAAGGAGCCATCCTGCAACACCAAGCCCCTGCTGCCTGCTCATACTATTCATCGCCAGTTCTCCTACCCTTTATTATTGGAGATATCGGAGTTATCGGATCCATCCGTTCCTGGAAAAGCTTGGAAGATTCAGCCCGGGCTCCTTGTGCATCCAGATCGCAAACGCCTTGCCGACAATATTCTCATCCTGTGCGAAACCCCAGTAACGACTGTCGCTGCTTTCGTCGCGGTTATCACCCATCACCAGGTAACTACCGGCAGGAACCATCCATTCACGCGGCGCCGCCGGATCACTCACGCGGTGTCGGATCATATGCGTGTTAGCACCCACAGTTTCCTCCATCCAGAGATAACGAGGACGGTCGGGCGGAATCCGCGCAACAAACCGCTGCTCCTGCTCAACGCCGTTAATATACAACCTCTTATCTTCATATCGTACCCTGTCACCGGGAATTCCGATAACCCGTTTGATAAAGTACTCATCCTTGTGTGGCGGGATAAAAACCATGACATCCCCGTTTGCCGGCTCGGCGACATCAATCACCTTGGTGCCGACAACAGGCAAACGAATACCGTAGGCAAACTTGTTCACGACAATAAAGTCACCTACTTCCAGGGTTGGGATCATCGAGCCACTGGGAATCTGGAAGGGTTCAGCCAGAAAGGATCGCAGCACCAGAACGATGAGCAATACTGGAAAGAAGGAGATCGCGTACTCAACAATTACCGGCTCCTTCCCTGCGCCTTCCGGTCCCGCTGCTGCCTCCCGCCGGGGGCGGAGCAGAACCACCTCGATGAGCCAGATCAGCCCTGACGCGGCAGTTGCCAAAACCAGGATCAGCGGAAAATTGATACTCACGGTTACTTCTCTACCTTCAGCACTGCGAGAAACGCTTCCTGGGGGATCTCCACACTACCAAGCTGCTTCATTCGTTTCTTACCGGCCTTCTGTTTTTCCAATAGTTTTTTCTTACGGGTAACATCACCGCCGTAACACTTCGCAGTCACATTCTTGCGCAGTGCTTTGACAGTCTGTCGGGCAATCACCTGTCCGCCGATCGCAGCCTGGATGGCCACATCGAACATTTGCCTCGGAATCAGCTCCTTCATCTTGGCGGTTAGCGCGTTGCCTTTTGATCGCGAGTCGTCGCGATGAACAATCAGCGCCAGCGCATCGACCCGATCGCCATTGATCAGCACATCCAGTCGAACCAGATTGGCTGCCTCAAACCGGTCAAAGGAATAATCCAATGACGCAAACCCGCGACTGGCAGACTTCAATCGGTCAAAAAAGTCGAGCACTACCTCAGCCATCGGCAGGTCATAGGTCAGCGAGACCTGATTACCGACAAACTGCATATCCCGTTGCACGCCCCTGCGCTCGACGCACAGTGCGATGACATTACCCAGATGTTCGGAGGGCACCAGGATACTGGCTCGAGCAATCGGCTCTCGCATCTGGTCGATCTGGGACGGGTCAGGCAACTGGGAAGGGTTGTCGACCTTGAGCGTTTCACCTTTCTTGGTGAGCACCTCGTAGACAACGGTGGGCGCGGAAGTAATAAGGTCAAGATCGTACTCACGCTCCAGACGCTCCTGCACGATCTCCATGTGAAGCATGCCGAGAAAACCGCAGCGAAAACCGTTCCCGAGCGCATCCGAACTCTCCGGTTCATACACCAGCGACGCATCGTTGAGCGTCAGCTTTTCAAGCGCATCACGAAAATCCTCGAAATCGTCCGCGCTGACGGTAAACATGCCGGCAAATACCTGCGGTTTGACCTTCTCAAACCCAGGCAAGGCTGGCACGTCAGGCGTCGATGCGAGTGTGATGGTATCGCCAACCGGCGCGCCTCTGACATCCTTGATACCCGCTACCAGGAAACCCGCTTCTCCCGCCAGCAGCGCGTCACGGGTCTGGCGTCGGGGGGTGAATATGCCAACTTCATCGACCTGCTGCGGCCGGCCCTGTGACTTCAGGATAATCTTATCTTTTTTGGCGATTCGCCCCTGTACCACGCGGATCAGCGACACGACACCGAGATAGTTGTCGAACCAGGAGTCGATGATCAATGCCTGTAACGGTGCTTCGCGGGCGTCTCGCGGCGGCGGGATAAACCGAATCAGTTGTTCCAGCAAGTCCCGGACACCCTCGCCGGTCTTGGCACTGACCGCAACCGCATCGCTGGTATCAAGCCCGATGATTTCCTCAATTTCCTGACAAACCCGATCCGGGTCCGACTGCGGTAAATCAATCTTGTTCAGCACTGGCAACACTTCCAGCCCCTGCTCAATCGCGGTATAGCAATTGGCTACCGACTGGGCTTCGACGCCCTGGGCCGCATCAACCACCAGCAATGCACCTTCGCAACCCGCCAGGGAACGGGACACTTCGTAGGAGAAGTCCACATGCCCCGGCGTGTCGATAAAATTCAGCTGATAGGTATGACCGTCATTGGCGTCGTAGTACAGCGTGACACTTTGCGCCTTGATCGTGATGCCCCGCTCCCGCTCGATATCCATCGAATCGAGCACCTGCTCTGCCATCTCACGTTCGCTCAGCCCGCCACATAGCTGGATCAGCCGATCCGACAGGGTCGACTTGCCATGATCAATATGCGCAATGATCGAAAAGTTTCGAATGTATTTGGGGTCGGTCAAGCAGGTTCCCACAGGTTGACTGAACAGAGCTAAAGGGCCGGCGATTGGCCGGCCCGCAGGAAGCGGAGAAGTCTACCCAATTAGGGGAACAAGCGCCACGAATCAGCCGACTACTCGGGGATCTTGATCACCGTAAAGTCAGGTGTCCCGCGCCGAACGATACGCACCGGTACCGCAACGCCGGGCTTCTGGGCCTGAACCAGGCGATCAAAGTCAGCCACCGATCTGACCTCTTCATAATTAAAGGTCGTGATCACGTCGCCCTGGCGAATGCCCGCGTCCCGCGCAGGGTTGCCGGTCACCTGGGTCACCAGCACCCCATGCTCAACACCGAGGCGTTGCAATTCATCAGCCGTGAGAGCCCTGATCTCGATGCCTGTCTTACTATGAGGTGCAGAACGCTCACCGCCACCACCCCGGGCCGCGACATCTCCTTCTTCGAGTTCGCCAACCACCAACTTGATGGTCTGTTTCTCACCATGCCGAACAATCCGGACGTCGACAGATTTCCCCGGTTTGGTTCTGCCAACCACATGGGGAAGTTCCGATGACAGGTCGATCGCCACACCATCGAACTCGACAATAATGTCTCCCTCTCGGATCCCCGCATCTGCCGCCGGACTGTCTGCGAACACCTGGGTGACCAGCGCACCGGCGGCACGCTCCATCTTGAAAGCTTCGGCCAGGTCCCGGTCCACACGCCGGATCAGCACGCCCAGAAATCCACGTGCGACCACACCGTCAGTCTTGAGTTGTTCCACGACATCCATGGCGACATCGATCGGAATGGCAAACGACAATCCCATAAATCCGCCCGAACGGGTAAATATCTGAGAATTGATACCCACCACTTCGCCATCAAGGTTAAAGAGCGGTCCACCCGAGTTGCCCGGGTTGATCGCAACATCGGTCTGGATAAAGGGTACATAGTTGCTGGTACCATCCGGCCCCGGCAGGCTTCGCCCCTTGGCGCTGACAATGCCGGCGGTCACCGAATGCTCAAAACCAAATGGCGAGCCAATTGCCACCACCCATTCACCGACGGTAAGTGAGTTAGAGTTGCCAAGCTTCACTTTCGGCAGGCGATCACCCTCAATCTTCAACAGCGCCAGATCTGACAGCTCGTCGCTACCAATCACCTCGGCCGTCCGTTCCCGACGATCACTCAGCGCCACGATAATCTCGTCAGCATCAGCGACCACGTGATAGTTCGTCAGAATGTATCCGTCCGCTGAGATGATAAATCCCGAACCCGCCGACGGACGTTGTCTCGGCTGGTTTGGCATCTGCTCGAAAAAACGGCGAAAGAATTCCGGCATCTCTTCGGCGTCAAAACGTTCGTCGCGAGATGTCATGTCGCGAGTGGCACGAATATTAACGACGGCCGGCGAAGCCTGTTTCACGAGTTCCGTGAATTCCGGCAGGTCTGCCTGCACGATGGTTGCCAACATCATCAAGAGCAAACCAGTCAGTAAATTCCTCATTGATCATCCCCTCTAATCAGAACTGCATCACTCGGCAGACGTCTGCACCAGGTCACTCCCGCCAGCAATCCGGTTGCACCCAGCATCAAGGCAAATAAATCACCCATTGCCAACCAGGCCGCCAGTGAAACACCCGCCATAAATCCGACCAGCGGCTTAAGCAATGAGTTCCACAGGATCCGTCCGCTCGTCCCGTCCTGCAACCGGATCGTCGCAGCGTCGGAAAAAACCTCGTCAATCAGGATCGTCTTTGGTCCGCCGCACAGGCCGCACGGTGACTTGCAGGGCTGATCGAACCGGACCACAGATTGCCCCGCGTCAGATCCAATGACCTCGCCTCTCAACTCTTTCATCCGGGATGCTCTAGTAGACGACTGGCTCGATCGACTCAGCGACCTTCTTTGCAGTATCGATGGGTACCTCACCAACAACCGTAATCTGGTCAGCGGACCCCTTTAACTGGCGCGTAATCACGGCAGTGCCACCCATCAGGGTGCCAAATTCAGGGCGACCGTTGGAACGGCCCCGTTCTATAAAAATCGAAAACGTGGCAATACCGTCGGTGAACACAATCCTGTTGGGACGTGGCGACGGTACCTGACGAAATCCGGTAGGAACCCAGGAAGCCCGCCATTGAGGCGCCGCCTGTTCATTGTTTTGCGCCAGCCCACTATTCTGTGCATCCCCATCAACCGGTGTCAGGCGATGCGACGGTGCATCCGTGGGCAGAGAAGCCTGCAAGTTTTCAGCCGTCACCGGTTCGCCGATGGTAATCTGGGAAAACTGGAAGATCTCAAGCACCCGGCCGCGACCAACCAGGTGGGATTGCAACAGCAGACCCGATTGCTTGTCTAGCCACAGACGGTAGCCCCAGCGGTCATCAAATCGCGGGGTAATGGCCAGCTTGACGGCCGGACGGTTAGCGACTCGATCTTCACCCATCAACGCGATGTCGTAAAACGACTGGGATTCGGCCAGGTTCTGATTGAAAGCATGGCTAAATGGGCCAAGCGGCACATGATGATGCAGATCGATCTCGCCATCGTGCTCATGACGGCAGATCACTTCGTCGCCACGACGGATGATCTCGCGCTTCTCACCATTGAGATGCAGCAGCCGCTCGACTTCTTCTCCGGACTGATAGCCGTGCACCACTTCAATCGTATCGAACTGCGTGCCGCGCATATACGTGAAGATGCCAGCATAGTTTTCGTGCCGAAGCGCGTCTGCCATCCTGGCAAGCCATTGATCAACATCATCCCCGGCCGGGGCACTGGTGGACGCCTGGCTCGACAAGGCAAACAGGAACAGAAAGAGGCTTACGAATTGTGGCAGCAGGCGCACAGAGCGGAGCATGGCAGGAGAACTATTTTCCTTCAGGCTGCTGGTAGATCACCGGCTGCATTCGGACAGAACGATCATGCTGGTTCAGGTAGGCACGCACTGCACGCAAGGTTTCTTCGTCGAGTTCCTTCAGCTCAGATTCGTCGACCGGCGCAACCGCGCCATCGAACGCAACCGTCTCAATCGGCAACTCGACAGACTGAGATGCGATCGGCTGAGATGTGATCGGCTGAGATGACGTCGCCGCAACTTCCGGCGCGGTGCCATCAATACTGCGGTTCATATTAAAGCCCACCAGGACCGCCACCAGCAGCGAGGCGGCCACCCCGAACGCCGCCGCCGGACGCCCGTACTGCCCACCGCCGAAGCGCCGTGCGCCTGGCGCAGACTCGTAGACTTCTTCCGCCGCGATCGCATCACGGATATTTTCCCTGAGCGCCGCATGATTCTCCGGGGAAAGCGTACGTTCACCCCTGACTACCGTACGAATCTGCTGAAACCGGATCCAGCCACCATCCGACTCACTATACTGACGAAGCAGTCGA
Organism: Pseudomonadales bacterium; assembly: GCA_028281885.1. Lineage (GTDB taxonomy): Bacteria > Pseudomonadota > Gammaproteobacteria > Pseudomonadales > Azotimanducaceae > JANQJA01. The sequence continues at coordinate 152,140 of JANQJA010000021.1, read as the reverse complement.
TGCACCTCGATTTCGCTTGCCTCGCCATCGATAAAAGCAGATAGGCTCTCTCTCAGGTTGTCTGTCACGCCGAATATCCTCGCATATGCGCCATTTTATAATGTTGTTCCCGTGCTGTATTGGTTTTTGCCTGCTATCCCAGAGAGTCGATCTGTTTCTCGATCGCTTCTCTGGCCCTGAAGATCCTGGATCTTACAGTGCCCACCGGGCACTCCATCACCTCGGCAATCTCCTCATAACTGAGACCTTCAAACTCCCGCAAAGTTACCGCCACCCGCAATTCTTCCGGCAGATCCTCGATCGCCTTGAATATCACTGCCTCCAGCTGATCCGTGGCGAGCCGGTTCTCCGGATTTTCAATATCTCGTAAGACCGCAGAATTGTCCTGAAATTCACCTTCGGCGACATCAATATCGGTATCCGGCGGCCGCCGTGACCTGGATACCAGGTAATTCTTGGCTGTGTTGATGGCAATCCGGTAAAGCCAGGTGTAGAAGGCCGAATCGCCGCGAAACCGGGGAAGCGCCCGGTATGCCTTGATAAATGCCTCCTGGGCAACATCAACCACCTCATGTTGATCCCGGATATAGCGTCCGACCAGCCCCACTATCTTATGCTGGTACTTCACAACCAGCAGATCAAAAGCGCGCTTGTCGCCACGCTTGACCCGCTCAACAAGCTGCTGATCTGTTACTTCTTCAGCCTTCACGGCACTCCTGCTACTGCTGGTTGAAATCGCCCTTTTTAGGGCCAGGTTCAGGCGCCGGGTCGGTGTAATAGACCATGAACAGCGCCAAGAGTTCTAAAGAGAGGCCGATATCATAACAGCTCGCATGCTGTGCCCCCGCTAGCCCGGACTGAATTGCTGCACTGCAGTCAAGCTGATGAATCTGGTACCCTTCGCTTCCCGTTACCCGAAAGCAATGCCATTGGCCGAAGCCATCCACCAGCATGACGTACTGATCCTCGGTAGCGGTGCAGCCGGCATGACGCTGGCACTCAATCTGCCACCCCATCTCAGTGTCGCCATGGTCTGTAAGGATCAGTCCAGCGAGGGATCTACCTACTATGCCCAGGGGGGCGTAGCCGCGGTGATCGATGAGTACGACAGTATCGAGTCCCATATTCACGACACACTGGAAGCAGGCGCCGGTCTCTGTCACGAAGACGTTGTTCGCTTTACCGTCGAGCAAAGCTCCGGGGTCATCAGCTGGCTGGTGGAACTGGGCGTCCAGTTTGATATGCGCTGGTCGCAGACCGATCAGCGAAACGAGTTTCACCTGACCCAGGAAGGCGGCCACAGTCATCGTCGGGTCATCCATGCGGCAGACGCCACCGGCAGGGAAATCTCCCAGGCACTGGAGCGCACGCTGACCGAACGCTCCAATGTCGAGATCTTCGAACGCTATGTCGGTGTCGACCTGATAACGGCCGACACGGTGGGACTGCAGGGCAATCGATGTCTGGGCGCCTATGTACTCAATCTGAATACAGACCAGGTGGAATTATTTCGGGCGCGGCACGTCGTGCTCGCCACCGGCGGCGCCAGCAAGGTGTATCTGTATACCAGTAACCCCGACACTGCCTCGGGCGATGGTATTGCCATGGCCTGGCGCGCTGGCTGTCGAGTCGCGAACATGGAATTCAATCAATTCCATCCCACGTGTCTGTACCACCCCAGGGCAAAATCATTTCTGATCTCGGAAGCTCTTCGCGGTGAAGGTGCCACCCTGGTACTGCCCGACGGCAGCCGGTTTATGGACCGGTTCGACCCCCGGGGTGAGCTCGCCCCCCGGGACATTGTGGCGCGGGCCATCGACCATGAAATGAAGCGGCTCGGCTGTGACTGTATCTATCTCGATATCAGCCACAAGGATCCTCAGTTCGTCAGAAACCACTTTCCGACCATCTACGAGCGTTGCCTGACTTACGGCATCGACATCACCCGGGAACCCATGCCCATCGTACCGGCGGCACACTATACCTGCGGCGGCGTCGTGACCGACACCGCCGGTCGTACCGACGTGCCGAATCTGTATGCCGTTGGCGAGACCAGTTTCACCGGCCTGCACGGCGCCAATCGGATGGCGAGTAACTCGTTGCTAGAGTGCATGGTGTTTGGGCGCGCTGCCGCCGCCCGAATCGCCGCTGACAACGAAACAGCTGACCTGGATCTCGAAATACCGAGCTGGGATTCAAGTCAGGTCACCGATTCTGACGAGGACGTCATCATCTCTCACAACTGGGAAGAACTGCGCCGTTCCATGTGGGACTACGTCGGGATCGTGCGTTCCAACAAACGATTGCAGCGAGCGCGACGACGGGTGCAGCTATTGCAGCAGGAAGTGGCCGAATACTACGGTAACCATCGCATTTCCCGGGATCTGCTCGAGCTCAGGAACCTGATCGTCGTTGCCGATCTCATCATTCAGTCCGCCATTCGGCGCAAGGAGAGTCGAGGCCTGCACTTCACGCTGGATTACCCAAACCTGCTGCCAGAGCCTCGGGATACGGTACTCATTCCTCCCCGCTATGGTTAGCGAGCCGCAAGAAAACCCTGAGCCGACGAAACGCGTCCACCGCAGCCGCATCCGAGAAGATGGGCACATGGAAACGTCGGCCCTGACGTGAACGAAGCTGCAATATCACCAACCAGGGCAACACATAGACAGGCGGACGCAGCGTCACATCATGGACACTGCCATCCCGACACCAGAGGCGATAGTGTCCGTCGACTGCGGCCAGGCGAACCACGGATTGCGGCGCCCATCTGACGCCATCCCGGCCAGCGGCCTCCAGCAGAGTCAGCACCAGGGCAAGGGACAAGCCTGCCTGTAACAGCAGGCTCAGATCGGCGAACCAGACCGCCGCCAGCGCAGCTGCCCCCAGCAACACCGATAGCAGGCAATAGACAAGTGAAGGATATAGCCAGATATCGAACCGTTCAGCGGACAGCATCAGTCAGACTGAACACGAGCCAGTACTTTCTCAACCAGTTCAGTAAATTCGGGATCTTCCGGAACGGCATGTCGACTAAACCAGGACCAGAGGTCTGAATCAGTCTCCTCCAACAATCTGACAAAGGTGTGTTTTTCCCGCTCGGACAGATCCTGGTAACCGGTCTCGAAGAAATTGCCGAGTACCAGGTCCAGCTCCAGCATTCCCCGACGCTGACTGCGCCAGCGTAACCTGGCCTCACTGAGTTCATCTTCTTCCATGGTGCGTTGGTATCTGACTCATTCCGGGAAAGTATAACGAGTGGGCCGGCCTTGGAGTATGATCAGGACCATGACAACACTGATCCCGCTACCGCAATTCGGCTTCCTTCGTATCGAGGGTCGCGACGCCATCTCCTTTCTGCAAGGGTACACGACCTGCGATGTCGAGAGCCTGGATGCCGGGCACAGTCGCATAGGCGCAATCTGCAACCTGCAGGGTCGGATGCTCACCAGTTTTCGAATCGTCCGGGAAAAAGACGGACTACTGCTTCGAATGAGTCGCGATCTGGTGCCCGCCACCGTCGAATTCCTGCAGAAATACATCGTTTTCTCCAAAGCCGAGATGCACGATGTCTCACAGGAGGTCAGCTGTTATGGCTTCATCGGCAACCTGGCAGGTTTTCCGGCTGTAAAAGAAGAAGTCAGCCATCAGCAGGACTTTATTGCCGTTCGCGTCAGCGCTGAGGAGCGGTTCGAGATCTGGCAGACCGGTAGTGAGATTTCCATCGAAGGCGCCGAACCTGAAACGGAAAACGAATGGAACAGGGCAGAAATCGAAGCAGGCATAGCCTGGGTTCAATCAGCAACCGCTGAGACATTTATCCCTCAGATGTTCGACTATCATCTGACCGGAGGCGTGGATTTTGACAAGGGTTGTTATCTGGGCCAGGAAATTGTCGCCCGTATGCAATATCGCGGCAATCTCAGTCGACGCCTGTTACAGGGGACAGGAAACCTTCAGGTGGGGGACAGGCTCCATGACGAGAGCGGTCGTGATATTGGTACCGTGATCGCTTCAGCAGCAGGACACCTGCTCGCCGTCGTCCAAAACAAGACTGAAGACGTCCCGAAGGTCACAGAACCGGGCGTGACACTCGCCCCGATTACGCGCTAGCCAGCACTGCTTGCGGTCAGATCATCCAGCACGGCGGTCAGCTTCTCACGGGTTGCCTCATGGACGAAGTCGCTACCCTTCACCTTGACGTTGGGGCCAATAGAACAATGGCCAAAACAGACAATACGCTCCACTGACACATCCAGCGATCGACACTCGATTTCTCTTTCCAGCCAGTCGGCCAGCTCACGACTGCCTCGCAGCGCACAGGACGGCTGTCCCGAAAACGGTCGGAAATTGACGCAGACAAGAAGCTCCTTCGTCATCAATCCAGTCGCGACCAGTCAATCGGTTCCTTGCCATGACGACTCAGGTAATCATTGCACTGGGAGAAATGGCGACAGCCAAAAAAACCACGATGGGCTGACAGGGGCGATGGATGCGGCGCCTTCAGGACACAATGCCGCGCGGTATCAATTACGGCGCCTTTTTTTTGCGCATAACTGCCCCACAACATGAACACGAGCTGCTCTCGTTCCGTTGAAAGCACACGGATCACAGCGTCGGTAAAGGTCTCCCAGCCCTGCCCCTGATGAGAAGCCGCCCGATGTTGTTCAACCGTCAGTACAGCGTTCAGCAGCAAGACTCCCTGGCGCGCCCAGCCAGAAAGGCAACCATGGGGAAAATGATTTGGAGGCAAATCCAGGTCCGCTTCGATCTCCTTGAAGATATTGACCAGCGACGGTGGCGGCGACACACTCTCTCGTACGGAGAAGCACAGGCCATGCGCCTGACCGGGCCCGTGATACGGGTCCTGGCCGAGAATGACCACCTTGACCTGGTCGAAGGGCGTCGAATCCAGTGCATTGAAATACTCGCTGCCCGCCGGGAATATCCGCTTACCCGCCTGTTTCTGCTGCACCAGAAACTCGCGCAATTCCATCATGTAGGGCTTGGCAAACTCCGGCGCCAGATGATTCAGCCAGCTCTCATCGAGCCTGATCGCATTGCTACTCATCCACACAAGATATCATAGCGGCCCCTGCGGAACAGGCCGGACACCGTTACAATCAAAGCATGACCAGGATCACAGTACTACCCGGCGACGGTATCGGGCCTGATATTGTCGGCGCGACCACCAAAGTCCTTGAGGTGCTCGACTGCGGGCTGGAATTTGACTACGCACTGGCCGGCGGCGAGGCTCTGAAAGAAGGGCTGGATCTGATTCCTCAGGAAACGCTCGACAAGATCGCATCGACCCGGGCAACCCTCAAGGGGCCAATCACAACTCCCATCGGACGCGGATTCACTTCCGTCAACGTGTCACTGCGACAACACTTCGATCTTTTCGCCAATGTCAGGCCAGCACTGTCGATCCCCGGCGCGACCATGCGCTACAGCGACATCGACATTCTGGTGGTCCGGGAGAACATGGAAGGCTTGTACTCAGGCGTTGGTCATATTCGCAGCGACGACGGAGAGCGGGCGGAGCTTCGCAGCGTCGTCACCCGAACCGGATGCCAGCGGATACTCAGGCACGCTTTTAAACTCGCCGGTCAGCTCAAGCGCCGCAAGGTTACCGTGGTCCACAAGGCCAACATCATGAAGTCTACGTCCGGTTTGTTTCTCGAAGTCGCGCGGGAAGTTGCCGAGGAGTTTCCGGATGTCGAAAAGGAAGAGATGATCGTCGACAACTGTGCGATGCAACTTGTCATGAACCCTCACCGGTTCGACGTCATCGTGACCACCAACCTGTTTGGCGACATCCTGTCGGATCTGTGCGCAGGCCTTGTCGGCGGACTGGGACTGACACCGGGCGCAAACATCGGCGATGAACGAGGCATCTTTGAAGCGGTCCATGGCAGTGCCCCTGATATTGCCGGCAAGAACATCGCCAACCCCACCGCCGTGATGCTGGCGGCGGCCATGATGCTGGACTTTCTGGAGATGAATGCACCCGCCGAACGTCTCAGGGCAGCCATTCGACATGTGATTGGGCTCGGCGAAGTGACCACACCGGACCTGGGCGGCAGGGCCAGCACCACGGAGTACACTAATGCCCTGATCACGGAGCTGTCGACGTAGCTAGCGCGCATTTCGCACCAAATCAATTTTACTGGTCGTCTGCGCCAGGCGATTCAGGCATTTGGTGCAATATGCGCGCTAGTCCCTTTTCGGCCGCATGTGAGGGAACAGAACAACGTCCCGGATCGACGCTGAATCCGTCAGCAACATCACCAGGCGATCGATGCCAACACCTTCACCGGCTGTCGGCGGCAACCCATATTCCAGTGCGGTGACATAGTCCTCATCGTAATGCATGGCCTCATCATCACCCGCATCCTTGGCCCTGGCCTGTTCAAGAAATCTCTGCGCCTGATCTTCCGCATCATTCAGCTCGGAAAAACCGTTAGCGATCTCGTTACCCATCACAAAGAGTTCAAACCGGTCCGTCACGTCCGGCTCATCGTCATTACGACGAGCCAGGGGCGACACCTCTGTCGGGTGCTGGGTGATAAACAACGGTTGTTCAATGCGCTCTTCAACCGCCGCCTCGAACAATTCCAGCAGCAGCTTGCCCTGCCCCCAGGAGGCCTGTGGCTCAACCCCGAAACGCTGACAAAGCGCGCGGGTTGTGTCGACATCCTGTAACTGCTCATGAGTGATGTCATCATTGAAGGCGACTATCGCCTCGGCCATCGTCATGCGCGGAAACGGCCTGGCAAAATCTATCGTCGTGTTCTTGTAGCTGAACTGCGCACTACCCGTGACCGCAATGGCGACCTCCCGCAGCATCTCTTCGGTCAATGTCATCAGGTCCTGGTAGTCAGCGTAGGCCCAGTAGAACTCGAGCATGGTGAACTCGGGGCTGTGCTTGGTGGACATCCCCTCGTTACGAAAGTTGCGGTTGATCTCGAACACGCGCTCAAAGCCACCAACAACCAGACGCTTGAGATTCAGCTCCGGAGCAACCCGAAGGTACATATCCACGTCGAGCGCGTTGTAATGAGTGATGAAGGGAGCCGCCGTGGCACCGCCCGGAGTAACCTGCATCATCGGCGTCTCAACTTCCACAAAATGGCGCTCGGTCAGAAATCGTCGGATGCCATCGATAATTCTGGAGCGGCGCAGAAACACCTCGCGGGATTCAGGATTAACGATCAGGTCAAGATAACGTTGACGGTACCGGGTCTCTGTATCCGATAGCCCCGCATGTTTTTCGGGCAGCGGTCTGAGCGACTTGGTCAGCATCCGTATCTGCTTTGCCCAGATGGTCAACTCGCCAGTGTTGGTTTTCATCAGGTGGCCGCTAATGCCGACGATGTCACCGATATCCCAGGTCTTGAACTCCGCGTAGGCGTCTTCGCCAACATCATTCTGGCGGACATACGCCTGGATTCGACCGGAAACGTCCTGCAGTGTCAGAAAGCTTGCCTTGCCCTGACCCCGACGCAGCATGATTCGGCCCGCAATCGCGGCATCGATGTGGGTTTCTTCAAGCGCCTCTTTGGTCTTCTCGTCATATGCTTCATGCAGTTCCGCCGCCAAATGCGACCGATGGAAGTCGTTAGGAAAGGCGTTACCCTGCTGGCGCAGGTCCTTAAGTTTGGCCCGACGATTGGCAATAATCTGATTTTCGTCCGTTGTCGAATGGTCGTCCGCCATGCTTAAAGTCCCTGTTTCAGGCTCGCTTCAATAAAAGAATCCAGATCGCCGTCCAGGACGGCCTGGGTGTTCGATGTCTCGATGTTGGTACGCAGATCCTTGATACGTCCACTGTCCAGAACATAAGAGCGAATCTGGCTACCCCAGCTAATATCCATCTTGTTGTCTTCGACTGCCTGCTGTTCCTGCTTGCGCTTCTGCTCTTCCATTTCATACAGCTTGGCTTTCAGCTGTTTGATCGCCTGATCCCGGTTCTTGTGCTGCGACCGCTGATTCTGGCATTGCACGACGATACCAGTAGGAACGTGAGTCAGCCGGATAGCAGAGTCAGTCTTGTTGACGTGCTGACCACCCGCACCGCTGGCACGATAGGTGTCGACCCGCACGTCATTCATATCAAGTTCTATCTCGATGTCATCATCCAGTTCCGGCGAAACAAACACCGACGCGAACGAGGTGTGCCTACGATTACCGGAGTCAAACGGTGATTTCCGCACCAGCCGATGGACACCGGTTTCCGTCCGCAGCCAGCCAAATGCGAAGTCTCCTTCCACCAGGATGGTCGCTCCCTTGATGCCGGCCACGTCGCCCGCAGAGGCTTCCATCAGTTCCGCCCTGAATCCTTTTTGTTCCGCCCAGCGCAGATACATTCGAAGCAGCATTTCCGCCCAGTCCTGGGCCTCTGTACCCCCTGAGCCCGCCTGAATATCGACAAATGCATTGTTCCCGTCGAGCTTGCCGGAAAACATCCTCCGGAATTCAAGCCGCTCCAGGCTGGCGCGAAGGCGGTCCAGGTCTGCCACGGCATCTTCAAGCAGGGAGTCGTCTTCCTCTTCCCGCGCTAGTTCAATGATATCGATGGCGTCAGTCAGCCCATCCGCCAGAGCATCGATCGTGGTGACGACGTTTTCCAGCGAAGCGCGCTCCCTGCCCAGTGCCTGGGCCCGCTCGGGATCGTCCCAAACACCGGCATCGGCGAGTTCCAGCTCAACCTCGGCCAGTCGCTCCTTGCGGGTTTCGTAGTCAAAGATACCCCCTCAGGACGCCAGTGCGATCCTGCAGGTCTTTGATCTGGGACATGAATACGCCGACTTCCAATCTCAGTTCCTTGTGGTTTGCGTGGGAAACGCGGCATTGTAAACGAAGGCCCCGGAGCGGGCCAGAAACCGGAGCTTCGAACCCCTGGCGTGGGGCCGCCAGCCGCCCCGCTCGCCTTTGTTTTTCAGACAGTTCGTGTACAGTACGCCTCTTAACACCCCAAATTAATCCGAGAAAGAAGATGGATACCCTGATTGAAGAAATGATCGAAAAAGCGCGTATTGCGCAGCGACAAGTCGCCACCTATTCGCAGGCGCAGGTCGACGAACTGGTCCGGGCGATCGGCAAGGTCGTCTATGACAATGCCGAAGAACTGGCTCGGGATGCGGTGGACGAGACCCGCATGGGTGTGTACGAGGACAAGGTCACTAAAAACCGCGGCAAGGCTCGCGCGATCTGGAATAACCTGAAGGACAAGCGTTCCATCGGCATTATTTCCGAGCGCGACGAAAACGGCATTATTCAGGTCGCCAAGCCGGTCGGCATCGTCGGCTCCGTCACACCCACCACCAATCCCGTGGTCACACCGATGTGCAATGCCATGTTTGCCATCAAAGGCGGCAACGCCATCATCTGTGCGCCGCACCCCCGCGCCAAGCAGGTGAGCAGCAAGACCGTCGCCCTGATGAACCAGGAAATCGCCAAGCTGGGCGGCCCCGACAACCTGATCCAGATTATCGAAGAACCAACGATCGAACGCACCCAGGCGCTGATGTCCGCTGTCGACGTACTCGTGGCCACCGGTGGTCCCGGCATGGTCCAGGCTGCCTATAGCAGCGGCAAACCTTCGTTTGGTGTGGGTCCGGGCAACGTCCAGGTCATTATCGACAGCGACGTCGATTTTGAAGATGCGGCCGAGAAGGTCATTACCGGTCGCGCTTTCGACAACGGCATTATCTGTTCCGGCGAACAGTCAGTGATTGCGCCGGCCGACAAGTACGAACAGGTCATCGCCGCATTCGTATCGCGCGGCGCCTACTACATCGACGATCAGGCCACGGCGGACAAGCTCCGCGCGGTGCTCTTTACCGACGGCCATATCAGCGGTGACATCGTTGGCCAGAGCGTCCAGTTTATCGCCGAGCGGGCGGGCATCGACGTACCGGAAGGCACTCGCGTGATCATTATTCGGTCCAACGGCGCGGAAGACGACGTGCTGCGTAAAGAGAAGATGTGTCCGGTGATGGTCAGTTTCGCTTACGACGACTTTGATGAAGCGATCGGCATTGCCCGTTTCAACCTCGAAATAGAGGGCGCAGGACATTCAACCGCGATTCACTCCAACAACGATACGCACATCGCGGACGCCGGCGTCGCACTGCCAATCAGCCGGCTCGTGGTGAATGAACCGAGTTCGCTCACCGCAGGCGGCTCGTTACAGAATGGATTCGCCCCGACAACAACACTGGGCTGCGGGTCCTGGGGTAACAACTCGATTTCCGAGAACCTCGACTACAAACACCTGATCAACATCTCGCGAATCGGCTACAAAAAAGCGACGCCGGCTCCCACCGATGATGAGATCTGGAAAGCTGCCTGATCCAGAACAGCGGATCAAACCAAAAAGGCCGGTATCACCGGCCTTTTTTTAGAACGAGAAAAGATTCGCGCTAAAGCGATTCAATCCGGATTCGGGTGACTTTTTCCTCGACCTCAGGCAGTGCCTGCAGCTCCGTGATCGCCGCATCCAGCTCACTTTCCTGCACTTCGTCGGTGACAATCACCACAGGCGCATGCCCCGCCCGGGCATCCCGCTGCACCAGGGATTCAATACTGATGTTGTGCTGCCCCAGGACAGAAGAGATTCGTGCCATCACACCTGCCTTGTCGAGCGCGGTCAGCTTCAGATAGAAGCAGCAGCGAGTCTGGTCAATGGCAAGCACCGGCATCGATCTGATGCTGTCAGCATCGAAGCCAAGGTTCGGAACAGCAAGAGGCGCCCTGCCCACATCGACAATATCTGAAACCACCGCAGAGGCAGTCGGCCCTGCGCCGGCACCCGCGCCGTAGTACATCGTCACGCCGGCCGGCTCGCTGCCAACCATCACTGCGTTCATGACGCCGTTGACCTGGGCCAGCATCGACGTTTTGTCGATCAATGCAGGATGCACACGCAGCTCGATACCATCCTCCCCTCGACGAGTGATTCCCAGATGCTTGATGCAATAGCCGAGCTGATCCGCATAACGAATATCCGCTGGCGTTACCGCAGAGATGCCTTCCGTGTACATCGCATCAAACCGGATCGGTGTGCCAAACGCGATGGCTGACAAAATGGCCAGCTTGTGGGCAGCGTCGATACCTTCAACATCAAAGGTGGGATCGGCCTCTGCATAGCCCAGTTCCTGCGCCTCTTTCAGTACCTCAGCAAAAGCCCGGTTGCTGCCCGGTTCTGACATAGCGGTCAGGATAAAATTGCCGGTGCCGTTAATGATGCCGGCAATGAAATCAATCCGGTTGCCGGCCAGGCCTTCGCGAACTGCCTTGATAACCGGAATGCCACCCGCAACTGCCGCCTCGTAACGAACCGAAACACCCGCCGCCGTTGCCGCGGCGAAAATCTCCTCACCTCGTTCAGCAATTAATGCCTTGTTGGCCGTGACCACATGCTTGCCGTTGCCAATGGCAGCCATCACGAGTTCAAACGCTACATCAATGCCGCCAATCAGTTCGGCAACGACGTCGACACCAGGATTCTTCACGACATCGAAGATGTCACGGGTGACGTCAACGTCGCTCAGGTCACAATCGGGATGATCGCGACGACAGCCGACCTGCGCGATATCAAACCGGATACCGGTCTTGCGGATCATCTCATCGGCATTTGCACGCAGCAGATTAAAAGTGCCACTGCCAACAGTGCCCAGCCCGCAGATACCCACGCCAATGCGCCGGGTCACGACTCACCTCCGACGGTACCTGCGTTCCGAAACATCTTCCTGATACCGCGCAGCGCCTGCCTGGTACGGTGTTCGTTTTCGATCAGCGCGAAACGGACATGGTCGTCTCCATACTGGCCGAATCCAATACCAGGTGATACCGCCACCTTGGCTTCTTTCAACAAATGTTTGGAGAACTCCAGCGAACCCATGTTCTGAAACTGCGGTGGAATCTTCGCCCAGACAAACATCGTCGCCCTGGGTTTATCCACCTGCCAGCCAACTGAGTTCAACCCATCGCAGAGTACATCGCGGCGCTTGCGATACATCTCCCGGATATCCTCGACACAGCTCTGGTCACCCTCGAGTGCCGCAATCGCAGCCACCTGAATCGGCGTAAACATCCCGTAATCCAGATACGATTTGATGCGGGCAAGCGCGCTCACCAGCGTTTCATTACCGACACAGAAACCGATTCGCCAGCCTGGCATGTTGTAGCTCTTGGACAGCGTAAAGAACTCCACTGCAATGTCCTTGGCGCCAGGAACCTGCAATATGGACGGCACTTCGTAACCATCGAATACCAGGTCGGCATAAGCGAGATCCTGCACTACCCAGATCTCATGTTCCTTGGCCATGCGAATCAGGCGCTCAAAAAACTCCAGATCGACACACTGGGTGGTCGGATTGCCGGGAAAGTTGACGATAATCATCTTCGGCTTCGGCCAGGTGTTGAGGATGGCTTGTTCGAGTTCAGCAAAGAAGTCCACGTCGGGCGTCAGTGGTACATGCCGCACATCCGCGTCGGCAATCACAAAGCCATAGGGATGCACGGGGTACGAAGGATTCGGCACCAGCACCGCATCACCCGGCCCAAGCGCTGCCATCGCCAGGTGGGCAATGCCCTCTTTCGAACCCAGCGTGACGATCGCTTCGGTGTTCATGTCCAGATCCACATCGAAGCGATGCTTGTACCAGTTGCAGATAGCGCGACGCAGCCGGGGAATCCCCTTCGACTGCGAGTAACGGTGAGTATCCCCCCGCTGCACCGTCTCAATCAGTTTATCGACGATATGTTGCGGCGTCGGCTGATCGGGATTGCCCATGCCGAAGTCGATGATATCTTCGCCGCGCGCGCGCGCTTCCCGCTTCAGCGAATCAGTAATGCTGAATATGTAGGGAGGCAGGCGCTTGATGCGCGGGAAGTCGTCCATTTGAGTATCGGGCCGGCAAGTTAAAACCGTGCATTCTATGCCAGTTAGATACCCGTCAGCCAGCTTTCCGGCGTCGAGGCTCCGGAACATAGACAGCAACAACGATGGCACCTACCGCCAGGAAAGCGACCGAAACAGAGAATACCAGCAGGTATCCGAAATAGGCCGCCAGCAACCCGCCCAGCAGAGGCCCGATCGCACCGGCCAGCCCAGAGATGGTATTGGCAATCGCAATCCGCATGGGAAGCCCCTCGCGGTTGCCAAATTCCAACGTCAGGTTCATGGAACTGCTCTGAAAGCCCTGCAGCGCCGCACCAATACCGATGAACACGACGACGGTGACGATAAATCCATTCGCTACCATCAGCAGCAGAGTCGCCGCAATCCAAACACCGCACGACAACAGGAAGGTGAAGCGAAAACCGGTCCGGTCAGCGACGGCGCCCCACATGAGGTTGGAGACCGTACCCGAAATCGAGAATACAAACGTCACGACGCCGAGGAACTGCCCGGTCAGCCCAAGGGATTGCCCGGCATAGAGAATATAAAACGGCATCGCCATGAGACCGGTGGTGGCCAGGGTCCGGGCGAGACAATAACGAGTGAATGCCGGATCTTCCCGTAACAATGCCGGGACTGACCCGATACTGCTCAGCAAGGAACGTCGACTCGTGACAATGGGCGGCTCCGGCTCTCGCAGAATAAGCATCATTGACAGGCCGATGGACGTCAGCAGGAATGCCAGCAGGAAGGTCCAGGAGTATCCGGCCGGTGTGGGATTCTCGCCAATCAGGTACACACCCCCGGCCCAGGCCACCCCCGCGGTCAGGATACCCGCGAGAAAATTCCGAAATCCCGTGAGCCGGCCGCGCTTGGAGACCGGAATGGTCTTCGAGGTCAGGAAGTTGAATATGACACCCTGCATGCCGGCGAACAGACCCTGCAAGGTCAGACACACCAGAATGGCAATCAGCGTCGCGGTCCCTTCGAGGAAGAAGCCAGCGAGCGCAATCATCAGGATCGTGCCTCGCATCAGGCTGCCGGTGACGAACCCCACCGGCAGGACACGCTTGCGATGCTCAATCAGGTTGGCGCCCACCAGGGGAGTCAGCATCATACCCATGGACTGCAGCGATGACGCCAGTCCAACCACAAACTGTGATCCACCGGACAACATCAGGATGTAGGCAGGCAGGAAAGTCGGCGCAATAATCAGCCGGAATCCGGTCTGACCCAACAGTCCATGAGCCAGATGGGCAATGTAGTTACGCGTCAGGTGACGCTTTACCTGAATGTCGTAACGACGCTCGGCATGGCGAGCGGCTAGATCGTGACTAGGCACGTGGTCTCCAAGGAAAAAGAGGACGCCGGATGGCGTGCCTGGGCGATTATATCAAATCACGCAATACTCGAGCGCGCCTTGATCAAATCGTTAGCTCAGTTAATGACGCCCAGTTGTTGCGCCAGCTTGTCCGCAGGAAGATAACCAGGTACCAGCCTGCCGTTACCGAGAACCAGCGACGGGGTTCCATTGACACCGACCTCCCGGCCCAGGCGGTAGTGCGCCGCAACCGGATTCTCGCAGGTTCGTTGCTCGATTTCTTCACCCAGCTTCGCCAGGGTCAACGCTTCCTGTCGTTCGTCCGAACACCAGGCGGAAACAATCTTGTCATAACTCTTGGAATCTACGCCGGCCCGGGGATACGCCAGGTAGCGCACCGAGATACCCAGCCGATTGAGTTCCGGAACTTCACGATGAAATTTCTGGCACCAACCGCAATCGACATCCGTAAAGACATTGACGGTTGCCTTGACCTCTTCTGCGGGGGGTGAGAACACAACCATTTCGGATTCATGGACAGCATCGATCAGGGCACGACGATGTTGATTGCGCCCCTGTTCCGTCACATTCACCAGGGGCAAACCCGGTATCATCCGGTAAAGGTCACCGGTGAGAAAGTGGCGTCCGTCCTGGGTGATATACAGTGATTGATTGCCGTCAAGCACAACTTCATAGAACCCCGGCAGTTCCACTGGCTTCACCTCAATCACCGGCAACTCGAGCGCTCGAAGCCGGGCATCAATCAGGGCCCGGTTTTCTGCATCGAGGGGTTCGTCCGCGTGGGTTCCGAATACGAATACGAGGACCAAAACCAACGCCATGACTATCTTGTACACCATCTCCACCTGCCTTTACTGACTGCTCTTGCTGCTTCGCTGAATCAAGCTGATCGAACCGAACCGGTACTTTGCGCTGCTCCGGCCGCGAAGTAAACCGGACCCCGGGACAGACGGACCGGATATCCCGACTATCCGCGTGGATGATGGGCAGCGTGTAGCTCCTGCATCCGCTGCCTGGCAACATGGGTATAGATCTGGGTGGTGGAAAGGTCACTATGCCCGAGCAACAACTGCACGACCCGCAGGTCAGCCCCGTGATTCAGCAGGTGGGTGGCAAACGCATGACGGAGCGTGTGTGGCGACAGCTTACGCTTGATCCCGGCCATTCGCGCATGGGTCTTGATTCGGTGCCAGAATGTCTGGCGGGTCATCGGCCGTCCCTGACTACTGGGGAAAACGGTATTCTCTCCCGCGTTCTTTTTCAGGAGTTCTGACCGTGCTTCTGCCATGAAACGATTCAGCCACACCATCGCCTCCTCCCCCATGGGCACCAGCCTCTCCTTACTACCCTTGCCGATCACGCGAACCACGCCCTGGCGCAGATTGATATTGGTCATTTCAAGGGTGACCAGTTCGCTGACCCGAAGCCCACACGCATAAAGCAGCTCCAGCATGGTCCGATCCCGCATCCCGATCGGAGTGGATATGTCAGGCGCATTCAGCAGCTTCTCGACTTCCGTCTCGGTCAGCGAATCCGGGAGCGGCCGACCGAGGCGCGGATTATCCACCCGCAGTGTGGGATCAAGAGCAATCCTGTTCTCCCGGAGCAGGTAACGATAGAAACCTCGCAGGCAGGACAGCGCACGAGCCGTTGATCGCGGACTGGCGCCACCGCCAACCCGGTATGCCAGATAGCCCAGCAGATCTTCGCGCCGGGCCTCAATCAGGTCACGTTGATGCTCACGCCGGAGCCAGACGGCGAAGCGGGCAAGATCTCGCCGATACGCGTCGAGGGTATTGCCGGACAGCCCCTTCTCAAGCCAGAGGTTGTCGATATATTTCTCGATCTCTGTTTCGTCGGCAGGTCCGGGGGACACGTGTTGAATATCTGGCCGAAATTAACGCTACGTTAGTCCGAAGCGGTCGGCAGAACAAGATCAGGGACAGTACTGAACGCCTGCCCCTGGTGGATGCTGGCTAGTTGAGCTTTTCCTTGATGCGGGCGGCTCGACCACTGAGTTCACGCAGGTAGTAGAGTTTTGCCTGGCGTACATCGCCGCGGCGCTTGATTGTGATACTTTCCAGCAGCGGGCTGTGCGCCTGGAAAGTTCGCTCCACGCCAACACCGTGTGAAATCTTGCGCACGGTAAAAGCGGAGTTGATACCGCGATTACGCTTGGCGATCACCACACCTTCAAAGGCCTGCAATCGTTCCCGGTTGCCTTCCTTGACCCGAACCTGAACCACCACTGTGTCGCCCGGGCTGAATTCCGGAAGCTCCCGCAGTTGCTCCGCGTCAATCTGCTGAATGATCTTGCTCATGATCAAGTTTCCTTGTTGTTCCACTGGAGGCCTCGCTCTGCGCAGTACTCTTCCAGTAACACTGTTTCATCGTTACTCAGCTGCCGTCGTTGCAGCAGATCCGGTCGACGCTCCAGCGTCCTACCGAGGCTCTGCTTCAGACGCCAGCGCCTGATTTCCTCGTGATTCCCGCTCATCAACACCGGCGGGACGTCTCTGTCGTCAATCGACTCCGGCCGCGTGTACTGCGGGTAATCCAATAATCCGTTGTAGAAGGAATCGTTCCTGACCGAGTCCTCGTCACCCACCGCACCGGGCATCAGGCGGGCCAGTCCGTCGATCAGAACCATCGCCGGCAACTCACCGCCTGACAGCACGTAATCGCCAATCGACAATTCCTCATCGATCTCGGATTCGATGACACGTTCATCGATCCCTTCGTAGCGACTGGCAACCAGCACCAATCGCTCCTGCCTCGCCAGCCGGTTCAATGCCTGCTGGTCCAGCCTCTCACCCTGTGGCGAGAGATGAATGACGCAGCAGCCATCGCCCCCCGCCGTCTTCGCCGCATGGATAGCCGCCTGCAAGGGCGCCACCTTCATCAGCATGCCGGGACCGCCACCGTATGGCTTATCGTCCACCGTGCGATGCCGATCGCTGGTAAATTCGCGTGGATTCCAGGTCGCAATCTGCAGCAAACCCCGCTGC
Organism: Pseudomonadales bacterium; assembly: GCA_028281885.1. Lineage (GTDB taxonomy): Bacteria > Pseudomonadota > Gammaproteobacteria > Pseudomonadales > Azotimanducaceae > JANQJA01. The sequence goes on along the minus strand of JANQJA010000021.1, from coordinate 134,880 downwards.
ATAGCCCGCCCTGTAATCCCCTGTTCGCTCACCGCGGCAAACATCTCGGGAAACAGCGACACGATGCCAATCCACATCGCTAATAGTCCGCTTCCCAGTTCACAGTCACTCGACCTCCATCGAGATCGACAGTTGCGATGACTTCCTTGTCAACGAACGGAATCATCCGCTCCCGCTCATCAATACTCTCTTCGTCGGCCACGACGAGAAGTACGTCGTGCGCCCCTGTCTCGATAAGGGAATCAATCCGTCCGAGACGTTCGCCAGCCAGATTGTATACGGCCAGCCCTTCCAGCTGATGCCAGTACAGCTCACCGCTTTCCAACGCCGGCAGCTGACTCCGATCAACCCTGATTTCCCAACCGGCCAGTTTTTCTGCCTGGTTTCGATCCTCAACTTCCGTCAGTCCTGCGACCAGCGCGCGACCGGATCGATTGCCGCCTGCGACCTCGACCTGCCGCCTTTGCCCGTCCCGAACCAGCGTCCAGGGCTGATACTGCAGAATTCCTTCCAGCGGATCGGTGTAGGAAAATACCTTCACCCAACCCTTGATGCCGTGGGCACCGGTTATACGGCCCACAACAATTTCATCCCGTTCTGGCATCAGTCGCTCAGCCAGCGGGATTCCGCTCTAGGCAGCTGCTTCCTCGCCTGCAGCCGCTGTGCCTGCAGACTGCTTGCGGTAAGCTTTGATCAGCTGCTTGACTCGCGGACTGGGTTGCGCGCCCTTGCGAACCCACTGCTCGTAACTGTCGAGGTCAATTCGGTAGCGCTCTGATGCTCCCACCGCACCGGGATTAAAGAACCCCAGCCGCTCAACGAATCGGCCATCACGCGGCTCACGTCGATCTGCCACCGTAATATGGTAATAGGGCCGCTTCTTGCTGCCCGCCCTGGAAAGTCGAATAACCAGCATCTATTTGATTTCCTTAAGAATTCTGCACGCGCGAGGGTTCCCCCGCGGAAAGGGCGGCAATTGTAAGGCATCGAGGCTGGGAATTAAACCTTTTCCGGCCGCCAAGTCCTTGAAATGGCGACGGAAAGGGGGTGACGGTCAGCCGTTAGCGGAAACGGCCACCGGGCGGCATCTGCAGATTCGCATTCATGCCGCGCATCATATTGGCCATGGCCCCTTTCTTGTTCAGCTTCTTCATCATCTTCTGCATCTGCTTATGCTGCTTCAACAGTCGATTGACGTCCTGAATCTGGGTGCCTGAACCACCTGCGATACGCCGCTTGCGCGACCCGTTGATGCTATCGGGAAAACGTCGTTCCTTGGGGGTCATGGAATTGATGATGGCTTCCATCTGCCCGAACGGGTTGGCTTCAATCTGTTGCTGCGCGGCCTTCGCCACCTGACCCATTCCCGGTAACTTCTCCATCATGCTGCCGATTCCGCCCATGTTGTTCATCTGCTGAATCTGGTCACGGAAATCTTCCAGGTCAAACTTGCCGCCCTTTTTCATCTTGCGGGCGAGCCTGTCCGCCTTCTTCTTATCGATCTTCTGTTCCGCTTCCTCAATGAGCGACAGCATGTCCCCCATACCGAGAATGCGCGATGCAATCCGATCCGGGTAAAAAGCTTCCAGCGCATCAATGCCTTCACCCACTGCCATGAACTTGATCGGCTTACCTGTGATCACCCGCACCGACAGGGCCGCACCGCCCCGGGAGTCGCCATCGGTTTTGGTCAGCACGACACCGGTAAGCGGCAGTACCTCGTTAAAGGCCTGGGCCGTATTTGCCGCGTCCTGCCCGGTCAGGGCATCGACCACAAACAGTGTTTCAATGGGTTTGACCGTCTCATGCAGGACCTGAATTTCCTGCATCATGTCGTCGTCCACCGCGAGGCGGCCCGCGGTATCCAGGATCAATACGTCGGCGAACTGCTTGCCGGCTTCCGACACCGCTGCCCTGGCAATATCCACCGGACGCTGGCTCGGGTCACTGTCAAAGAAAGCCACCTCCGCCTGTTGCGCCAGTGTCCTGAGCTGGTCAATCGCCGCCGGACGGTAAACGTCAGCGCTGGCCACCATCACGGACTTCTTCTCTCGCTGCTTCAGGAAGTACGCGAGTTTCGCCGCAGTCGTGGTTTTACCGACGCCCTGCAGACCCGCCAGCAAGATGATCGCCGGGGGCCGGGTGCTGAGATCAAGATCATGGGACTCTTCTCCCATGATCTTGACCAGTTCATCGTTAACAATCTTGACGAATGCCTGCCCCGGCGAAAGGCTTGCCGCGACTTCCTGCCCCACCGCCCGCAGACGAACCCGGTCAACGAACTGGCGAACCACCGGCAAAGCGACATCCGCTTCAAGTAATGCCACCCGAACTTCGCGCAACGTCTCCTGGATATTTTCTTCCGTCAGCCGAGCTTTGCCGGACAACGATGACAATGTCTTACCGAGTCGCTCGGTGAGGGAATCAAACACGATGAACCTGACTTAAGAACTTTAATGAACCTGATATTATAAACGCTTCCATCACGCCATTTGACAGGAGCAGGATGCGGCCTCCATGAACATCGTCATACCCGCCATCATCGCCGCCCTGCTCTACGCTGCCAGCGCAGGTATCCAGTGGACAGGCCTACGCCGGGAAACCGCTTCGAAAAAACACCTCGTCATCGGCCTCGGTCTGCTCGGCGCGGTATTGCACGGCTTTGTCACCTACCAGGAAATCTATACGGAATCGGGGGTCAACCTGGCGCTGCTACCGATGATCTCGCTGATGTTTCTGGCAGTCAGCGCACTCGTACTGCTGAGCAGCCTGCGCCGTCCGGTAGAAAACCTGGTCATCATCATCCTGCCCCTGGCCGCGATCACAATGCTCCTAACGCTGGTGTTCCAGGATCGCTATACACCACGCGTTGATATCGGCGAGGGATTCGTTGCCCATATCGTACTCTCAGTGATCGCCTATGGATTACTCACGATTGCCGCATTGCAGGCCGCGCTGTTGGCGTTCGGCGATTACGAGCTGCGCCATCGACGCCTGGCCGTTATGCATATGCTGCCGCCATTACAGACCATGGAGGGGTTGCTGTTCGAACTACTCTGGGGTGGCCTGGTGTTTCTGTCACTTTCCATTGCGACCGGGTTTTTCTACCTGAGTCGTGAAGAGTCCATCGCACCCGGGCTAATTCATCACACCGTGATTACCTTCGCGGCCTGGGTCGTATTCGCCGTGCTGCTTTGGGGGCGGTACCAGTTAGGCTGGCGCGGTCGCACCGCCTCACGCTGGACCCTGTCCGGGTTCGGGCTGCTGGTGCTTGGATATTTTGGCAGCAAGTTCGTGCTGGAGGTCGTTCTGGGCAGGGTCTAGACTGAAGCGTCAGGTCCGCTCGCGTTGAATTCTCGATTCTTGACACCCCCTGACGCAACCGATACAACGACATTTCGTTCCGCAAGCGAGGTCTCCATATTTGGACGATCCGTCTACCGGCGCCTTGTTAGGCGCTATTCTCTTGATGATCTTTCTTTCTGCTTACTTCTCCGGCTCGGAGACAGCCATGATGGCCCTGAACCGCTATCGGCTGAAGCACCTCGCCAACGAAGGCCATGGCGGCGCCAAGCGCGCATCCAGACTGCTGGAACGGCCCGACCGGCTGCTCGGTGTAATTCTGATCGGCAACAATCTGGTCAACTTCTCGGCAGCATCCATCGCCACCCTGCTCGCCTTGCAGCTGTTCGGTGATGCCGGTGTCGCTATCGCACCGGTGGTCTGTACGCTGGTCTTCCTCATCTTTGCTGAAGTCGCACCCAAGACGATCTCTGCCGCCTATCCGGAGAAGGTCGCACTGCCCTCCTCCTACATACTGGAGTTGCTGCTCTGGCTACTCTATCCGATCGTCTGGATGGTGAACGGCTGCGCTAATTCTCTGCTGCGAATGTTCGGCATCCGACATGAGGAAGTTGGCGAAGACAACCTCACCCACGAGGAACTCAGGACGGTTGTTCACGAGGGCTCGCAGATTGCGTCTCATCCCCAGACCATGCTGCTCGGCGTCCTCGACCTGGAGAACGTCACCGTGGATGACATCATGGTGCCTCGCACTGAAATCTACGGCATCGATATCAACGATGACATCGACATCATCCTGAACCTGATCCGTTCAAGCCAGCACACGCGACTCCCGATATTCAAGGAAGACATCGACAAGGTCATCGGCATGCTGCATATGCGAAACGCAGCCAAGATTCTCGCCAGGGACGAGCCGACCAAGGCCGCACTGCTGCAGGTGACCGAGGAACCCTATTTTGTACCGGAGAGCACACCGCTGCAGCGACAGCTGGTGAACTTCCAGCAATCAAAAGAACGTATTGGCCTGGTGGTTGATGAATACGGCGATGTCCAGGGCATCGTGACCCTTGAGGACATTCTTGAGGAAATTGTGGGTGAGTTCACCACTGACCTGGCAGATACCAACGTCGACATCCACCCCCAGGAAGATGGCAGCTACCTGATCGATGGCAGCACCCATGTGCGGCTCATTAATCGGCAGCTCAACTGGACGTTGCCGCAGGACGGCCCCAAAACCCTGTCAGGACTGATCATCGAATACCTCGAGACCATTCCCGATTCGAATGTCTGTATCAGGCTGGACAATTACCGGATCGAGATTATCCAGATTCAGGACAACATGATACGAACGGCGAAGGTCAGCGTCGCACCCGATCCTTTCTGAATTAGCGTGAGAGTTCGTCGACATCCCTCCGGATGACGTCCGACATTCGCATGGTCAACTGTAATGGCCGGGCTGTACCTAAAGTGCCACTGTCGATATCGACCTGAAAGAACCGATTACCCCACCAGCGTGGTGAGTCAGCAACCCTCAGTACAATCGATCCATGACCCTGAGCCGTAATCTGCTGTTCCGTGACACTGACAGAAGTGACCTCGTAGAGCCGTCCCCGACTGTCCGTAACGACAAAGTCGTTGCCGGACAGCGCTGAAAGGTCAAGCTTCTCCGCCGAACGCAGTCCCAGGTGGAACACCATCTGTGACTCGACCCGAGAGTTCTTGTGACGGGTCGAGCGTATCGATTCAATCACGACCCGATCGAGACTGACCGTCTCAGACTCCTGCATCTGGCCATGAGCTACTCGATCTGCATGAGCAGCGGTGGCTGGCGCCATTCTCGCCTCAGCCGGCCGCACCTCAGCCGGCCACACCTCAGCCGGCCACACCTCAGCCGGTTGCCAGGTGCCATCCTGCCGCAACCGAACTCGAGCGCCGTCATCGGTGGTTGCAAACCGGTCCTCGCTGACAAACTCCCAGGAACCGTCTTCGTTCAGACGCACCTCGCGGCCATCGTCAGCAATGGCCGATTTCGGCTGCGCCGACACCGACGACGACACCAGTAGTAACAACATCAACAGCCTCACCATCAGCGCCATTTCCGGTTGATGGCAGCAATAATGGCTTTGAAGGCGGCGGTCACAGTACTCTGGCTCAGGCCTACGCCGTAGAAGCGGTTGTCCTTGTCGTCGGTAATCGCGACGATACAGATTGCCTGTGCTTCCTTGCCCTCGCCGAGGGCATATTCCTCATACTCCACCACATTCAGCGGTTCATTCAGGGTTTCTACCAACCCGGCGACAAATGCCTCGATAGGGCCTGCGCCTTCGCCCGCGACATCCATTTTGTTGTCACCCACCTGGATGTGGGCACGGCAGGTCTGCTCGTCACCGGTTGCACGGATGTCATAATCCACCAGTCGATAAGGGCCTTCCACCTCAACAAATTCAGTCAGGAACGCATGCCAGATCTCATCCGGCTTGAGTTCGCCACTGGTCTGTTCGGTCTGTTGCTGGACGATGGGGCTAAATTCCAGCAGCAGCGCACGAGGCAACTTGACACCAAAATAGTGCTCAAGAATAAAGGCAACGCCGCCCTTGCCGGACTGGCTGTTAACCCGGACCGTCGTGCGATAGGAACTACCCACGTCCGCCGGGTCAATCGGCAGGTAGGGAACCTCCCATTCATCACCATCCTTGCCAACAAACTCCATGCCCTTGCGAATCGCATCCTGGTGCGATCCCGAGAAGGCGGTAAACACGAGTTCGCCCGCATAGGGCTGGCGCACATGCACCGGGATCTTGGTGCATTCCTCTGAAACCGCAACGATCTCCGGCATGTTCATCAGATAGAGCTTCGGGTCAACGCCCTGCGAGAACAGATTCATCGCCATGGTGATCACATCGCAGTTGCCGGTGCGTTCACCATTGCCAAACAGGGTCCCTTCGATCCGTTCAGCACCCGCCATCAATCCCATTTCCGAGGCGGCAATACCGGTGCCGCGGTCATTGTGTGTATGCAGACTAATCACTGCCTTGTCACGCTCCGGCAGATGACGAATGAAGTATTCGAGCTGGTCGGCGTAAAGATTGGGCGTACCCATTTCAACAGTCGATGGCAGGTTTAAAATAACCTTGTCTTCAACCGTCGGCTGCCAGACTTTCATCACCGCATCACAAATTTCCACGGCAAAGTCGACTTCCGTTCCGGTGTAACTCTCCGGCGAGTATTCAAGGGTGACACTGGTGCCCGATTCAACCAACCCGCGGGTGTGTTCCTTGACCAGCGCGGTCGCATCGGTCGCCAGCTTCACAATTCCGGCCTTGTCCATCTTGAACACCACCTTGCGCTGCAGGGCTGAAGTGGAGTTATACAGATGAAAAATGACCTTCCCGGCACCCGAGACCGCTTCACATGTCCGCTCGATCAGATCCTTACGGGCCTGACAAAGCACCTGGATCGTGACATCTTCAGGAATTCGGTTCTCGTCAATGATCAGCCGAACGAAGTCGAAATCGGTCTGGGATGCTGCCGGGAAGCCAACCTCGATCTCCTTGAAGCCGATATCCACCAGCAAATTCCACATCTTGAGCTTCTCGGCCGGCGTCATGGGTTCAACCAGCGCCTGGTTGCCATCGCGAAGGTCGACACTGCACCAGCGCGGCGCCTCGGTAATTTCTCTATCCGGCCAGGTTCGGTCCGGCAGTGACAGTGGCCGGAACGGTTTGTACTTGTGAAACGGCATCGTCTTGGTAGATGCCGGCGATTTCATCGCCTTGTCTTCTGCATTCATGTTGGATTGTCCGCAATCATTGGTTTTTGCTGCCTGATGAACAGGCAGAGCCAGGACGCTGTAGGAACTTCGACAGGCCGCCTACAACGGCAGTCGTAGCAGTAGGGAAGCAGAAAGTGCCAGCAGACGAGTGCTGGGAGCGACAAAATATGTTTGAAGACTGTTCACGTGGGTATTCCGCGCTTGTCTTGTCGCCTGTCAAAGAAGATCGGCAATATAGCTCGATTTTTCGGCTTTTCCAAGCCATTGGCTACTGGAGTGCCGCTAGGTGATAGGCTTCAGTTCATCCCGGAAGCGCTTGAAATTACTGACATATCTGGCCGCGCTCAGGAGCAGCTCTGCCTGCTGCTCCGCCGACAACTGCCGAATGACCTTGGCGGGCGAGCCCATCACCAGCGAACCATCCGGGATCTCCTTGCCCTCGGTAATCAGCGAATTGGCGCCAATGAGGCAACCCCTGCCAATTTTCGCGCCGTTCAGGATGACAGAGTTGATTCCGATCAGCGAACCATCGCCAATCCGGCAGCCATGCAACATTACCTTGTGTCCAACGGTAACCTGACGCCCGATTTCGAGATCAAAGCCCGGATCGGTATGCAGCACCGACAGGTCCTGCACATTGCTGTCTTCGCCAACGGTGATGAGCGCATTGTCACCTCGAAGCACGGCACCCCACCAGACACTCGCATTGTTCTCAAGAACGACCGAGCCAATCACGGACGCCGTATCGGCGACCCAGTAATCGCCGCGCGTTTCGACTGTCCGGTCCCCGAGCGAGTAGATCATCCCGTCACATCCTCCGATTCAGTTCGCGGTGGAGCTTATCACGGTCACTCGATCCGGGCGCCCACCGCTTCATTCATGAACTCCCGCAAGATCATCGAGGTCAGGCCCCAGATCTTATGTCCGTCAAAGTGATACACCGGCACAAGGTGTCGCTCACCGTGACGCTCAACAATGTCTGTTCCTGATCGGGGATCTTCCGCCAGATAGTTGAGCGGCACTGAAAATACCACTTCAACTTCTTCGGGGTTGGGCTGAAGATCAACAGGCTCTTCCACAACGCCCACAAATGGAGTAACCAGTAAACCGAACTTGGATATAAAAGGTCGAAGCTCCCCAACGATTTCGATCTGGTGCGCCTCAATGCCCAACTCTTCGTGCGTTTCGCGGAGTGCCGTACCCAGCAAAGAATCATCTTCTGGGTCACGGCGACCGCCGGGCCATGCAACCTCACCGCCATGGGCATTCATCGCTGGCGGACGCAAGGTCAGAATCACTTCCGGCTCTGGCGCCGCCACCACCGGCACCATCACCGCAGCTTGTTCGCGTGGTGCATGATGGGGCGCCGTCAGGGTTCCCTTCTGGTACTTCAATCTTTCCCTGATCCCGTCGATCATTGTCAGGACATCCTCGGGAGTTCAGTCAGCGCTCAGCCAATATAGCGCCGCGCATTTCGAAACATTCTCATCCAGGGACTGTCCTCTCGCCACTCTCCCGGATGCCAGGAGTTCTGGTGGCTACGATAGACCCGCTCTGGATGGGGCATCATGATGGTAAAGCGTCCATCGCCGTTCGTCAGGGCAGTGATTCCTCCCGGTGTTCCGTTTGGATTCTGCGGATAGTCGGCTGCAAGATTGCCACGGTGATCGATGAAGCGCAGCGCAACCTGCCCGCCGGCCACCAACCGGCCGATACTGGCATCATCCAGTTCAGCACGCCCTTCGCCATGAGAAACGGCAATCGGCATCTGCGACCCCGCCATGTCAGACAGGAACACGGAGTTATTCGGTTCAACCCGCACCAGCGAAAAACGTGCCTCAAACTGTTCAGACCGATTGCGCACAAATCGGGGCCAGTCCTCGGCGCCCGGCACCAGTGCCCTGAGTTCAGCCATCATCTGGCAGCCATTGCAAACTCCAAGCCCAAAGGTGTCGCGTCGGGCAAAGAACGTCTCGAATGCCTCGCGTCCCTGGCCGTTGAACAGGATTGATTTGGCCCAGCCTTCGCCTGCGCCCAGCACATCGCCGTAGGAGAACCCACCACAGGCCACCAGTCCCTGAAACTCAGCAAGGCTGCGCTCACCGGAAAGAATCTCACTCATGTGAATATCAACAGCGCGGAAACCCGCCCGGGAGAAGGCAGCCGCCATCTCAACCTGGCTGTTGACACCCTGCTCCCGGAGTACCGCCACGCTGGGTCGAACGCCGGTAGCAATAAATGGCGCCGTGGTGTCTTCGTCAAGATCAAAGGTCAGCGACACCGACAATCCCGGATCGTCATCATCCAGTACGTTTTTGAATTCCTCATCCGCGCAGGCAGGGTTGTCACGCCAGCGCTGCATCTCATAGCTCACCCGAGCCCATCGCTGCTGCAGCGAACTGCGTGAACGCCGAAACATTTCCCGGCCAGACTGGCGGATGACAATATCCTGGGTTTCACCCACGCGGCCAATTTCTGAAACAACGACGCCAACAGCTTCGAACGCGTCACGAACCACAGCAACGTCCGACTTGGCCAGCTGAACCACAGCACCCAATTCTTCGTTGCAGAGCGCCGCGAGCAGATCACCGTCGCCCAGTTCAATCTCCAGTCCGGTACGACCGGCGAAAGCCATCTCTACCAATGTCGCGATAAGCCCGCCGTCAGAGCGATCGTGGTAGGCAAGGAGTTTGTCCCGGACGGACGCGGTCTGCATGGCCGCGAAGAATCCGGAGAGCGTGGCCGCGTCATGCAGGTCGGCAGGCTCGTTCCCCATCTCGCCGTAACACTGCGCCAGAATGGAACCGCCCAGTCGCCGGTGGCCGCCGGACAGGTCCAGCAGCAACAGGCAATCATCAACATCGCAGCGCAGCTGCGGGGTCAGTGTCAGGCGGACATCGGTTACCGGCGCAAAAGCAGAGATAATCAGCGACAGGGGCGCCGTGACCGCCTTATCGACGTCGCCCGCCCGCCAGGCCGTTTTCATCGACATGGAATCCTTGCCCACCGGGATCGAAATACCCAGTTCGGGACACAGTTCCATGCCCACCGCCTCGACAGTTTTATACAGGTTGGCGTCTTCGCCCGGATGACCTATGGCCGCCATCCAGTTGGCGGACAACTTGACCTGAGACAGTTGCGCGATGGATGCCGCAGCAATGTTGGTCAGCGCCTCACCCACGGCCATTCGGCCGGAGGCCGGCGCGTCGAGCAGTGCCACCGGCGTTCTCTCTCCCATCGCCATGGCTTCGCCGGTGACACCGACAAAGTCTGTCAGCGACACTGCGACGTCAGCCACCGGCACCTGCCAGGGGCCGACCATCTGGTCACGGCAAACAAGCCCGCCGACTGTACGATCGCCAATCGTAATCAGGAACTGTTTACTCGCCACACTGGGATGACCAATCACCCGGTCTATCGCTTCCTCCAGCGGCCTGTCCGTGACAAACGGTGATGTCTGAACCGCGCGACTCATCACATCCCGATGCATCCGCGGCGGCTTGCCGAACAATACGCTCATTGGCAGATCGACCGGTAGGGACTCAAGCAGGCGATCATTCACCAACAGCTGCGATTCCCTGACTGCTGTGCCCACGACCGCAAATGGACATCGTTCCCGCCTGCAAATCGCTTCAAACTGATCGAGGTTCTCCGGCGCCACCGCGATGACATATCGTTCCTGAGCCTCGTTGCACCAGATCTCAAGGGGCGACATGCCCGGTTCGTCGTTCGGCACATCACGGAGTTCAAAGTGACCGCCAACACCGCCGTCCTTAACCAGTTCCGGTAATGCATTGGAAAGACCACCGGCTCCCACGTCATGGATAAACCCGATCGGGTTCGCATCGCCCATCTGCCAGCACTGGTCGATCACTTCCTGGCAGCGATGCTGAATTTCCGGATTACCTCGTTGAACACTGGCAAAGTCCAGATCCGCATCACTGGCTCCGGAAGCCATCGACGATGCCGCTCCGCCACCCAGGCCGATCAGCATCGCGGGCCCGCCCAGCACAATCAACGCCGCTCCCGGCGCTATGGATCGCTGTTCGATATGGCTCTCACGAATGTTACCCATGCCGCCGGCAATCATGATGGGCTTGTGATATCCACGCACCTCATCTGCAAACGATATTTCAAAGGTGCGAAAGTAGCCATTGATATTCGGTCGACCGAACTCATTGTTAAAGGCCGCACCACCGATAGGCGCTTCGATCATAATATCGAAGGCGCTGGCGATCCGGTCAGGTTTGCCATAGTCCTGCTCCCAGGGCTCCGCGAGCCCCGGAATCTTCAGGTTGGACACCGTATAACCGGTAAGCCCCACCTTGGGTTTGGAACCGCGACCCACAGCACCTTCGTCACGAATCTCACCCCCGGATCCGGTGGCCGCACCAGGAAACGGGGCAATGGCCGTCGGGTGATTGTGAGTCTCTACTTTCATGAGGATGTGAACATCCTCTTCGTGACCGGCATATTCGCGGGTCAGCGGGTCCGGGTAGAAACGCTGTCCGCGGCTGCCAACGATCACCGACGCATTATCCGCATAGGCACTCAGCACACCCTCGCCGTTGGTCCGATCATAAGTATGCTGGATCATGTCCATCAGGCTCCTGGCCCGCACCGTGCCATCCACCGTCCAGGAAGCGCGAAAGGTCTTGTGACGACAATGCTCGGAATTCGCCTGGGCAAACATCATCAACTCCACATCCGTGGGGTCTCTGCCCAGTTCGCCATAGGCATCCAGCAGGTAATCGATCTCATCCGGTGCGAGCGCCATGCCCAACGCCAGATTGGCGTGTTCCAGCGCGCGGCGACCGTCAGCAAGCACCGGCACCTCCGAAAGTGGCCTTGGCGGTTCTTCTGCGAACAGCACCGAAGCGTCCTCCGGCGAGCCAACAACCACTTCCGTCATTCGGTCATGAATGACGCGATCCAGTTCCCACAGTGACCGTTCATCCAGTGCAGATCTGAGTTCGAATTCATAGCCAATCCCACGCTCAATACGATGAACGCCATGCAGCCCGCAGATATGTGCAATATCCGTGGCCTTCGAACTCCAGGGTGAGATTGTTCCGGGCCTCGGAATCACGAAGCGAAACAGTGCACCCTCGGTCAACTCCAGCGAGGCCATTGAGGGGCCATAGGTGAGCAGCGCACGCAGCACACTCAGCTGCTCATCGGTCAGCGGGCCCGCGTCAACCAGGTGAATAAAGCGGGTTCGAATGCCGTGAACATCGATGCCGTTGTCAACCAGCGTTCTGGCCAGGCGGTCAACACGGAAATCTGACAGTGCGCGCGCACCTTCCAGCAACATCTAGTTTCTCCGGCCTTTAAAAAATGCAGTCATCATCTCTGCGGCTTCCGCTTCACAGGGTCCCTGAATCACCTCCACACGATGATTCAGGCCCGGATTGGAGAACACATTAATACTGGAACCCGCGGCACCCGCCCTTGGCTCGCGGGCAGCAAAATTCAATCGCGCGACCCGGGCATGGACCATGGCACCTGCACACATGGAACAGGGTTCGATCGTCACATACATAAAAACCCCTGGCAGACGGTAGTTCTCTAGATTCGTGGCCGCCTGGCGCAGCGCGACAATCTCCGCGTGTGCCGTCGGATCCTGCTGCGCAATCGTCTGGTTGTAGCCTCGCCCGATAATCTCGCCATCTGACGCGACCACCACCGCACCCACCGGAACCTCGCCCGCGGCCTCCGCCTGCCGCGCCAGCGACAATGCCACCCGCATCATCGCTTCGTCGTCAACCGCTACTCCCATTCGATCGTGGCAGGCGGCTTACTGGAAATGTCGTAGGTCACCCTGGAGATGCCCTTGATCTCGTTGATGATGCGGCTCGATACTCGTTCCAGAAACGGATAGGGCAGATGCGCCCAGCGCGCCGTCATAAAATCGATGGTCTCCACGGCCCGGAGTGAAACCACATATTCATAACGCCGCGCATCGCCCACGACACCCACCGACTTCACTGGCAAGAACACCGTGAAGGCCTGGCTGACATCATCGTACAGACCCGCTGCTCTCAACTCTTCGATAAAAATATGATCCGCCTGCCGCAGCAGGTCCGTATAGACCTTGGTCACAGGTCCCAGGATACGAACACCCAGCCCGGGCCCGGGAAACGGATGCCGATATACCAGCTCGTGGGAAAGCCCCAGTTCCAGACCAATCTTGCGCACTTCATCCTTGAACAGTTCCCGCAGCGGCTCCACGAGCTCAAGGGTCATATAGTCCGGCAGCCCACCCACATTGTGGTGAGACTTGATCACGTGCGCCTTTCCACCCTTGTTGCCCGCGCTTTCGATAACGTCGGGGTAAATCGTTCCCTGGGCAAGATATTTAACATCGCCAAACCGGGCTGCTTCTTCATCGAATACTTCAATAAAGGTGTTACCGATAATCTTGCGTTTCTGTTCCGGGTCCTCAATATCTTCCAGCTTCTCGAGGAAGCGTGCCTCGGCGTCCACCTTCACGATATTGAGCCGAAAGACATTGTCCGAATCCTTGCCCAGTGAGCGCATCACTTCGTCTGCCTCATTGAGCCGAAGCAGGCCATTGTCGACAAAAACGCAAACCAGCTGATCGCCAATGGCGCGGGACAACAGTGCCGCGACCACTGACGAATCGACACCCCCGGACAGACCGAGCACCACCCGATCAGCGCCTACCTGAGCGCGTACATGCTCGACAATATCGTCAACGATGTTGGCCGCCGTCCACAGACCCTGACAATCGCAGATATCGATGACGAAACGACGCAGAATCGCCATTCCCTGCAGGGTGTTGTTCACCTCAGGATGGAATTGCACGCCGTAGAAATGGCGACTGTCGTCACTCATGGCAGCGAACTCAGTGGTCTCGGTATTCGCAAGACCGGTGAAACCGGGTGGCAACCCTGTCACCTTGTCGCCGTGACTCATCCAGACATCGAGATAGGCATCATCACCATCCATGTGATCATGGATACCATGGAGCAATTCGCTACTCCCTTCCACCCGAACCTGGGCATAGCCGAACTCATGCTTGTCGGCGCCATCGACCTGACCACCCAGTTGCAGCGCCATAGTCTGCATGCCGTAGCAAATCCCCAATACCGGTTGCCCCAGCTCGAACACCCAGTCGGGTGCCCGCAGTGTGTCATCAGTGGTGACTGATTCAGGCCCACCCGACAGTATGATGCCTCTGGGGGAAAATGCGCGGGCATCTTCTTCGGCGGTGTCAAAGGATCGAATTTCACAATAGACACCCACTTCACGGACGCGACGGGCAATCAGCTGGGTGTACTGGGAACCGAAATCGAGAATCAGAATCCGTTCTCGGTGGATATCTGACTCAGGGGAGGTAGGTGGCGTCATAAAACGGGCGGCGCTCCAAAGCGACGCATTATACACGCTGTGCCAGTGCGGTATCATGCCTTGTATGCGTTTCCAGCCCAGCCATGACTGAAACTTCTTCCAACCGCGAAGTGCTGAGCGTATCTCAGCTGTCCCGGTCGGCGCGCCAGCTGCTCGAAGGCGAGTTCTTCAACATCTTCGTCGAGGGCGAGATTTCCAACCTGGTACGACCGGCGTCAGGCCATTGGTATCTGACATTGAAAGACGACAAGGCACAGATTCGCTGCGCCATGTTCGCCAATCGCAATCGGCTGGTCCGATTCACGCCGAAGAACGGAACTCAGGTTGTCATCCGTGGCAAGGTCAGCCTTTACGAAGCCCGCGGGGACTTTCAGCTGATCGCGGAATTCATGGAGGAAGCCGGTGATGGTGCGCTCCGCCGGGCATTCGACAAACTGAAGGCACAACTCGACAGCGAAGGACTGTTCAGCGCGGACGCCAAGCAACCTGTTCCTCCCATGCCGGCCCATATCGCCGTCATCACATCACCTTCAGGCGCGGCGATTCGCGACGTCCTGCATGTACTGGACCGACGGTTCCCGGCGATCCCGGTTTCGGTCATACCCGTTCAGGTACAAGGAGACCAGTCGCCCGCACAGATCGTCGAGGCGCTGGCATTCGCCAACCGCTGCACCAAACCCGCCTTTGACGTCATTCTGCTGACCCGGGGCGGGGGCTCACTGGAGGACCTCTGGTCTTTCAATACTGAGCCGGTGGCACGTGCCATTCACGCATCACGCATTCCGGTTGTCGCTGCAGTCGGCCACGAGATTGACTTTTCTATTGCCGATTTTGTGGCCGATATGCGCGCGCCGACGCCTTCCGCCGCAGCGGAAATGCTGAGTCCGGACCAGGCCGACTGGCAGTCGAGCCTGGATCGTACCGAACAGCGACTCGCTCAACGAATGCAGGAGTTGCTGCGCCGGGATACCAGCCAACTATCTCACCTCTCGCGTCGCCTGCGGCATCCCGGTCAGCGCCTGACCGACCTGCACCAGCGGCTGGACGACCTGGAACTCAGACTGCAAAGAGCACTCCACCATGGTCTGGAACGACGCCGGGCAAGACTGGCTCTCGCCCGTTCAAAGCTGAAGTCACCCCGCGCCGGGATCAGCAACGCCGATTCCAGACTCAATGACCAGTTGCGTCGTTTGCAGGCTGCTGCGAAGGAGACCCTGTCGAACCGGGAGCAGCGTCTCGAAACCGCCAGGTCCCGGCTCCATGCCTACAGCCACGAATCGACCCTGGCCCGAGGCTACGCCATCATCAAGCGTGACGATCAGATCATTCGGCGTCATGATGAGGTGAATAGCGGCGACACCGTGACCGCCTGGCTGCAGGACGGAGAACTCACCGCCGAAGTCACCGATACGCGAGCCGATCATGACTAGGGTTGTTCTGTGGGTAATGGGCATGCTCTGGAGTCTCAGCTCCGGCGCCATGCCCGAACACCTGCCTGTTCCCGGCGGCATCGCGATCGTACCGATCACCCATGACGTCGAAACGGTGCTGTATGGAGATCGCCCTGTCATGCTGCTGAACAAGGACGAACAGCGTTTCGCTGTTGTCGGCATCCCCTTGTCGGCAAGGGCCGGTCAACATCATCTGACCATCGGTGATGAATCGATTGCCTTTGTTGTCGGCGACAAGTCCTATCGCGAGCAACGGCTGACCATCGAGAACAAACGCAAGGTCAATCCCTACGCCGAAGACATGGACCGGATTATCCGTGAACGCCAGGAGATGGATGCTGTGTTCAATAGTTTTACTGCCCGGTTGCCAGACACTGACTTCACGCTGCCTGCCGATGGGCCCATCAGCAGTCCATTCGGACTGAAACGATTCCTGAACGATCAGCCCCGCAGCCCCCACAGTGGACTCGACATCGCCGCACCGACCGGTACACCGATTACAGCAACCGCCCCCGGCGTCATTGCCGCCGTCGGTGACTATTTCTTTAATGGCAACACCGTACTGATCGACCATGGACAGGGCCTGATTACCATGTACTGCCATATGAATCGCATTGATGTGTCACCGGGCGAGTCGGTCGACAGAAGTACAGTACTGGGTACCATCGGTCAGACCGGACGGGTCACGGGGCCGCACCTGCACTGGAGCGTCAGCCTGAACGATGCGCGGATCGACCCTAGCCTGTTCATCGAAGACTAGCGCGGATATTGCACCAAATGCCTGAAAAATCGCGAAGGACTTTTTTCTCCTGAGCTGGCTCGTGAGCGTAGCCCCGTCGAGAACACGGCACAGCGAGCACGGCAACTCAGGGGGAAAAAGAACGAGCGAGATTCAGGTAAATGCCGGTGGCTGACCATGTGTGATCTCCCAGCATTCATGTACCTCCCCGAATTGCCTGACCCAGACGACCAGTACCAATGATTTGGCGCAATATGCGCGCTGACTACTTCTTCTTTTTACCCTTTCTGACGTGACTCATGAGCCGCTTTTTGCGGCTGATCTGTCGCTGAGTGAGCTCATTTTTACGGCCCTTGAAGGGGTTGTCGGACGTTCTGAACTCAAGACGAATGGGCGTCCCGTCAAGCTCAAGCGCAGCACGGAACCGGTTCTCGAGAAAACGTCGATAGGATGCTGGCACTGATTCTGTCTGGTTGCCGTGAATAATAATCGTCGGCGGGTTACGCCCCCCCAGATGGACGTAGCGCAGTTTGATGCGATGACCTCGCACCATGGGCGGCTGATGTTCACGGACTGCATCCGCCAGGATATCGTTCAGGCGATTGGTCTTGATCTCCCGGGTCGCTGAATCGTAGGCAAGATTGACCGACTCAAACACATTGCCAACACCGGACCCATGCAGTGCAGAGATAAAATGAATTCTGGCATAGCTGACAAAATGAAGCCGTCGCTCAATCTCCCGTCGCACAAAATCCTTCTGGTCAATATCGGTGCCATCCCATTTGTTAATGGCAATGACCAATGCCCGGCCGGCCTCGATCACATGTCCCAGCAGGTGCAGGTCCTGTTCAACCAGTCCTTCCCTGGCATCGGCGAGAAAAACAACCACGTTTGCCGTATTGATGGCGTCGAGGGTTTTCACGATCGAAAATTTCTCAACCGCCTCACTCACCTTGCCGCGCCGACGAATCCCGGCAGTATCGATCAACGTGTACTGACGGTCGTCCCGCTCGAACGGAACGAAGATGCTGTCGCGAGTTGTCCCAGCCTGGTCGTAGACCACCACGCGCTCCTCGCCCAGCAGGCGATTCACCAGCGTCGACTTGCCCACGTTGGGACGACCAACGACGGCAATCTTGATACCGGCGTCTTCCGGCGCTGACGGCGCTCGCTGGTTTGCCGCAACCACCGCCTCATGAGCGCCAATGACATCGTTCAGGAGGTTCATGACGCCCTTGCCATGACTGGCGGAGATACCGTGAGCCTCCCCAAGACCCAGCGATGCAAACTCGCCACTCAGATAATCCGGGTTCTCGCCGTCCACCTTGTTGGCCACCAACACGACCGGCGTGGCACCTCGACGCAGGGATTCTGCGATCACTTCATCGCCCGGCGTTCGACCCGCCCGGGCATCAACCACGAACAGGCACAGATCAGCTTCACCGATCGCACGTCGCGCCTGACCAGCCATGGGGCCATCAATGCCCTCCTCTTCGCCGGTCAGGCCGCCGGTATCAACCACGATGTAATCGAAATTACCCAGCGCACCGCGACCATACTGACGATCTCGCGTTAAACCGGCAAACTCGGCAACGATAGCGTCGCGGGAACGTGTCAGACGATTAAATAACGTGGACTTGCCCACATTGGGGCGGCCGACGATGGCAATGACGGCCGCCATGGCTCAACGCAGCTCCAGCGCAAGCAGCCTGCCACCCTGGGTCTGAACATAGAGCCGACTGCCGTCAACGACCGGCGGAGACCTGAGTGGATCACTGTCCACCTTTCGGCGACCGACAAAACGACCGTCAGACTGGGCCAGCACATGCAGATACCCTTCCAGATCCCCGACGGCGAGATAAGAGCTGATCGTGGTTGGCGTGGTCAGATCACGATGCTTTAGCGAATCGTTCTGCCAGACCTCATCGCCATCGCCCGTGTCGTACGCAATCAGGGAGCCATCTGCAGCTGCGAGGTAGACGTTGCCGAAGCCACCGGCAAGACCCGCGGTACTGGAAGCGTCAACCGCCCAGAGAGGTCGTCCATCATTCAGGTCCATCGCCATCAGCGATCCCTGATAACTCGCCACAAAGGTGTGATAGCCATCCAGCATGATCCGACCGTCGATATCGATCAGGCGCTCAAGATCAGTCTTGCCCTGGGCGAGCGCCACCCGCTGGTCAATTCCTGCAAGCCCTCGTTGCAGATCCAGCACCACCATACGACCGTTAGCAAAGCCCGTGATCACCGCATCCGCCGTCACGATCGGCGTTGTTGTTCCACGCAATGTCAGGCTGGGCACGGCGGTTGAATAAACCCAGCGTCGCGCGCCATCCAGCACATCGTAGGCGGCCACCTTGCCGTCAATAGACTGGGCAATCACAAAATCGCGGTTAATCCCGACCGGTGCCAGCACCTCACTCGTACTCCTGGCCCGCCAGGCGAGAGAGCCGTCACTTTGGTTCAGTGCCACAATCTCACCGGCAGAGGTGCCCACGACAACGAGGTCACTGCCTGCAGCCACACCGCCGGTAATGGCATCGATTCGCTTGGCAAAAACGTTGGCGCGTTCAACAGGGGTGTAGAGGTCACGGACATTGACGTCCCAGACCGGACGACCGCCCGGCGCCATCGCAACGACATTGCCGTCCGCGGACGCCGCAAAAATACGCCCGCCATCGAGGGCAGGACGAAGCGCACTCGCGCGGTCATTTGCCTTGTCGCCCAGACGGCGATCCCAGATCGGGACAATCTGCACCTGAGCCCTGATCGGCTGGAGTTCCGCCGGCTTGATAACTTCTTCTTTGTTACCACCAAACCAGCTACAACCACTTAACAGGGCCGCACAGATCATCAATGCCGCAATTCGCATTTAACTGTCTTCCGACTCAGCCTCGGCACTCGCCGCCGGCTCATCAGCCGGTGCAGTGACCTGCGGGACTTCAAGATCGTTAAGCTTGATCTGTAGTATCGGACGACTCTGGGGATTTTCCAGCGCCGCCAGGGCCTGTTCATAGGACTCACGGGCCAGTTCCCGGTCACCCATGGCGAGATAGATATCACCGCGGACTTCTCGCCAGCTCGGTTCGTGTTCACCCGGCTCCACTGACAACAATGTCTTCAATGCGTCCTGCTGTCTTCCCTGCGCGTTCTGCACCCGCGCAAGTCGCATCACAACAACCGGC
This sequence comes from Pseudomonadales bacterium, assembly GCA_028281885.1. GTDB lineage: Bacteria > Pseudomonadota > Gammaproteobacteria > Pseudomonadales > Azotimanducaceae > JANQJA01. The sequence goes on along the minus strand of JANQJA010000021.1, from coordinate 115,056 downwards.
CGAAGGGACTCATCCACGCCATCATCCATCGCCCAGGCCAGTTCAGCCCCGGCCGCATCCAGGTCGCCTGCCTCGACGGCCTGTTTGGCCATCAGCAGCGCAGCAAAATGCGCATAGCTCGATCCGCTGTATTCATTCTTGAGTTGAGATGCCAGGAACTGCGCCGTCTGCAGGCTTTCCTCGTCATGTTCGTCGAACGGTGAGTCCAGCCTTGTCGCTTCCAGTAGATTGGCATAAATAGCTGCAGCTGCTTCACCGGTATCACGGACATGATTCTGCCATCCCTGAAATCCGAGCACCCCCCCAACGACCAGCACGACGCCCACAAGAATCGAGGTCCCGTTCTCGTCCCACCAGCGTTTGATGGCTTCGATCTGTTCTTCGTCTGATTCAGCCACTACGACTCCTTTCCCCAACTTCTCATTCAAATATGTTCTTCAGATAAACCGACAATTCGGTCATGGCAACACTGACCTGCTGCCCTTTATCGCGCAAATGTTTGACCCCGACGGCACCTTCCGCCACCTCATCTTCGCCAATGACCATGGCAACCTTCGCTGCCGACTCGTCCGCCCGCTTCATCTGGGCCTTAAACTTGCCGTCTCCGCAGTGTGTGACAATTCGTTTGCCCGGCAAATCCTGACGCAACTGTTCTGCAATCAGCAGTGCCTGTCCACGAGCCACCTCGCCTGCCGAGGCAATATAGATGTCTGCCGCCTCACGATGCGAATAGGTCTCTTCCAGCATCAGCGCCAGACGATCAAGCCCCATGGCAAAGCCAACGGCCGGTGTGGCACGACCACCAACTTCCTCGACCAGTCCATCGTAGCGGCCACCGCCGCAGACCGTGCCCTGGGCACCGAGTGAATCGGTAACCCACTCGAAAACTGTCTTGTTGTAATAGTCCAGCCCGCGAACAATACGCGGATTGAGCCGAAATGGAAGCTGCGCCGTCTTGAGCAAAGACGTCAGCGCCTCAAAGTGGTCGCGAGAAGCCGCGTCCAGATGCTCCATGATCGAAGGCGCATCCCCCAGAATCCTCTGGGTCGTTTTATTCTTGCTATCAAGAATCCGGAGCGGGTTAGTCGTGAGTCGGCGGCGACTGTCTTCATCAAGATCAGACTCAAATTGAGTGAGATAGGAAACGAGTGCCTCGCGATACGCGGCTCGACTTTCGATCGTACCCATGGAATTGAGTTCGAGCCCAATCGAGTCATCAATCCCCAGTTCCCGCCAGAGCCTGGCCAGCATCAGGATCAGTTCCGCGTCGATGTCCGGCCCGGCCATGCCAAAGCACTCCGCGCCAATCTGTTCGAACTGTCGGTAACGACCCTTCTGCGGTCGCTCATAGCGGAACATGGGTCCGCAGTACCACAACCGCTGGACCTGGTTGAACAACAATCCATGTTGCTGGGCGAAACGTACACAACCCGCAGTGCCTTCCGGTCTGAGCGTAATGCTGTCGCCGCTGCGGTCCTCGAAGGTATACATCTCTTTTTCAACGATGTCGGTCGCCTCGCCCACAGTACGCCGAAACAGATCAGTTGACTCAATCAGCGGCAGGCCGATCTGGCGATAGCCATACGAATCCAGCAGCGCGCCGATCCTCGACGTCAGGTCGGTGTAGATTTCCTGCTTGTCCGGCAGCAGGTCCTGCATACCGCGAACGGTCTGGAATTTCGCCATCGTTCTACAACATCACGACTGTTTGGCAATCAGGTGTTTATCCACTGCCTGCTTTTCGGCAACCCGACGGCGAATCATGGCTTCAAGTTCATCGAGCAGCACTTCGTTGCAGATCTTGTGATCCGGTTTGCCATCGACATAGACCAGGTTGCTGGGCGAGGCGCCAGTCAGCCCAATCTCCGACTCCTTCGCTTCGCCGGGGCCGTTGACAATACACCCGATGATCGACACATCAATTGGCGTCGTGATGTCCTCCACCCGGCGCTCCAGCTCGTTGACAATCGCGATCACATCAAAATTCTGCCTTGAGCAACTCGGGCAGGCAGTCAGGTTAACGCCCTTGGTGCGAAGGTGCAGACTCTTGAGCAGATCAAATCCAGCCCGAATCTCCTCCACCGGATCGGCGGCAAGCGATATTCGCAGGGTGTCGCCAATCCCCTCCATCAACAGGATGCCGAGACCAACCGCCGATTTCACTGTGCCCGAACGCAGTCCGCCTGCTTCGGTAATACCCAGGTGAAGCGGCTGATCGATCTGCCCGGCAATCGCGCGATAGGCTTCCACCGCCATGAATACATCCGAGGATTTCATGCTGACCTTGAAGTCCTGAAAGTCTTCCTTGTCCAGCAGGTCGATATTGCGCTTGGCCGATTCCACCATGGCCGTGGCATTCGGCTCCTTGTACTTGCGCAGCAGGTCTTTCCCCAGCGAGCCGGCATTGACACCAATACGAATCGGAATGCCGTTGTCTCGACAGGTGCTGACCACCGCCTTGATACGATCCGCGCTGCCAATGTTCCCGGGATTGATCCGCAGGCAATCGACACCAAGTTCCGCCACCCGAAGGGCAATTCGGTAATCGAAATGAATGTCAGCAACCAGCGGCACCACTACCTGTTGCCGAATCACACCAAACGCCTCGGCCGCGTCCATACTCGGTACCGACACACGCACGATATCGGCACCCGCCGCTTCGAGGCGCCTGATTTGCGCGACCGTCGCCTCAACATCCGTGGTCTCCGTATTGGTCATGCTCTGCACCGAGATCGGCGCATCGCCACCTACGGGCACATCACCCACCATCAGCTGGCGGGATTTGCGGCGTTTGATCGTTGATTCCTGTTTCATCGGTCCAATACCTGGCCTACAGCCTGGCAGTCCTCACTCTTGCAGTACTTTCACTGGTAGCAAACCGGTCCAGATTAATGGACTTTTTATCGACCTCCATCTCGACCGCGGAGGCCCTGCCCAACAACACATCAAAGGGCGCGGTACCATAAACAGTCATCAGGTCACCGGCACGATTCAGATCCGCATAGACCCTGGCACCCACGCCATCAGTGATCTCGACCCAGCACTCATCGGAGAAGGAAAACCTCATCTCGGATTCTCCTCCCGCGTAAACCGTAATGTAGTGGACACCGTCCTCCCGAACTCGTTCGATCTGGACCTCATCGACACCCTGAGCAATTTCTTCCGCGACCTCATCAGCCTCCTCTGCAGGTGTATCGTCGGTGGCAGCGGCTGACTGGGCGATCTCACTGTCACCATTGTTCGCCGGCAAGGCTTCCGCTGACGCGGCTTCCGGCTGAACCAGTGCCGTGGCCTGTGTTTCTCCGTCTTCGGGGGTCGATGAAACAGCACTGTTCTCTTCGGTCACCTCCGGCGCCACAGGTCCCGCATCTGCTTCAGCCACCAGCGAATCCATGTCACCGATTGATTCAAACAAGGGTGATGACGTCACGACCGGCGGTGGTTCATCCTCACTGGCAATCCACCAGACAATCGCCATCACCAGCAACACACCCACCAGCCCAATCACGCCGGTCTGGACAATGGGTCCTGCAAACCCGGTCGGCGGCGATGTGCCCTTGGTGACATCGACGATTCGCGGTGGCTGCTGCGGAATATTCTGCTCGGACTCGAACATCTCAACCAGATCGTCGCCCTCCAGCTCGACAACGCGGGCATAGGATCGCAGATAACCCTTGATGAACGCCGGCTTGGGTATCTTGTGGAACTCACCCGCATCCAGATATCGAATGAACGTCGTGGTGAGAAACAGCTGATCTGCCACGTCCTTCTGGCTGAGCCCCTTGGCCTCACGCGCCTGAACCAGCCGTGCCGACACCGCCGACGGGGCCAGTTCCTGTTCCGATTCCGGCGCCGTCATCAGGACTGGCTCTCCTGGTAGGCCCGGTACTCCTGTGATGCCGGGAAAATATTTCGAAGCGCCAGCGCACAGCTTGCTTCATCGTCGGAATTGTCAAACACACGAGCCAGACGCACACACAACCACAGGCTTTTCGCACTGGGCTGCCCTGCCTGCTGGTGACGTTGCAGCAGCCCCCGGGATTCAACATACGCCTGCTGGCCATAACGAATCGAAGCCAATTCGAGCAGCGACCGGGTCTGGTCCGGATTCAACGCAATGGCGCGGTCAAATGCCCGCTCTGCGGCTGCAAGGTCACCGACCTGCAAATGGCTGACGCCCAGGTTTTCAAATACTGTCGGTCGTCCCTCATAGTAACGGTCTTCCGATGCGATAGAGAGCTGCCTGATGGCGTCTTCAAAGCGACCACGATCGAATAGAAAAGCACCATAGTTATTGCGCACCATGGTCGCATCCGGCGCAGTGCGGATCGCACGACGAAAATGATCCTCAGCGATCTCATATTCCTGTTCAAGGACGAACACCAGTGCAATCGTGTTGTGCGCACTGGGCGAGCGTGGATTGATGCTCAATGCACGGTTCAGATGTTCCTTCGCACGAATATAGTCGCCCTTGCGCAGATAACCCGTGCCAAGATCGACCAGCGTTTTTATCCGCTCATCCTCGGGCACGCTGGACGTTGGCGTTACCGGATCAGAGGTACACCCCACCAGCAGAAGGAACAAACAAATGGTAAACAATCGCATCAGGCCACTTCCTCTGCCGCAATTTTTTTGTAACGCGCCGAACGACGCGTCTTGTCTTCCACTTCGCCAACCAACTGACCACAGGCCGCCTGGATGTCTTCACCGCGAGTCGTCCTGGTGGTCACCGCATGGCCCGCCCGGACCAGTCGGTCCTGGAATGCTCGTACCGCAATCATGCTGGGACGCTTGTAGGGCGCACCGGGAAAAGGATTAAACGGGATCAGATTAATCTTGCAAGGAAAATCCGCCAGCAGTTCCGCCAGTTCCACTGCATGTTCCGGCTGATCATTGACACCATCCATGAGTGTATATTCCACCGTCACGGTGCGTTTCTCGCCAAAGTTCTCCGCATATCGCCGGCAGGCAGGCAACAGCGCTTCTATCGGATATTTCCTGTTGATCGGCACCAGCTCATCACGCAACGCATTGTTTGGTGCATGGAGAGAAATGGCCAGCGACGCATCGGTGGTTTCGGCAAGCTGGTATATCGCTGGCACAACACCCGCCGTTGAAATCGTCACCTTGCGCTTGGAAATGCCATAACCCAGGTCATCCATCATCAGGTCCACTGCAGCTGTGACGTTATCGAAGTTCAGCAGCGGCTCTCCCATGCCCATCAACACAATATTGGTCACCACCCGTTCCCGCTCCGGGTAGGCGCTCGCCAGGACTCTGGTAGCAATTCGTACCTGACCGATAATCTCGGCGGCGGTAAGGTTGCTGTTGAATCCCTGTTTACCAGTCGAGCAGAACTTGCAGTCGAGGGCACAACCAACCTGCGAGGAAACACACAGGGTGCCGCGGCCTTCCTCGGGAATGAACACGGTTTCCACCGCACTGCCCGATGCGGACTTGATCAGCCACTTGCGAGTGCCATCTTTGGACACCCGTTCGGTAATCACTTCCGGCTCTCTGATCTCGCCCAGTTCTGCCAGCCTGATACGCAGCGCCTTGCTGATATCAGTCATCTCGTCGAAACTGTTAAAGCCACGATGATGGATCCACTTCAGAATCTGGCCCGCTCGAAACGGCTTTTCGCCCAACTCCACCATGAAAGCCGTCATCCGGCTTCGCGTGAAACCAAGGTAGTTGTGCTTGTCAGGCGAAGTCGTCATTTCGTGCTAACAGCTGCAGATCTGATCGTCAGAGAAGAAGAACGCAATCTCTCGTTTGGCAGACTCGGGTGCATCTGAACCGTGTACCGCGTTGGCATCGATAGACTCGGCAAAATCAGCCCGGATCGTGCCCGGAGCAGCATCCTTCGGATTGGTGGCGCCCATCAGCTCTCGATTGAGCGCAATGGCGTTTTCGCCTTCAAGCACCTGGACCACGACCGGTCCGGACGTCATGTAACTGACCAGGTCCTCGTAGAAGGGTTTACCTTCGTGCTCACCATAAAACCCCTGCGCCTGCTCTTTCGTCAGCTGCGCCATGCGCGATGCGACCACCTGGAGGCCGGCCTTCTCAAATCGGGATACGATCTCGCCGATCACATTCTTGGCAACTGCATCGGGTTTAATGATCGAGAAGGTTTTTTCTACTGCCATGTGACTACAACTCCCAGTCTGTTTGAAATGAAACAATTGCGTTCCGGCCAGCACCTGCCGGAAAAAATAAACCCGCTATTATACGCGGGTTCAGAGGGTTAGCGGCAAAAATCGACCGGTAATTTGCGCCACTCAACCGGTGGGTGTTGCAGTCTCTCCGGCGGCCGTCTCGCCCTTGAATGCCTGCCAGCTTTCCGAGCGTTCCCGCAGCCGCGTGACAGTTGTCACAACCTCTTCAATGGCGGCATCGATATCTGCCTCCGTCGTAAAACGGCCAATCGAGAATCGAACTGAGCTATGTGCCTTGTCATCCGGTAACCCAAGGGCACGCAGCACGTAGGAAGGTTCGATGCTGGCTGAGGTACAGGCCGAGCCGCTTGAGACGGCCAGACCCGTCATTGACATCATCAGCGATTCACCATCGACATGCTCGAAACAGAGATTAACGATGCCCGGCACATGCGCTGCCAGCGTGCCATTAATACTGACGGCCTCAAGTCCCTCAATCACCCCCTTCAGGAACCGCTCTCGCAGCGCCAGGATATGAACCGCCTCATCCGCAAGCTCACTGCGGGCAATACGGAAAGCCTCTCCCATGCCGACAATTTGATGCGTCGCCAGGGTACCCGACCGCATCCCGCGCTCATGACCGCCCCCATGAATCTGTGCTTCCAACCGAACACGCGGCTGGCGGCGGACAAACAGCGCACCAATCCCCTTTGGACCGTAGATCTTGTGCCCCGAAAACGACATCAGATCGACCTTCAGTTGCTCCAGGTCAATCGGCACCTTGCCAGCACTTTGGGCTGCATCGACATGGTAATAGACGCCCGCCTCCCGGCAGACCTCGCCGATGCCGGCGATGTCATTAGTCACGCCCAGTTCGTTGTTTACGTGCATGATGGAGACGATGATGGTGTCATCGCGCAAGGCAGCGCCAACGGACGCCGGCGTAATCAGACCGTCCGCGTCCGGAACCAAATAGGTGACTTCGAATCCCCGTCGCTCAAGATGTCGGCAGGTATCCACCACTGCCTTGTGCTCGATGGCAGAGGTGACGATATGACCGCCCTGACTATTACCCTGGCGATAGAACTCGGCAACACCCTTGATTGCCAGGTTATCGGCCTCCGTGGCACCGGATGTCCAGACAATTTCGCGGGGATCGCAGTTAACAAGATCAGCAACCTGGCGCCGGGCAATCTCCACCGCTTCCTCGGCTTCCCAGCCGTATTTATGGGAACGACTCGCCGGGTTGCCGAATTTACCTTCGACCAGCAGACAACCACTCATTTTCTGCGCCACACGCGGATCAACCGGCGTGGTCGCCGCGTAATCGAGGTAAATGGGACCGCTCATGCCTGCAGTTTTTCCTCCGGGGAGACTTCTTCCTGAGCCGGCACTCGCACGAAGTCGTCCTGTTTTGCTGCTCTTTCCATGACTTCTCGCCGGGTAATGATGCTGGCAAGATCAATGTTACTCAGGAACTGGTGAATCTGCTCGCTCAGGTCTGTCCACAGTTCGTGAGTCAGACAGGTTTCGCCATGCTGACAATCAGCACGACCACGGCAGCGGGTAGCATCCACATTCTCGTCAACCGAATCGATGATCTGGGCCACGTAGATGTCGGATGAAGCACGGGACAGCTGGTAGCCGCCACCCGGCCCGCGAACGCTCTTGACGAGGTCGTTCCGCCGAAGCTTGGCGAACAACTGCTCCAGATAAGAAAGACTGATGCCTTGTCGCTCGGAAATGTCTGCCAGACTGATGGGACCCTTACCTTCATGAACCGCGAGATCAAGCATTGCGGTAACCGCATAGCGCCCTTTAGCCGTTAATTTCATAGCCATTACCTCAGTAATTTCCTCTTGCGCCGATCGCTAACAGAGGAGTGGAGTATCTAATTCCCGACTAAAACAGTCAACTAAATAACCATAACTTAAACATGGTTTAGTCGGCGTTTACTATCACTGAGTCTTACGACAGGAGAACCCCGCGGTTCACTATGGGTACTCAAAGAACCGCTATTTTTACCGGATTTTTACCGGATCTTTTTCTCGATGGCGCTGAGGAAGCCCCGCAGAATATTGACCTCCATGGCATCGAGGCGGACTCGTGTCAGCAGGCGACGCAGGCGGGTCATGAGCTGGCGAGGATTGTCAGGGTCATGAAACCCGACCTCGATCAGCGTCTGCTCCAGATGATCGATCAGATGCTCGACCGACTCGGCGCTCGCGAATTCCATATCCCAGGGGGCCTCAAGCGGTGCATCTCCCCGGGCCGCCTGCAGGATCTCGTAGGCAATAACCTGTACGGCCATGGCGAGATTCAGTGAACTGTATGCCTCGGCCGTGGGAATATTGACATGGTAATGGCACTGCTGCAGTTCCTCATTCTTGAGTCCGCGAGCCTCGCGCCCGAACAGAATCGCTACCGCGTTGCCCGCCGTCGCTTCCGAGAACACCTTCTCACCACATTCCCTGGGTTCCAGCATTGGCCAGGGTATGCGCCGGTCACGGGCAGAGGTGCCAATCACCAGTTGGCAATCGGCAATGGCGTCAGCCACAGAATCGGCCACTACCGCGCTTTCAACAACGTCGCTGGCACTGGCTGAACGCCAGACTGCCTTTTCGTTAGGGAAATCGCGAGGTGCGACCAGTACCAGACGAGACAATCCCATGTTTTTCATGGCCCGCGCCGCTGCGCCTATGTTGCCGGGATGGGTCGTTTCCACCAGAACGATCCTGACGTCAGGGAATGTGATGGCATCTGTCATGGCGCGCAGTTTACACGCATTTGACCAACGATCTGGTAAGATGCGCGCCGCTCTATTCGCTCTTTGACATTCGGAATCTGTATGCAGCCAATGGCTCACATGGCGCTTCGCGCCGCGCGTCTGGCCGGCCAGCGCATCGCTCGCGCTTTCGACCGACCGGATACCATCCGCGTTTCGGAGAAAGCTCGCCACGATTTTGTCACCAACATCGACAAAGAGGCGCAGTACGTCGTCATCGAACACCTGAAACAAAGCTATCCGACCCATTCGTTTCGTGGCGAGGAAGGAGAGGACGACAGCAAGCCCGACGCAGATTTCGAATGGATCATCGACCCCATCGATGGCACGTACAATTTTGTTCGCGGCATCCCTCACTTCTGCATCTCGATCGGATGTATCCACAAGGGACGGCTCGAACACGGTGTGATTCTCGACCCGCTGCGACAGGAAGAGTTTGTCGCCAGCCGTGGTCATGGCTGTCAGCTCAATGATCGGCGCGTCCGCACGAGTTCACTGGAATCATTGGATGGCGCGGTCATCTCAACGGGCGGTCGGGAGAACGCCGAGATCGCCGAGCGTCAGGGCGCACTCTATGTTGAACTATTGGGTGATGGCGCCAAGATGCGCCAGGCTGGCAGCGCTGCACTGGATCTGGCCTACGTGGCCTCAGGCCGACTCGATGCCATGTGGATGCGGAAACTGAATCTGTGGGATATGGCGGCCGGCATCCTGATGATTACTGAGGCGGGCGGACTGGTAGGCGATTTCGATGGCGGTGCCCAATACCTCAAGACCGGTGACGTGATCGCCGCATCGCCAAAGGTCTTTCGGGCGCTGGCACCGAAAGTGAAAAACCACCTTGGCGGCTCAAATACCGACGCCGATTAACGGATCCTGGTTTCAGGGATCCATCAGATTAGGGTCATCGGCGCCTTCCTTCACCGGAATCGCCAGGTCATCCTTGGTAATACCCAGCATCAGCAGTACATTGGCAGCGATATAGATCGACGAGTAGGTACCAACGATCACGCCAATGATCAGTCCAATGGCAAAGCCGCGGATCAGCTCGCCCCCCAGCAAGAACAGCGCAAACAAAACCAGCAAGGTAGTTAACGATGTCACAAGGGTGCGGCCCAGCGTCTGGTTAAGCGATGTATCGACAATGTTGCTGGGTTCGCCGCGGCGAATCTTGCGGAAATTTTCTCGAATACGATCCGACACCACGATGGTATCGTTCAGCGAATATCCGATCACCGCCAGCAGCGCGGCCAACACCGTCAGGTCAAAATCCCATCGAGTCAGCGAGAACACTCCAAGGGTGATGGTAACGTCATGAAACAGCGCAATGACCGCACCGACGGCGAACTTGAGCTGAAAACGAAACGCGATGTAGATCATTACCACGGCGAGCGCCGTCAGCATGCCAATCCCGCCCTGGTCGCGCAGCTCTTCACCTATCGCGGGACCCACAAACTCGGAACGACGCAGTTCAACACCTAGCTCGCTCGATTCGCGCAGGCTCTCCAGAATCCGATCACCCAGTCTTGCATTCTCGCGTTCGCCCAGCGCCTGTTGCGGTGGCATCCGCACCAGGATGTCGCGGTCTGAGCCGAAGTATTGCACCACATGACCTTCAAACCCGGCCGCTTCCAACTGGTCACGTATCGCCTGCGGATTGACCGGCCCGTCATAGACCACCTCAACCAGCGTGCCGCCGGTGAAATCGAGCCCCCAGTTAAGCTGGTTGAGCGCGACAGATCCAATCGAGATGAGCAGCAGAATCGCCGATACGCAGGTCGCGATCATGCGGTACTTCATGAAAGGAATATTGAGCTGCATATCAGATCAGGAGCGTCTTGACGTTACGGCCGCCATAAATCAGGTTCACCAGGGCGCGCGTCCCCATGATGGCGGTAAACATGGAGGTGACGATGCCAATGGATAAGGTCACGGCAAAGCCCTTGATCGGGCCGGTACCGATACTGTACAGAATCAGGGCCACCAGCAGGGTTGTAATGTTGGCGTCAAGAATCGTGACAAAAGCACGTTCGAATCCGGCATTGATCGCCGCCTGCGGCGACAATTTATTGGCCAGCTCTTCCTTGATCCGCGAGAAGATCAGCACATTGGCGTCCACCGCCATACCCACGGTCAGCACGATGCCCGCGATGCCCGGCAAGGTCAGGGTCGCGGACAGACTCGACATCACCGCCACCAGCAGCACCAGATTTGCCAAGAGGGCAATATTGGCCGCGATGCCAAACACCTTGTAATACACCAGCATAAAGAGCAGCACGAGACCCATGCCGGCGACGACGGAAATCGCACCAAGGCGAATATTCTCTTCGCCCAGGCTCGCCCCCACCGTGCGTTCTTCGACAATAAACATGTCTGCGGCGAGCGCGCCTGCCCGCAGCAGCAGCGCCAGTTCCCGCGCCTCGCTGGCTGTCAGCCCGGTGATCCGAAACTGCACGCCCAGTGCGGCCTGCACGGTTGCGAGACTGATCAGGCGTCGCTCAACATAGGGTTCCGGTACGAGTTTGCGCTCGCCATCGACCTCTTTCAGGACATCACGGGTCTTGGTTTCGATGAAGATGACGCCCATACGTCGACCGATATTGTTTCGGGTCGCCCGGTGCATCTTCTCGCCGCCCTCACCATCGAGAGTGATGTTGACCTGGGGCAGGCTCGACTCCGGATCGAAGCCCACCTGGGCATCAATCACGCGATCGCCACGGATGATGATGTTGCGTTCAAGCTGTGCTGTTCGGCCTTCATAACTGTAGGGCAGCACTGTGGAACGGGGCGCATCCGGCAGCGCTTCCATACGAAACTCCAGGGTCGCCACCTTGCCAAGAATACGCTTGGCCTCCGTCGTGTCCTGTACCCCGGGCAGGTCCACCACAATGCGACTGCCACCCAGCCGTTGCACCAGAGGTTCCGCCACGCCCAGTTCATTCACTCGATTGCGAATAGTCTGCACATTCTGTTGTACCGCAAACGTTTCAATCTCATCGATGGTCTGCTCGGTAATCGCGAGGTTGATGTAATAACGCTCATCGGAACCGGTGGTCAACTCGAACTCATTGTAGGACTGCTGCAACAGTTCCCGGGCTTCACTCCGCCTGGACTCATCATCGAACGCGACCCGCAGTACCCGGTCCTCAACCACCACCTCGTCGTAACGCAGGTTGGCTTCTCGCAGCGTGCGCTTGACGTCAGTTTCCAACTGCTCGATCCGATCCAGGATCGCCTTGTCTGTATCCACTTCCAGCAGGAAATGCACACCGCCGCGAAGGTCAAGGCCGTACTTCATCGGCTCAGCACCCATATTCTGCAGCCAGGCCGGCGTGGTCGAAGCCGAATTCAGCGCAACCACGTAGTCACCATCAAGCGCGTGAAGGGCGAATTCGATGACTTCCTTGCCCCGCAACTGAGTGTCATCGTCAGGGACACGAATCAGCGCGTTGCCATTTTCCAGACTGGAACCGATATCTTCCATGCCCTCCTCTGCCAGCGCTTCCAGCGCCACCGTCAGCACCGACTCGCTGACGATGCCGCCGGAATCGGCACTGGAAATCTGAATCGCAAAATCCGGTGGATAGATGTTCGGCATCGAATACAGGATGCCCAGTACCAGGGCACCGGCAACCAGCAGATTTTTCCAGAGGGGATAGGTGTTCAGCATCGAATCAGATTTGCTTCAGCGTTCCCTTCGGCAAAGCCGCCGCTATCGCCTGTTTTTGCATCTTGATCTCTGTATTCGGGGCGATTTCCAGCACCAGGTACTGTTCGTCCACCTTGGTGATCTTGCCCAGCAGGCCGCCATTGGTCACCACCTCATCGCCCTTGGCGAGGCTCCCCACCAGTTCGCGATGCTCTTTTGACCGCTTGCTTTGCGGTCGCCAGACGATGAAATAGAAGATCGCGGCAAACGCGATAATGATGAAGAAATCGAGACCAGGAATCGGCCCGCCGGCACCACCGGCTTCTGCCGCGTGGGCGCTCGGAATCAGTAGATCAAACATTGGGATAAAACCCTCGCTGGACTGCGAAAGACGCGTATTCTCTATGAATGCCCCGCCGCTGGCAAACCAGACTCACCCTCACGCCAGCCCGCATAAACCTCGTTGATAAAATCGTCCAGTGAGGAAGACTCGATGGCATCACGCAAACCGGCCATCAGCGACAGGTAGTAATGGACATTGTGAATCGAGTTCAGTTGCGGTCCCAGCATCTCGCCACACTTATCCAGGTGATGCAGGTAGGCGCGGGAGAAGTGACGGCAGGTATAACAGTTACAGGCCGGATCCAGTGCCTCCTCCGCATCACGATGCACCGCGTTTCGGATTTTCACCACGCCACGTGAGGTAAACAGGTGCCCATTACGCGCATTGCGCGTCGGCATCACACAGTCGAACATATCAACGCCCCGGCGCACGCCTTCGCACAGATCTTCCGGTGTGCCTACCCCCATCAGGTAACGGGGCCTGTCTTCCGGCAATCGAGGCGCGGTATGGGCGATCACATCCAGCATCTCTTCTTTCGGTTCACCGACGGACAAACCGCCGATGGCATAGCCGTCAAACCCAGTCGCGAGCAATCCGGCCAGCGATTCATCCCGCAGATCGTTGTGGACGCCACCCTGGACAATGCCAAACAGTGCGTTGTCGCCGGTGAAGGCATCCCGCGACCGGGCAGCCCAGCGCAGGGAAAGTTCCATCGATGCTTTCACCGCTTCCTTTTCTGCCGGATAAGGCGTGCACTCATCGAATACCATCGCGATATCCGAGTTCAGTGCCATCTGTATCTGCATGGAGGCTTCCGGCGACAGGAATATCTCATCGCCATTGATGGGAGATTTAAACGTCACACCCTGTTCTGTGATCTTGCGCAGATCACCCAGCGAAAACACCTGGAATCCGCCGGAATCGGTCAGGATCGGTTTGTCCCAGCTCATGAAACCGTGCAGGCCGCCCAGCTTCTCGATCACGGTCGTGCCGGGACGCAGGAACAGGTGAAAGGTATTGCCCAGCAAAATCTGTACGCCAATATCTTCCAACGTCTGCGGGGAAAGGGCCTTCACCGAACCGTAGGTACCGCAAGGCATGAAGATCGGCGTCTGCACCACGCCATGATTCAACGTCAGCGTGCCGCGACGTGCTTCGCCGTCAGTGTGGGTCACGTTAAATTGCACGGGAGAGAACTAATCGCGGGTCATCAGCATGGCGTCACCATAGCTGAAAAATCGGTACCGTTCCTCCACAGCGACGCGATAGGCATCCAGTACGCGCTCACGACCGGCAAAGGCGCTCACCAACATCATCAGTGTGGAACCAGGCAGATGAAAGTTGGTAATCAGTGCATCCACTGACCGAAACTCGTATCCCGGATAGATGAAGATGTCCGTATCGCCCTGATACGGACTGATCACTCCGCTCGCGGACGCAGACTCAAGGCAGCGCACCGAAGTCGTGCCCACTGCAATCACGCGACCACCCCGCTCACGGCAACGGCGGACAGCGTCACAGGCTACCTCGCCAACTTCGACGGCTTCTTTATGCATCTGGTGTTCTTCGACCTTGTCGACCCGCACCGGCTGAAAGGTCCCCGCCCCCACATGCAGTGTCACAAAACACTGTTCCACGCCTTTTTTCTTCAGCGCCTCAAGCAACGCATCGTCAAAATGCAACCCCGCCGTAGGAGCGGCCACAGCACCATCATTTTTTGCGTACACCGTCTGGTAACGATCACGGTCAATCGCTTCATCCGCGCGATCTATATAAGGTGGCAGCGGTACATGCCCGAACTCATTGGCAATGGCCAGTACACCCGGGTCAGGAAAACGTGCTTCGAAGAAACCGCCATCCCGACCGATCACCTCGATGTGATAATCGCTGTCGTCAATCCGAATCCGGGAACCCGCTCGGGGTGGTTTGGACGCACGAATCTGCAGGATCGCACGCTGCAAATCGATCACGCGCTCAAGCAATAACTCCACGCGACCACCAGAGTCCTTGCTGCCAAACAACCTCGCGGGAATCACACGGGTGTCGTTGAATACCAGCAGATCGTCCGGCTTAATCAATGCGAGCACATCACGAAAAGCCAGGTGGTTGATCGCGCCGCTATCCGCATGCAGGTGCAGCAGTCGGCTGGCGCTGCGTTCCGGCGCAGGAAATTTCGCAATCAGCTCAGGCGGCAGATCGAATTCAAAGTCGCTGACTTTCATGGGAAGAAATGAGGAACAACAGCCCAAAGGCCAGAAGACTAGTTCAGGTTGCCACCGTCATCCAGCTGCAATTCAAACAGGCGCATCCACTGGTCGTAGTCGGGGCTGTCCGGATCAATCTTGATACCGAGAGAGACTTCACCATCGTTACGCGTCCAGCGCACCTGGCCCTCAAGGCGAAACAGCTGGCGATCCAGGTCCAGGCGCAGCCCCAGACGCGTGGCATTCGGGACTTCCACCTTCATGGTGACCTTCATGCCGCCTTCTGACACATCCACCGTGTGGCCGGAAAGATGCGTATCCAGCAGTTCAGGGTTCTCGCAGGCAATGACGTCAACGAGAACAGATTCTTCCTTTTCGATGCGGTCAGGACGCATAAACATACCGGCAGATGAAATCGCCGAAATGATAGCAGAAGCCCCGCCGGAGAACGTGAGAATTTTGTAAGGAAAATCCGCCAAACATGCGGTTTCAGGGCATTACAGCCCGGGAAGGCCCGGAATTTGGCTTCTTGCCTGCCAATAGCCTCTGCTATACTCGCGCCCGGTGTGCCGGGGTGGCGGAACTGGTAGACGCGCCGGATTCAAAATCCGGTTCCTTTACGGGAGTGAGAGTTCGATTCTCTCCCTCGGCACCACTCGCAAGACGTGAGTAAAAGGATTCAGTAGTCGGCTGTGACCCAAGTGAAATAACGGGTTAAATGCCGTAGTCAGGTTACACACCTAGCCGGTTTGAAGTGCGCGATGGAGTTGGCACTCCTTCGATTAAGGGTAAGCGCATTAGCCAAATGGTGAATTTCTGGGGAAGCCCCAGCAGTCACCAATGCGTTTAATTTCTTAATCGGAGGCTATATGCCATACATCGAAACACGAAAACTTTCCAACGGTCGTAAGTGCTATCGTGCCCAAATGCAGGTTGACGGTGAGCGCCTTCCCGCTACCTTTGACGGTAAATCCGATGCACGAGCTTGGGCAGAAGAAACCCGGATCGCCGCACGAACTGATGTTCGATTCATCCAAAAACTTACAAACCGAACAACGGTTAAGGTGCAATCTCGCGCTACAGGCGCACCGCGCTCTCCCATCCCTCAAACAAGATAATGACAATCGATCAAGGATATCAACTTGATTGGTGGGAGAAACAAATTGGTGACGTTTTCATAACAGAACTTTCAACGCCACTGCTTGCAGAGGAACTGGAAGAGCTTCAGGTAAAGATTGGCAAACATGGGAAGGTACTCTCGCCATCTACTGTTAATCGCTACCGCGCAGCCTTCTCTAGTGTTCTAAAGAAAGCTTCAGAAGAATGAGAACTGATTCCTTCGAATCCGCTTCAAAAGATCAAGTACCTAAAGGAATTAGACGGCAGAGTCAGATTTCTGAATCGGGACGAGATAGATGCTCTTCGAATCACCTGTCGAGAAAGTAAGAACCAATATTTTGAGACGATATTTTTGCTTGCGATCTCAACAGGTATGCGCAAGGGAGAAATTCTGAGCCTCACGCGACAAGACATCTTACTTAAAGAAAGGCTAATCAAGGTAGAGAAGACAAAAAATCATTCCAGGTGCGGTATACCAATTTCAGATTTAGTACTGCCGTACTGATCTACTTTTATTACCACGAATTGATACCAACCTATTGTTTCCGTCCCGGATTGATCCACGCGCTGACAAGGGCAAGTGCGAAGGGCGAAAGTCTTATGCAGAGTCAAACCCTGAATTGGTAAGACTTGCCAAATCGTTGCACCGAAAGCCAAAGGAAAGAAAAGGAGATCGTGACGAGAAATCTCAAAGACTCTTGGCTGACAAAGAGTTTCTCAACGGTAAAGGGAAACCATATGGGCTGTCTCAGGTATCATCAATGGTTACAGACGGAACTAATATATAGAATTCCTTTAACCTATCAAAAAATGATAGTTTTTGTCATTTATATATACTTATATGATATGTTAAAATTGCGAAACCTAGCACTTATTGATAGGTATTTGTCTAAATGTATACTGAGAATTTCCTGTCCAAAGGCAAAAAACGCCTATCCGCAGTCCTAAACGCCAGCGGAGACGTCATATCGCCTTCTGACGTAGTCTCATCACTCAACGTGTCTCCTTCTGAGGCGCATTTGTTGCTATCCCGATGGAAGGAGCAAGGGTTCCTCAAAAGAGTTTCTAGGGGCCTATATGTCAGAAGTGACATGGAATCGATAGATAGTGAACACTCACTATCCGATCCATGGATCATGATTCCTCCCCTTCTTGCTCCATGTTACATCGCGGGGAGAACTGCAGCAGAGTTCTGGGACTTAACGGAGCAGATTTTTCGAGACATTGTGGTGTTCACAGTGAATCCGAAGCGTTCCAAGACGCTAATCAAATCCGGGACTGAAATAACGGTAAAACAAGTAAGTTCCTCTTACCTCTTTGGAACCAAAACAGTTTGGAGAGAACGTACTAAGGTTCAAGTATCTGACCTACACAAAACCATAATCGACATAATTGCCTTTCCAAATTTTGGCGGTGGTATCCAGCATGTCGCTGATTGCTTGTTGTCATACTACAAGCGGGAAGACAAAGACCCTAACTTGCTACTCGAATATGCAAAGCGTTCAAACAATGGCGCCATCTTTAAGCGACTTGGCTTCCTGCTAGAACACTATGAACTCGACCCGCTTCTGGCAGATGCCTGTAAAGGAAACTTAACAACAGGTCTCACAAAACTCGATCCCAAGATGGAATGCACTAAGATAGTGACCAAATGGAGAATCCGAGTGCCAACTTCTTGGCTCATGGCAAATGATCACTAAACAACAAGTCATTGCCACTGCCAACCAGACAAACCTACAACCACTGGTAGTAGAAAAAGACTATGTCCTTGGCTGGATGCTCTGGGGAATATCACAATCAAAGTTCGCAGATACATGGGTATTTAAAGGCGGGACTTGCCTAAAAAAGTGCTTCTTTGAAACCTATAGATTCTCAGAGGACTTAGACTTCACACTCGAAGACTCAACTCATCTTGAAGAA
This sequence comes from Pseudomonadales bacterium, assembly GCA_028281885.1. Lineage (GTDB taxonomy): Bacteria > Pseudomonadota > Gammaproteobacteria > Pseudomonadales > Azotimanducaceae > JANQJA01. The sequence goes on along the minus strand of JANQJA010000021.1, from coordinate 96,875 downwards.
AGTTTCCTTGCTGAGAACATCAGCGCAATCTGCGATTTGATTTACGAAGAAACAGGGATCGAGTTTCCAAAGGACCTTCGCAAATTTGATTTCTATGAGAATCCACAAGGCAAAACTAATTGCCAGATCAAAGTAGCCTATCGGGGACCGGTATCCCCGCCAGGGAAAAACGCACCCCGAATAAAATTCGACCTGTCTGCGGACGAAATTCTAGTACTACCTCCTGAACAGACTCCCGTGATTCATCCATATGACGATGAACCCGACGGAGGGATTCACATTCGCGCCTATCAGTTTCTAGAAGCATTTGGAGAAAAAGTTCGAGCGCTAGGCGAACGCACGCGACCTAGAGACCTCTATGATGTGATTAATCTGTTTAGACATGATGGCTCACGTCCTCAGCCTGCTGTATTGCTCGACGTTCTCAAACAAAAATGTGCATTTAAAGATGTACCAGTCCCCGATTTAGCGCAGATAAAGCCTTACCGAGATGAGTTGGCGGGAAGTTGGGAGAATATGCTTGGGCATCAGTTACCTGCCCTTCCTCCTCTAGATTCGTTTTGGGAAGAGTTACCCCGCTTTTTTCAATGGCTAGTTGGAAGCCTTGATGTGCAGGCACTTCCCTCTTATCAGAGTGCACCAGACGACCAGATCATTAGAGACCGAACTTCCAGAATCTTTGGGATTGGTAACGCTGCGCAAGCAATGGATATCGTGCGTTTTGCTGCGGCAAACAGGCTATGCGTAGACCTCGATTATCTAGGTTCAACTCGACGAATCGAGCCGTATTCTCTTAGACGAACGAGCAAGGGCAACATCATTCTGCACGCACATAACATTGAGAAAAATGAACATCGATCTTATCGAGTAGATCGCATCCAAGGTGCAAGTGTAACGGACCAAGTTTTCACACCAAGGCATATGATCGAACTCACGCCAACGGGTGCACAGTCGATTCCTGACTACGAACAAAGGGGGGCATCCTTCACTACACCGGCGCCACAGAGACGTCTCAGATCGCCCCGACGCTCTGCCATCGGTTTTGGGACTGGTTCCTCCGGGCCAACGTACGTTTATCAATGTGGCCTTTGTCAGAAGAAGTTCAAGCGTAGCAAGCCGAACCCTAAACTAAACAAACATAAGAATCAGTTGGGGATGGAATGCTCTGGTCGCACTGGTTTTTTGGCTGAGACGAAGTACTAGCCAGTCAAAGCAAGCGAGAACTGAGCAAATTGCAGACGTTTGCAATACCAAGATTGAATTCAAATCTAAACCCCTGCCTTCCGGGGGAATTTATGGGGAAGTCGCTCCGAACAACCCTGCACAAATCCATTGTGGAAATGAACAGTTCTGAACACTGATTCTCCGTAAACACCACGTATAAGTTGCCTCTTGGCAATCTACCTAATATAGACGTTCCCCGAATTCACCATATATGTCTGCGTTTACTCAGATTCAAAGTCCGATTCCCGCGAGGGAGTGCCGGTTCAATTCCGGCCCTCGATACAAAAAACGGTCTCGGACTACCCCTAACGCAGTCGCTTCACCCGATTGGAGAACCCGGTGTCATCATTGGTCAGCCAGTAGGCGAACGTTCGCTTGCGAATCGTCACCGGCTGGCCAACACTGAAGCGTGCCTGTCGCCGCACCTCGATCTCACGCCAGACCTGGCCATTGTCCAGAGTCAGGACGAACTGTCCGCGTGGCAGGTTACGAATTTCCTCAATCACGGCGATGACAGGCTGAGGGTCGCGGGGTTCATCGAAGCCGAACTGAGAACTATCGGTATCGTGAAGTGCCTTGGCGGGTGTCGAGACCGCTTCCCTGACCTCGACCTCGCTCGGCACATGCTGTGGGTTGGGATTCGGCTTTGTTTCAACGACAGCCGGTGTCATTACGGGTTGAACGTCACGATCCATCTGTCTACGTTCATCGGCGTCATCAGTCTCAGGGCCGGACGAACGACCCAGTACGCGGTCGTAGCACTGTACCCGCGCTGTTTCGGACTCAATCGACATACATTCAGCGAGGGACGATGAGACCTCGGCGCGACCAGCTGTCGAGATAGTCGCGAGCACCGCGACAAACAAGAGGCCTCTCATCGATTGATTTACTCCTTTCCGGTCAACAGAAGCAGGCGTCTAATCGAACTGCTTCTCGCCGCTGGCAAAGAGCAGGTAGAACACCATCCCGAACAGTGTAACGCCCGCTGCGGTCAGAAACACGTAGTCCCAGGACCCTGTAATTTGCAATATCAGGCCCGAAATATACACACCGACAATCCCCGGGATGGTACCCGCCGTGTTGGTGATTCCCATCAGGGTGCCAGCGTGGCGGGGACCGATGTCCATGTGATTGGAGTTATAGCCACCCACATTCATGGAATTGAACACCTTGCCGAGACAGAGCAACGTCATCGCCGACCAGACGGCATCGACAAAGGTAATACCAATCAGGCAAAGCGCCAGTCCGCCAAACGAGGTGCACTGCATGAACTTGCGCACAAAGGTTACATCCATGCCCGAACGGATCATGCGATCAGCGATGTTGCCAAACACATTCAGCGATATGATCGATACGACATGGGGCATGATCGAAACAATACCGATTAAAGCAAACGTGACGCCAAGTCCTTCATTCACATACTTGGGCAGCCAGCTCAGGATCACGTAGAGCGTCCAGGCGCTGCAGAAGTGCGCCACCGTAATTGCCCACATGGCCTTGTTCTTCAGGAAGTGTGTGATGGGCGGAGTATCCTGAGGACCGTCCGTAGCATTGACTGCCACATTCTCATTGATATACGACAGTTCATTGGCACTGATGCGCGGATGCTTGTTGGGGTCCGTTGAAATCAACGGTTGCCAGAATATGAACCAGATAACACCCACAACGGCAAACAGGTAAAAACACCACTCCCATCCCATATACAGCACGATATAGGGTGTGATGGCCAGACCAATCATGGTGCCGAATGAGATCCCGCTCACGGAGAAGGCAATCGCCTTGGATCGCTCCTCTTTGGGAAACCAGCGGCTAATCATCGAGAAAATCGACGGCAGTGTGACTGCCTCGCCAAGCCCCATACAAACCCGCGCAATAATCAAAACCGTCAGCCCCAGGGCCGCGGCAGGCGGTGTAATCAGGGTAAAGAACGACCAGAGCAGGACACCAGCGCCCAGGACGACCTTGCCGCCATATCGATCTGCAAGCCGACCGCCACCGATCTGCATCAACATGTAGCCCACATAGAAGGACGACAGGATCATGCCCTGGGTCGCAACATCCCAGCCGTATATATCGGCCATCGGGATGATCGCCACAGAAATATTGACCCGGTCAATGTACATGACGAAGGTCGCACCGAAACACAACAAGACCAGGGTAAAACGTGTTCGCCATCGAGAGGCGAAAATACTGGCAGCAGACTCAGACATGATCAGCCTTTTTGGTAAGAATTAAAGCGAAAATCGGCAGGGCCCCTGAGGGGGTAGGGACCCCGCCGTAACTACGACAAACTCAATAACTCGATTTACAGACTCAGGCCGAATCGAGCATAGATCTGTCGCATATACGGGTTGTGAACCCGTTGTAGCGAACCGTCACGAGTATAGAACGGTGGTTCTTCGTCAAACACGTTGATGGCGCCCACGGTGACGGAATACTGCTGCTGGTCACCAAAGCTGTAGGCGTACTGCACATCAACCTCGAGATGAGAATCAACCACATTGCTGGTTCGATCTTCTTCCATCTCGGACGAGTAACGGAACGTGGCACCCGCCGAGTGGTTACCCAGCGTGCCATTCACCATCAGGTTCGTGCGCCACTCCGGAATCGGGCCAGCAGGATTGTTGTCGTTAGTCCCGCCAGCACCATCGATGATCGCACCACTCGCCAGCTCCACCTCGTAAGTCAGGAAGTGGGAGGTTTCGCTGCGAATCGACATCTGAATATCGTTGATGTCAAACCGGTAAAGGGCACTGATATCAAGGCCCGAGGTCGTGGTACCGCCTGAGTTTGAATAGGCCTGGTCAATGATCAGGATTTCACCCACGGGACCACTGCCGCAGTTGCCAGTCGGATCGTTTTCAAGCAGCGGGTCTGAGATGAACACGACCGGGTCACGAATGATGTTGGGACCACAGGGGTCGAGATTCAGAGCGTCTTGCGCGCCTTTGAGCTCGATACGATTCTTGAAGTCAAAATCGAAGTAGTCCACATCAATCTGCAGCGAATGACTGTTGTCGCCCCAGGGTACGGTCGGCAGGAACGAGATGCCGAAGTTGTAGTTGGTTGACTCCTCCGGCAACAGGTCCGGGTTCTTGGCAACCCGCGCGGTTCGGAAGTTGAGGTTACCCACTCCGAATTCCGACGGGTCGAGCGGGTCGGCGACGCTTCTCAGACGAGATTGCGCATCGGTACCCACCACCTGCTTCAAGGACGGCGTGCGATACGAAGTTGAGTATGAACCTCGAACCGTCATCCAGTCAGTGGGACGGAAGTTGACACCCACTTTCGGGTCAGTCGTAGAGCCCAGACCCTGATCGTAGCTCTCCCGACGCACAGCCAGCTGAACATCCAGTGAGTCTGCAACCGGAACGTAGAGTTCGGCAAAGATGGCATCAACGGAGCGACTACCCGTGCCCCCGATACCCGGCGTCTGGAATGCACGCAGGAAGCTCTGCTCGAAGTAGGTGTCGAAACGCTTGAATCGATCCCAGCGACGCTGATAACCGACCGCAATGCCCAGGTCACCAGCTGGCAGTTCCATCAGGCTGCCGCTCGCAATGGCTTCGAATACATTCAGATCCCGCTCGTCATAACTCTCTGACTCGCCGAGGAACCAGTCAATCACCTGGAAGACAGTCTCGTCCGGCGCCTGAATACGCTCACCGGTCGCCTGATTGACGCTGAACACCTGACCAAAGCCGGAGGTCGGGTCAAACGTGCTCTTGTAGATGTCCTGTCCGAACGGACTGAAGTAGTAGCAGTTACCTACACCGGCGGTCTCTGTCGGAGATGGCTGTATGGTACCGGTCGCCGTTTCAATCACATTCTGGCAGTTAGGGCCACCAAAACCGCGGAGCGCCAGGAATGTGCGACTCAAGTCAGTATCCCGATCACTGTCAGTCTGGTAGTCGTAGGAACTTTGCGCAGAAATATCAACGGTCCAACTGGACAGAAAATCCGATTGCGGGAACATTTCAGCGAGATCCATATGCCAGGTTGCGGCTACGCGGTGAGATTGCGCGTTGTAATCCACCCGGTTGTCCACCGGTGTACCAGCATAGGCATTACCGATCGCCCGACCGCGCCAGTTGACATCCTGGCCGAAGGGGTTCGCGGGGTTGCTTGCCGGAACAAAGATGGTGGCGTTGGTATGGGGGAAAGCAGGCGTCGCCAGACGATAGCCTTCCATCCAGCGCAGACTGTACTCAAACTCCAACTGGTTACCCGGCGCGAAGTCAAAGGTCCAGTTGGTGTAGGCGAGGGTAATGTCCTCTGCCGGGTTGATAAAGTTCGTCGGCTGGAACGTATACCGACAGTTACCAATCGGGAAAGGTGCGCCGGCATAGAGATCATCAAACTGACCACCACCCGGGACGAGTTCAAACTGGGTGCCATCCCGCGAACGGCCCGGATAGTCCGGTACAATCCCCGGTCGGCAGTACGGGTCAGCCAGTCGAATGTTGGTTTGTGGTCCGCGGTCCGCAAAGGGACCAGTGCCCGCGAGCGCATCATCCCAGATCTGGCTCACGTTGAACTCGGGATGGAAGCCGTTGTTGATGATGATGTCGTCGGCACCGCCCGGACGCAGATCAGGCACCCCATCGCCATCCGCATCGTCTGCGTTGACATCGAGAATATACGCGCCCGGCGTACCGAAACTGGACGTGATATTCAGGGTAAAGAAGTCACGCTCTTCTTTTCGCAGCAGACTCGTTCGCTCATGTGAAATCGCGAATATGCCACTGACTCTCTCTCCCTGAGTACCGAACAGCAATTGAATTTCCGACTTGTCGCTACCGTCGATCGCCTTGCCACCGACTCGCATCTCAAAGCCTTCAAAATCCTTGCGCGGAATGAAGTTCGCCACGCCTGCAATCGCGTCGGAACCATAGATAGCGGCGGCGCCATCAAGCAGCGTCTCCATTCGCTCTACGGCAATAATCGGCAACATGGCCTTGATGTTGGCCATGTCGGCAGCGTTATCGCCAACCGCAGCCGACGCCACACGCTTGCCGTTCTGCAGTACCAGCGTCGATCCCCCACCGAGACCACGGAGGTCAATGCCACGAGCGAAACCGCAACATCCAAGACCCGTTCCGTTTCGACCAAACGAATTCGGGTTGAACGTCAATGTTTCAGTCATGTCTTCGAGAGTCGCCCAACCATTCTGCTGGATGTCCTCCATCGTGACGATATCAATCGGCGAAGGTACGTCCGCCTGATTGGCATGTCTGATATAACTGCCGGTCACAATGACTTCTTCGAGCCCTTCCTCGGCAGATGTAACAGGTATTGTTGTGATTCCTAGAACTAGTGCGATTGCACTTAAGACAATATTCGACCGAATGGTCTTCATATATTTGCCCCCTTAGGTTGTTGATATACGTTCGCCGGCATGAACAAGCCTGCCGTCGCCCGGTTGGTCGCAGGAGTGCCATCCAATGGGTAGCGATGGTTGTTTCCGACGACCGAGCAGTAACTTATTGACTTATATGTCAATAATTACTATTAAACAAAGTAATATCTATTATCATCCGAGTCAATGTATATTATCAACTAAGGCAATTATTTAATATCAACAAAGTTAATAGCGGTTGACCGGGTCGGTTAGTTCACTTCACCACAACAAAAGACACGATGGGTTACGCTGGCGCCCGGCCAGACGGCACAACGACTGTGCGCTCAATCGCCTTACTCAAACGACAGGAGAGATTTGAATGACTGCGGCACTAGAGGGACTGCGGGTAGTGGATTTATCGCGAGGTCCCGCGGGCGGCATTGCCACCATGATTCTGGCGGACTTTGGCGCTGAAGTGATCGCTATTGATCCGCCCTTTGACGATCCATTGGGCCAGGTTCCCGCCGCCCGAATGTGGCGCCGAGGAAAATCCCAACTGAGGCTGGATCTCAACGATGACGATGATCTGGCGCGGTTACATAGCCTCCTGGCAGCCGCCGATATCCTGATCTGTAGTTGGAAACCAGAAACCCTAAAGCGGCGCGAGCTTGATTACGCTTCTGTCAGCGAACGTCACCCACACCTGATCTACGGACACGTTTCCGGATTCGGTAGTCACGGACCCAGGGCCAATGTCCCGGGTTACGAGGGGATCGTTGCAGCCACCAGCGGCCGCATGAGCATGTACCAGGGTATTGTTGATCGCGACGGCCCCGTTTACTCCGCACTTCAGGTCGCAACGCATGTCTGCGCCCAGTCGCTGGTTGCCGGCACGCTGGCTGCCTTGCACGCACGGGCCGACACCGGTGCCGGTCGGCTGGTAGAAACCAGTCTGCTGCAGGGCCTGATGCCCTATGAGCAGAACACGCTGCTGGGCCGGCAGTTTCCGCAGCACGTGAAGGGCGTTCCCATGGTTAGCACGCCGGAGCCACCGATGCCATCGCTGTTCTACCATCCAGCCCAGGCCGGGGACGGTCGCTGGATTCAGTTCGGCAACCTGTTACCGCATCTGTTCGACAACTTCCTGATGGTGACAGAACTCATCGATGTGGTGGCGGACCCCGACTGGGACGCCGAACAAATGCGCCTGCCAAAGGACAAGACCGAAGCTTTCCGCGACCGAATGTTCAAGAGAATCCAGGAACGTACCGCGGCAGAATGGATTGCGGCGTTCACCGAAAATGGCAGCGTTGCATCCGCGCCTTACCAGACCACCCAGGAAGCCATGCATGACCCGGACGTGGTAGCCAACGGCCATGTCATTGAACGCGATGGTGCGCTCGAACTTGGTCCGGTGGCCCGCCTGTCAGAAACGCCTGCACAACCGGGCCAGGGTGGTGGCGATATCGATCAGCAAATCTCGGCCTGGTCAGACTCGCCGCGTCCCGCTCCCAGCGCGGACGCAACCAGGGACCTGCCGCTCTCCGGCGTCAGGGTGCTTGAAATGTCTACCATCATCGCGGGGCCGCTGGCGGCATCGTTCCTGGCCGATATGGGCGCGGATGTCATCAAGGTCGAACAGGTCAAGGGGGATCCCTATCGAGGGATGGCCCAGGGCATGGGCTACTCCCGCGTCAATGCCGGCAAGCGCAGTATCAGCATCAACCTGAAATCACCGGACGGGCAGAAGATCGTCCATGCGCTGATCGCCGAAGCAGACATCATCATCCACAACTACCGGCCCGGCGTGCCAGAAAGACTCGGGATTGATTACAAAACGGTAAGCAACCTGAATCCGGGGGTTATCTACATCCAGAGCAATGGCTACGGGCCGGACGGTCCGAGCGCACTTCGACCGAGTACTCACCCGGTTCCTGGTGCCGCCATGGGTGGCGCCACATTCCAGATGGGCGAACGCCTGCCCAAAGAACTACTCGACACCGAACAACTGAGAATCTGGGCGCCGCGCCTCATGCGCGCCAATGACCTGAACCCTGACCCGAATACGTCGGTGGTGATCTGCTCTGCGGCCATGCTCGGTCTGAACGCCAGGCGCAACACCGGCAAGGGTCAGCGCATCCTGGTGGATATGTTTGGTGCCAATACCTACGCCAACCATGATGACTTTGTTAGTTATCCCGGCAAGGCACCTCGTGCCGTGGCGGACGAACTGGGCTATGGCCTCGCGCCCACCTATCGACTCTATCGCTGCGCAGACAACACCTGGGTGTTCCTCGCCATTCCCCAGGAGAAGGAACAAACAAGGTTCCAGCAGATAATCGAGGCAGAAGGCCTGAGCGCACCCGATTTTTCCACTGGCGATGACGCTGTCACTGCCTCACTGGAAGCACTGTTCCTGACCCGTCCCGCGATGGATTGGGAAACCCTGCTCGCAGGCCAGGGAATCGGGTGCGTGCGTGCTGACGGGATCGACCAGCCGGAGTTCCTGATGAAAGATGAGCAGTCCCGACAGTTGGGTCTGATCCAGTCAGCAGTTCACCCGGTCTGGGGTGAATACATCCGTCATGGTTCCAATATCCATTTCGACGGTGCAGCGCCCGCGGTAAAACCGCCACCCTACTCCGGCCAGCATGGTGCGGACTTGCTCGCCACCATGGGTTACAGCGAAACAGAGATTAACTCACTGTTCGAGCAAGGCGTCGTCTGGAGACCAGCGGATTGAGAGACGCGGGCTGATCTAACGATCTTTCAAGGGCGCCTCTGGATAGGCGCGTTTGCCGAAGCCGAACTTGCCGCGTCAGACCTTCGAATCAATCGAAGATGATGACTGAGCGAGTAACGTCACCGCCTTCCATCGCCGTGAATGCATCATTGACCTGGTCAAGCGTAATACGCTGACTGATCATGTCGTCGAGATTCAGTCGGCCTTGTTTATAAAGATCCAGATACTTCGGCGCATCCCGCTGAAAACGGTTAGAACCCATGTAACAACCCTGGACCCGCTTCTCCACGAAGAAATGTCCCACCCTGAACTCAAGCTCGGTGGTAACGGGGAAGATGGCCCCCACCAACGTCGCAACGCCACGAGGCGCAAGGCAGTAAAGACAATTTTCCGCAACTTCTTTACGACCTACCGCGTCAAACGCAAAGTCCGCCCCACCATTGGTGAGCCGTTTGATTTCCTTGACGATGGTAGGATGTGATGCATCGATTGTGTGGGTCGCACCGAAATGCTGGGCCGACTCGAGTTTCTTTTCCGAGATATCGATGGCAATAATCATGGCTGCCCCGGCAATGCGGGCGCCCTGAATGACCGAAATACCCACCCCCCCGGCACCAAACACAACGACGCTCGAACCTGGCGTGACCGACGCGGTGTTAAGCGCGGCGCCGGCGCCGGTTGTCACCGCGCAGCCCAATAGCGCCGCCCGATCCAGCGGTATTTCAGGGTCAATGGGTACAACGGAACGTTCATGGACCAGCATTGACTCCGCAAAACACGCGAGGCTGGCTGCCTGCCCCAGCGCGTCACCGTCCTTGCTGAGCCTCGGCGTATCACCGGGCGCTCTCTCACAGGTTTCGCGCTGGCTGCAAAGATGCAGATGGCCAGCGCGACACTGTCGACAAAAGCCACACCAGAGAGACGTACAGGCCACCACATGATCGCCCACCTTGACTGAACGCACATCGCTGCCAATGGCCTCCACGATACCCGCAGGCTCATGACCCAGCACGGTGTTGAGAGGCATACCACTCAAGCCCTGAACATTATTCAAATCTGAGTGACACACACCTGCGCCAACGGTCCGGACCAGCACCTCATTCGAACGAGGCGAGTCGATAGTGATTTCTTCTACAGAAAGCGGGGCGTTGTATTCCCGCAGGACAGCGGCCTTGATCTGCATGACTCTCTCCATTTCGGTGACTGCGCCATCCTAATCCTTTCCGATTGATTAGGCGACTGGCTCAGTGTAGTTATCGAGATCGCGCTTGCGCCCTTACTAACTCGTTAGTATAGCTCTAATCGAGTGCTGAAGACTTGCTTTGACTCTTGCGCCGTCAATCTTCTCCGGCGACATCACCAGTTGGCATGAAGTGCCGCGCAGCATCCCGACCAGCAAAGGGGAAACCCCTTCCGGATCAACAGATTCAGAAATTGATCCATCTGCCTGCCCTTCGACGACCAGCTCCCTCATCCAGGTACGAGAGGTTTCATCAGCGTCCAGAACCGCCGGGAAACGGTTTGCCCTGGGCAGAGCCGCCCCCCACAGAATCAACAGCGAGGGTTCTCGTTCACTGTCATCACTGATAAATCGTTGAATATAGGCGTCTGCCATCTTGAGGAGCTTTTCCAGGCCAGTATCGGAAGCGTCGAGTCTCAGCCTGCGCAGGTAGTTGCTGCGACCCCGCCTGAAGATCTGGGTCATCAGATGATCAAACAGGCCGTCTCTGGAACCAAAATAATGAATCAACAGGCCACGGCTATGACCAGACCGCTCACTAACATCATTCAGGGACACGTTTCCAAAGCCCCTTTCATAGATTAATTCCTGAGCGGCATCCATGATGGCGTTGATCGCATCATGGCGTCTCTTTTCCTGGGTTCTTCGTACTGCCTTTTTCTTCGGAGGACTCATGTCTGATCCTCGCGGGCAAGATACGCTAGGATAGCAGCTTTTCCGTTGTCAGATTTGAGGCAGGCAAAGAATGTCATCACAACCATTCGACAAGATTCGCGTCGTCGAGTTCGGACAATACATTGCCGCACCCTATTGCGGACAGTTGTTGGCTGAAGGCGGGGCTCATGTCATCAAGATAGAAGCGCCAGGTGGCGAATCTACCCGACAGACCGACCCAATCGTCCCCAATGAATCCTTTACCTTTATTTCGCCCAATCGGGGTAAGCATAGCCTCCCCCTCAAATTAAATGACCCGGCCGCAAGACCGGTTATTGACGCCTTGCTAAGATCGGCAGATGTTGTGTTGATGAATTTCCGGCCCGGCCTTGCCGCCAAACTGGGGCTTTCTGCAGAGGACATTGTCCGAAATCATCCCGGCATCATCGTTGGTGACATTACCCCTTTCGGCAAGCGCGGCCCGGACGCAGAGCTTGCGGGCATGGATGTTGTCGTGCAAAGCCGTAGTGGCCTGATGGCCGCCATTGGCCGTATCGATGATGATCGTCCGGCGCCAGGCAATGCCATTGTCTCCGACTATATGGGCGCCATGTCCCTGGCCTTTGGCGTGGCATCCGCCCTGTTTCGACGCGCCCAGACGGGCAAGGGCGGCATCGTCGACGTTACGCTGATGCAGGCTGCGATGACGCTCTCGGCCGGCCATTACCTTCGCTCAGAAGATCGGGATAATGAACGTCACAAGGCACTCATCAAGGAGATTCACCAGGGCCAGGCCAACGGCATGCCTTTCCGCGACCAAATCGAGATGACAGGCATCTCATCGCGAACACGGCTTCGCCGGGTGTACTTCCGCTCTTACACGACCGCATCGGCGCCTATATCAATCAGCTGTGTACCACGCCAGCTGCAGGCACGGTTTATGGAGGTCGTTGGAATCGAAGACAAAGGGCTAACGGACGCCCAGGCAAAGTTACCCGAAGACTACTACGTTGGTCTGCAGCGCCAGGTCGAAGAGGTGGTTAATACCCGACCTTCTGACGACTGGATAAAGGCGCTGTCCGAGGTCGGCGTGCCGGTCGCACCGGTAAAAATACCGGTGGAGATTTTCGAGGACGAGCAGGCGATCGCAAACGACATGTTCTACATTCTGGATCATCCGACGGCCGGACGTCTGAAAGCGATGTCACCGACGATTAAACTCGATGGCGGCGGATTTCGGCCGCTTGCCGCCACGCCAACCTTCGCATCTGAAACTGCCAGCCTGCTCACCCAACTGGGGTTTTCCAGTGATGAGATTGATGCGCTGGTTGCGGCGGGAGTCACTTCGCGCGCCAACTGACCCGCATTCAGCAGCGAGCATGCTTCTACTACTCACATTGAATATGGTATAGAACATCTGTCCTTGCGAGGACAAGCTACCAATAGATAGACCAGATATCGCGCGCAGGGGAGGGACCATGTCGCAGCCATTCACCGGGATTAGAGTCGTTGAGTTCGGTCAGTACGTGGCTGTTCCTTTCTGCGGACAACTGTTGTCCGAGGGCGGCGCCCATGTCATCAAGATCGAAGCGCCAACAGGAGATCGGCTGCGCATGGGAAATCCGATCGTCCCGGGGGAGTCACGCATCTTTATCTCCCGCAACCGGGGTAAACACAGCCTGCCCCTCAAGCTCAGCGACCCAGCCGTCAAGCCGATCATCGACGCGCTGGTTGCTTCAGCGGATGTCGTTCTGATGAATTTTCGGCCCGGCGGCGCCGCCAAGGTGGGCCTTGATTCCGATGAGCTTTTAAAGAAATATCCGCGGCTCATCATCGGTGACATCACACCTTATGGCAAAAAAGGCCCGGACGCGTTGCTCGCCGGGATGGATGTTGTCGTCCAGGGTCGAAGCGGACTCATGGCGACGGTCGGTCGCATTGATGATGACCGGCCCGCAGCCGGCGACGCGGTCGTGGCTGACTATATGGCGGCGATGTCCCTGGCCTACGGTGTATCAGCCGCACTGTTCCGCCGCGAACGAACGGGCGAAGGCGGCATCGTCGATGTCACCCTCATGCAGGCGGCCATGGCGCTTGCCAACAACCAGCTAACGCGATCTGAAGATCTCGACAGCGAACCCCACCGGCAGCTGCTTCGGGAAATCGAAGCAAAACGCGAGCAGGGTGCTTCCTATGTAGAACAACGACTGATGGCCCTTGGCAGCCACGCCACCAACCGCACCCGGCAACTGTATTTCCGCAGCTATAAGACTGCCACCAGTCCGATCGCCGTCAGCTGTGTGTCACCACACCTGCAGGTGCTGTTTCTGGAAGTTGTCGGGATTAAGGACCGCGGCCTGGAGGACGACCCGTTTTCCATGCCGAAAGACTATTACCCTGCCCTGGCTGCTGAAATTGAAGCAATTCTGCAGAAGCAGCCGGCAGAGCACTGGGTAAAAGCGTTTGCCAAAGTCGGCGCACCAGCCGCCCCCGTTAAACTCCATCTTGAGATGTTCGAGGATGAACAGGCAGAAGCCAACGATATGTTCTATATCCTCGAACATCCCACCGCGGGGCGCTTCAAGGTTCTGGCGCCTACGGTAAAACTCAGTAACGGCGGCTTCCTGCCACCGGCAGCGACTCCTCCTTTTGCCACGGAAACGTCGCAGATTCTGGGGGAACTGGGTTTTTCGGAAACAGATATCGACGCACTGGTTGATGCCGGCGTGACTGCGCGCACAGGCTAGACCGCCCGGGCCAGTGCTCGATAAGTTCGTCTTCGAATCTAGCAAGCGGCCCTACTGGGCCGCAGTTCTGCTTGCGCCGCTGCTGACGGCGTTCTACTACGCCACCGGCGCTCTCACCGCACGTTATATTCCGACCGGCTACGGTTCCTCACTGGAGCTGGTGGGTCAGACCATCATGTTTATCGTCCTCCCCACCTATCTCATCAGTTCATTGGTTTTCGCATGCCGGTTTTCCGCGAGAATTGCAGCGCATCTGGAAGGACACTACGGCGTAAGCGACCTGCGCGCATCACTCAATGCGCCGGGCTCCCTGCCGTTCATCATCAGCATCGGCGTTGCCATCGTTTTTGCAGTCACTGCAAACGTTTCACCACACCAGATTAGAGGTGCGCTGGCACTCGACCCGATACATGCCAGCATCATGACCGGCAACATCCTGATCTGGTCGCTGGTCGGTTCCGTACTCTGCTGGCGCTATTCCGTTGCCCAGGCGTTTCGTCACTTTGCGGAACAGGTTGATATTGACCTGTTCGACCTGGAGCCCATCAAACCCATTGCCAGAAACGGCCTGGCCGACGTCCTGATTGTTGTCGGCGCGATGTCGCTGACCGCGCTGCAGTCAATCGATGCGCAGTTTAGGATCGAGAACTATGGCAACGCCGCCATGGTCGCTATCCCGGCCATGATTGCGCTGTTCTTTTTGCCGATCTATCCATTGCATCGACGCCTGCTGCGAATGCGAGGCGCAACGCTGGTCGATATTGATGCCGCCGTCAGAACAGCGCGACGAAAAGGTGACATGGATATCACCTCATTCGAATTGCACCTGCAACACCGTGACCGAATCGCAACGACAGCCACCTGGCCAATGGATTTCTCCATGCTGTTCCGACTGATGTTTTACATCGTCATCCCACCACTCGCATGGGTGGGCGCAGCGCTGGTAGAAATGATGGTGAATGCAATGGTCAGCGGCGGTTGACCATCACCAATTAAACCTGTTATCTGACCTTGAACTATCTTGCCTTGAAAACGGGAGAACGTTTCTCGGCGAAGGCCGCAAGCCCTTCAGCGTAGTCATCAGACTCCCGGATCGAAACCCGACGTTTTTCACCTTCCTGCCGAGCCCTGTCAGGATCACCGTAGCTGGCTTCCCAGAGAACGTATTTCTGACCCCAAACAGCAAGGGGACCACATTCGGTTGTCAGCCGCCGCGCGAACTCAAGCGCCCGATCAGCCACCTCACCGGCAGGGAAGATTTCCTCGACCAGGCCAGCGTCCTTTGCCCAGTTCGCATCCTTCCTGTCCCCTGGATTACAGAATGCGAAGGCCTTGCTATAACCGAGTCGCTTCGCCAGTTTGACAGGAATATCAACCGGCGCCGTACCGAGTCTGATCTCGGGAATCACGAAGGTCGCCGTCTCATCGGCGTAGATCATGTCGCAACTCAGCGCCAGGTTCAGCCCCTCACCAATACAGAAACCATGAACGGCAGCGATGATGGGTTTGTCCGTCACCATGTCCATGCTGATGATCGAGGGGCCAAGCGTCCCGCCGGTCGCGGCGGCTTCCGCCAGTGCACCCACATCGGCACCCACCGAAAACGCTCGTTCACCCGATGCCTGTACCACGGCAGCCCAGAGCTCAGTGTCATCGCGGAACGTTTCGGTGGCCTCATTCAGTCCGTCAAACATCTTCTGATCAAATGCGTTCATCTTTTCGGGGCGATTCAACGTGATAACCGCTACCCGGTCATGAACATCGAGTGTCACCCGGTCTGAAAAGGTTTTCGTCATAACATGCTCCTTATCGCTTGATTCTTTCCAGTTCACCGATCATGGCTGCAAGATCTGTTGGGCGCACCCGGTCCCGCGCTTTGGCTGCTGTAAACCAGTGTCTTTCCCGCTTGTGGGACTCCCATGCCATGTCTTCTTCATGCAGGTCAGTCACCTGCATCGGGTAAACCGTCACGGTGCAGGTGCCACCCCATTTTGCTATCCGGTAATCGCCCAGCGTACTCGCTTCTACCGTTCCGCAGGCGCCGGCTTCCTCTTCAGCTTCCTTCTCCGCTGACGCCGCAGCCGTCATCCCTGGCTCGATAATGCCCTTGGGAATACTCCATTTGTTCCTGCCAAGCCTGGCAATCAGCAAAATCTCCAGACCGTGACTCGTCTCACGATAGGGCAAAACACCAGACTGGGTGTAGTAATAGGCGGGCCTGTCACGGACCAGCCGTTCTCCGTCGACCTCTGATTCAAAACCACGGGGTAAATCACCCGGACGGACCATCTCAATGAGCACTCCCCGTTCCGGATCGATACGTGCCAGGTTTGCTGTCGACAACGCCGTGCTACGGTCTCCGGTCAGCGTCATCACAAGCTCGCTCACCCCCGGATTGTGGCCAACCAGCATCAACCGGGTGCCGGACTCGCGATGCAGATCCAGTACGTCCCTCAGATCTGCGAGATGAGCATTGTAGATTCTGTCATCACGATGAACCTGCCGGACGGTACCACCTGCGGCCTTGATGCACTTTTCTGCGGTATCGGCAGCCCGCCTGGCGGGAGATGTCACGATGTAATCGGGTACGAGGCTACTACAACCAAGATAGTGTCCGATCCGCTGGGCATCCCGTTTCCCTGCATCCGTCAACAGTCGCTCGAAGTCTGACATTCCAAGCGGGTCCTCAGCCTGGCCGTGACGGAGCACAAGTAGTTCGGCCATGCCGACTCGTCAGTCAGGCAGTCCCAGCACGCGCTTGGCGATAATGTTCAGCTGAATTTCTTTCGTGCCACCCGCGATGGTGCCTGACTTGCCACCAAGCCACTTCTTGAGTTCCTCATTGTCACCCGGCTGGTCGAAGTCAAACTCAAAGATGTCAGAGCCCCTGGCCGCCAGGATCAGTTCGTCCCCTTCCTGAGCATTCAGCGCTGAACTCAGCTTCACTGCAGATGAGGCAAATGTTGGCGCCAACGCCTTGGTTTCTGCTACCGCGCGAAGACGGGTCAACTCCTTCGCCGCATAGGTCATGTCATGAGCCGCCAGCCGGTCCCGAATCGTTTCATCGGCCAGCCGGCCGTTGTCCCGCGCCTGACTCCCAAGCACCTTCTCCCGCACCGAATTCTTCGACTCCCTGCCACCTTCCGACCCGGACACATTGATACCTGCATGAGTCGATCGCTCGAACTGAAGCAAACGCTTGCCGACAGTCCAACCCCGGTCAATACCGCCGATAAGATCATCGATGTCTGCCACGGCATTATCAAAATGCGTCTCACAGAATTCCGCTGAACCGGAAATCAGTCGAATAGGCCTCGCCTGTACACCCGGCTGACTCATATCCACCAGAATCAGGCTGATACCATCATGCTTGGGTTTGTCCGGAGAAGTTCGACACAACACGAAGATGTAATCGGAATAGGTCGCTCCACTGGTCCATATCTTGGACCCATTGATGACCCACTGATCACCATCGCGAACCGCCCGGGTCTTGAGGCTGGCAAGATCAGAACCCGCCCCGGGCTCAGAGTAACCCATGGCCCAACAACCCTTGCCGGCCGCCATGCCCGGCAGCCACTTTGCTTTTTGTTGATCCGTACCAAACTCCAGCAGTGTCGGACCAATGTAGTTAACACCGCGCCCGGTCAGCGGCGGACGGGCGCCCACTCTCTGCAGTTCTTCAACGAGCACCTTGTACTCTTCGCGGCTGAGCTCGGCGCCACCATATTCCTTGGGCCAGGTTGGCACCGTCCAGCCTTTCTCGACCATCCGCTCAAGCCAGAGCCGCGTATCAGTATCGAGTTCAATCTTGGTACTACCATTAGGCACGGTACCCGGACCACGCACACCCGCAGGGCAGTTTTCATCAAGCCATGCACGAGTTTCTTCTCTAAAGGTATCAAGGTCGGTAGCCATTTAAGTCCCTCTGTTCTGTTGCGGCGGTTAAATAATCGGGCCGCCAACTGTATCAACTCTGAAATCCCTTAGGAAGTCAGGAGCATCAACGCGCTTCAACGGCGAGGGGGTAAAAGCACAAGCACCGGGGTGCCGGACTTGTAACGCTGATAGTCGGGATCATCGCCCCATCGTTGATCAGCACGGTCCTCAAGTAGACGAACACCGCTCACATAATAGATCAGGCAGAACACGAACAACGGTGAGACAAGCGTCAGATGCTGAATACCCTGAAGCTGAGGTAGCGCGATCACCGCCACCCCAAGCCAGAGCAGCATCTCCCCGAAATAATTGGGGTGGCGCGACCATGCCCAAAGGCCGGTATTGATGAAGCGCCCCGTGTTATCAGCGTCTTCCCTGAACTGACGCTTCTGCTGGTCTGAGACCGCTTCGATCGTAAACCCCATCGCCCAGAGCAGGGCACCGACAAGCGCCCAGTAGTCCAGCGGCACAGGTGTATTGGAGGTCATGGCGGCAAATCCAGCCGCCGCCGTCATGGTGATCCAGAGTCCCTGTAACGTCCAGGTCATCAAAAACTGCAGGAAGTTCTGCTTGATGGCATCAAACCGGCCATCCGCGCCCTCCCGACGAATCCGCAAGAACAGAAAACCGCCCAGACGGACAGACCAGATGATGATGACAAGACCGATCAACATGCCTCGCGCGTCGACGTTGTCGTTCAGTACCAGGCACATCAGCGTGATGCTGATGTAAGTCAGGCTACCAGTCAGGTCATAGTACCTTTCGGTCCGATAGATCCATGCGGGAACGAACGCTAACCACTGCGCCCCGAACGCGATCAATACACACAAGGTAAAGATGGGTAGACCACCGAGCATGACCGAGTTGAATGAACCTGCCAGCGCGCAGCCGCCAGCCAGGAGCAGGGAGAGAACGATCACGGCAATGGATTGAAACGACTGATTCATGATGCGGTTACGCTAAGAAGCCGCATTCGGATGAGTCTTTAGGCGACCTCAGCCTTGATCCGGTCAACCATCGCTTTTAATCCATTGCCACGCGCCGTGCTGAGATGGCGAATCAGATCCAGGTCTTCAAAGTAGGCGTCGATATCAAAGGACGTAATATCCTCAGCCTGCTTGCCGTTATAGGCGGCCAGCACCACGCCGAGCAGACCTTTAACAATGAATGCATCGCTGTCAACGTCAAACCAGTAACGACCACCTTCGCAACGGGTGTCGATCCAGACCTGACTCTGACATCCTCGGACCAGCCGCTCGTCGGTCTTCTTGTCATCGTCCATCGGCGGCAGTTCCTTGCCCAGGTCGATGATGTACTTATAGCGATCTTCCCACGCATCGAAGAACCCGAGCGTTTCCCTGATATCGTCTGCCGTGATGGTGGTCCCGAACGGATTGCTCACAAGACTAGCTGAACATGCCGGTTTCAAGCTGCGCCTCTTCAGACATCATCTCGCGACTCCAGGGAGGATCAAACACCAGCTCCACCCTGACATCCCGGACGTTCGGCACCAGCCCGACCCGTGACTGCACATCGCCAATCAGCACCGGCCCCATACCGCAACCTGGTGCTGTTAGCGTCATCCTGATATCAACTGTTCCGGACTCCTGGTCGATACCAAGCTCATAGATCAGACCAAGGCTGGGCAGGCTGACGGGAATCTCCGGATCAAACACCGTATCCAGCGCCTGCCATACCAGATCTTCATGGATCAAACCGTCTCCCGGATCATCGAATTCGAGTTCGAGTCGCTCCAACCCGAGAGCGTCGGCATCAGCGCCATCCACCCTGACCATGTTGCCATGGTGAACAACCGTGTAGTTGCCGCCAGCGGACTGGGTGATGGTGACAAAGGAATCTTTGGGAATCGTGACCGGATCGCCGACCGGCACCAGGCGCCCCGGACAATCCCGTTGGGTCACCACCATCGTACGTTCGGCTTTCATGCTCATGATGACGAATCAGTTTTGCGACAAATCAAAATTGAAACTTTCACCACAACCGCAGGCATCAACAGCATTGGGGTTTTCGATGATGAGCCGGTAATTGAGGCCTTCCTGGGTGTAGTCAATTTCAGTACCACGGAGGGCTACTGCGTGCGCCGCGTCAAAACAGATCACAACCCCATTATCGAGCTTCATCGTGATGTCACCATCACCCGGTGCCGCCACCTCGTCGAGCGTGTACATATATCCCGAACAGCCGCTTTCCTTCAGTGAAATGCGCACGCCCGCCTTGCCCGTCCTTTCAAGCTGCTGAGCGAAATGCTTTGCGGCCGTCTCACTGACCGTAATCGTGTCTGTCAGGTTGAATGTTGCCACCGTCATAACTGTCACCTTAAAGCACTGCCTCTTCAGAACAAGAGGCTTCGTACCTTCTCCAATCCTTCAAATAGACGATCAACTTCTGCGCGGGTGTTATAGAGCGCAAACGACGCGCGCACCGTGCCTGGTACCTGATATTGGGCCATCAGCGGCTGTGCGCAATGGTGTCCGGTGCGAACTGCTATCCCCTGTTGATCGAGCAACGTCCCGACATCAGCCGCATGGGTACCGCTGAGCAGGAAACTGAGCACCCCGGCATTCACATGGGATCGTCCATAGCGCACCAGACCCTCGACGTTCTCGCTGCGCTCGACAGCGTAGTTCAGCAGATCCTGTTCATGCGTGTTGACGGCGGATCGGTCCAGGCTATTCAGAAAGTCCACCGCTGCGCCCAGCCCGATGGCGCCGGCAATGTCTGGTGTACCTGCCTCAAAGCGGTACGGCAAACCCTGATAGGTCGTGCCGGCAAAAGCGACCGTTTCGATCATCTCGCCGCCACCCTGCCAGGGCGGCATGGCCTCCAGCAATTCTCGCTTGCCCCAGAGCACGCCAATGCCCGTGGGGCCAAACATCTTGTGGCCCGAGAAGGCATAAAAGTCACAGCCGAGCGCCTCAACATTGATGGGTGCATGGGCAACGGCCTGGGCACCATCGATTAGTACCATTGCGCCAACACCGTGGCCCAGTTCAACGATCTCCTCTACGGGATTCACGGTACCCAGCGCGTTGGAGATATGACCGCAGGCAACCAGCCTGACTCGGTTATCCAGCATGTTGGCCAGCGCATCAAGGTCAACTTCACCCACGTCGGTCACCGGAATTTCCTCGACCCGGGCGCCGCATCGCGCCGCCACCATCTGCCAGGGTACGATATTGGAGTGGTGCTCAAGCGCCGGCACGAGCACACGGTCACCCTCCGTCAGATGCGTTCCTCCCCAACTGTTGGATACCAGATTGATGCTTTCGGTGGTACCGCGCGTCCAGATCACCTGCTCCGGTGTGGTGCTGCCAATGAAGTCGGCGACCTTGATGCGAGCGTCTTCGAACGCGCACGTCGCTTTATCTGCCAGGTAGTGTGCTGCCCGATGAACATTGGCGTTATAGCCACGGTAATAATCGCTGATGGCATCGATCACCATGTTCGGCTTCTGTGACGTCGCCGCACTATCCAGGTAAACCAGGGGCTGGCCGTTTACCTCCTGATGCAGGATCGGGAACTCCGCGCGAACAGTCTCGACGTCGAACGCGGGGCTTTTTCTTGCCGTCGTATTCACAGGATGTGCCTCGACAGCCCAGGATCGGAAAACCGGGCAACAAGCCGCGGACGAAGATACTCGGCGAGCGCCGGAACCGGCACTCGATCCACCAGTTCATTGATGAAGCCAAAGCTCAGCATGACCTTTGCCTCCTCCCGACTGATGCCCCGGCTCATAAAATAAAACAGCGAATCATCTTCAAGCTGAGCCACCGTCGCCCCATGCGCGCACTGCACATCGTCGGCATATATTTCGAGTTCAGGCTTGGTATCCACTTCCGCATCCGGGCTCGTCAGCAAGTTGCGATTGCTGAGCCTGGCGTCCGTTTTCTGGGCATCGGGATGGATGTGAATCCGCCCGTTGAAGACCGCTTTACCGCGATCGGCAATGATGCCACGAAACGTTTCTGACGTCGTACATCGTGGTACCGCGTGCTCAATAGTCGTGTGGTAATCAATCTGCTGACTGTCTCTTGGCAGATAGATGCCGTTCATTTCGCAATGAGCGCCTTCACCCCGGTGATGAACCACGGCATCGATTCGCTTCAGCACACCGCCAAAACCAAGATGGAAGCTGTTCAGCCGGCTGTCCCGGTCAAGACTGACGTGAACACCACCAATATGCGCGGCGCTCGGCTGCTCCAGGTGTAATCGGCAATGTTTAAGGTTTGCGTTGGCACTGACATGAAGCTCAGTGATGCCATTGGTGAATACCTGTTGCGCATCTTCAGTACTCACGAAATGCTCGATCAGACTGGCCTCACAATCTTTACCGGCCAACAACAGCAGGCGTTGCGCGACGCCAAAAGGGTGACTGGCATTCGTTGTCAACCAGACCACGTGCAATGGGGTGGTTACGATCGCATGATCCTCAATCCGGACAAACACGCCGTCCTCGGTCCAGCCGTCATTCAAAGCTGCAAACAGATGCCGCTCCCCGTCTATCAGACGACCGATATGGGCCGCAATGGTTTCAGCGTCCTTGCCGTTAGCATCGGCAAACCGCACCACTGTCATCCCGTCTGCACAATCATAGTCGGACAGGGTATCGCTATAGGTTCCGTTCACAAAAACAAGACGATTTGCGCCAAGTCCGGGTATGTCGATCAGCGGACGCAGGCTTTCCTCATCAATGCCGTCAGCTTCGGGTCGAGCCGCATAGGCGGCCTTTTCGAGTGGTCGCAGGTTGGTGTATTTCCAGGCCTCGGTCTTGCGCGTGGGCAGCGACCGTCGGCGCCAGCTTTCGATGCCGGCCGCCCGCCACGCCGCCAGATACTTTGGCGGAGGGCCGCTGTCTTTCGACGCAGCTGTTTCGATGAAGTCAGCCATCAGGCGACCTCCTGGTCGACCCAGCCGTATCCTTTCTCTTCCAGTTCGAGCGCAAGGGACTTGTCACCTGACTTGACGATTCTTCCCCTTGACAATACGTGAACAAAATCCGGTTCGATGTAGTTGAGCAGCCGCTGGTAGTGGGTAATGACGATGAATGATCGGTCGGCGGCACGCATTTCATTCACGCCCGCGGCGACCACCTTGAGCGCATCGATATCCAGGCCGGAATCGGTTTCGTCCAGAATGGCCAGCCTCGGTTCAAGCAGCATCATCTGCAGCAGCTCATTGCGCTTCTTCTCGCCACCGGAAAAACCTTCATTAACGCCGCGCTTCAGGAAACTGGGATCGATATCAGCCACCGTACAAAGTTCCCGCGCCTTCTTCATAAAGGACACCGCATCCGGCGCTTCGTCGCCACGATATTCGGCATGAGCATCCGCGGCGGCCTTCAAAAACTCCATGTTGCTGACGCCCGGAATCTCTACGGGATACTGAAATGCCAGGAACAAGCCTTCGCGAGCGCGGTCCTCTGGGTCAAGATCGAGCAGATTTTTTCCCAGGAAATCAACATCACCGGCTGTCACCGCGTAGCCATCACGGCCTGCCAGCACGTGACCCAGGGTACTCTTGCCAGAACCGTTGGTTCCCATGATGGCGTGGACCTCACCCGGCCCAATCGTGAGGTCGATACCTTGCAGGATTTCGGTATCTCCGGCGACGGCCTTCAGGCCCTTGATTGTCAGCATGTCCGTCATTCCTATCCCACTGATCCTTCCAGGCTGACTTCGAGTAATTTGCCGGCTTCTACTGCAAATTCCATCGGTAGTTCCCTGAATACTTCCTTACAGAAACCGTTCACAATCATCGAAACTGCCTTCTCCGCGTCGATCCCCCGCTGCTGGCAAAGGAACAACTGCTCGTCGCTCACTTTCGAGGTGGTTGCTTCATGTTCGACCACCGCGGTCGGGTTCTTGCTCTCGATATAGGGGAAGGTATGGGCGCCGCACTTGTCGCCAATCAACAGTGAATCGCACTGGGTATAGTTGCGAGCGCCGGTCGCCCCGGGATTCATCCGCACCAGTCCACGGTAGGTGTTGGAACCATGACCCGCGGAAATCCCTTTCGAAATAATCGTGG
Organism: Pseudomonadales bacterium; assembly: GCA_028281885.1. GTDB lineage: Bacteria > Pseudomonadota > Gammaproteobacteria > Pseudomonadales > Azotimanducaceae > JANQJA01. The sequence goes on along the minus strand of JANQJA010000021.1, from coordinate 72,942 downwards.
AACGGGTGTTCTTGCCAAGATGAACCATCTTGGTCCCGGTATCGGCCTGCTGCCGATTATTGGAGAGTGCCACGGAATAAAACTCACCCACACTATTGTCGCCACGAAGAATGCAGCTCGGATACTTCATAGTAATGGCCGACCCGGTTTCCACCTGAGTCCAGGAGATGTGGGCGTTGGTATGCGCAACACCGCGCTTGGTGACAAAGTTGTAAATACCGCCCCTGCCCTCAGCGTCACCCGGGTACCAGTTCTGGACAGTGGAATACTTGATCGTCGCGTTATCGAGCGCCACCAGTTCGACCACCGCTGCATGCAACTGGTTTTCGTCTCGCATGGGTGCCGTGCAACCTTCGAGATAGCTCACCTGACTGCCTTCGTCCGCGACAATCAGCGTACGCTCAAACTGTCCTGTCTTGGCCTCATTGATACGGAAGTAGGTGGACAGCTCCATCGGACAGCTGACCCCTTTCGGGATATAAACGAAAGAGCCGTCGCTGAATACTGCACTGTTGAGTGCCGCATAATAATTGTCCTTGCGCGGAACCACCGAACCCAGGTATTTCCGCACCAGGTCGGGATGCTCCTGAATCGCCTCGCTGATGGAACAGAAAATAACGCCCGCTTCCTTCAGCTTTTCACGAAACGTGGTCGCCACCGACACCGAGTCGAACACGGCATCAACGGCAACGCCTGCCAGCATTTCCTGCTCATGCAGGGGTATACCCAGCTTGTCGTAAGTCTCTTTCAGTTCAGGATCGATTTCGTCAAGGCTCTTGGGGCGATCCGCCGCACTCTTGGGTGCCGAAAAATAGGAAATCGCATTGAAATCAATATCAGGATAAGACACATGAGCCCACTTTGGCTCGACCATCTTGAGCCACGCGCGATAGGCCTCCAGCCGCCACGCAAGCATCCACTCCGGTTCGTTCTTGCGCCCGGAGATAAACCGGATCACATCTTCATCGAGGCCGGGCGGCAACGTGTCGGACTCAATCTCGGTGACGAAACCGGCCGCGTACTCTTTTTGAATCAGATTGTCGATTTGCTCTGACATGGCTACTGAAATAACGACTCAATTAATAAGGACATCGCAATACCCTCGCGGGCATGCAACATCTCAAACCTGACTATTTTAGTCAAGTATTTAACTCACTGATTTTGTGGGTTTTACGGCCAAAAACAGCGTCCGGATCGGTCACCCTGGCCCCTGCCAGACCGCCGCCTGTGCTATCCTCGCGCGCCATGAATGCAGCGCTGAACCACAAATACCGACAGACGGATTATATCGTCGATGATGATCCGCCCCTAAGACTGAAGATCGACGAACAGAATGACGGTGCCCGCATCCTGCTCGCCAGTTTCAATGTCGAAGCGGCCGCGTTCCTGACAGCCTGGAATCCGGGCAGCGAACCTTTGCCCGTGGAAGATAACTATGACCGTCAGAGCGACCTGTTGGCGGACATCGAGGCCCTGCGGCTTAACTATTTCGTTGGTCGAGGCGAGGATCCCGTTTCCGGCTGGACCGAGGACAGCTACCTGGTGCTGGGAATCCAACCGGAACAGGCACTGGAACTGGCAAAGAAGTATGGTCAGAACGCCTACGTCTGGGTCCCCAATTCCGGCGTGCCGGCACTAGTCTGGACCACTGATACACCAGACACCGACCGCTGAGGGCTCTTTGTTTATATCTTCCGCCGAGGGCTCTCTAACCGCCGCTGAGGGCTCTTTTACCCTCCGCTGAGGGCTCCAACAATCTGTACCTCGACGCCGCGGGGCACAGGCACATCGAGGCTTGCTGCATTCTCGCCAGCGACAAATATACGAATGTGTTCGCGAATTCTGTCCTGCTCATCGATCATCCGGAAACGGATTCCCGGGTAGTTCGTATCCAGGTCCGCCAGCACCTCCGCCAGCGTGCCACCATCAGCGGTTACCCGTGACTGCCCGCCTGTATATGCCTGCAGTTGATTGGGCACCAGAATATTCATGTCACACTTCAATCGCCTGGAGCGAGTAGATTTCCGGCAGATGCCGAACCAGATTAGACCAGGATTCGCCCCCATCGACGCTTGACCAGATTTCGCCACCCGTCGTGCCGACATAGAGCCCCACAGGATCGAGCCCGTCGCCGACAAAAGCCTGCCGCTTCACCGTGAACCAGCCCTGCTCAGTCGGGAATCCATTGTCCTGCCGCTCCCAGCTACGACCTCCGTCCCGCGTTCGATAGGCCGCCGGCCTGCCGCCCGGACTGGTGCGCGGCCAGACGTCTGTGCCGTCCATGGGCCATACCCAGGCCGTGTCGATCTCACGGGGGTCGACCACCACGGAGAATCCAATATCTCCCACCTCTTTGGGCATGTTCTCACCGATGCGGGTCCAGCGATCGCCCGGTCGATCGATGCGGTAGATGCCGCAGTGATTCTGCTGGTAAATACGGGTCGGGTCCTTCGGATGCACCGCAATCTGGTGGGCATCCTGGCCATACTCCGGGTAAGGATCTGGCAGAAAATTCGCCTCAACGCCCTTGTTCAACGGCGCCCAGGTCTCAGCGTAGTCGGTGGTTTCAAATACGCCGCCGCTCGAGGTGCATATGTACATATGATTCTTGTCATCGGAGCAGATCGAGATTTGCGCCAGCAGTTCGCCATCCGGGGTCGGGGCATTCGGACACCACTTGTCATACATTGGATGCTGGTTCCAGCCGTTGACCGGCTCCCAGGTCGCGCCATTGTCCTCGCTGCGGAAGATCGCAGGTGGCGACGTTCCGGCCCACCATACGCCTGGTTCACTCTCGTGCCCGGGTGCAAGCCAGAAGGTGTGGCTGACAGACCTCCCCTCACCCTTTTCGTTAGCTTTTGGAAAGGCAGGCGGTTGAGACGACTCTGACCAGGTCTTGCCAAGATCGCGACTGGTCATGATGGTTGGACCCAGGTGACCCGCCGACGACGCCATCACCAGCGTCTGACGATCACGAGGATCAAGGACAAGATGATTGATGATGCTGCCTAGATAATGCGGGCCATCGACGGACCATGCCTTGCGGCCATCGGTGCTGGTAAAGATCCACGCCCCCTTGCGAGTGCCGACGAACAAATGGTGCATGGCTTTCTCCCTCTTCTTGTTATCGAACGGATACTACGCCGTTGGGCGCAGCCTGGCACCTGCGACTCGCGGGTCGGTCTTTCCGTCTCCCATTTCAATCAACGACAACCCCGCGGGATGATCACGATCGAAGCGTGAGCTCCAGATAGACATCGGCTCGGGCGTAGTTCGAAACAGAGGGGGCGGGTTTCTCGACGAAGCCCAGTTCTCGATATAGCCGCAGTGCCGGCGCCAAACGGCGATTCGTCTCGAGATAGAGCTTGCGGAAACCGGCTTCCCGGGCCCAATCGAGCGCCGCCCGGGCAATCAGCTTGCCGATACCCTGACCCCGAACCTGTTCGGCGACTGTCATCTTGGCAAGTTCCGCGGTCACTTCATCCCGGCGAATCACAGCACAGGTAGCAAGAACCTCGCCGTCAGGCTGTTGCTTCGCCAGTAGAATCTGACCACCGGGATCAATGACATCGGTCGCCGGCGACGACAACAGTGCACGATCCACCGCTTCCAGTTCAAAGAACTGGCTGATCCAGGCTTCATTCAACCTGCGAAACGCCGGCTCATCAGCGGCCGTCAACGGCACCAAACTGATCCGGCGCAGCCTTTCGGGATCATGGCGCTCCAGAAATCGGGTATGCAGGTCCCGTTCCCGGATGGCGACTTCGATGGCACCCACCGCGTCAAGAAATTCATCGACCGGACCCGCCGCCGTCGCCGCCGTGACCAGTTCCTCCAGCGACGACCGAATATCCCGCCAGACCACCTCAAGCCGGGGCAGCATTTGCTTCCCCTGGCGGGTTAAAGCGAGTACTCGCTTACGTTTATCGCTAGTGTCTTTATAGGTTGCAGCCAGATCAGCCTTGATCAGTTCCTTGGCGACCTGATTCACCGAGGGATGGCTCACACCCAGCCCCCTGGCGATGTCAGTGATCGCACTGGGACCGCGGCGCGACAAGTAGTAATAGACGGGAAACCAACGGGGCTCGAAGTGCAGTCCGGAATCCCGATAAACGCGAATGCCATCCTGCATCAGGCTGTCGACCAGCCGTTTGAGCCGACTCCCCAGTGCCAGTGCCCCGAGTTCCGCCATCAGATCAGACATTGGACCGATCTCCATTGATGTCAAATTTATGTAATTACTTACGTATTTTCCTTCTTAATTCACAATCGTCAAGTGGTCGCCAGACCTCACCTGGATTTGTCATAATCCCTTGATTCAAAAAGCTATCGCTGACACACCGGTTACCCAGCTGAACACTTTAAAAACCTCCCTGTCCTACCCGAAACTGGTCATCGCCCTGCAGTTCGCCTACCGCTGGATTGTCATAGCACCGGTTCTAGCATTCTCGACCCCGTTCCTGGCCATGCCGGTGCTATTGTTCTGTTTCTGCGGCCGGCCTGACCTGGCATCGCGGCTGTTCGCGCGATTCTGGGCACGCCTCAATGCGGCAGCAAGCCTGATGAAGGTCTCCATCTCTGGCCTGGAGAACCTGGCGCCAGGCCAGTCCTACGTGATCGTCGCCAACCACCAGAGCCTGGTAGACATCTATGTCCTGTACGGGTTTCTCGGCGTCGATATCCGTTGGGTGATGAAAGCTGAACTACGCCGTGTCCCTGTGCTGGGACTCGCCTGTGACAAAATGGGACACATCTATATTGACCGCTCAAACACGGAAGCCGCGCTTGGTTCGATCAATGAAGCGCGTACGCGCATCAAGGATGGCATTTCGGTGGCGTTCTTCCCGGAGGGGACCCGGAGCCGGGACGGCGATCTCGGCCAGTTCAAACGGGGCGCCTTCAGGTTCGCCATCGAGACGGGACTGCCCATTCTGCCGGTGACAATCCACGATACCCGCAAGGTGCTGCCGTCCGACACGCTCGATATCGTTCCAGGACAGGTTCACATGGAAATCGGCGCACCCATCGCTACAACCGGGCTCTCCGAGCCGGATGCCAGAGCGTTATCCCGGCAGGCGCGGGAAGTCATCGCCACTGCGCTCGCTCGACGGCGCTAGCCTTCACCTTTACTTTTATCGCCCTCACTTATAGGATTCGCGCCATCTAACAAGAACATACTGTTGTGTTTCGTCACCCCGCGGATCGACTACCGATCCTCCTGATTGTTTCCCTGACCGTCGCTGATTTTGTCCTTTATTTCACGGTCAACAACGTCTGGCTCCTGCTCACGTGGTTTCTGCTGACGATTATTCCCAAAGGCTGCATCTGCGCCTGGAATCATCATCATCAGCACACGCGGACCTTCAAGTGGACGCCGCTCAATCGACTGCTGGAGATGAGCTATGCCCTGCATACCGGCGTCACCACACACCTGTGGTTACTGCACCATGTGTTGGGCCACCATCACAACTACCTCGACCAGAGCAGAGACGAAAGTCGCTGGCAACGCCGGGACGGCACACAGATGGGGACGCTTGAATACACCCTGAATGTGGCACTGACTTCGTACTATCGTGGTTGGGTCGTGGGCAAACGATATCCCCGGCTGCTAAGGACTCACCTGATCTACACCGCCCTGACCGTCGCCCTGGTATTTGGCCTGGTTGCCTACAATCCTGTACCCGCGCTGTTTCTATTCGTCCTGCCCATGATCACCGGCATGCTGATCACCGCCTGGGCAACCTACGATCATCACGCGGGCCTGGACACGGACGATCCCTTTGAAGCGTCCTACAACATCACCGACCCCCTCTTTAACCGGCTGACCGGCAACCTCGGATACCACACCGCCCACCACTACAAACAGGGACTGCACTGGTCAGACCTGCCCCGCCTGCACGAAGAGATCAAGCACCAGATTCCGGAGGAACTCTACATCGATCCGTTCTGGGCGTTGTTCCGACGCTACCTGCTAAGAGTCACAGGGCCGGCCGGTTAGAGCTGACCGCCGACCCTCGCAAACGCCCCGGCGTTAACCCCTTTTTTGCCTCCGGTTTGACACATCCCGACCTGCACAGCGTATTTCAGGGGCCTGGCACAGGGTCAGGTTTAGCTTGAAAAACAACATTGGCTTAATGGAAAATTAACATCGCAGGATCAAACTCCGCTGCAAATCAACAGTTCCAAAGTGTGAGACGGCATGCTAGAGACGATCCATCGCTGGGATGTAACGACGTTTCAACGCATCATGGCGTCCCAGCTACACGGGACACTCTCAAAGAGTGCGCGCATTCTCTCGGCCACCGGGGACGGCTGGTTTTATCCTATCGTCCCGGTGCTCATCTACCTGTTGGGATACCCGCAACTGGCCGAACAGTTCCTGTATGTCTGCGGCGCAGCATTCGCCATCGAACGCACCATCTACCCAATCGCCAAGCACAGTTTCAAACGGCGTCGCCCCGCCAGTATCGTGCCCGGATTCCAAAGCGCTATCGTTGCAGCCGACGAGTTCAGTTTCCCTTCCGGGCATACTTCAGCCGCTTTTCTGATGACCTCGATGCTGGTCATCTTTTTTGGCCCGGCCTTTGCCGGACTCTACGCCTGGGCAATCGCTGTCGGCGCCTCACGCGTCATCCTTGGCGTTCACTTCCCAACCGATATTGCAGTCGGCGCCCTGATGGGTGCCAGCATCGCAGGAGCAGTCTACTGGCTTAGCCTGCTGGTATGAGATTCCTCTATGGTGTTCAGGGCACCGGCAATGGGCACATGTCCCGCGCCCATGCCATGGCCACCGCATTTTCCAACTACAGTGACGTTGAGGTCACCTGGCTGATCTCCGGACGGGAACGGGAAGCCCTGTACGATGTCATGTCCGGCGATTTCCTCTGGCGTCGCGGCCTGACCTTCCAATCAAAGAACGGACGCGTTCAGTATCTCAAGACCTTCTTTAACAATAACTATGTGCAACTGCTGTCCGATACACTGATTCTGGACCTGCGTGGATACGACCACATCCTTCTGGATTATGAACCTGTCGTCGCCTGGGCCGCGAGATTTTCAGGCCGAAACGCACTCGGTATCGGCCACCAGTACGCATTCCAGTATCCGGTTCCAATGCAGGGCGAAAGCCTGCTGACCAGGCATGGGATGAAAATCTTTGCGCCCGTCGCCAGTTCGCTCGGTCTGCACTGGCATCATTTTGGTTATCCCATCCTGCCGCCAATCATTGACCTCGCCGGACATACCCGACAGTCCACAGAGGACAAAAAAGTCGTTGTCTACCTGCCGTTCGAGGGCCAGCAGAAAGTCATCCGCATGCTTCGCGACGTTGAATCACACCAGTTCTTTGTCTACGGCCCGGGTCTGGTGGATGGCGATCAGGGCAACATTCATCAACGAGCGCTGTCCCGGGATGGATTCAAGCAGGACCTCGTCACTGCCGAAGGGGTAATCTGCAACGCCGGTTTTGAACTCATCAGTGAATGCCTGAGTCTCGGTATTCGGGTGATGACCCGACCGGTCGACAAGCAGCTCGAACAGTTGTCCAACGCCCTGGCGCTGGAACAACTTGATTACGCGCGTGTCGCCTACACCCTGGAACCAAACTCGATCGGAGACTGGTTGGATGAGCATGATGTCGTGCAAGTCGACTTTGGCAGCGTTCATGAGCAGATTGCCGCCTGGCTGATCGGCGGCCAGACCCAGTCAGTCGAAGAACTGGCTGCAGAGACCTGGGCAGATGTTCGGGTCAGGCGACATAGCACCCGAGATGCCTCCCAGGCGGCGTGACCCTCTGGTCTGACCCGCCCCACCTGAACACGCCGTGCTAGGATCAGCTTCCGAAGCATTACCCTGGTGCCCCATGAGCCTGTTACGCGACGACGCCAACCACTGTTTTGTCTGCGGGCCCTCAAACCCGATTGGACTCAACCTCACTTTTCGGATTGAACACAACGTCTGTCTGACAGAGTACACCCCGGCGGAAGAACACTGCGGTTACGTTGGCATCACCCATGGCGGATTGATCTTCAGCGCCCTCGACGATGTCATGGCGAACTGGATCTTCCTGCGGGGAATCCGGGCCTATACCGCAAAATGCGATATTCGTTACAAGGCTGAACTACCAACGGGAACGCCCGTTCGACTCGAAGGGCGTCAGCTGAAGTCGAAGGGACGACTGATCCAGATGCAGGGCCTTATGATCCGGCAGGATAACGATGAGTTGATCGCCGAAGCGCAAGGTCACTTTATGCAGGCGGAGAACTGAAAGTCTCCGCAATCGCACGCGCCTCAACAACATCGTTTTCCGTTAACTCGAGTAACGACGCAACTCGATCGATAAAGCGTTCTTCGTACACATCGATGCGCCCGTCAGCATAGGCGACTCGCCAGATGTCTTTGAGCAGGGAACGGCGATCACCAACTGCGTAATACTCCCTGACGAGATCGGTGACCGTCTCCAGTGTCTGGCCGTCAGCCTCGGCTTGGTCTATCAGGCGCATGATCTGGTCAACCGTGCGCTGGGACAGCTCGAAAGTGGAAGACAGTATCTCCGCAATCACCCGGTCCTCTTCAGGATCCTGATCGGCATCCGCCCGGCTGCAGGCGACCAGCAATGCCGCCGCCGCATATCTCGCGGCAAATCCTCGACGATCAATACGACCACCATGCGGTCGCACGTAGATATCAAAAAAAGTTTCGATGTCGGTCGCCATGCCCCGGGTCCACCCAATCGTTACAATTCATTATCCTTCACTCAAACTGAGAGTCTAGCGTCATGAGTCAGATTGACTGGTTTTACGACAGGGGCAAGGGCTGTCCGGCCTGTACCAAGGTCAATGCCTATCTTGCGACACGCGGTCATACCGTCCGGGAATCAGTCCCTGCAAGCCGAAAACTGCAGGCGGCAGACTGCCGCGACCTGGCAAAACAGGCGAACCGCTTGATCGCCATGAAAGGCAAACAGGTGAACGAGTTCGATATCTCATCCTCTCTGAATGAGGATGCCCTGAACGCCATGCTTGGTCCAACCGGCAATATGCGCGCCCCGCTGATCAGACTCGGCAAGACGTTGCTCGTCGGCTACAACGAAGGAATTTTTGACCAGGTCATGGGCTAGACCCCGCCAGTATCGCGTCAGCCAGCAGGCCTACCGACACCGCGTACTTGTTGGCGCAGTTGTAATGCAGGATGGTGCGAAAGTTACCCCCAACCAGGTAGTGTTGCGTATCTCCATCGCCCGGCACAATCATGGCCCACTGCTGAACAGGATCGAGGGTTGACCTGGGCGTCACCCCGAGTTCCTGCCATTTCTCAAACGACAGCGTCGTTGTGTGTTGAGTCACGGCCCGGCAGGTCGTCTCCCGGGGTTCGCGGGCCAGCGCCAGAAGATCCAGCGGCGCCGACACATCGGCACGTGAGCCCCAGCCCGCTCCGGGGCGCCAGCCGTTGACGCTGAGGTAATTGGCAATGGATGCCCAGACATCCACTTCACTACTCCAGATATTCTTGCGGCCGTCACCATCAAAGTCCTGGGCATAGCGACGAAAGCTCGAGGGCAGAAACTGGTTCTGACCCATGGCCCCGGCCCAGCCGCCTACGAACTCGTCGGGCGGGATGTGGCCCTCATCCAGAATTCGCAACGCGTCGAACAACTCGTCGGTAAAAAACGCCGAGCGCCTCGGATCATGGGCGAGAGTCGCCAGTGATCGCAACACCGAGTAACTGCCCTGGTAGCGACCGAAACTCGACTCCAGACCCCAGAATGCAATGAGGTATTGCGGATCCACGCCATAGCGGTCACCAATCTGCTGCAGCAGTTGCCGGTGTTCACCAAATAGTGCCTGAGCGGTCCGAATCCGGGAATCCGTCACCCGTGCTGTCAGGTATTCATCGAATGACTGCACAAACTCAGGCTGGCGGCGATCAAACCCGATGACCCGCGCATCGGGTTCAAGATTCGAGAGTAAAGCCACCGTGGATTCGCTGACACCCAGATCGAGCGCCTGACGCTGAATGTCCTTAAGCCATTCGGAAAATTCATCCGCACACGCGCTGGTGGAGACCAGCAGCAGCAAAATAGCGAAGAAGTCAGGAACCCGTTGACGTGTAATGGCGAACACCGATCTGACTAAAAAGTACCGCCACACTTTGGGCATCTCGTTGCTCTCCTCCCAAACTTGCCGGTTAAACTGCCTTTATGAGCTCAAGTCTATATCAGCCTCCAGTTGTAGATAAGCCCAGCACATGACAGAGCAACGCAAAGAAATCATAGGTACGTTTACCGCGATCACGTTGCTGGGTCTGTTGATTGGCGCCTGGGAGTTGGTCGTCACTCGGCATGCATCTGTGCTGTTCTTCTATGACCTGGCCTATCTGATCCTTGCCGTCTGTCTATTCGGCATAGGTGTAGGTGCACTGGCTGCGGCACGCTGGGGTCAGATTATTGCCTTTCCAATCGTTGTCGCTATCGGTGTTATCTCGATACCGTTTGTTGCCATTCCGCTATTTTTTCTGGAGGCCGCCTGGTGGTCGTGCCTCTTTGCCCTACCCTTTGCCCTGTTTGGATTCGCATCGACCCAGGCTTACCACCGCGTCAGGGAAAACGATCTGACCCATGGACTTTATGCTGCTGAAGTGATGAGTGTCTTGATTGGCCTCGCGCTGCTTGGTCCGATGCTGATCCTGCCTTACCTGCCCCTCAATGTGCTGGGTGACATGGGTATCACCACGCACCTACGTGAAACCGTGCAGCGCGAAGGTCTGGTTCGGCATTCTTGGCAGACCTCGCCCTATGCCCGCACCGACTTCGCGTGGACAGGTAACGACAATGTTGCCTACGCTTATACTGATGGCATGTTCGTTACGCGATCGGTCAAGTGGGACGGAAGGACCTCCACCTTTGAAGACCCGGAGATAGAGAGACTCGCAACACTGAAGCGGCTCGCATTCCGTACCTCCAGCCTCAATGACGTAGCACTGCTGGGCGCTGGTGCCGGGTTTGATATCTCTGTCGCCCTGCAGGAAGGTGCAACGTCCATCGATGCGGTCGAAGTGAATGAGGCCACCATTGACTTCGCCCACTCTCTGGAAGATTGGGCAGGTGCCCCGCTCGCCAATCCTGGAGTTGAGGTCCACATTGCAGAAGCCCGTCGTTTCATGGAGCAATCAACAAAACAGTACGACCACATCAATCTCACATTGCTGCAGACATCACCTGCCAGCGGTCGGGCTCGTCATCACGTCGACGCTCGGGTTTTGACCCGAGAGGCTATTCAGACCTACCTCAGCCGACTAAGGCCTGGTGGCACGCTGTCGATCATCCAGAATTCAGAAGCGCTGGCGCAGAAGACGGCAGCCACTGTGAAAGCGTCAGCAGGTGACGGAAAGCTTCACATCATCACCTCACTGCAACTGCCTGAAAGTGATCGATACAACCCGTTCTCTTACTTGCTGCTCGTGAGTAAATTGCCCATCGCGGCCGACTACAACAACAAACTGAGCGATCAGCGCAGGCAAAGTAGTGCTGTGTTGCTCCCGCCCAATTCAAACGCAGCGATCGCAACCGACAACCAACCATTCTTCTTTGAAGCAGACTCACCCTACTTATATCAGCCCATGCTGGTACTCGGCGGGGTGCTGTTACTGACTGGCGTGTTGATCACTTCAAACCGGCATCAACTTCACCATCGTCAAGTGTCACTATCAGGTTTCCTCATTGGTAGCGCTGCCATGTGCTTCCAGGTACTGGTGCTATACCAGACACAGAGTGCCCTGGGTCATCCGGTGCTGTCGCTGAGCTTGAGTCTCAGCGCTCTGATTGCCGGTGCAGCACTCGGTGCCCTTATATTGGGACGCCGGTTGCAGGCGAACTGGCGGCTATCCGTCATTCTCGCAGCAACCGCCATTCTGGGCTTTACCCTGATCGGCTCCACTATCACGACAGAGGCCCTTACTCTGGATCTGTGGCCAGCCGCCGGTTTGATAGGCAGTATTATCTTCCTTTGCGCAATCCCACTGGGCCTGCCGTTTCTTGCCCTGCTTGACCAAAGCCAGAAACTCAATGCACCGGGTCACAGTGAGGGCGTTGTCATTGGCTATGACGGGCTTGGCGGCATCGCCGGTGTTGCCCTTGGCTCCCTGCTTGCGATGTTGATAGGATTCAGCGCAGTCGGTTGGGCCGCCGCACTCCTGTTCACGCTGGCAATGCTGGTGATTCGGGGATAGGAAGAACAAAACACCTTTCTACCTGATCACGCGACGGCATGTCTACCGAAAATCCCCAAGGTTGGCCTCACGGATCAGAGAAGGGGCCAATCATTGCTCATTCATTGAACGACGTTGCTCAAGAAGTGATCGTCATGATTGTTGGAGTCGAAGTAGACCCTATCGGCGACTGCCGATGTCAGAAAAGTTGTGTCGAGTGATCAAACAGCGTTGCTGGCGGTGAACGGTTGTTCTGCGGCGCTGCTTCATCCAGGCTGAGGTGCTTTAGTATTTTGTCGATGACCACTGGATCTTCAATACAAGCAATCACCTTCAGCTTGCCGCCGCATCTCTCGCATACCTCTATATCAATGGCGAACACCCGCTGGTTTCAAGAAGCTATGAAGAAGATCCGGGAAATATCCGGAACTGTCTTAACAGATGCAAACAACGACGATGATAGAATGCGGCGCCATGAAATCACCCGCACCCGTAGCCCCAGATGCACCTAACTCGAGCCTGATCCGCCGCCTCGCCGCGCTGGTCTACGACAGTTTCCTGGTGGTCGCTATCTGGATGCTGAGTACGACCCTGCTGGTCGCTTTTGTGGCTGACGGCGACCGTGTCCAGGGCTGGCCCTTTCAACTGTTCTTGTACGCTGAGTTGTTCGCCTTCTACTACGCATTCTGGCGCATGAAGGGCCAGACACTCGGCATGCAGGTATGGAAGATCAGGGTGGTAAACGAGTCCGGTGAGATTCCCGATGGAGAACAGTGTGTGCTTCGATTCCTTGCTGCCACCCTGTCGATCGCGGTGCTCGGCCTCGGACTGTTCTGGATCCTGGTTGATCGCAAGAATCTCGCCCTCCATGACCTGGCAACCGGAACCCGGGTGGTCTATCTCGGCGACAAACCTTACGACTCAGAGCGAGCCTGATTCAGCCTGCCCGGCGCAGCAGCACGTATCCCGCTACCAGGCACAGCGCTATCGGGATCAATACCGCCACTACCGGCGGGAAACCATAGACGAGACTGGCCGGTGACAAGAGATCCTGGACGAACTTAAACAGGATACCCACGATCAGGCCCGCCACAACCCGCATACCCATCGTCGATTCCCTCAGCGGGCCAAATACAAACGAGATCGCCACCAGTACCAGTGCAATGGTTGCAAGTGGCTGCAACAGTTTTTGCCAGAAGCCGAGTTCAAACCGCTGACTATTGAGCCCCTGCGCCTTCATATAGGTAATCTTGGCGCGAAGTTCCCGCAATGACATACGATCAGGCTGCACCAGAATTTCCGTGCTAAGCAGATCCGGCTCCAGCCTGGTCCGCCACTCTATACTCGTTAGCTCGCGAGTCTCGATCCTGTCACCGCCAAACTCCGTGATAGTGACCCCTTCCATCAACCAATAGCGCTCATTCTCCCTAACGTCATGAAACACAGCGCGGTCGGCAAATAGCGTTCGTTTCAGCCGGTCATTCTGGTCAAACTCATAATGGCTGATACCGCCAAGAAGCCCCGACTGGCTGACCTCGTCGAAGTGCATGAAGACGTCCCCCTCGCGGTACCAGAATCCATAGAAGGGCGCGATATCAGCATCATCTGATCGAGCTTCGATACGATCATTGCGGGCCTGCCTCTCAACATCAGGAAGAATATACTCACCCAGCAAAAGACCCATCACCACCAGCACCAGTGCCGGTTTCATAGCGCTCATGGAAATCGACCAGGTCGATACCCCCACCGAACGCATCACCACCAGTTCGCTCGAACTCGCCAGCAACCCTAACCCGGCAAGGCACCCGATCAGGGCTGCGTAAGGAATGATTTCGTAGAAGACACGGGGAATGCTGTACAGGCAGTACATCATGACTGCCAGCAGATCGTAGTTATTTTCCATATCCTCGATCTGCTCAAGGAACGTGAATATGGTCAGGATGCCAACCAGTGCCACTAGCGCCAGCGCCATGGTCGCACCGACGGTTCGCACCAGGTAATAGTCAATTCGCCGCATCTGGCCGGACCCGGTTAAACACAAAGTCTTCCAGTCGGTCGAGATAGTTCAGCAACACCACGAACACCAGGAAGATCGCATGGACGACCAGTAAACCCGGCAATGGCGCGACCTGTTGCTTTTCGACGGCAGCACGCATCGCCGACAACAAAATGACATACAGAAAACAACAGATCATTCCCGGCACCAGTCGCGTGAACCTTCCCTGTCTGGGATTGACCCGCGCCAATGGGATCGCCATCGCGGCAACGATGGGCACCAGCAGAATAATGGACAGGCGCCATTGCAGTTCAGACAGCGCCTGGGGGTCAGTAGCGAACAGCAACTCCACGGTCGGCACGGCACTCCGCCGATGGTATTCAATGTTGCTCTGACGCCGTTCAATGAGCTGGCCGTACTCTTTATAGGAAATTTGTCGCCAGCGACCATCCCCCGGCGTACCGTCATAGCGAACGCCGTCGCGGAGCACCAGGAAACGGTTACCCTGCTCATCCAGTCGGGTCTCACCGGTTTCAGCACGTACCGTCGAGCCCGACTTCAGGCCATAGTCGAACCGGCCATCCACCTCGTGAATAAAGAGTTCCTGCAACCGGCCCTGTTCATCCAGCGATTCGGTATAGGTCACACGCTCACCGCTGCTCAGATTCTGAAACCGCCCGGGAATCAGCGTGTCGAACTCGGTCAGGTTCTGCTGACTGTTAAGAAGCTGCTCGACCTTCGACTCTCCGAGCGGTTTGAGCCAGAGTGCAACTGTGCCCGTCACCAGCATCACAATCGCCGCCAGCATCAGCGTAATCCCGAGCAGTCGGCCCGCACTCATGCCACATGCCTGCAATACCACCATCTCGCTGTCCACATAAAGACGCCCATAGGCAAGCAATATAGCCAGGAAGAAACTGATCGGCAGAATCAGTTCGAGGAAGCCGGGCAGTCGCCACGCCATCACCAGCAACAGAATGTCCGGCTTCAACATCCCGTTTGCGGCCTCGTTCAGGTAACCACTAAAGCGCCACCCCATCGAGATAACGAGCACCACCAGCGTGACAACCATCATTGTCACGAAGACTTCCCGCGCAAAATATCGAAATAGAATCAATGGAAAGCTCGCCTGAATCGAATGTGACCCGCCGAATCAAACACTATATTATCCGGTGAATTCAGTCGATTGTCCTGAGAGCACGTCCATGGAGTTTAGTACCAAACTGGGGAACCCTGAGAAGACTCGTACCCAATGCGTCATCGTGGGGGTTTACGAAGGCAAGACGCTGACAACGACCGCGCGACTGCTCGACAAGGCCAGTGGCGGTGCGATCAGGAAAGTGGTCAATCGCGGCGATTTGAGCGGGAAAGCGGGCGAAACCACCATGCTTCACGAGGTGGATGGGGTGAACGCGCAGCGAGTGCTGATCGTTGGCCTTGGCAACCAGGAAACAGCAGACGCCGCCCGCTACATCAAGGTCGTTTCCGCCGCAATCAGCGCACTCAAGTCGACACCTGCAAAGAACACCCTGTGCTGTTTGCTCGAAGTCGATGCGGAAGGCAAAGACAGCTACTGGAAAGCTCGTCGAATTGTCGAGCGGTTTGAAGATGCGGTCTATCGATTCGTCGATATGAAAGGCAAACCGCCGGAACAGGAAGTCACACTCGACAGTGTCGGCCTTCAGCTGGCGGACCGGGAAGAACAGGACAGCGTTGAAGCCGGTATCGAGGACGGGCTTGCGGTTGCCGCAGGCGTCCGGGTTCACAAGGATCTCGCCAACACACCAGGCAATATCTGCACGCCCCTCTACCTCGCCGACACCGCAAAAAAACTGGCACGTCAGTTCAAGGGCCTGAAAACGACGATCATCGAGGAAGACGAAATGCTGAAGCTCGGCATGGGTTCGTTCCTTTCCGTCAGTCAGGGCAGCGACCAGCCTGGCAAGATCATCATTATGGAATACAAGGGCGCAGATACCAAGGCGCCCCCTCATATTGTTGTTGGCAAGGGCATCACATTTGATACCGGCGGTATTAGTCTAAAACCGGGCGCCGGCATGCATGAGATGATATTTGACATGTGCGGGGCCGCCAGCGTCTTCGGCACCATGACCTGCGTGGCAACCCAGCAACTGCCTCTTAACGTCATCGGCGTCGTTGCTGCCGCCGAGAACATGCCTTCCGGCAGGGCATCGCGGCCAGGCGATATAGTCAAGAGCATGTCTGGTCAGACCATCGAGATTCTCAATACCGATGCCGAAGGGCGTCTGGTCCTGTGCGACGCGCTAACCTATGTCGAGCGCTACAAGCCCGCATCCGTGATCGACATTGCGACCCTGACCGGCGCCGCAGTCATTGCGCTCGGATCACCGGCAAGCGCCCTCTACAGTAATGATGAAGAGCTCGCGGCGGAGATCGAAGCCGCTGCCGAAGAAACCCGTGACCGGGTCTGGCGGATGCCACTCTGGGAGGAGTATCAAAGCCAGCTGAACAGCGCATTCGCCGATATGCAAAACATCGGTGGCCGAGAGGCCGGCAGCGTCACAGCCGCCTGCTTCCTGGCGCGGTTTACCAAGCAGTTTCGCTGGGCACACCTGGACATTGCAGGTTCCGCCTATCGCGGCAATGGTCCGAACAAGGGTGCGACAGGCCGACCCGTCGCGGCTCTGACCCAGTATCTGATGGACCGTGCCGACGAGGAAGACGAAGCCTAGACGACCCGATGACCCGGATCGACTTCTACCAGATTGAAAACGATGAATCGTCGGCCTTGTTCGCATGCCGCCTGATCGAAAAGGTCTATCGCCTGGGACACGAAATCTATGTTCACATGAACGATGAAACATCGGCAGCATCCATTGACGATCTGCTATGGACCTTCCGCGAGGACCGTTTTATTCCGCACGCCTGCATCGAAACCGGTGAAGAAGCACCGATCCTGATTGGTCACAATACAGAGCCCACCGACCATCACGATGTGCTCGTCAACCTCTCCGGCGCCATTCCCGATTTCTTCAGTCGATTTGAGCGTGTTGCCGAGGTCGTGCCGTTTGACGAAAACAGTCGCGAGGCTGCCAGGCGCAACTACAAGTTCTACAAGGATCGCGGATATCCGCTCCAGTACCACTCGATGAGCTAAGCCCGATGTCGGATAACGAAGACGATCACGAGCCGCCGCAACCCGCACAGATTCCGCTCCTCGATGACATCGTCTCTGAGGGCAAGCCGCCGAAACGCCGACGCCGGGTGAAGCGGGAAAAGAACCTGGACCTCGACTTTGAAACCGAGCCACAGGTTACCGGCGATCTTTTTCCGGATCTGCCGACACAGCCTCGTGACAAAGTCACCACCCCGGACAAAGAGGTCGAGCCCGGCCCGCCACCATCGCCATTGGAACCGTCTGAAGCAATCCGCGCACAGGCGACGCAAATGGTGGACCGACTGGTCCAGGAATACGCCGTTGAGATGGTCCACCGTCTGCGCGACGAGCTGACGCAGCTGCTGGAGGAACTGGAAGCGCCGCTGGACAATCGAGAACAGAACAAGACACCGGTTTGGGATGGCCCGCCCATCGATGCCTGGCAGCCCTGGTTTCCAATTGAACTGGCCCGGCGTTTCGAGACCGCCGACGTCAACTGGGCGGTGGCGGGTGGCTGGGCGATTGACCTGTTCCTGGGCTACCTCAGCAGGGACCATCACGACATTGAGATCGCCCTGCCCCGCGAGGAATTTTCCAGCCTGATCGCCTGTCTGGGCGACTGTGAGTTGTTTGCCGCAGGCGGCGGCGACGTCAGGCGACTGAGACACACCGATCCGGTCCCCGCCGCTATTCACCAGATCTGGGTGGTTGAACGCGAGACTGGCCAATGGCGACTGGATGTGCTGCTGGAACCCGGCGATGCGTCTCGCTGGGTCTACCGACGCGACCCCACCATCCATCGCCCCCGTGCCGATGTTGTCAGCATCCGCAACGGCATCCCCTACCTGCGACCAGACATCGTCCTGCTGTTCAAAGCCAAACATCTGCGGGATCAGGACAATGCGGATTTCCGCCAGGCACTGCCCCGGTTAACATCATCCCACCGCGCTTTCCTGCGCACGGCGCTGGAGGTTTCCGCCCCGGATCATCCCTGGCTTGATGCCCTTTAGGTCGGAAATTCAGCGTGTATAATCGCGCTTCCGCCATTTTCAAAGTCAGCATGCAGAAGTATCAGCCGCAAGATATAGAGCAGAAGTGGTACCAGATCTGGGAGGATCGGGGATACTTCGCGCCGTCGGGAAAGGGGACGCCCTACAGCATTGCGATTCCCCCGCCCAACGTGACGGGCACGCTGCACATGGGTCACGCGTTCCAGCACAGCCTGGTGGATTCGCTGATCAGGTTTCAGCGCATGAAAGGCAAGGACACCCTCTGGCAGATGGGTACGGACCACGCTGGTATCTCCACCCAGATCATCGTGACCGAACAACTCGAACGGGAACAGATCAAGGCCTCAGACATCGGTCGCGAGAAGTTCGTTGAACGCGCCTGGCATTGGAAAGAAGAATCCGGCGGCACCATCTCCAGACAATTGCGCAGACTTGGGGCTTCCTTGCACTGGGAAACAGAACGCTTCACCATGGACGAAGGCATGAGCAATGCCGTGCTCGAAGTTTTCACCCGGCTCTATGACGAAGGTCTGATCTATCGCGGCAAGCGGTTGGTGAACTGGGACCCTGTGCTGAAGACATCTATCTCGGATCTGGAAGTCGAGAGCATCGACGAAGATGGCAATCTCTGGCATATCCGCTACCCACTCGCTGACGAGTCGGACCAATCGATTGTTGTCGCGACGACGCGGCCGGAGACGATGCTGGGCGACTCAGCGGTGGCGGTTCACCCGGATGACGAGCGTTACAAGCATCTCATTGGCCAGTCCATCAGACTGCCATTGACAGACCGGCTCATCCCGATCATCGCCGATCACTATGTCGATAAGGAATTTGGCAGTGGCTGCGTCAAGATTACGCCGGCGCACGACTTTAACGATTACGAAGTGGGCAACCGTCACGACCTGCCGCTGATCAACATCTTCACCGAAGAAGCGATCATCAACGAGAACGCACCCAGCGCCTACCAGGGTATGGACCGTTTCGAGGCTCGCAAGCAGGTTCTCGCCGATCTTGAACAGGCTGGCCTGCTGGTGGAAACCGAGCCCCATAAAATGGCAGTACCCCGGGGAGAGAAATCCGGCGTCGTGGTTGAGCCCTACCTGTCCGATCAGTGGTTCGTCAAAATCGATTCCCTCGCCAGGCCTGCGATCAAAGCAGTCGAGGATGGCGATATCGAGTTCATCCCCAGGAACTATGAAAACAACTACTTCGTCTGGATGCGCAATATCCAGGACTGGTGCATCAGCCGACAGCAATGGTGGGGTCACCAGATTCCAGCGTGGTATGACGATGACGGCAATGTCTATGTCGCAAAGGACGAAGCCGAAGCGCGCACAAAATATTCACTGAGTGATGCAGTGAAGCTCCAGCGTGACGAAGATGTTCTTGATACCTGGTTCTCGTCCGCCCTCTGGACATTTGCCACACTGGGCTGGCCGGACCAGACCCATGCGCTAAAAACCTATCATCCGACCGACGTGATGGTCACCGGCCACGACATCATTACGTTCTGGGTGTCACGGATGATCATGATGACACTCAAGTTCACGGATGAACTGCCGTTCAAAAAAGTCTATGTCACGGGACTCGTCACCGACGCTGAGGGGCAGAAGATGTCGAAGTCGAAGGGCAACGGTCTCGACCCGCTCGACATCATTGACGGTATTTCCGCTGATGACCTGGTGGAAAAACGAACCAACCACCTGCTGCAGCCTCGCATGGCTGAACGCATCGCCAAGGCCACTCGTAAGGAATTTCCGGAAGGTATTGCGGCTCACGGCACCGATGCCCTGCGCTTTACCTTTTATGCCATCGCCACCCGGAGCCGAACGATTCGTTTCGACATGAATCGTGTCGAAGGTTACAGCCACTTCTGCAACAAACTCTGGAATGCCGCAAACTTTGTGTTCATGAACACGAAGGATTTCGATTCGACTGGCGAGATGGAATACAGCGTCATCGATCGATGGATTACCAGCGAACTGCAGACTTCCATCAAGGCCGTCGCGCTCGCCATGGATACCTATCGATTTGATCTCGCGGCGAAGGAAATCTATGAGATCGTCCGCGATGAGTTCTGCGACTGGTATCTTGAACTCTGTAAACCGCTGATCTCCACGGAAGGAGCCAGCAAGACGCAACGTCGCGGAACCCAGCACACCTTGCTGAAAACCCTGGAAACGCTGCTTCGCCTGGCGCATCCGTTCCTGCCTTTCATGACCGAGGAAATCTGGCAACAGATTCCGGAGTCAATCAGGCGAGGTGGCGATACCATCATGCTGCGGCCTTATCCCGAATTCGATGAAGACCTGGTCGACGCCTCCGCTTCCGACGATCTCGCGTGGCTTAAGGAAATCGTTAACGGCTCCAGAAACATTCGCGGCGAAATGGACATTTCTTCCTCCAGGGAAATCCCGATACTGTTCTACAACGGTTCAGCCAGGGACCAGGCACGGCTCACCCAATATGAGCAGCTTCTCAGAACGCTGATCAGAGCTGAAAGCCTCACCTGGCTCGATACGGATGCAGAGGTCCCGCTCGCCGCCACCCATCTGGTTGGCGATATGCAGGTACTTGTACCCATGAGCGGACTTATCGACAAGGACGCAGAAATTGCCCGCCTGGACAAGGAGATTGATCGAAAAACCAAGGAACGTTCACGTACCGAGAACAAGATCAACAACCCAAACTTTATTGAGAAGGCACCACAGGAAGTTGTGCAGAAGGAGCGCAACAAGCTGACCGAACTGACTTCCACACTCACCAAACTTGAGGCACAAAAAGAAAGGGTTGCCTCACTCTAGCCTGACTTTTTTGCGTCGCAAAAACACAACTTGAATGTTAAGAATAGAAAAACCTCAGGTAAAAAAGTTCTTGGCAGCCTTAACAATTTCTGTCTTAATCACGTCAGGCGTTTCGGCGCCCACGAGAGGGAAAATAATAATAAGAGAAAGAAAGAGGTGATTTGGCTATGTCGGAAAGACAGTCGGGGACCGTCAAATGGTTCAATGACGCCAAAGGTTTCGGGTTTATCGAGCGAGAAGAGGGAGAAGACGTGTTCGTCCACTTTCGTTCTATTCGGGGGGAAGGCTACCGCACTCTGAAACAAGGAGCGAAAGTAGAGTTCGAGATCACCGAAACCGAAAAAGGGTTCCAGGCAGAAGACGTCGCTGAAGTTTAGCGCAACAATAACGACTGGGTATCCACATTTATGGGCTCGCTTCGCGGGCCCTTTTTGTTTCCGTTCGTGCTGTTTCCATTCGTGATTAGGGACGAACTACCAGCACAACCTTTCCAATGGTCTGGTCCGAGGCAACCCGGGAATGAGCAGCCTCAATGTCCGCTATATCGTAGGTTGTATCGATAATCGGCTTGATCGTTTTGGTTTCGATCAGCGGCCACACTTTTTCCTCCAGCGCGGCCATTACCTGCGCTTTCTCTTCATTGGCACGCCCACGCAAGGTAGAACCGATGACACGCGCGCGCTTGATGAGCAACCGACCGAGATCGATCTGCGCACTTCTGCCGCCCATCAATCCAATAAGAACAAGTCGCCCATTTAACGCGAGCAGTCTGAGGTTGTCTTCAAAGTACGCACCCCCGACCGGATCAAGGATGACATCCACGCCCTGCTCTCCGGCGAACGCTTTTGCCTTGTCAAAGAACGACCCCTCATGCCGGTTTCCCCCTGCATCCGCACCGAGGTCGAGACACGCCTTGATTTTATCGTTAGAACCCGCGGTCACAAAGCAGGGGTTCCCAAAATTCTTACACAGCTGGATCGCGGCGGTTCCCACGCCACTTGCTCCCGCGTGCAAAATAACTTTCTCACCGGCAGCCAGACCCGCCTCCATGAACAGGTTGATCCACGCAGTAGCGAATACTTCTGGCAGAGAGGCCGCCTCGACGTAGGACAGACCATCGGGTATGGACACAACGCTACCCTCGGGCGCCACCGCAAACTCCGCATACCCGCCACCGGCGATGAGCGCGCAGACGCTGTCACCTACCCGCCAGCGTGAAACACCCTCCCCCACGGCGGTGATCTCACCCGCACATTCCAGCCCCAGTATCGGACTCGCACCGGGTGGCGGGGGATAGCCGCCCTGGCGCTGACTCAGGTCAGCACGATTAATGGCAGAAGCATGAACCCGGATCAAAACTTCCCCGGGCCCCGCCTTCGGCGTATCTGCCTCACCCCAGGTAACAGACTTGTCTTGTTCTGAAACAACGACGGCTTTCATCGAGGATCTCCCGAAGGCAATCAATAGTGTGGTGGCGGCCCTTCATCCTGCGGCGACTGAATATCACCCAGCTGTTGCTCCAGCGCCTGTAGTCTGACCAACAGGCGGGCAACCCGGTCTTCCAGCTCAAGAATACGGCGCTGTTGGTAGCCCAGCGCATCATCCAGCTTTTGCAGCAGGTCATCCTGAAACGCCTGGCGCGACTCGATATCTGCTAACCGGTCTTCCGCCATGGTTACCAGTTCATCCTGACTTTCACGCCGTGATCATGCAGCCATTGTTTGAGTCCGCTCACGGTGTATTCACCGTAATGAACCATCGATGCAATCAGCGCTGCGTCAGCTCTTCCTTCCGTCAGAACCTCCAGCAGGTGTTCGGGCTTGCCAGCGCCACCCGAGGCAATCACCGGAATTGAAACCGCGTCCGCAATCATCCGCGTCAGGTTGATCTCGTAACCTTCCCGGGTGCCATCAGCGTCGATCGAATTGACGACCAGTTCACCCGCGCCCAGTTCCTCTCCCCGGAGCGCCCATTCCAGTCCATCGATGCCGGTGGGTGTACGACCGCCATTGATCACGATCTCGTAGCCGCTGGGAAATTCTCGGGTAATTTCGACCCGTTTGATGTCCATCGACAAGACAACGTTCTGGTTACCAATCGCAAATGCCAGTTCCTGAATCAGTTCAGGACGAGTCACTGCAGCGGAATTAACGTTGATTTTTTCTGCGCCGGCCCACAACAGTCGATTGGCATCCTCGACCGATCGAATGCCGCCACCCACAGAGAACGGAATGTGAATTTCCCGGGCAACCTCATCCACCACGTCCAGCATGATATTGCGCTTGTCACTGGAGGCGGTGATGTCGTAGAACACCAGTTCATCCAGCCCATCGGCATAGTACTCCTGCGCCTTCGATACCGGATCTCCAATATCTTTGGTGTCAACGAATTGAACACTCTTGGCAAGCTTGCCATCACGAACGTCAAGGCAGGCGATGACTCGTTTACTTAACACGAAGCGCCGTCCCAGGTCTTGAACTCTTCCAGTACGGCGAGCCCCTTGCGACCACTTTTTTCAAGGTGAAACTGGGTCGCAAACACGTTGCCGCGCCCAAGCATCGAGCAGAACTGCAGGCCGTAATCCGTCAGGCCATAGACGTTTTCCTCAAAGGACGGCACCGTGTAATAGGAATGCACGAAGTAGAACTCATCGCCGGTCCGAATCTGCCGCAACAAAGGATGGGGACGCACAATATCCACCGCGTTCCAGCCAATGTGCGGCACTTTCAATGCCCGGTCCACAAAATCAAACCGTTCACAGACACCTTCGATCAGACCCAGGCAATCACGATGTCCTTCATCGGTAAACTCAAGCACAATCTGGGCGCCGAGACAGATGCCAAGAATGGGAACACCTCGGTCATAGGCGTGATGCAGGGCAGCGTCGAGGCCTCGATCCTGCAGCGTATCGATCGCGCTATGGGCGGCGCCCACGCCGGGAAAGATAATCCGGTCTGCGGCCGCAACGACAGCGGCATCGGCGCTGATCTCGGCGATCAGGCCAACCGCCTCGCAGGCGCGCTGGACACTGCGAATATTGCCGGCATCGTAGTCGACAATGATGGCTTTATCGCCCACGGGGAATCCCTGAAAAAACAGAAGGGCGGATTATAGGAGCCGCCACCGGTCAAAACCAGCAAACCTGCCGCCAGAAAGGGCTATGAATCGAGTATCGGCATCTGTATCCTGACACTAATACAGTAAGCGGCGATCTCGCAATGAAGCTCGATCTTGACCCCTCTTCCAAGGTGCCGATTTTTCAGCAGGTCGTCGACCAGATTCACTTTGCAATCAACACGGGAAGGCTGGCCGCAGGCGATAAGCTGCCCAGTATCCGGCGACTGGCAAGGGACAACGAACTGGCCGTCAACACGGCCGCCAAGGCGCTGCGCCAGCTGGAATTCCGCGGCGTCGTCGAAGCCAGGGACCGGTCCGGCTATGTCGTGGCCGGCACCACGTCGAGCCGATACCAGGCGCGTGGCGTCAGTGCGGACAAGACAGAGGTTCACAATGTCGTGGACCAGATGGACGCAGGCGTCGTTCCCGGCGCATTCTGCAAACTGACTGAAGACTTCCTTAGCGGCGATCCCCAGAAATGTAACGTCATTCACGCTGATGGCGCCGGAACCAAGTCGATTGTCGCTTACCTGGCCTATCGGGAATTCGGCGATGCCTCCGTCTTCGCCGGAATCGCCCAGGACAGCATCGTTATGAACCTGGACGATCTGCTCTGTATCGGTCTGAACGGGCGTGTGCTGATTTCCAATACCATTAACCGCAATGCCCTGAACTGTCCGGGGGAAGTCGTCTCGGCGCTGATCGAGGGTAGCGAGGCGTTTCTGGCGACATTGCGAGACAACGGCGTCGAGATTTATTCCGGCGGCGGAGAGACCGCCGACGTTGGCGATCTAACAGGCACGGTGGTGGTGGACTCCTGCGCGGTCGCCATCATGCGCAAAACGGATGTCATCGCCAATCGCATCACACCCGAGCTATCCATTATCGGGCTCTCGTCCACCGGCCAATCTCGCTACGAAACCCGGCAAAACAGTGGCATCGGCAGCAACGGCCTGACCAGTGCACGACACGACATGCTGAGCCACTACTATGCCGAGCAGTATCCGGAAAGCTTTGACCCCAATGTCGATGAACGCCTGGTCTACTGTGGTCCCTACAAGCTTCAGGATCCTTTGCCCGATGCTTCGATGACGGTGGGCGACGCGATCCTCAGTCCCACCCGCACCTATGCACCAGTGATTCATCAGCTGCTGACCGAACTGGGCACCGAAATCCGCGCCCTGGTTCACTGTTCCGGCGGTGCGCAGACAAAATGCCTGCGTTTCGGCCAGGGCGTCCACTTCATCAAAAATAACCTGTTTCCTCTGCCCCCGATATTCGCTGCGATCCAGCAGACATCAGGCACCAGCTGGGAAGAAATGTACAAGGTGTTCAATATGGGGCACCGCATGGAAGTGTATGTTCCGCACGAAAGGGCCGGCGACGTCATCGACATCGCCCGAAGTCACGGGATCGAGGCACAGCGGATCGGATTTACCGAGTCCGCGGATGCCAACACCCTGACCCTGACCGATTGCGAGGGCAACGAACACCGCTATTGAGTCAGTGGCAGGATCAGGCGGAACTGATTATGCTCTGGGAACACCTCTCATCTGTGAGACCGAGCCGTGGCCCAGACTGAATTCGAAGACTGCCTCAGGATCCTCGTCGAGAAAGAAGGCTCCGATCTTTACTACAGCACCGGCGCGCCCCCTTCGGCGAAGTTTTACGGGACGCTGAATCAACTTTCTGACGTACCCATGCAGCCGGGCGAAATCGAAAAGATCGCTGATTCGATCATGACCGAGGAGCAGCGAAAGGAGTTCCGCGAAGACCTGGAAATGAACCTCGCGATCTCCCGACCGGGCCTCGGACGATATCGAGTCAATATTTTCTGGCAGCGAAATGAAGTCTCCATGGTGATTCGGCGGCTCGGCGACACGCTGCCGGACTACCGTCAGCTCGGGTTACCGCCAGTACTACCGAAACTCATTATGTCGAAACTGGGGCTGATTCTGTTCGTCGGCGGTACCGGGTCGGGTAAATCGACATCCATGGCCGCCTTGATCGACTATCGCAATCAAAGGTCAAAGGGGCACATTATTACCATTGAGGACCCGGTCGAGTTTACGCATCCCCACAAGGGCTGCATCGTCAACCAGCGCGAGGTAAAAGCTGATACCAAGTCCTGGGAAGACGCACTAGCCAATACGCTAAGGCAGGCACCGGACGTCATCCTGATCGGCGAGATCCGACATCAGGAAACCATGGAACATGCCCTGGCATTTGCCGAAACCGGCCACCTCTGCCTGTCAACCCTGCACGCCAACAATGCCAACCAGGCCATGGACCGGATCATCAACTTCTTCCCGGAGGAGCGTCACGCCCAGCTGTTGCAGGATCTGTCCCTCAACATGCGCGGTATCATTTCGCAACGGCTGATTCCTACCGTCGATGGTAAACGCGCGGCCGCCATCGAAATCCTGCTCGGCACACCTCGTGCCGCTGACCTGATCGCCAAGGGTGACGTCGGTTCTCTGAAGGAGCTGATGGAAAAATCCGGGGAACAGGGCATGCAGACATTCGACATGGCACTGTTCAAGCTCTACAAGGAAGGCAAGATCACCCTGGAAGAGGCATTAAAGAACGCTGATTCCAAGAACAACCTCCGCCTGCGAATCACCCTCGACGCCAAGAATGCGCCGGCCGACAAGGGTGACACACCTGCACCGAAGCCAGCCCCCAAGGCAGCAGCACCGAAAAAACCGGCACCGGAGCCCAAGAAAGAGGAGAAAGCAGACTCCGGCGGCCTGGGTGAACTGTCGCTGGCGCCGCTGGATGAAGCCCAGCAGGAAGACGACAGTCCCTGACTCCTACTTCAGTCAAAAGAAAATCTGTTCAGGCGCGCCTTTAGCGATTTGTTGAAGTTGGCCACCGTCGGTAATGCATAGGTCGATTTGCGGGCAACAAACCTGACCGGTCGACTCAGACCTCTTGCACCGAGATTAATCAGGCAGTCTTCATTGACCTTCAGCGTTCGCGCAACACCAATCGGCACCAGGCCATGACCAAATCCGGCGATCGCCATCTGAGCGACACTGAAAAACGATTCCAGCGCGACTTCCCGCTTGATACGAAGCTTGCTGACCTCATCCCTGAACGAACGCCAGGCGCCCGAATAGTCTTCAATGGTGATCACGCCCAGCTCACCTCGCCTTGGCATTCGAATCGGTTCAAGCGCCGACGGAATAATCACCATGGGCTCCTGCATCAGTACTTCAGATTGCAGGTCTGTATCCAGCGCGTCTGAACCCGTACACACACCTACCATAAACTCGCCGGAACGAATCCGGTCCAGCACAACAGGCGTACGATGCGTATGAAAAGAGAACTGTACTTCAGGCAGCTCGTTACGAATTGAAACAAAGATGCCGGGACCCCAGCTCGACAGGATGGCGTCAGATACACCAATGACCAGTTCACCACGGGCAAGGCTGGCTTCCTGTACGAAGATATCGCGAAGCTCTGAAAGAATCGGCGAAATACGATCGACCAGTTGCTTACCATGCTGCGTCAGTTCCACGCGGCGACCCTTCTTCTGGATCAGCTTGCGATTGTAATAACGTTCAAGCGCAGCGATGCGCTTGCTCACCGCAGACTGGGAAACCCTGAGCTCCGTGCTGGCCTCAAGCATCGTTCCCGTGCGGGAAAGCGCGAGCAATGTCTCCAGATTCTCAATCATCGAGATATTCCATAATGGGATATATTGTATTCGAACAATTCGCTGTAAGCATGGATTACCGGGCTGCACAATCCCGCCATGATTTATCTGCTGCTTGTCATCGCGACCCTGGCCACCAGCTTCATCTCCGGTGTGCTGAGCATGGCCGGCGGCCTGATACTCATGGGGGTGTTCGGCTTCTTCCTTTCCGTCCCTGCCGCCATGGTGTTGCACGGTGTCGCGCAGGCTTTCTCCAACGGCAGCAGGATCTGGCTTCACCGGGAACATATCCGCATCAAGGTGCTCTTCCCCTACGCCATGGGCGCCATGCTGGTACTCGCCGGCTTCGTCTCGCTGGCCTTCGTGCCAGACAAGGCATTGATGTTCATCCTGATCGGTATATTCCCGTTTCTTGCCCTGGTGATGCCGAAACAACTACATCTGGACATTGAGCAGCCGGCAATCGCCTTCACCTGCGGGCTTCTGGTGACCGGCGCCCAGATGCTGGCAGGGGCGTCAGGGCCATTGCTGGATGTCTTCTATGTGGGCAGCAGGCTTAGCCGATTCGAAGTGCTGGCAACCAAAGCAGTGACCCAAACGTTCGGGCACGTGATCAAGCTGGGTTACTATGCGTTCTTTCTAACAGCGAGTTCGGAACTGCCGGCGCTGATCTTTCCCGCAGTCATTGCCGCCGCCATTACCGGAAACTGGCTCGGCAAACTGGTCGTCGAACATCTGCACGACGACCAGTTTCGCCGCTATGGCCGTTACACAATTATGGTCGTGGGTGCCGTATATATCGGCCGGGGAGTCAGCGACATGCTTGCCTGAATCAGGCGGCCTGTTCTTCTTCTAGCTTAGGGCGAATCACAAACAGCAAATCACCTTCATTCACCTGCTGGCCACTGGTCAGGTTGATCCGCGTAATCTCGTATTCGACGTCGGACTCATAGACCTCGCCATCGTCCCCTGCGAATGCATTGAGATTGAGCGGCGTAAAAACCTTCATGGCCTCGATCTGGCAAAGCGTATCACCCGTGGAGATCACATCGCCGACCTGGACGTATTCTGGCTCGCTGGGCGACGGTGTGAGATAGAATACACCCGTTGAGGGCGACAACACCTTCAACTCGTCACTACCCTCGATGCGCAACATTTCCAGGTCAATCGCCTGCCCGGAAGTACCCGACGCCTGCTCGATCTCGCTGATCAGCGCCTGAGGATCGATACGTTCCAGGAACCTGGGCAAATAGCTCGTATCATATTTGCCGTCGATAAATTCCTTGTCCGCCAGAATACGTTTGACGAGACTGATGTTGGTTGAAATACCGTGGATTACGACCCGATCGAGGTAGGCCAACATCTTCTCTATGGTGTCTTTCCGGTTCTTGCCGCGGCAGATGATCTGACAGATCAAGCTATCGTAGAACGGCGGTACGACCTTACCTTCTCCCGCCATTGAGATGAGTTTGACGTTGTCATCTTCAGGCATTTCGTAGCGAGTGATCTCACCCGGCGTGGGCGAAAATGAGACATTACCCTCTGCATCGAGGACAGCTTTCTCCGCATTGACCCGGACTTCGAGTGCGTAGCCTGACTCCTTGAATTCAAGATCAGCAATGCTACTACCCTCGGCGATCTCAAACTGCTTATGCACGATGTCGACACCGGTCGTCTCCTCCGTGACCGGATGCTCCACCTGCAGTCGAGTATTCATTTCCATAAAGTAGACCGCTTCGTTCGGCACGTCGTAGATGAACTCAACCGTACCCGCGCCAACGTAGTCCACCGCATCAGCAATCTTGGCGGCATTTTCCACCACCTGCTCTCTCAGCGCTGCCGACAACATCGTTGAGCCGGACTCTTCCAGCAGCTTCTGGTTATTGCGTTGCACACTGCAGTCGCGAATGCCCAGCACATGGGTATTGCCATGAGTGTCCCGCAGCACCTGGGCCTCAATGTGACGCATTGATGTGACGAATTTCTCGATATACAGATCACCGTTGCCAAAAGCCGCCTTGGCCTCCGTCATGACCTGATAGAACAGGCTGTGCAGTTGCTCCGGTCGATGCACCTCCTGAATACCCTTGCCGCCGCCGCCCTGGACCGCCTTGAGCAGCACCGGATACCCGATCTGCTCGGAAATTTCCGCCGCACGCTCCCAGGTATTAACAATGCCGTGACTGCCCGGCACAACCGGAACACCAATCCGCATGGTCGTATTAATGGCGTTCGACTTGTTACTCATCGTCTCCATGCTGGAGACCCTGGGCCCGATGAAGTTCACACCACGCTCTCTGACCAGTCTGGCGAAGTTTGCCTCTTCTGATAGAAAGCCAATCCCCGGATGCAGGGAATCAACCTGTTCGGCTTCCGCAATGCTGAGTACACTCAGTGCATTGAGATAACTTTCATCCGACGTATTACCGCCGATGCAAACCAGCGAATGACGGTCACTGTCACGGACGAGGTCAGCCGGAACTGACTCCATATCCGGATCGGACTGAACCAAAACCACGTCATATCCGAACTCTTTCGCCTTGGTGACCAGCTTCACGGCCGTACATCCCCGTGCATGAATCAGCGTTCTCCTGATCGGTCGGAACAGATCGTTCTCCGACACAGAATCCTTCGCCACCAGCGGCTCGGAACCAATGAAACTACCCGCCATAATCCGATCGACAACCTGTTCTACGGTTTCGGTTGGTACCGGAATCTGCGGATCTACATTGCGCAGTTCGTCATCGAGCACTTCGGCAAAAGGATGCGTCACGAGGCCACGCATCGAGCCCGACTTGACAGAAAGATAGTTGCTCAGCAGACAGGTGAACGGCAGGTTCGATTCAACCACCGCCTGGCCTGCAAAAGGCATACTTGTACCGGAGAAGTAGTAGGTCTGCACCAGCGGGTGAGTAACGAAACTCGCCTGGGCACCTCCGGTGCAATCACCGAACCCGAACATGATGATTGGCAAATCGTTGTCCCTGACGAATCGCGTAATCCGATCGTTGACCACCGCCATCGTAAAGAGCGCTGCCGCGCCTTCTTTTGTCTGCATCCCACCGGAAGATATGAAGCACACAACCGGCAATCGCTGAATTGCACACTCGACCAGCAACTTGCAGAACTTGACGCAATCGGCGTTATCAATACAGCCCACCTGGAATTCCACATTGGAAAGCACCAGGCCAACACGATAACAACCTGACGATGTTGTGAAATCGCCAATACCCGTGATCAGGCCCGAGGGTGTGACGTCCTTGTTGAGAGCCGACTCGATCGTATTTCTGAATGTCGGGAAAGCAACCGGGTTGGCCGACATCAGATCCCCGTTCATTTCCTCGAAATTCTGAACAAACCGGTCTATCAGCGTGTCCTTGGTCGTTTTGCGACTACGTTTTTCACGGGTCAGAATTTCGTTAAACAACAGGTCACGATACGCAATCGTCAGCCGGTTCCAGAAGTCCTTGCGACGCCCGATCCTGACTGGCTCCACCTTGCCTTCATAACGCCGCCCACCTTCACGGGAGGCGTAATAAGCAGGCATCAGGCGTTCAAAGAAAAAGCTGATAACAACAAACAAGGTGTCCGACTTGTCGACATGAACCACACGATTCCATTCCTCGACAGACTTGAGGAAGTTGGCGCCGCGATTGTGACCAGCAAGCAAGGTCACCCAGTCAGCGAAGGAATCGGCGATCTCTTCTTTTGACCTGTCCGCCACCACCGCCAGCTGCTGCACTTCGGTCAACGCACGATCAACAATCGTATCGATAACTTCTGCCGGAAGCGTCCTGGTTTCATTCGCATGCCGGGCCACTGACACCAGATCGGCAATCAGCGTGTCGTAAACAATCGAGAAGGTAATGAAATCATGACACTCCTTGATGAAGTCATCGCGGATATCTTCATCCAAAATAACATCCAGGATCGTTCTGTCCTGATCAGTAGGAGCCCGTTCGGAGTCCGTCTTTCGTTCTACATAGGACCACAACGAATCCTCAAGGAGCCGACGATTCAACTCAATGGAGCGGACCTCAACCCCTTCGGCCAGCAGCCGGGTCGAATATTCGGAGAGTGGCTGCCCTTCAAGAATCGAGGCATCGTAAAGCGACTGACCCTCCACGATGAGGTTCAGCTCTGAAACGAGCTGACGGGTAAGAAACTCCTCAGTATTCGACTCGATATAGCCTGCAGAAAACAGCTTCTTACCCTCGTAACCGAAGCGCGATTTTATTTCGGTCAGAAACGGTGCCTCCGAGTCTGACATGGAGCGCAACAACACTTTCACGTCCTTGATATCGGACGGCTCAAGCAGAAAAGAGTTCGCCTCCTCATCACGAATATGATTGATCAGCGCAATCAGGTTATCTCTCGCGCCCGCTTTCCAGCGGTTGTACAGATGCATGCCACAGGTCAGGCACAAATCCCGTTTCGCGTTCTCGTAGTTCTTGACGGGTTCACCAAACAATAACTGCGCAATGCGCCCGCGCTCGTCACCGGCCTGTTGTTTCTTGTCCGTATAGTTCTTCCATGCACGATTGAGCGCATCGTCGTAGAGAATCTTATCCGGGTCCTGCAACCAGCCAAGAAAAGCAACGCGTCGTTCACGGTGCAGCCGGCTTGCCAGCTCACCTTCAGGTACCTCTGCTTCTGAAAGTCGCCCGTATTGGCCGATAGTCGTGCTCTTGATTCTTTTTCTTAAGTTCAGATATCGAAGATACCGGAACGCGGCACCGAACAAGTTCGGGTACTCGGTGGGCGATGTCCTCAGTTTCAGCGTCGAACTGGCATGAACCGCTGACAAGGACTCAGAGGGGTGAAGATATCGATCAATGTTTCGTTTGTAGTGCTCAAGGATTTCAGGATGGCTGGCGACAAAATCCTTGACCGAACTTTCAATCGAGAGAATCCCCGAAACGATCACGTTCTTCAGGTTGTCGATCTTGTCGTCTTCGCCGGGATCGTAATCAATCACACCATCCAGGTTGCCCTGCTTGTAGAGCTCAAAGGGCGAGACACCGACAAACTGCGCGCATTCCTGCCAGGACAGGTTGTAACGACGCACCAGACTGGCAAGCCCCTTTGGGTGAATCGTGTTGAACACCCCAGTTCGACAGGAAAGCAGCAGGTTACTGGCCGCCAGCGGGATGGCACCACCCGAATATCCCTGGCCGACAATAATGCCGATGGTCGGCACGTCGACGTTACAAAGTTCCGCAATCAGCCGGGAAATGGATTGCGCCTGATTATTGGCGTTGGCGATCTCCCCCGCATCTGCGCCCGGCGTATCCATGAAACACACAATCGGGATTGAGCGGGTAGCGAAGTCTGCCGCCATCTGCGCGGCCTGCTGGTGATGGCTGGGACCCCAGACACCCGATGCGTGCGACCTGTCCTGGGTGATGAATCCGACCCGTCGAACGGTGTCACCAAAATTCATCTCGACTTCGGCGGCGTAAAAGGGACCGTCCGAAACCTCCCGCAGCACCGGAACATCCATTGCCTTGATGATGAGCTTCGAACCCGGTCTGGATACCTCTTCGCAGGGCGTCACCGTCGCTGCGATATAGGCATCAACATCCATCGTCTTCAGTTGCTCGACCTGGCGGTTGATTTGTTGCTCGGTCAGCAATCCTTCGATCACAGACGCGGGCTGCCTGCTTGGGAAGAGCGAGAAATCCTGAGAAAGACTTTCTGCGAGCAAATACAACTGATCTACAGACGCCGATTTTTCACTCATTGAAAGCTATTCCCTCTGGTTTTACCGAACCGCAACAACAGGCCGCGTTAATCGACCGAATGTAACGCAATAGCCCTCCCATGGCAATGAATTTACCCACAGGTTTGCAGTCTAACCTATTGATTAGAAAAGCTTTTGGTAGGTCATCGAAGTGACGTTGCCGCAAATAACAGCGCTTCGTAGCGGGCGTGATTCATCAGGCGTCGACGACCGGCAGCCTGCCAATGCGGGATCGCCACTCCTGCGGTCCGGTGATATGTACCGAATCACCGTTCGAATCGACCGCCACCGTCACCGGCATATCCTCGACTTCGAACTCATGAATCGCCTCCATGCCCAGATCTTCGAACGCCACGACACGAGATTTACGAATCGCTTTGGACACCAGAAACGCAGCGCCGCCAACAGCCATTAGATAGACTGCCTTGTGGGAGCGAATGGCATCTATCGCCGCCGGACCGCGCTCGGCCTTGCCCACCATACCGAGCAGACCGGTTTCCTCCAGCATCATCGCCGTGAATCCATCCATCCTGGTCGCCGTCGTCGGTCCCGCCGGACCCACGACTTCCTCCCGAACCGGATCAACAGGACCGACGTAGTAAATGAACTTGCCCTTCAAATCGACGCCGTCGGGCAGCCCCTTGCCCTGCTCCACCAAATCACGGATGCGTTTGTGGGCCGCATCCCGACCGGTGAGCATCTTGCCGGAAAGCAGCAGCGTCTCTCCGGGTTTCCAGCCCTGCACATCCTCGGGCGTGACTGTATCCAGATTGACACGGCGGGAACTCCCGCCGGCTTCCCAGGTGATCTCGGGCCAGTCCTCCAGCTTCGGCGGCACCAGCTCCGCGACACCACTGCCATCCAGAATAAAGTGAGCATGACGAGTCGCTGCGCAGTTGGGAATCATCGCGACCGGCAGGTTCGCCGCATGGGTCGGATAGTCCATGATCTTGATATCAAGCACTGTCGTCAGTCCCCCCAAACCCTGAGCGCCAATCCCCAGTGCATTGACCTTGTCGAATATCTCGAGCCTGAGTTCCTCAATCCGGTTGGACGGCCCCCGCGCCTGCAAATCGTGGATGTCGATCGGGTCCATCAGCGATCGCTTGGCCATCAGCGCTGCTTTCTCGGCCGTGCCGCCGATGCCAATGCCCAGCATACCGGGAGGACACCAGCCAGCACCCATCGTGGGCACTGTCTTTAGCACCCAATCAACAATGCTGTCCGCCGGATTCAACATCGCCAGTTTCGATTTTGCCTCCGAGCCGCCACCTTTGGCAGCGACATGCACTTCAACCTGATTGCCCGGAACAATCGATGTATGAATCACGGCAGGCGTATTGTCCTTCGTATTCGTTCGCTGCCCGGCAGGGTCCGCCAGGATTGATGCACGCAGTACATTGTCCGGCAGCTGGTAGGCGCGACGAACACCTTCATTGACCATCTCATCCAGCGACATGTCCGTTTCCCAGCGAACATCCATGCCAACGCTGATGAAAACATTGACAATACCTGTGTCCTGACAAATAGGACGATGCCCTTCAGCACACATTCGGGAGTTGATGAGAATTTGCGACATGGCGTCCTTCGCAGCCTTCGATTCTTCTCGCTCCCAGGCCTGGGTCATCGCCCGGATGAAATCCGTCGGATGGTAGTATGAGATGTACTGCAGCGCGTCCTGAACACTCTGGATCAGGTCATCTTTCTTTATCGTTGCCATATCAGGATTCGTAGTTGAGGATCGACAGCCACTCTGCCACACAGACAGGCTTGTCACTGCCTTCCAGTTCAACAATCATCTCGCGTTTTATCTGCACCGATGTCTCGCCTCTCAGCTCGACCGACATCAAGGTCTGTCTTGCCCGAACTCTCGAATTGACCGGTACCGGCGCAGGGAACCTGACTTTATCGAAACCATAGTTGATTCCCATGTAGCGGCCATCGTTGGCCTCGGAGAATCGGTCCGGGACGCTTTGACCAAGATAAACCAGCAGTGACAGCGTCAAAAAACCGTGAGCGATGGTCACTTTGTAGGGCGACACTTCGGCCGACTTTTCAGGATCGACATGAATGAACTGATGATCCAGCGTCGCATCGGCGAACATATTGATACGATCCTGATCGATCTGGAACCACTCTCCAACGCCTTCTTCCCGGCCTTCAAATTTCTTGAATATTGCAAGCGCCGCCGCTGCCTTACCCGCCATCTGGGTCTCCGTAGATGTCAAATTCGAGGTGACGCAGGATACCACAGAGCGGCCGATTTGATTTCGTGCGAGCCCCAAATTACGATGCCGCGATGGAGCCGAATGAGCCTACTTTTCGCACTCGATGGGACGTTGCCCTGGCCCTCTACGGCACCCTGATTGCGTCCCTGACCCTGGTCCCGGCATATGGCGTGCTGCACGGATTCACACCCGAATTGTGGGGATGGTTCGTGCTGTTTCTGGCATGGAACGGGTTGTCCATCACCGCAGGATACCACCGACTCTGGGCGCACAAGTCCTATGCCGCACATCCTTTCATTCGCGTCCTGTTCGCCCTCGGCGGTGCCCTTTCGCTGCAGAATTCTATTCAGCACTGGTGCTCCAACCATCGCCAGCACCATCGATATGTCGATGACGTTGACCTTGACCCCTATTCCGCCAAACGTGGTCTGTTCTACTCGCACATGGGCTGGATGCTAAAGGACTATCCGGCAGCCAGGACCGACTATAGCAACGTTAAAGATCTGCAACGGGACCCGGTGGTGAGATGGCAACATCGATACTATTGGTGGCTGACTACTGCGACGAATCTGGGTCTGACGGCGGCACTGGGTGCCTTGCATGGCGATATCTGGGGCGGACTGCTGCTGATCGGCATTCTGCGACTCGTGCTCTGTCACCATACGACCTTCTTTATCAATTCGCTGGCCCATGCGTGGGGCAAACAACCCTACTCAGATGACAATTCGGCCCGAGACAATGGCGCCATTGCATTGCTGACCTATGGCGAGGGATATCACAACTTCCACCACACTTTTCAGTGGGATTATCGAAACGGCATTCGCTGGTATCAGTTTGATCCCACCAAGTGGCTCATCCGCTTACTCAGTTTCATGGGGCTGACCTGGGCACTCAAACGGACTGCGCCTGAGAAGATCGAGCGCCGGATAGTCGAGATGCAACGCAAACAAACCGAGGAACGCATTCGACTTTCCCGAGCCAGCAACCGCGACCAGTGGCTTGACCTGATCGATGCGGAATACGCCAAGATGGTCGGAGTCCTCAACGCTTGGGCCCAGTGTCGTCAGCAATGGCTTGAGCTGAAGAAGGCCGATCTGAAGGCAAAGTGGGAAAAGACAGAAATACATTCCCGCCTCCAACATTTGGAAGCCGAACTGGATTTCCAACGGCGCCAATGGCGACTGTTAACTCAGCAGTTCGCCTGATTCTCCGACGACAGACGTCTCTACTGAGTAGATTTTGGTAGTGGCATGCCCGTAGAATGAAGGGTTAGCCGCTACCCTATAATTGTTCTCAGGAGTCCATCGTTGTCCCGACTTCCCGTCATCGTTAGCTTCGGCGGTGTCAATTCCGCTGGTCGAAGTTCCGGCCATCATGCCTATCGCCGCATGGTGATCGACGGCTTGCCTGACCAGCAAGCCAACGAGACCTGGCAGGCCCTGGGCGCAATGATGAATACAGGTCACAGCACCGCTGAGGAGCGCCGGTTTATACAGGATCACACCCTGGTACGACGGATCGAGAAACACCTGTTCGATCCTGATGCCATCGTTGCGCACAAGACTGCTCAACTGACAACACCGGATGCCAGTCCATTCACATTTGCCATCAAACGTTCCCAGTTGCCGGACCAGATTCCGCCGGGTTGGGAAATCAATGAACTCGAAAGCACCAAGGTACTGGTCAAGGCCACCGATCATCTCGATATTCTGTTCCCGGACAAACGCAAATCTCGAGTCCAGTCTGCCGGCCAGGTTCCAACCGGCTTCGATCCGGAAAAACTCTACCAGTCACGCAGTCATCCCCGAGGCCTGCAGCTCACTGTCTATGGCGCATCCGACGCGATCAACTCGCTCGGCATTGATTGGGAAGAAGTCCGGCGCCGGGTTCCAGGCGATCAGATCTCCTGTTATGCCAGCAGCGCCATGGGACAGATGGACGCCAACGGTGCCGGCGGCATGATGCAGGCGTCGCTGATGGGAAAACGCGTCAGTTCAAAGAACTGTGCTCTGAGTCTGGCGGAGATGGTGGCGGATTTCGTCAATGCGTATGTGCTTGGCAGCGTCGGCAGCACTGGCGCGAATCTTGGCGCCTGTGCCAGCTTTCTCTATAACCTGCGCCAGGGAGTCCAGGACATTCGTTCCGGCAAATACCGCGCGGTAATTGTGGGCGCCAGCGAAGCGCCGGTTACGCCTGAAATCATCGAGGGTTACCGCACCATGGGCGCGCTGGCCGAGGATGAAGCGCTCAATCGGCTTGACAGCATTACCGACGGCGCAACCGACCATCGCCGTGCCTGTCGGCCATTCTCGGATAACTGCGGCTTCACCCTGTCGGAATCTGCCCAGTTCGTTGTACTGTTTGACGACGAACTCGCCATGGAGATGGGCGCCAATATCTACGGCTCCATTCCTGACGTGTTCATCAATGCTGACGGCTACAAGAAGTCAATTCCCGGCCCGGGCATCGGCAACTACATCACCATCGGCAAGGCAATGGGAACCGTGAGAGCGATCCTTGGCGATGAATCACTGCAGCGCCGCAGTTACATGCAGGCGCATGGAACGGGCACGCCTCAGAACCGGGTCACCGAATCGCATATCTTCAACGAGCTGTCAAAAACGTTCGGCATCGAAAAATGGCCGATCGCGGCGATCAAATCCTATGTCGGTCATTCGATTGCCACCGCATCCGGCGACCAGATCAACGGCTCTCTGGGCGTATGGGAACATGGCCTGATCCCTGGCATTACCACGATCAACGGTATCGCCGATGACGTACACAGTAGTCATCTGGATTTCCTGCTTACCCACCGCGAAGTCAATCCAGAGGAACTTGACGCTGTGTTCGTCAATTCGAAAGGTTTTGGCGGAAATAACGCGACCGCAACCATGCTTTCACCGGCAGTGACCCGCAGGATGCTGGAGCACAGGCATGGCAAGTCGGCGATGAGTCGACATGATTCGCTAAACGAAACAGTTCAGGGCCGAACACAACAATATGACGAAGAAACCCGTTCCGGCAAAAACTCGCTCATCTATCGATTCGGTGAAGGCGTAGTCGAGGGAGAGTCACTGGAACTTGATCCAGCATTCATCAAAATCCCGGGACACGAACAGACTGTTTCACTGGATATGCCGTCGCCGTTCAACGACATGCACGACTGATTATTCGATTTCACGGGTGGCGCGGAATCGGATGTCCGGCCAGCGCTCTTCCATCAGCGAAAGATTGACACGAGTCGGCGCCAGGTAGGTGAGATGGCCCGCACCGTCGACCGCAAGATGGTCCTCCGCCTTGCGTTTGAAATCCGCCAGCATCTTCGGATCATCGCACTCTACCCATCGCGCCGTGTTGACGCTGACTCCTTCGTAGGCGCAATCCACCTTGTATTCGTCCTTGAGACGGAAGGCAACCACATCGAATTGCAACACACCAACCGCGCCCAGAATCAGATCGTTGTTTCTAAGCGGCATGAACACCTGTGTCGCACCTTCCTCCGACAGCTGGGTTAGCCCCTGGCGCAATTGCTTGCTTTTAAGCGGATCACGGAGCTGCACCCTTCTAAACAGCTCCGGAGCAAAATGCGGAATGCCCAGATAACGCAGCAGCCCACCATCAGTAAAAGTATCACCGATCTGGATCGTGCCATGATTGTGCAGGCCAATGATGTCACCCGGATAGGCAACATCGGCCTGTGATCGCTCGCCAGCGAGAAACGTGACCGCATCGCTGATTCTGACTTCCTTTCCGGTACGCACGTGATTCATCTTCATACCCTGCCGGTAGATACCGGAGCAGACTCGCATGAATGCAATGCGGTCCCGGTGTTTGGGATCCATATTTGCCTGAATCTTGAAAACAAAGCCGCTGAAGCGCTCATCCCGGGCGTCGACCACGCGCTCACTGGTCGCTCGAGGCATCGGCTCAGGCGCATACTCAACGAAACCGTCCAGCATTTCTGAAACGCCGAAGTTCTTTAGCGCCGTGCCAAAGAAAACCGGCGTCAGGGTACCGGCACGATATGCATCGAGATCAAATTCATGGCTCGCCGCACGAATCAGGTCAACTTCATCAACGAGCGCATCGCGCACATCCGTACCGAGAGCTTCTGCAGCTTCATCGCTGGCCAGGTGTGAAACAATCCGAGTCGGCAGCTCTGACTCCCCCTTGTCAGGAGTAAACAGGTGTACCTCATCGCGATAAAGATCGTAGATTCCGCGGAAGTTGTTACCCATCCCGATCGGCCAGGTGACCGGAGCACAACGAATATTCAGTACCGATTCAATCTCATCCAGCACTTCTATCGGGTCACGAACTTCGCGGTCCAGCTTGTTGATGAACGTCAAAATGGGTGTGTCACGCAGGCGACAGACGTCCATGAGCTTGATGGTTCTCTCCTCGACGCCCTTGGCAGCGTCAATCACCATCAGCACAGAGTCCACGGCGGTCAGCGTGCGGTAGGTGTCTTCAGAGAAATCCTCATGCCCCGGTGTATCCAGTAGATTGACGATTCGACCCTTGTAAGGGAACTGCATCACCGAGGTTGTGACCGAAATCCCCCGCTGTTTTTCCAACTCCATCCAGTCTGAAGTCGCATAGCGATCAGACTTTTTCGATTTCACCGTACCAGCCAGCTGGATGGCCTTGCCAAGCAACAGCAGCTTCTCGGTAATCGTGGTCTTACCCGCATCCGGGTGAGAAATGATGGCGAATGTACGTCGCTTTTCGACTTCGTGGGAAATCGACATAGTGTCTGCAAGCAAGGGAGTGCGGCGCGGGATTATAGCGATGCGTGGGACCAATCAAAACCCTGATCTACACGACGGGTCTAGATGAACTCCTTGGCCAGCACCAGTGCATCCTCGCGTCCGGTGAACGCAGGA
Organism: Pseudomonadales bacterium; assembly: GCA_028281885.1. Taxonomy (GTDB): domain Bacteria; phylum Pseudomonadota; class Gammaproteobacteria; order Pseudomonadales; family Azotimanducaceae; genus JANQJA01. The sequence continues at coordinate 32,151 of JANQJA010000021.1, read as the reverse complement.
TAATAGTTGCGGCGGACACCGACCTCGTTGAAGCCAAGCGTGTGATAGAGCTTGCAGGCGACATGATTCGAAGGCCGAACCTCCAGAAAGACACAGTCGGCGCCACATTGCTGTGCGCGATCAAGCATGAACTGGACCAGCACGCGACCATAGCCACTGCCGTGATAATCCGGGTTGATGCAAACATTGAGCAGATGGGATTCCGCTGCCGCAACAGAAAGCACACCGTGACCGATGTTGCGGCCCTCAAGCACAAACAGCCAGCACTCATAGCCCGATTTCACGCAGTCGATAAAGATGCCTTCAGTCCAGGGATGCGTATACGCTCGCCGCTCATTCTTCATCACCGTGGGGACATCACCATGAGTCATGCGCACCAGATGGAAATCCAGTTCCACCGCGCTCACGAAAGCCACTCCTTTAGCACGCCATATAGCTGTCGTTTTCGCAGAGGCTGCTTGAGGTAGTCGCCAATCTCATCTGCCACCCGGATATCCCCATCGGCCAGCCAGGCCAGGACCGATTTCCCGAACACCAGCCTGAACGGACCGCAACTCGCAACACGCTCCGCAAGGGCTGTTCTTGCCATCGATGCTGACTGGTCAAAGCCGGGCGACTTCACCATCGGCCATCTCAGGGACTGCACGGCAGGTTTACGGCTCCGCCCGCATGCGAGCGCAATATCGTCAGCCAGACGGCGAAGCTCAGCCGGTAAAGTCGCGGCTTCAAACGGGACCTCGAAGATCAGGCTGAGGTCGTCATAGGTGGCAAGGCACAGGTGGAACCGGGGCGACGATGCGGTGTCAGTCGCCGGCAAGGCCGCAGCGGTACCGACAGGCTGTCCGCTCAACCCCCCGTCTTCCCTGAGCACCCAGACATCGATCCCCATCTGTCTGAGGTATTGGTTTCTGTCGGCGACCATCATGATCCCCAGCCCCCGGTTCCCGCCGAGTTTACCAGATCACCCCGGCATTCCCCCGCTCAGCTGAACGTCCCGCAGAATCAGGGCTGCAGCTCATTCAGGCGTCGTGATGCCCGGGCCACCTCGTTGCCATCAACATCATGAATCACCAGCGAGATGGACGGACTTTCCTGCTCCCAGTCCACCTCGATCGAACCAAAATTCAAGCCACCGTAGGCAGCCAGGCGGTGTGTGTGCGGCGAATCAGGGCCAGCTTCCCAGGCGTGCGTCAGTCCGCTTGCCGTCAACTCCAGCAACGGATAGCCCACCGCATCATCCAACTCGGCGATTTCAGCAAAGTGCCTGTCACCAGACACCAGCACGACTCCTCCCACTCGCAGTTCCCGAATCAGATCGAACAGGCGCTGTCGTTCCCGAGGCAGGTTTCCCCAGGTTTCATAGGCGTGTTCATCGTTAATGATCTGGATGCCGCTGGCGATGATACGAACCCGGGCATCACGGTTCAGTTGCTCAGCCAGCCATCGCCATTGCTCCTCGCCCAGCATGGTGAGTTCCGGGTTATCGTCGGGCCGGTAGCGCTTCAGCGGATTGAGTGAATGGGTAAACGGGCTGCGAAAATATCGTGTATCCAGCAGGATTAACTGGATTCGTCTTTCGGCCGGACCATATTCACGAACCGCATAGATGCCAGGGGTCCGGCGCCGGTCCGAGTCCCCCGGTTCACCGAAAAAATCCAGGAACACCTGTTGCGATTCGGCCCGCTTCGGGTAATCGGCACCCGCGTCATTCAGACCGTAATCATGATCATCCCAGATTGCTTCAATCGACGTGATCTGCCGCAATGACCGGAACGACGGCACACTCGCCAGCGCCGCATAAGCGGCTCTCATCTCCGCCATATCATCAGTGTCGGCGTAGACGTTATCACCGAGTAACACCACCAGGTCCGCATTCAGGCGAGCGATGCTGGCCCAGATTGGTTGTGGTTCACGCTGGTCTGCACAGGAACCAAAGGCGATGCGGCTGATGTCGGCCCAGACACTCTGGACCACGCAGAGCAAAAGTAACGTCAGGCAGAATGAACGCATCTCAGACTCCTCAGCCTGATTTGGATGAGCGGTGTACTGTAGCAGCCTAATGTGATCTTCGGTTAAAGATGCCGGGCAGCCTGACGGTCTGGCAGACTCGGTTTACGCGCCACAATGAAACAGAAAGAACCGACAAACGCGGCAACGGCAAGCACCGTAAAACCAACTTCGTAGCTGCCATAAACATCGGCAAGATAGCCCGCCAGAATAGGCCCACCGGCCATACCCAGCATGACGATCAGCGACGAAAAGCCCATGATGGTGCCGAATGACGAAGGACCAAAATAATCCGCTCGCAGCGCCACCATCAGTGGCCCGCGGATACCCCAGGCAAGGCCATGCAAAAGTGCGAATAGCATCACCAAACCGATGTTGGTCGCGTAGGCGACCGACAGCATGGCTGCTGTATGGGCCATCATGCAAAACGTACTAATCGCTCTTTTGTCATAACGGTCCCCCAGATAACCGCCCAGCACCTGCCCCAGCATCTGACATCCTGTCATCAACGCAACCATGATTCCCGCCAGCGACAGCGAATACCCCAGCCCCTCAGTCAGGTGAGGCACGATGTGGACCATGACCGTCGAGACAATCAATAATGCGCAGGCATGGCCCACAGAAATGAGCCAGAATGAGGCGGTTCTCATCGCCTCTCGCGCGGTGAAATCACGCCGCTGATCAAATCCCCCGGCAGGGTTTGCAGGATCTTCAATGACCTGCGTGCCATCCGGCTGCTCACCGATTTCACTGGGACGATGGCGGATAACCTGGACCAGCGGCAGTCCGACCACGAATACTACAATCCCCGAGATGAATGCGGTCGTCCGCCAGCCAAAGGCTTCCAGACTCAGAATGATCAGCGGCACGGAGAGGCCGCCTATCGAAAATCCTATCTGCGATATGGATACCGCTTTTGCCCGATGTTTGTCGAACCAGTTGACCAGTGCCACCATCACGGTGGCAAAGCCGCCCAGCGACGAACCGAGGGCAATCATCGCAAACGCCAGATAGAACTGTAGCAGCGAATCGATTTGGCTAAAGGCCAGGAAGCCGACCCCAAAGATGACCGTGCCAATTCGCATGATGGCGCGGGGGCCAAACCTATCCACCAGCCAACCCTGAAGCGGACCCAGGATGCCGCTTTCAATCCGTGCCATCGCGAACGCACCAGCGACCAACGCCTTACTCCAGCCGAAGTCCGCCTGCAGCAGTACCACATAGGCTCCGTAGGACTGCATCCACAGTAGCCCTGCCAGCATCTGGACACCACTCGCGGCACCGACGATATACCAGCCATAGAAAACATGGCCCTGGGGGCGAACGATGCGTCCGACGCGAGAAATATAGGACTCAATCACCCGACGCATGCCTCCGCCAACCGTTTAACAAGCCATAGAGGCTCGCCACCAGCCAGAAGCATTCAATGATAAAAGACGACAGGTTGAAGTCGTGATAGAGCGATACCATGATCAACAGCGCGCCCAGCGCATTGACTGCAGAGTAAATGGGATTGGCCACGGACAGCCGTCTGCTCTGCAACCCGAAATAGGCGCCCAGAACGCAGACGACGCCAATATTGCCGACGAAATCGTGCCAGGCATATTCCACCATGATGGGATCCGGTTAGTGGGTGCGCGAAATCGCGCCATGTTACACGACTTGAGGTCATGCCCGCTGGGACGCAGTTGGCTGAGGTGTGGGTCAGCAGTGAAGGGAGGTCTGGGGCGCGGCCAGTCGGGGTTGATCAATCCAGACGATCAGACAACCTCGTAGGCATTGATCGTCTGACTGAGTTCTTCTTTCACCAGGCCTTCAGCATAGTCTGCACAGCAGCCACAGCCAGTCCCTATACCCAGCGAGTCCGCCAGCGCATTCAGGTCAGTGGCCCCGTCACGCACAGCCTGACGGATCTTGGCGGTATTCACATTTTGGCAGACACAAACGATCATGCCAGACACCTTAGCTCAGCGCTTTCTAAAAGTAAACACGAATTGTTCTCAATTGTATCCTCATCCCCCAGCTTGTTGCGGCAACCGGCTAGGCCGTAACATGAACGTTCAATCCGCAGTACGAGGTATCCCATGAAGCCGCGCGCCCCTGAAATCATCGAGCATCTCAACAAGGCTCTGAAAAATGAGTTAACGGCCATCAACCAGTACTTCCTGCACGCAAAGATGCTGGGAGACTGGGGTCTGAAGGAGCTGGCGGAAAAGGAGAAGAAAGAATCTATCGAGGAAATGGAACATGCGGACTGGCTGATGGAGCGCATCCTGTTTCTCGAAGGATTGCCGAATCTGCAGGAACTGGACAAGCTCCTCATCGGCGAGGACGTTGGCGAGATGCTGAAGTGCGATCTGGAACAGGAAATGAAGGCGGTTCCAGACCTGCGAGAGGCCATCGCACTGTGTGAACAGCAGGGAGACTACGTGTCGCGACAGCTGTTCGAAAAAATCCTGCACTCCGAAGAAGAGCACATTGACTGGATTGAAACCCAGCTCGGGCTGATCGAAAAAATGGGGCTGCAGAACTTCATACAGTCACAGACGCTGGAACAGGCCTAGTCCCTTCGAATGGCCGGCTGGGCCACACGTTTCTGTGCCAGGCCAGTCACCGAACTGCTGCCAATCCTTCCGACCCGGTCGTACATCCAGCATTCGCCAATCGCTACACCATCGGTCGCTGCATGATTGACGACCTCCATACCAATCCACTCGTCAACCGGTAAACGATGCAGATACAAGGTGACGTCCGAGTTGATATAGGCCAGACCACCATCGCCGGAATTTGACAGGGGGTTGGCAAAATCCGCGATCAGTGCCGCCCGGAGAAACGGCGTTAACGGATTGCCACTTACCACCTCGCGCCGGTCCGATAGCCATAGCCGTTTCTTTCCGAACTGGTTCATACCGCCTTCAAAGATCCTGCGCTCCCAGCCCATTTGCTCGCCAGCCGTTGGCACATCCTCGGGCGCCGGCGCGTCCCAGGAAGAAGGTCCCCATACGGGAATCGTCGTATTCTCAGTACGACGCAGAAACTGGCAACTGGCACGCGCCATAGTTTCTCCGTTGGCAACAAATTCGGCATCCATCACCTTGATTCGATAACCATCACGAATAACTTTCAGCTGGATATCGATCGGCGAGAAATCCGGCAACCGATACATGTCAACCGTCAGCCGCGCTGGCAGGTACTCGTCGGAGCCTACGGCCTGCTCCAGGGTGAACGCGAGCAGGCTCACAACGGAACGGCCACCGAGAGAATTCGGACCCCACGGCCCCTGGCTCGCTGGTGTCGGATAGAACAGTTGATCCCGGTATTCAAAGTTTGCTTCAGTCATCGGACATTAGCCTGTACATCAAGATGGCGGCCCTTTCGATCAGAAGAGGTAAGGTTGCAAGGTCGATATTCTCCTCCGTCGAATGTGCGCCCTTCCCCTCAGCACCGATACCGTCAATCGCATCCAGATATTCGGCCACAAACGAGACATCGGCCGCACCGCGCCTGCCGGGATCATAGGCAACAACTTCACCATGCCCGAGATCAACACTCACTTCATTCAAAGTCGCCAGCAATCGCCGGTTCCCCGCAGTTGGCGGCATGGACGGATAGCCATCCGTAAACGTGATCGTTGCCGAGGTGCGGGGCAGGTTATCTTTCTCCACGATCTCCCGCATGGCCGCGCGGGCCGAAGCCTCCTGGGCAGCGGACATGGTCCGTAACCCACCCTGAATGACCACCTCCTGCGCCACCACATTGGTCTTGCCGAATGCACTCCCACGACTCAGCACCGGATCATACTCGACCCGGGTCCCGCCCAGGATGATGCCCGGATTGAAAGTGAGATATTGCTCCCCTCGAACGTCCTCATGGAACGCTGTCAGGATTCTGGCCGCCTCGAACACGGCACCACTGCCAACCCGATCGCTGAAGATAGTCGATGAATGCGCCTGCAAACCCGAGACGTCAACACGCCACCCGCTTGAACCTCGTCTGGCAATGACGGCAGCATTCAGCGACGGTGCGATCTCAAATCCGAGCGCCACATCACAGCGCCTGGCAGCTTCGATCAGGTGCTTGCGGCTCACTGACTTGGGATTCCCGGATTTCTCTTCATCTCCTATCAGCGCCACAATGAACTTTCCGTCATCCAGCACCCCAACGCTGTGGAGCGCTTTCAGCGCAAACACAATAACGACATCACCCCCTTTCATGTCATTGACGCCAGGACCGGTGGCCATGTCACCGTTACGCTGAAAAACCTGGAACTCGCTGTCCACCTCAAACACGGTATCCAGGTGACCGATCAATAACTGACACCGTGCAGTACCCCGGTTTTCAGCGAACAGGTGTCCGGCGCGATCCACATCGCTCATGTCATGCCAGCGGGTTTCCATTCCAAGCGCCTGAAATTCACGCTGGAATACCCTGCCCACTTCACGCACACCTTCGTGATTCATCGTCCCGCTGTTGATATTCACGACTTCCGCCAGCAACGAGATCGCTGCCTCTTTGCTTTCCTTGGCATAGCGCGATATTTCACGCTCAACCTCCGACAAGGCCGCACCCGCTACAGCCGACCACAACCAGAGCACCCCCAACCAGAAGCCACGCAATGTCATTACTCCCGACCATCGCTCCCAAATACTGATCGCCCAATCCTAGCAGGTTCCAGGGCATCACAAACTGTGTCCGTTATAGTATGGTTGGGACGGGAAGGAGGCATAGGGAGAATAACAAGTGCACCTCATCTTTCTGCACGGCGCCCCTGGCGTGGGCAAACGGACGATTGCAATGGAACTCTCCAGAGAACTGGAGTACCCCTTCATCAACTTTCATCACATGGCAGCATTGCTCGGCCCTGTGTTTGGCTATTCAACAGAGACGTTCAATGAACTGCGTGACCAGATGTACAAAACCGTGCTGGAACGGGCCATGACTCTCAACGAGGACGGACTGATCGCCACGTTCACCTATGAACCGTCAATTCCCATCGATGACTTCGGCCAGTACATCAAAGCCGCACAGGACTCCGGGAGTATCGGCCTTTTCATTGGACTCACCTGTGATACCTCAGATCTCAAGACTCGCGTCGAATCACCCGAGCGAGCGGCCATGGAAAAAGTTAACAACTTTCAGGCACTGGAGGATTCCGTCAACTCCGGCATCTATGAGCTACCCAAACTGCCAGGCCCCTCCATTACCCTCGACACCAGCGGAGAGTCGCCCCAGGAAACCGTCCAGAACATCCTTGCGATGCTGCCGGACGACCTCAAACAGAATATGGTCTTTTAACGCTCGCCAGAACCCAACACAGGAGACACACCAGATGGCATATGCCCCTTCAAAAATTCAGCTCACAAGCTCCGCTTTTACTGACGGCGGCGCAATTCCCAGCAGGCACACCGGCGAAAGCGACGACGTTTCACCGGCCCTTAGCTGGACGCCGGGCGAGTCTACGACAAAGTCCTATGCCATCATCTGTCATGATCCCGACGCGCCTCGTATCGACACGAATGGTACCTACGGATTTGTCCACTGGGTTCTCTACAACATCCCCACCAGTGTGACCTCGTTGGCGGAAGGCGAGACTGGTTACACTTCTGGCCCTAATGATTTTGGTAACGATGGCTACGGTGGCCCGATGCCACCGGTCGGCCATGGCGACCATCGCTACTACTTCTGGGTATTGGAAATCGATATCGAGACAAACCTTGAGCCCGGGATCAACATGTGGGACTTTCTCAAACAGCTCGAGCCCAACATCACCGGCATGAGCCGCCTGGTTGGCACCTACCAGCGCAACTAGATGCCAGCGGCGCGTCAATGGACCCGCTAACAGAAGAAGAAGTACTGACGTCATTCAAGGGGGAGCGGGAAGACGACGTTCCCCTCCCCGACCTCACCAATATCCCCTGGGACGATCTCGATTACCTCGGCTGGGTACACCCGTCGGGACACCTCGGTTATGTCGTTATCGTTTCTCCGGACGATGGCGGCATCAAGGGTACCATCCTTCGGCGAGGCCGATTCGACGGGTCAAAGCCTGGTCTCGAAATGTGCTCCCTCTGTCATCATGTGCACCGACCAAACGGGACCGCGATGTTTACCATCACCCACAAGAACGCCGAGCGAAGGCATTCGATCGGAAACATCGTCTGCAAGGACCTGGATTGCAGTCTTCGGATCAGAAACCTGGTTCAACCAGCCAGTTATCTCAACGAGACGTTGTATCCGGAGGCAAAGATCTGGCGCATGCAGATGGCACTCCATAGATGGTTACGCACCGCCAATCGACTTTAAGCTGCCTGGCCCTGTCCTCCTATTGAACGCTCGTTTATGCTGACCCGGCCCATGCAGACCGATTTATCATCGTGAAAGCCATCCAGATCATCGCACTCGTCTGGCTCGTGCTCATCGCTTCGCTCTTTTATGGTATGGAAGCCGCAGACAACGATTACTGGCCGTATCCTGTCATCCAGGAGATCCGGAACTTCGTGGCAGGCGACGCTGAAGAAGCGACGTCTATTACCGAGAAGGTCGAAAATGACCTGGGTATGGTGCCCGCCCGACATCTTGTCGACCCACCTGACCTCAGCAAACTTGGCCCCGGCTACGGGTTTCTGCCGGTTCCGGTTCGCGACCGTCGCGGACCGCCAGTCATGTACCTGGCCGCTGACGCACCCGTCGGATACCGAGTCATCTATGGCGTGTTCGATCTGGAAACAACACTCCATGGCGCCATTCTGATTGCCCCGGACGGCACCGTGGCAAACATCTGGTCGATCACCCAGGAGGATGTGTCGTGGCCCCATCCCAGCGACGCCAATGTTTTTCCTCATGGTTTTGCGGTCACTCGCGACGGTTCAATCATCGTAGCCTACGACCACGGCACCTCGATGACCCGATACGACTACTGCGGCAATGTAATCTGGCGTAGCGTTGGCGGTTATCATCACTCCATCGAGATGTTTGATGACGAAACGCTCTGGGTCTGGGGGAATAACGGCGAACCCTCGCAGTTTGGCGATACCATGCATCAGGTACGCATCGAATCCGGTGAGGTCATCCGCAGCATTACCATCAACGATATGATTCGCAGTAATCCGGAGATAGACATTTTTGGTATCCGGCAGGCGGACGATGAACACCAGAGCCGCTGGGTGCTCACCGGTGGCAACCCGTTCCACCAGAACGACATCGATCCATTGCCGGAGGCCCTGGCGGCTAATTACCCAGGTCTTGAAGCGGGGGATCTGCTGATCAGCATGCGTTCCCCGAATCTTGTCTATGTTCTCGATCCCGCTACCGTCAAGGTCAAATGGTGGCGCCAGGGGCTAACTCGACGTCAGCACGATCCGGACTGGAATGAACGGGGCACCATCACCATCTTCGACAACAACATGCACCGGGACTACTCTCGAATCGTCGAGTTGGACCCGCAGACCTTTAACAGCCGAATCATTCTCGACGGCAGCGACTATGACTTCTACAGCTGGCACAGAGGCAAACACCAGCAGTTACCGGACGGGCACCTGCTGGTCACATCAACAGCCCAGGGCAGGGTCTTCGAAGTCGCGCCGGACGGCGAGGTGACGTTCGACTTTCTGAACCTGTATACCCCGGATCGGGGTGCGCTTACGGTTTCCGAAGCGCGTTTTCTGCCACCCGACTATTTCGAGGAGCTACCTTCATGCCCCTGATCGCTGCACTCCTTCTGTTGGTTCCTTCACCCGCCGCCGCCTATCTGGGACCAGGACTTGGCCTTGGCACCATCGGCATCATCGTGGCGCTTCTGCTCTCGGTCATACTCGCACTGATCGGGCTGTTCTGGTATCCGATCAAGCGGCGGCTTCGTCAATGGCGCTCACAGCCCGAGAAGACAGACAAACCCAGTGAATCAACTGCTGATTGATACGACCGGATCGATCGCCGGACTGATTTTCGCGCTCATCATCCTGCGTCGGCTGTCGCTTCCGACAACACTTTCGTCAATGATACATACCATCAGACGCTCATTATCCGTGATCGCGTCTCCCAGAATCTCGGATCACTGGAAGGAACGCGCGGTCCCCGCCTATGCAACACGGCTGCTAAAACACAGCCTCGTCATGACCCTCGGCATTGCGCTGGTCGTCGTCAGCTTCTCGGCGGGCTTCATCATTGTGCTTGCCCTGATCGAGGGAAACATCGAACCTGCTTCAAGGCGGCTACTCCACTGGCAACCCCAACTCGTCACCGTCATCCTTGCGATTGTTTACGCCACGGTGACGGCCAGGCGAGGCGACAGCATCTACGGCCCACTGGAAAGAACGTTGCACGAACTGGCATTGGGGAACGCCATGACGCCTCAACTGATATTCAGCATCGAGCGTCGACTTCCGCAGCGGCGGTACATTTCGCCGCGGCCTGTATACGTCACCGGTCTTGCCCGCGCCGGGACTACCGTACTGCTGAACGCCCTGCACGCCACCGATACCTTCGCCACGCTGAACTACACGAACATGCCGTTCGTCACAGCGCCGAGACTTTGGACAAGCACAATGAAACCGTTCCGTCGCCGTATCGCTCGTCACGAAAGAGCCCACGGTGACGGCGTGCTCGTCGATGATCAGAGTCCGGAAGCATTCGAAGAGGTGTTTTGGCTCATGCGATGTCGACCAGACTACGTCAAACAGGCCGGTCTGGTTCCACACACACCACCGGACTCCGCGATCCGCGATTACCGTGATTTCGTGCGCTCGGTCATCACTGCCAGCGGGAATGCGCACCATCGATATCTTGCCAAGAACAACAACAACCTGCTGCGACTAGCGTCGCTTCATCACGCTTTCCCCGATGCCGTGATTGTGCTCCCGTTCCGGGCGCCGGTTGCACACGCAACATCACTGCTGACACAACACCGGCGATTTCTGGACATACACAGGCGCGACAGCTTTAGTGCCAGCTACATGACCTGGCTCGGTCACTTTGAATTCGGCGGCAACATGAAACCCCTGTTACTGCCCGGCGTGGAGGGCGAACTTCAAGGCAAGGACCCGCTTTCGCTTGAGTACTGGCTACACTACTGGTTTGCAACTTATCGATTCGTCGCCGAAATCCCAGCAAACAACATCATTCTGTTCGACTATGACCTGCTGACGCAGGAACCAGAACGGCAACTGGCTCGCCTGGCTGGCGCAATCAACTGCCCAACCCCGTCACTCACGTCGTTCTCCGATCAGATCCGGCGTACCGATCCCGAACCGGCCCGGTTGTGCGGGATCGAACCTATCGACAATCTGTATCAAACCCTGCGGGTGCGGGCCGTGCAATGACAATTGCGCTCATCTACGCAAGATCGGAAAACCACTGCATCGGTCGTGCGGGCGGGCTACCGTGGCATCTTCCCGATGAATACCGGTTTTTCAACGAACAAACGTCAGGCCACGCCATCATCATGGGCCGTCGTACATTCGAGGACCACAACTGCGCCCTGCCATCGCGGCTCAATATCGTCGTCTCTCGAACAACAAGCAGGTTTGGTGAGGACATCTATCCGGTCATGAGTCTTGCCGCCGGATTCTCTCTGGCAGCAAAACACAAACAATCCACCTATGTGATCGGGGGCGCAGGTCTCCTGGCGGAGGCTCTCCCTCATGCCAGCCTCGTCTATGAGAGCGTCATCGACGCCACCATCGACGGGGATGTGTTTGTTGAGCCGTTCGATTTCAGTGACTGGGAACAGGAACTGCTGGCGGAACATGAACCGGACGAACGCCACGAGTTTGGCTACCGAACTCGTCAATATACTCGGCGCGACTGAACCCGCTATCCGGAAAATTTCTTTGTTCGGGCTGTCGCTATCGCCGACATCGGGTCATCCGGCCAGGGGTGTTTGGGGTAGCGCCCCTTCATCTCTTTCCTGACGAGCCCATAGCCCTCCCGCCAGAAGTTCTCAAGGTCCTGGGTCACCTGGAGCGGCCGCCCGGCCGGAGACAAGAGGTGCACCTGAACAGCGACACTGCCATTCAGCAGTCTGGGCGTTTCAAGACAACCAAACATCTCCTGCAGTTTCGCCGCCAGCACCGGTGGTGACTGGGTATAGTCGACGGCGACGCTCGAGCCTGACGGCACCTGTATTCGTTCCGGTACCAGCCGATCGAGCTCACGGCGCTGTTCAAACGTCATGCGGGCCGCCAGTATCGTTTCCAAATTCAGCCGTTTCAATTCATCCAGTCTGGTGACGGCACTCAGGTACGGTGTCAGCCAGTTCTCGAGCTCATCCATGAGCGCGTCGTCGCTGGCGTCCGGAAGCGTCATGCAACCTGTGGCCAGCATCATTCTCGCCTGGAGCAATCGGAACGGGCGCTTCGTCGGCAACACCTGCCAGCCCCTTGAGCGAACATAGTCGGTCAGCAACATCGCACGACGCGTCATATCGACGTCAACGGACCGCGTCGACAGCAACAGGACGCCAATCTTCTCCCGCTCCTCGGCAACAAAACGGCCCGAGCCGGGTTCCCAGTCACAGACCGTTTCTGTTTTTCGCAAATGAGCAAGCCGATCCGCGAACAATGGCTCAGACAGATCCGCCGCCGACCGGATTACCTCACCTCGACGTCCCTTGCCGCCACCCACTTCAGCGACCGCCAGCCAGCGCGACTTTGCCAGCGGTCCGGCAACCGCGAAGCCGGCACTTCGACCGTTGGCAAGTTGATACCCGCCGGACTGGCGCCGTCGCGCTACGCGATCCGGATAAGCGCATGCCAGCAGGAAACCCGGCACATCGTTAGTATCCAACAGATTCAGGTCCCGCACCTCTTCCATACGTCGTAATCGCGATTCAAACTGCTCGGCAAGTTGCACAACACGATGCATCCAGCCTCGACGATTCGAAGGGCATTCAATCAAACCGGTTAGCAGATCCAGTCGATGACGAATATCAACGTCAACATCACCAAACGGATCCCGCTCGGACAGGAACGCCGCGATCAGACAGCCTGTTCGGGTGTGACCTACCCTCGCACCTTCCAGCACCATGTGCGCAAGCCTCGGATGCATGGGTAACTGCGACATCGCCTCGCCGGTTGTCGTCAGGACCAGCCGACCATCATCCACTGCGACAGCTTCGAGTCGTTCCAGCAGTGACATCGCCTGATCCCAGGCTCCGGCCGGCGGCGAATCAATCCAGTCCAGCTCAGACGGGTCTCTCGCACCCCAGACAAGCAGCTGCAACGCCATGGGCGCAAGATCCGCGGCCAGGATTTCCGGTGCCGAGTGAGGAACCAGCTGATCCTGCTGGGATGAACTCCAAAGGCGGTAACAGGTACCGGGTCGGATACGGCCAGCACGCCCCATTCGCTGCACACTTGAAGCCCCAGAAATGCGCCGCGTCTCAAGTCGGGTCATCGCTGTCGAGGGATCGAATACCGGCTCCCGGGCAAGGCCGGAATCAACCACGATGTCCACCCCTTCAATGGTGAGACTCGTCTCAGCAATATTAGTCGCCAACACAACTTTCCGACGTCCAGCTAACGGGGCTGCGATGGCACGCTGTTGATCTGCAAATGGCAGATTGCCATAAAGCCTGAACACGTCGACCATCGCCGGCAGCCGAAGCTGTTGCGCAGCACGGTTGATCTCTCCCTGTCCAGGCAGAAAAGCGAGGACACTGCCTGTGAGGTTGTCCGCCAGGGCCTGTTCGATGGTGCGAACCATCCGATCCACTACCCGATCCCTGGGAGAGGCGGCCGTGCCGTAGCGTATCGCCACCGGATAGCTTCTGCCCGACGCGCTGATTGAATGCGCTAGCGGCAACACCCGACCAATTCCGGCAGCATCGAGCGTCGCCGACATCACAACCACTCTCAGGATCACGCTGGCAGACTCAGAGAATAACGCCCTGCTCTTCAGAGTCAGACTGAGACCGACGTCTGCTTCAAGGCTGCGTTCATGAAACTCATCAAACAGAATACAGCCGACTCCTTCCAACGAGGGGTCCGCCTGGAGCATTCGGGTCAGAATGCCTTCAGTCACCACTTCAATTTTTGTATTCGGCCCGACGACCTGCTCGAGGCGCATACGATAGCCAACCGTCTCGCCAACACGCTCGCCCAGAAGAGTCGCCATGCGGTGGGCCGCCGCCTTCGCAGCAAGGCGGCGAGGCTCCAGCAAGAGGATCTTTTGATGCTGAATCCATGGGGCACGCAGGATCGCAAGCGGTACCAGCGTCGTCTTGCCAGCGCCCGGCGGCGCCTCAAGCACCACATCCTGCTCATTTTCAAGCGCGGTGAGCAACTCCGGCAGAATGGATTCAACAGGGAGAATCACGGCGAAAGGTGCCAGGGGAATGAGTTTCGTTCGCTATGGAACCGTCTCGACCGTGCCTTCCCGCCGCTTGTCAGCCGCACCCAACAACTTGCCATCTCGCACCAGGATCGCATGCAATCCAGAATTCTCGCCTTCACGTTCCTGCACATCATAACCTTTGCCTGTCAGCATCTCTGCCAGCACGGGGCCGGGCTCATCGGAAATCTCGACCCGCACTCGCCGACCACGCGCAATGATATTGGGAAAATCGAGCGCTGCCTGTAGCTCGAGATCCCAATCAAGCATCGCCAAAATGGACTTCTGGGTATACGCGGGAATGGAATTACCTCCCGGCGACCCGGTGACCATCAGCACATCACCTTCTCCATCGAGAATAATGGTGGGAGACATGGATGAGCGGGGTCTGGCACCAGGTGCAACAGCATTGGCTGGCAGCATGCCATCATCCGGCACCCTGCGGGCAAAGTCAGTGAGTTCATTGTTCAACAGGAAGCCGGCAGCCCATCGAGACGACCCGAACGCGGCCTCCACGGTTGCAGTAAACGACACCGCATTTCCCGCAGCATCAATGACGGACAGATGCGTCGTTCCAACCGACTCGTTCGTCGTATCAACACCCCACCCAGCCGATATGGGCGGCTTACCTAGCACCGCGGCAGGATCACCGTGGACAGGCACCGCATCCGGCGCGAAAGGTGCAGCAGCCCGGGAAGCCAGATAGCGGGGGTCCAGCAATGCCTCTACCGGGATGTCGATACGATCAGGGTCCCCGAAGTAGTGGTCGCGATCCGCGTAGGCCAGGCGCTGAGCATCAACGAAGGCAACGATCTTTTCTTCCAGCGTGGCGGCATCAGCAGAGAGAATGTCATACATGGTCGCCATCATGATCTGCATGGCACCTGACGAAGGAGGCGATGCCGAACAGATCGTCAGCTCGCGGAATGAACCGCAAACGGATTCACGCTTTACAGCCCGATAGGCAGCCATATCTTCTAGCGTGAGTGATCCCGGATTAGGTTCAGCCGTCGCGGCCATCACAATAGCCTCAGCAACATCGCCCTCGTAGAACGCGGCCGGCCCCTCGGCCGCAACACGCCTCAGTGTTTTAGCATAGGCCTCGTTTAATCTCAGATCACCTGCCTTAAGTGGCGCTCCATCCGGATAAAAGTATTCTCTGGCGCCGACATTTTCATCGAGGCGCGTGATTTCAGCCATCCTCGGCAAATAGCCCGCAAGTCGTTCCGACACAACAAATCCATTGGCAGCAAGATCAATAGCCGGTTCGAACAGACTCGCCCATGGCAACTTGCCGTACTGATCGTGCGCCAGCTTGTAGAGTGCCACCACACCTGGTACGCCGACGGACAATCCGCTTTGCCAGGCTTCGACGTAGCGCATCACCTCATCCCCGCGCATGAACATGTCCACGCGAGCACCAGCGGGTGCAACCTCACGCCCGTCAAAAAAATCGACACTGCCGGATGCAGCGTCATGGACCAGCATGAACCCGCCACCACCGAGTCCGGAACTCTGCGGCTCCACCAGGCCAAGTACCAGGTGCGCGGCGATCGCCGCATCCACCGCGGTTCCACCCCTGGCCAGCATCATGGCACCGGCTTCTGAAGCATAAGGATTTGCAGCGGTCACAAGCGCCCTTGCTGAGAGTGGAGCCGCGGTGGATGCAGCGGCCGGCCGTTCCGCCGCTGGTGCCGGCACCCCCCGATCCCCACAACCAGCCAGCATCAACAGACAGAGCAGTCGAGCCGGAAAACCCGGGCCTCGAACCGACAAGTCACGGAACATGTTTTCGAACATAGCCTTGTAAACACTCCTGATCACTGAGGCAATTTATGCGTCAGCGATCTTTATCGCCACCATTTCTCGATCGTCGGTGCCTGCCAGGCCACCATGGCATCCAGCAAACGTGCAACATCCGAATCGACCACCAGCATCGCTCTGTGTTCTGGTCGAACAAACCCCGCCGCAACGGTCTGATCCAGAAAATGAATGAGCGAATCGTAAAATCCATCAACATTAAGCAAACCGACCGGCTTGCTGTGTATGCGAAGCTGTGACCAGGTCAGCATCTCGAAGAGCTCTTCCAGAGTACCCAGTCCGCCGGGCAAGCCCAGAAATCCGTCTGACATATCCGCCATTCTGGCCTTACGTTCGTGCATGGATTTCACTACATAAAGCTCCGTCAGGCCGTCATGAGCCACCTCGTCATCGAGCATCGATTCAGGAATGACGCCATAAGCCTCGCCGCCAGACGCCACAACCGCATCCGCCACTGCCCCCATGACCCCAACGCTGGCGCCACCATAGACAAGCGCCATGTCACGAGAAACCATTGCCGCACCAAGCTGCCCCGCCGCAACACCGAACACCTCCCTGTTGCCGGCACTGGAGCCACAAAAAACACAAAGATGTTGCATGACAGAAGCGACGCCCGTTTTTCAAACCCATGGTATCGTACCCGTTAGCCGCAATGCTTCCCTATTGATGAAATCGCTACTACGCAAATTGTTTTCCCCGGTACTCAACCCACTAGAGCGGGGCGAGACACCCTATGTCTACAAGCCTTCCCATCGAGTGATTCTGATTGTCATGAGCTCGATGTTTATCGGCCTGGCAACTCTCGTTTACTGGCTCATGCCGGATGGCAACTTCGACTACCTGTTGCCGATCATTGTGTTTGGCGGTTGCGGCGTCCTTGGCATGATCATCGGCTGCCTGGGACAGGATCGGGCCGTTGCACGGATATGGGGCTCACGCTGATGACAGGCCTTTTCCCACCCGACTCCAAGGACGCGATCTATCTGACCCGCCGCGACCCTGAAGAATTGTTGGGGACATATTCACAACACACGATTTTGCTCGATGAACATGTCTGGCCTACCGCGGAACACTACTTTCAGGCGATGCACTTTGCATCACTCGAAGAACAGGCGCTGATCAGGAATTCCGAATCGCCGGCCGACGCAAGAAGACTGGGCGAACCCGGATGGATCGCACGCCTGTTCAGACCCATCAGGAAGGACTGGCCGAATGTGCGCGTTGCCTTCATGACCCGGGCGGTCTACACAAAATGCAAAACCTATCCGGAAATTGAACAACGGCTGATTGCGACCGGATCGAAACGCATCATCGAATCAGACCAGTATGACTACTTCTGGGGCTGCGGCCGGGACCTGCGGGGCGATAATATGTACGGCAAGATCCTGATGAATGTCAGAGACAAGCTGAACGCAGAGGCAAATCCCTGATCAGGCGAGTGCACCCCCGACAATGGCACCCACCAACAGTGGGCCGATGCCGAGCAACATCAACACCATCACGCCCATGCCTGCAACCAGCCCGATAACGGGAAGCCCGGTTAACACCGAACTGAAGAAGAACAACAGGCCGGCAAGAATGATCGATGGAAGCAATACTGCCAGGATGCCGTTGCCAACACTCCCGGCCTTCTTACCACCAACAATACCGGCCAGCAGTGGACCGAAAACCGGCAACCAAAATAGAAGAATCGAGATAATGGCCATCCAGATCATGCCACCAATGATGCTGCCGGATAGTTTGACCTGAACCTCTGGAGTATTCGCCACAATGTCCCCTGTCCATCAGTAACCGCAATCAGTCTACCTCAACCGGCCTCAGCGGGAGACATCGGTCCGGCTAACAGCGACATCCACTTCAGGGTATAATGCTCCGCTTATCCCGAAAAGCATGGAATCGTGGCTAAGCAGATCGGAATCGTCGGAGGCGGCCAGTTGGCCGCCTTTCTCGTTGAAGCGGCAGCGCGCCGAGGCAGTTCCGTGACTGTCGTGGACCCGGAACCTCGTTGTCCGGCAGCGCTCAAGGGCGCCGAAGTCATCGCCAAACCCATGCACGATGAACAAGCACTGACCGAACTTGCGTCGAAATCAGACGTGATCACTGTCGACCTGGAAGCCGTGAATGTCGAGGCACTCGCCGCCATTGCAGCCGCCGGCACCCCAGTGATTCCCGACCCCACCGTTCTCAAACAAATGACCAATAAGCTGACCCAGAAACAGGTCATGCTTGATCAGGGCATAGCGACTAGTCCGTTCCATCCCTTCGACGGCAGTGATCTGACCCGGCTCGGCCACCTGGGGTGGCCAGTTGTGAACAAAGCTGCTTCAGGTGGCTATGACGGGCGCGGGGTCGCGATCATCGAGAGCGAAGCCGACGCAGGTAAGGTGCTCCCGGTTCCCGGCTTTATCGAAGCTTATGTCGAGCACCAGATGGAAATCGCGGTCATGGTGGCGCGAGACGCAGACCGGACGACCACCTGGGCGCCGGTGGAGATGGTTTTTAATCAGGCGGGTAACCTGCTCGACCAACTGGTCGCGCCGGCACGGATCAGTACAGACCTGGGCAGACAGGCAGAAGCACTGGCCCGTCGCGCCATCGAAGCATTCAACGGCATCGGAATCTTCGGCGTCGAGATGTTTCTGACCAACGAGGAAGAACTGCTGGTCAACGAGATTTCACCGCGCACCCACAATAGCGGGCACTACACCATGGATGTCTGTGCGCCTTCTCAGTTTGAACAACAATACCGCCTGTTGATCGGCGAACCCCTGCTGGAACCGACCATGACAGGCAGTGCGGTGATGTTCAATCTGCTCGGCGCAACGGGATATCAAGGTGAAACCGTGATCGAAGGCCTGGATGATCTGGTCTGTCTCGACAGCGTTCATCCATATATCTATGGTAAGCACCAGTGTTTTCCATTACGAAAAATGGGACATGTCACGGTAACAGGCGACTCCGTCGACCAGGCACTTGGCCTGGCAGAAACCGCCAGATCTCTTATCAACATCCGTGGGGCAGAGGCAATTGAACGACCATAAAGCACGCATCGCGATCATCATGGGTAGCGACTCGGATCTGCCGGTTATGCAAGGCGCCGCAGACGTGTTGGACCAGTTAAGCATCCCCTATGAGCTCACCATCGTGTCGGCGCACCGGACACCGGATCGCATGTACGAGTTTGCAAGGAGTGCTGCAAGCCGTGGACTGGACGTCATCATTGCCGGCGCTGGCGGGGCAGCTCATCTCCCGGGTATGGTGGCATCGCTGACCTCGCTGCCTGTCATCGGCGTCCCGATATCGGCCACCAAGCTGGCAGGCGAGGATGCACTGATGTCAATCGTCCAGATGCCTGCCGGCATCCCGGTGGCAACCGTTGCCATCGACAACGCAACCAATGCCGGGCTACTCGCCGCCCGGATACTGGGCACCAGTGACCAAGAGGTTAGAAACCGGGTCGAAGATTACGCCCGTCAACTGGAGGCGAAGGTGATGGCCAGGGTCCAGAAAATTGAGCAGGAACGAGGCTGACCCCCTCATCAAAGTCCTCGATCAGCCCGCGATAATTCATCACTCGCCAGATCAGATGAGCGGTGACAAGAGAAGGTTCTGATATGAAAGCGATGGTTATTGCCGGTGCCGGCATCGACAAGCTCGAAATTCAGGAGCGCGAGCCCGAGCCACTCGGCCCTTTCGACCTCCGTATCAGGATGAGGGCGAGTTCGCTCAATTTCCGGGATCTCTCCATGGTTAAATCCGGAGGTGGACGACCAGGCTTGGTGCCAAATTCCTGCGGCACTGGCGAGGTCATCGAAACGGGCGCCGAGGTCCAGCGATTCAACGTCGGCGACCGGGTAACCCCGACGTTCTTCAAGAACTGGATTGCCGGCCCGCCGACGGTGGAAGGCCTTTCATCTGCCCTTGGGGCCGGGCGCCATGATGGCTGCCTGCGTGCGGAAATGGTGCTGAACCAGGAGAGCGTCGTCGCCACACCGGGGTATCTCAGCGACAAGGAAGCAGCCACCCTTCCCTGCGCCGCTCTCACTGCGTGGCGCGGTATCGTCGAGGAAGGCAACCTCCGGGCCGGCCAGACAGTCCTGGTTCAGGGCACCGGAGGCGTGTCCATTTTTGCCCTGCAGTTTGCCAAGTTGTTCGGCGCTGAAGTCATCGCCACCTCATCTTCCGACGAGAAGCTGGAGCGTGCCGTCGCACTCGGCGCTGATCACACGATCAATTACCGCACCACACCCGAATGGGCGAAACGGGCACGGGAAATCACCGATGGACGTGGCATAGACCATATCGTGGAAGTCGGCGGCGCCGACACACTGCAACAATCAATTGAAGCCGTCTCACTGGGTGGCAACATCCATATCATTGGCGTGTTGACCGGCCGCGTGAACGACGTTGCCGTTTCTTCAATTTTTCGACAGAACGCCAAGCTCCACGGTATCACGGTCGGCAGCCGGGTCATGTTTGAAAACATGATACGTGCTATGACGCTGCACCAGACCCGGCCGGTGATCGACCAGGAATTTGATTTTGACGACTCGCGCAGCGCTTTCGAACTGATGGAACGAGGCGGTCACTTCGGCAAGATCGTGATCAACCTGCCGCGCTGATCTATTGCAGCAGCGCGAGCGCCATAGCGGCGCGCTCGTGGACCGCGTTTTTCTGCCGATCCAGATCGACTTCGTTGTCTTCTCCCATGGCACCAACAAGGTACCGCTTGTATACGCCCTGGCTGATGGCTGCCAGGCGCCAGTAAGAAAAGGCACGATAGTAGTCGACCTCGCTCACATCGCGGCGAGTCTTCTCAGAATACCGGCGAGCCAGTTCATCCCTCGAAGGATAGCCTGCCAACGCATCGTCATCCCGCCAGCTATTTAGCAGATAGCCCAGGTCTGCTAACGGATCACCAAGGGTGCATAGCTCCCAGTCAAGAATGGCAACAACCCGAGCTTTGTCGACAATCATGTTTCCAAGACGGAAATCTCCGTGGACGATAGCTGCACCGACCTGATCCGGCATCTTTTGCTCCAGCAATCGACAGGACTCTTCCATATCCGGAATCTCGTGGGTCTTGGTTGCCTCCCATTGCTTGGTCCAGCGTTTTAGCTGGCGCGCCAGGTACCCTTCCTTTCTGGCAAGCTCACCAAGCCCTACCTCGTCGGGGTTAACCAGGTGCAGTTTGGCGAGGGTTTCAATGACATCGACGCCCAGCTCCTGGCACTCCCGCTCATCGAGAACCTGACTCTGCTGGGAATCATGCAGAACAACGCCTTCCTCGAATGACATGACATAAAAGTCTGCTTCATTGACCGATTTATCCTGACAGAGTCCGTAGGTTTTCGGTACCGGTACCGACGTCGGCTGGAGGGCACTGATAATCCTGAACTCCCGAGACATGTCATGAGCGCTCTCCAGCACATGCCCCAGCGGCGGACGTCTCAGCACAAAACTGGCGCCCGCACGATCAACACATCGAAATGTCAGGTTGGAGCGCCCGCCTGCAATCAGCGAAAACTCAATCGGGGGCTCCAGCGACGGAATACAATCCTTCATCCATGCCGTAACCGCCGTCTCGTTGATTCCCTCAGTCATTCTCTCTTCCATACCTCAATCACGAACCCCTAGAATAACCCAGATTCAGCCTGCTTCCGGCTTTGGAGATTATCTTCGCGGTAACGAAGAAATGCCGGCCCCAGCCGGTCTGTCTTGTCATCAAGGAGGAATATATGAATAAGAAAATCCTGATCTGGGCACTGGTTCTGTTTCCCGTCTTTGTTTTTATCCAGTCATTGTTCTTCAAGTTCGCGGGGTCCGAGGAAACCAAGATTATCTTCGATACCATCGCAGACTGGATGGCAGGGATAAGTCTCTTCACCGCCGTCGCCGAACCTTTTCGGCTCTACGGGGGTATCACCGTCGGCGTGGTCGAACTGATCGCCAGCATACTCTTGCTGATTCCCGCAACGAGGGCCTGGGGCGCACTCATCGGGTTCGGCGTCATCTCCGGCGCAATCTTCTTCCACCTGTTTACCCCACTGGGTATCGTTCGCGTGGTGGATGCCGCCGGGAATACGGACAGTGGTGCGCTGTTTGCCATGGCCTGTGGCGTCTGGCTCTGTTGTGCCGGATTGCTTTGGCTCGAAAAAAGACGACTGCCCTTTGTGGGATCCACTTAATTCATCACCGGGTGGGCGACGTACTCACCGTCGCGATAGTCCAGAAAGTCCAGGTTAACGCCGTCCCGGGCAACCGTACCGGGATGAGACAGATCCCGGGCCCGCACTACCGCACCCGCGCCGAATCGGCTGACCAGTTGGTCAATCGTCACTTCCAGTCGACGTGGACGGTCGTCGACAAACAGGTCCAGCTGCGTGGTCTGGTCGCGCCAGGACAGATCGAAGGTCGCCATCCCCACCAGCCGATAAGGACCGTCGTTCCCAAAGGACTTCAACAGCTGTTTACCCACCTTTAACAAGTCGTCCGCCGTATCAATCGGCACCGGTACACGGCATTGTCGGGACAGCATTCTAAAATCCGAGGTTTTCAATCTCACCCTGACGCCACCTGCGACGTATCGTTTCTTTCTGAGGCGACGGGCGATTCGCTCCGCCGAACGACGCAGGTGGCCAAGTATCGCTGCCGGGCTTGAGACGTCCCGTTCCAGCGTGCGGTCCGAGCCAAGACTTCTGGCCCCACGCCCCCGCTCAACAGCCCTCGGGTCCCGCGCCAGTGCCAGTGAATAAAAATGCGCGCCCACCGCACCCAGATGTTGCCTGAGATAACCTTCTCCCGCCTCGACCAGGTCCCCGATGGTCTCGAGACCAAGGTCGCGCAGCCGCGGCGCCGTCTTTTTGCCGACGCCCCAGAGTCTGGTCACCGGAAGTGGCGCCAGCCATTTCGCCGCACAGTCCGGCGGCACCACTGTCAGTCCGTTGGGCTTGTCATGAGCGCTCGCCACCTTGGCCACATACTTGGTGCCTGATATGCCGACCGAAATCTCAAGCCCGGTTTCAGTCCGAACCCGGGACTTGATGGCGGCACCAAACTCCGCCGGTTCGCCGAACAACGCCCCTGCGCCAGTCATGTCAAGAAAAGCCTCGTCCAGTGACAACGCTTCCACCTGCGGTGAAAAGTCACCGAAGATATCCATTACCTGTCTCGATACGGATTGGTAGCGCTGGAAGCGCGGTGCAACCATGATCGCTTCCGGGCATCGACGGCGCGCCTCGGCGACCGGCATGCCGCTGCCCACACCGAACGGCCGTGCCTCGTAACTGGCTGTCAGCACGACCCCACGGTAGCTGTTTGGGCCAATCAACAGTGGCTTGCCGCGCAGATGTGGATGATCCCGCTGTTCGACAGCAGCATAGAATGCATCCATATCCGCATGGACAATCACTTGAGGCCAGTTCATCCCGTATTCTAGTCACAATACTGTTTATTTATACAGTTATTTTACAACTGAGAATCGTTCTTATTTACAAGCCTCGCGAAACCAGAGACAATACCGGGCCTCATTCCTGGTGGCATCCTGATGGCCCGTATTACCTGCGACGTCCGCGTTGTTGAAAAATCGATGATTTCACCGAACCTGACCCGGATCGTGGTTGGCGACGAGTCTTTGTCCGAGTTCCCCGGCGGCTATGAGGGTGGCTACGTCAAACTGATTCTGACCCCCACAGACGGCGAGAGCGTGGTTCGCTCTTACACCGTAAGAGCCCACAACGAGCAGACCCGTACCATCACCCTGGAAGTCGTATCACACGGCGATGCAGGACCTGCTGCCGCCTGGGCCAACCGGGTGGTCCCCGGCGACTCCCTGACTATTGCCGGTCCAGGCGCCTGCCAGCCCATCAACACCTCGGCAGACTGGTATCTGCTGGCAGGGGACATGAGTGCCATGCCTGCGATCAAGGTGAATCTGGAGCGCCTCCCGACCGACGCCACCGGTGATGTCATTCTGGAAATTATCGATGAACAGGACCAGGTAGAAATGCCAGCCCCTGCCGGGATGCGCCTGCACTGGATCGTCAATCCCGAGCCTGAGCAGGAAAATAGTGTCCTTGAGGACACGGTCATGTCGCTGCCCTGGCGCCAGGGATCGCCGTCGATCTGGGTGGCAGGAGAATTCAGCGCGTCACGTACTTTGCGGCAGTATTTTCGGCACGAGCGGGAGGTACCCCGCGACAACATGTATGTGAGCTGCTACTGGAAAATTGGCACCAATGACGAAGGCATGAAGGCGGCGAAGCGAGCCGACCCGGAGCCCTGGTAGGCAAGGTCACAGCCCCTCAAATAACCCGTCAGGCAAAGTTCGGTCGAAGCCGGTTGGCAATGGCGACCAGTGACAACATCACTGGCACCTCAACTAATACACCAACGACTGTCGCGAGTGCAGCCCCTGAATTCAGGCCAAATAAACTGATCGCAACCGCTACCGCCAGTTCAAAAAAATTCGACGTGCCAATCAATGCCGCCGGCGCTGCAGTAGCAAACGGAATGCGCCATAGGTAAGCCCAGCCAAACGCAACCACAAAGATGCCATAGGTCTGAATCAGTAGCGGCACGGCAATCAATACGATCACCAACGGCTGCGCCAGGATCGTCTCCGCCTGGAGACCAAACAGGATCACTACCGTTGCCAGTAGCCCCATGATGGAAAATGGTTTGAGCCCATCCGTAAATTCACCGATCCGCTCGTGTTCTCCCGAGCGATCCATCATTCGCCGTGTCGCGTAGCCCGCAGCCAGGGGAATCACCACGTAAAGGACAACTGACAGCAGCAATGTTTCCCAGGGCACAACGATGTCGGTCATGCCGAGCAGCAACGCGGCGATTGGCGCGAAGGCAAAAATCATGATGATGTCGTTGATGGAAACCTGCACCAGTGTGTAATTGGCATCACCTCGAACCAACTGGCTCCAGACGAACACCATCGCCGTACACGGTGCGACACCGAGCAGAATCATGCCAGCGATGTATTCTTGTGCCGACTGGGGATCCACCAGCCCGGCAAACAGATACTCAAAAAACAGCACACCCAGCAACGCCATGGTAAAGGGCTTGATCAGCCAATTGACGACAAGGGTCACGCAAAGCCCCTTCGGCTTTTTGCCAACATCCTTGATGGAAGCAAAATCAACATTGACCATCATTGGGTAGATCATGATCCAGATCAGTACAGCGACCACGAGGTTGACGCTTGCATATTCGAGCGATGCCACCAGTTCAAAGATGGCAGGCACAAAAGCACCGAGGGCAATCCCAAGCAAAATACAGAGTCCAACCCACACAGAAAGGTACCGCTCAAATAGCCCCATTGCTGGCTCGTTATCACTCATCTGGAAATCTCCTGTTCTCGATCTGTTCGGCAATTTTGTTCAGTGCCCGCTTCTGTTCTTCCAGAGACGCAGACTCAAGATCAAGCGAGATAAACCGCGTAAAGAGCGCCAACAGCGTTTCATAGGCTTGCTCGAACGCCGCCCTGATTTCTGCCTCACTGCCTTCAACCGCCGCGGGGTCGGCAATCCCCCAGTGAATCACCATCGGATGGCCGGGCCAGATCGGGCACGTCTCTGACGCGGCGCTGTCACAGACAGTAAAAACATAGTCAATAACGGGCGCATCCTGACCCGCAAACTCATCCCACGACTTTGAGCGCAGGCCCGATACGTCATAGCCATGCCGCTGCAACAGCGCCGCCGCCGCCGGGTTCACCCTGCCAGTGGGACGGCTGCCTGCACTGAAACAAACGAAGCGGTCTTCACCCAGCCGGTTGACGATGGCTTCAGCCAGAATGCTGCGGGCCGAATTACCCGTACACAGAATCAGGAGGCGAGCGGGATTCAAGATTCAAACTGCCTCGCGGGTGAGCGGCAACAATTCATCAAGCACGCTGGCGCATTGGTCCGGGCGGCCCTGGCAGCAATCTGAGATCAGGTAGGAAAGCAGGCTACGCAGCGACGCGATGTCTGCACGATAGATGATCGAGCGACCTTCCCGTCTTGACGTGACCAGCGTGGCTCGAGACAGATGAGCCAGGTGAGTCGAGAGCGTGTTGTGCGGAACGCCGAGCCTCACCGCGATCTCACCGGCAGCCAGGCCGCCCGGCTCCGCCTCAACCAGCATGCGAAACGTGCTGAGCCTGGTCGGCTGGGCCAGTGCACTAAGGCGTTCGGTTGCAGCCAATATGTCCATAAGTCGAGACTAATCGACATATTGATTCAACACAAGCAACTGGCCGACACATGTCGAATCTCTCTTAATGACGCCTTTACATGTCCACCTTAATGTAGGTGGCTCCAGCTTCCGGATCTGAACTATGCGCCTATTAGCACTGATACTTTTCCTGACGGTTCAATCGGTCACCGCACAATCGCTGTCTCCTGAAGCACAGGCGTGGTTCAACAGCGGCCGGGAATTCGTCGAAGAAAAGCGCAAACAGACCAGGGGTCCGAGGCGAGCCCGAAATGTCATTCTCTTTATTGGCGATGGGATGGGACTCACAACCGTGACTGCGTCGAGGATCTACGAGGGACAGCTGAAGGGAAATAGTGGCGAAGAAAACCTCCTCAGCTTCGAGCAGTTTCCGCACACGGCACTATCGAAAACCTACGCCGTAGACCGGCAGGTGACGGATTCGGCCTCAACGGCGACCGCCATGGTAACCGGCGTGAAGACCAACTTCCGCAAGCTGTCCATGGACGAGACGGCATCACCGGCATCTGGATGCGAGACGGGAAAGCTGACAACGTTACTCGAACGGGCCGAGACCGCCGGTCTCGCCACCGGCGTTGTTTCGAACACACGCCTGACCCATGCAACCCCGGCGTCACTGTACGCGCACGCAATCGATCGCGGTATGGAAATGCAGGGCACCGATGGCTGCAAAGATATCGCTGCCCAGCTCATCGAATTTTCCCATGGTGACGGACTCGAGGTTGCCATGGGCGGCGGCGCACCACTGTTCATGTCTCAAAGCCGGGCTGACAAACGCGATCTGACGAGAGAATGGCTTGACCGATACGAAGACGGCGCCGTCGTGACGAATGCAACGGAACTGCGTCAACTCGGCAAAGACAAAAGACATGTGCTGGGACTCTTTTCCCGTTCGCACATGGCGTACGAACTCCATCGAGAGAAGGCAGGTGATGAACCCTCACTCACTGAGATGACCGAAACCGCGATCAACCTTGTGTCGGCGCACCCGAAAGGATTCTTTCTGATGATCGAAGGTGGGCGCATCGACCATGGGCATCACGCAGGCAATGCCAAACTGGCGCTGACCGAGACCGTTGAGTTCAGTAACGCCATCCGGCGCGCCACTGAAATGGTCGGCAAGGACACGCTGATCATCGTCACCGCAGATCACAGCCACACGCTGACCATGGCGGGTTACCCTCACCGTGGCTCACCAATCCTCGGCATCGCAGACAACGATGTGGATGGGCGTCCTTACACAACGCTCGGCTACGCCAACGGCCCCGGATATCGACCGGGCACCAGGCGGGACCTCTCGGAAGTCGATACAACCGATGACGCCTATCTGCAGGAAGCAACGGTGCCCCGCAATCGGGAGACCCATGGTGGCGAGGACGTACCCGTCTATGCGATCGGACCCGGCAGTCAATGGGTCCAGGGTGTCATGGAACAGCACGTGATTTATCACATCATGGCGAAAGCGCTGCTGGGCAACTAGGTCCGCCACCAGAAACCACCCTTGGACAAGGGGCATTGGCGAATAGTTGTTTGACGATCAGTAAGTTGGTTGACAACCAACCTCATTCCCTCATTTAATCCCTGTTCGCTACCGACAGTGTATTAACTCCCAAATGACCCGAATCGCTGCGATCATTTCGTACGGCCTCCCTGCGATCACACTTGGCCTGATGGGCCGGCTGATTGTGCTGTACGCCATGAAATTTTCCACCGACGTATTGCTGGTGGCGCCGTACATCATCGGCATCATTTTCGGTGCAGCCCGGGTCTGGGACGCCGTCACCGACCCGATGGTTGGTTATCTCAGCGACAAGACCACATCAAAGATTGGCCGCCGAAGAAGCTGGCTGCTGGCAGGCGCCATACCATTCGGACTGTTCTATGCGATGGTCTTCTATGTACCCACATCGCTCGATGAAGTACTGACCATTGTCTGGCTGGCTTTTGCCATTCTGGGGTTCTACACCGCACTGACTGTCATCTCGATACCCCACCTGTCATGGGGCACGGAGATGAGCACCAGCGCCATTCATCGGAGCCGATTTTTCGGCACCCGACATGCCTTTGAGATGATCGGTGGCCTCGCCGCTCTGGGTGTCATGCTGCTCATGATTGAGTCAGAAGACATGGGTATCGATCACGCCCGCGAGTATATCGGCGACATATCCTTTATTGTCGGTATGGCCTGTGCCGCGTTGATCCTGGCTGGCGCGGGTACCCTAAAAGAAAACAGGGCCCCCATCACAGCCGCTCCTCGCGGCAGTGTTTTCACCGCCGCGGGAGACGTATGGGCAAACCCCCATGCGAGGCTGGTGTTGTTTGTCATGCTGATCGAGCTGATCGGAGCCGCGACCATGGGTGCATTGGCCGTCTACGTTGCCCAGTACATCCTCGATGCCGCTGCCCTGGCGCCTATCATCATCACGATCTACCTGATCGTGCAGATGATCATGGTACCGCCAACCCTGAAACTCATGGAGAAGATCCCCAAACACAAGCTCTGGCTCTATTCGATGACGTTCAGCGGTATCGCGTTTGGCGGACTGTTCCTGCTGGCCTTCATTCCCGATTACTGGATGCGAATCTACTGGAACATATTCGTTGTCATTTTCGCAGGCATCGCCGCGACGGTGGGCAGCACCGTCGGCCCCACCGTGCTGAGCGACATCATCGATTACGATGAGTATCTCACCAAGGAACGCAAGGAAGGCGCCTACTTTGCCGTGTGGAACTTTGCAGGCAAGGCGGCGGGCGGCGTGGTCATTATGCTGTCAGGCATCGTCCTTAGCGTCATCGGGTTCCAGCCCAACGTGGAACAAACCCAGACCGTCAAGATAGGCCTCGCCGGACTGCAGGGACTATTCCCAATGATCTGCTATCTGATCGGCGCCTACATCTTCTCGAAGTACAAGCTGACTGAGGCCGAGACCGCCAGAGTGCGAGAGGTCCTCGACGCCCGCCAAAGGCAGTCGGACACAGATCAGGATCAGTCCCCGGATGCTGTGCCCTCGCCGAGTTCCGCCTGACGCAGCCGGCAAAGGATCTCTTCAGCCAGAAACTCAGCCGAGATGAATCCACCGCTGACCAGTTTCAACCCTTCACCCGTATCGAGATAGATACTGGGCAGGGCATGGGCTGACAGTCGGCGAAGCATCGCGAAGCCGGCATCCATCGCGGTAGCCGAGTCAGAAGCGACCAGCGCCGATTCAACATCCTCGACGGACTGTCCCAGCAGTTCGGCAATAACCGTCGAGCGGGTGATGTCGCGCCCATCAACGAAGAAGGCAGCCTGAAGTGTCGCGAAAAATTCCCAGGGCGGTTCTCCAGTCTGCAGCCTGGCCATCTCAACGGCACAGCAGGCGTTGCGGCTATCGAAGACAATCCCGTCAGGAAAACGTTCGGAAAATACCTGTCCCGTAACCTGGCGCACTTCGCGCCACAGTTTTACCAGACGACCTTTGTGGTAGTCCGACAGTTCGCGTTCACCCCCTACTGTCAGGCGGGCCATCGCGAGGTCAAAATCTACCTGTCCCGACAGCGACCGTCGAACGCCGCTGACCTCCGGCAGGGTACCCCAGCACCATGAACACATTGGATCCGTCACAAAAAGCAGCCTGGGTTTCATGGCATCTACAGTCGCAGAATCACGACCGTGAACGCTTTATCTGAACGCCACCGACCGTGAGGAGCGACTCCACGCAATCACGAATAGACACATCAAGCGGAATAAACTCCATGCCAAGAATACTGCGAGCACGGTCATTGCGCAGATCGAGGCCTTGCCAGATCGAACGCAGTTCGCCTTCTCGCGCCTTAATGTGATCCGGAAACGGATCCGTCACTTCGGGTTCATCGAAATCGAGTTCAGGCAGCAGGCGGGAGATACTTGCGCACACGTCTTCAACATCGCGAGTTTCAGTCGACCAGGCGATATATCTTTCCCCGTTTCCAATCTCTCCATTTTCGAGCATTCGAACATGTTGCTCAGCCGTATCGCGCACATCCACTGTCATCCAGGGCCGGTAGGCGGCGTTCTGCATATACTCACCCTCGAGCATTTTCTTGATGTGTTGCTGCCAGGCCCCCAATTGCTGGTGCGCTGACAGTATCGGACCGACGTTGTCACCGGGACAGCAGGTGACGGCTTCCCAGGTGCCGCCACTTTCTGCTGCCGCATCCGCGAACATATTCTGGGCGAGGACCTTCCCCATCGAATACCCCTGGCCCGGCCTTTCCGCTTTGCGCTTAGGACTCATTTCGTCGGGGTACCTGTCCTCGTTACAGACCGGCCGCCTGACGAGTTCATAGATGTCCGCTTCCGAGATCACTGCAGCCGTGCTGGAGGTCACCACCACACGCGTCACGGAACTTGAGTTATCGACGCTTTTGATGATGTGCCCGCAAACTCGAGAGACGTAGTCCATATCGGTGTAGTTGCTGACATGCGAGACATGCGCGACGCCGTGACAACCCTTGAAGATGGCGTCGAAACAGCCTTCATGGTCCAGATCGGCAGAATGCAGGGTTAACCTGCCAGAGACGAAGCCCGGCATCGCTGTCAGGAAAGCAGTCCTGGACTCATCGTTAGCGTCACGAACGCACGCCCTGACGCGATAGCCTTCATCAAGCAATTGCCTGACCACCCAGCCGCCAATGAAACCGGCAGCGCCCGTCACGGCTACGGTACCCCCTTTTGGAATCGGCGACATCGAGTCTTCCCCTTTAAAAACCGAGAGGGCATAGACTAGCCGACGGCCACAGGGAGAGCGAGCAGGTCTTGCTCGCAAGCACCATAAACAAAAAAGCCCCGCCCTTTCGGGCGAGGCTCTTTTATTTAGATGCCTGACAACCCTTCGGGCCGGGCGCGAGCATAGCTCGCTGCCCGTGTCGGCGCTCGGAAGCTGCGCTTCCTCGAATTCCGCCGCCACCCTACTCCCATTCTTCGAGTAGGTCCTTCTCGCAAGCACCATAAATAAAAAAGCCCCGCCCTTTCGGGCGAGGCTTTTTTATTTAGATGCCTGACAATGACCTACTCTCACACGGGGAAACCCCGCACTACCATCGGCGCTAAGCAGTTTCACTTCTGAGTTCGGAATGGATTCAGGTGGTTCCCACTTGCTATTGTCGTCAGGCAAACCGGCTGTTTAAACCCGTCTCTCCTTGCGGTACGGACTTCTCGTTACCTGGAACGAGCCCTCGCACAGGAGGACGCTTTCTCAGCGAACCGAGTGGGTTCAAACAAAACTGGTACTTTCTCTCAATCCTGAAACGTCATTTCTGAAAACAAGAAAAGAGAAAGTGGAAAGTGATAAAGACGCTCAGACGTCCAAACAAGGCAATATCCAGATCATGTCGCTGTCGCTATTCGTGACCGCCAAAACGGCCGCAAATTTGCTCAAGTTATATGATCAAGCCTCACGGGCAATTAGTACGGGTTAGCTCAACGCCTCACAACGCTTACACATCCCGCCTATCAACGTAGTAGTCTTCTACGGCCCTTCAGGGGACTCGAAGTCCCAGTGAGAACTTATCTTGAGGGAGGCTTCCCGCTTAGATGCTTTCAGCGGTTATCCTTTCCGAACGTAGCTACCCGGCAATGCAATTGGCATCACAACCGGAACACCAGAGGTTCGTCCACTCCGGTCCTCTCGTACTAGGAGCAGCTCCTCTCAATTCTCAAACGCCCACGGCAGATAGGGACCGAACTGTCTCACGACGTTCTAAACCCAGCTCGCGTACCACTTTAAATGGCGAACAGCCATACCC
>JANQJA010000008.1 GCA_028281885.1 Pseudomonadales bacterium | reverse complement strand
GGCTTACACTCATTCCAAGGCATCTGGGGCGCTCCCAAATGCCAGATTGTGTAAACCATGTCTCCGGTATTGTCTGTAAACGATGTGTCAGGTACTACAACAGACCTATCAGCCCGGTGGCTGGGAAAACAGGTGCCACTTTACCGCCATACCTGTATTGATACGAAATTCATCAGGCTGCGGCGTTTCAAGCACGGCATGTGAGAATCGACTAAAGACACTTAATACGCTCAGGGTTCTGGCTTGTATCGTTCTATCTTGTTCACACCTGAAGGGATCAGATTGCGCTAAGAGCGCAATTCTTACAGAGGCACTGCAGTTCCAACTGTGAGTCCTGCAACGTATAACCTGCTGACTCCGCGAGCTTTCGCAGTTCATCCATGAGCCCCTTCGACGGCGCAATTTCTTTGGTGCTTTTACAGCCGCTACATATGAGAAACTGCGGAGTCTGGTTTCGACATCCGCCGACAATATCGGCGCATGCAACATATCTTTTTGTTGAACTCAACTTGTGAACCAGATGTTTTGTTTCGAGAAATTCCAGAATGCGATAAATCGTCATCGTCGGTATGGGTTCAGACAAGGATCTTTCATACTCATCCCGAAGTTCATAGGCAGACAGTGGGGTCTTCGACAAGAGCAATAGTTCCAGGATTCGCGTGCGCTTTTCAGTCAATCGCGCGCCGGAAAGCGCACAAACTTCTTTAGCCTTATCGATGGCGCTACTCACTTGCTGATTTTTCGAGGACACTTTTGCACCTGAGCCAGCTGGCTTCTATAGATATGTTGTAACATATCTATTACAGGAGCAAGATGTTTGCCTTCAAATATTGTCGCCATTGAACCGTCCCGGCACCGATACGACAGCCTGTCCCGGTCTTACCGTCAGGTTCGAATCCTACGGTTCGAACCTGCCCAAGTGTCCGAGTCTTCGACTGTAAAATGGAGCAAACTATCGCGTGAATAAAATCGAAACGATGATTACAGAACAGGAACTTGAGTTCGCTCGAAAGCTTTGGGGTGATGCACTTATCGCCATCTCAACCGCGTTCGACAACGAAGGTATTGAAGCTGCAACAAATCTGGCCAACAACGCCTTGGACCTAGCCTACGGTTATGACCTGGGTCCCGTCCTGTTCAAACCGACCACGGCGAGCGGTGAGCAGACTTTCCGTCCAACTCGCGAAGGCGCTCTTTCGTATTTTGTCGGTCATAACAACAACTATCCACAGGATAAGGGCTTTGGCCTCAAGAGCTGGCGGAAAGTGGATTCAAGGACTGCCGCCAGCTTAATTCAAACAGATATAGCACTATGGATGGGAGTTGTTAGCTTTACGGACAAGGACGGTGGTGTAATCACCGTTGACAAGAGCTGGGGTTATAAAAAAGACGACGCGGGAAAACTCCGTATCATCCTGCACCACTCTTCACTACCTTACAGTCCACACCAGTAACTGGCCTTACTGCGAGTGTGCTGCTAGCAGCAACAGCTTTTTTTACAACACTCACAAGACTTGGCCTTACAGCAGCTAAGATCACGCTTATCACAAGTACACTTGTTATCGGTCATGATGTTCTCCATTGATTAAACTTTATCTTCAATGTCATCAGCGAGAGCCCTGAGCTGCCTGGCGACTTCCGCTCGATTGAGCGTGTAGGTTTTTTCACGTCCCTTCTTTTCAGAAGTCACAACGCCTTGCTCCGCAAGAATTTTCAGATGGCGTGAAACAACCGAAGCATCAACACTGCAGCAGTCGCATAAACACATGGCGTTTTGCGGGTCCTGGCATCGACACAGTTCATAAACCAAAGACAACCGGTTGAACTCACCAAGGGCTTTCAAAAAGTCTGCGATCTGTTGGGTCTGCACCGAATTCATTAATGTATATTTGCGCATATTTGCAAATATTGCAATCCCCCGGATTGCGGGTAGTCTGAGCCGCAAACCCGACCAGCAACAGAGGAAGAAACGATGGCACCACGACCGTTGATCAGTTACGAAGGAAAGCGAGTTGTCGTTACCGGCGCCTATTCTGGTATCGGGGCATCACTGGTTGAATTGCTCAAAGACGCTGGCGCTGATCAGATCGTGGTCCTTGATATCAAAGAGCCAGAAGCCAATGTCGACAAGTTCATCGAGACTGACATGGGTAACCCCGTGTCCATTGACGCTGCGATCTCTGAGATAACCGCCGACGATCAAGCGCCCGTAGACGTGCTTTTCAACAATGCCGGAGTTGCCGCAACTTTACCCGCCGATGTTGTCATGCGTGTTAATACATTAGGACTAAAACGTCTGACCGAACGCCTGCTGCCAAAAATGAAATCAGGCGGCGCCATCGTTAACACAGCCTCTGTCGCTGGAAATCGCTGGGCAGAACATGTCACAGAAATTACCGCGCTGCTTGCTATCGATAGCTGGGATGAAGGCGTTTCCTGGGTGGCTGATCATGCTGAACTGGTTGCCGATGGATACTTCTTTTCCAAAGAGAGCGTGCAGGTCTACACCATGCTGACGGCGAAGAAGGCAACAGAGCATGGCCTGAGAATTAACAGCGTCTGCCCTTCGCCCGTTGATACACCTCTGCTACCGGCGTTTAGAGAAACCATGTCCGATAAGATAATCGACTGGGCTATCGAAACGGGCGCAGGTCGGGTCGCAACTGCGGAAGACCAAGCCAGTGCGTTGTTGTTTCTGGGATCTGATCTGGCAAGTTACGTTAACGGTGTGAATCTCCTGGTTGATGGCGGATATACTGCGGCGCTGCAAATGGGGCAGGTGTCGCGGCCTGTTTGATACGCCATTCGCTATTGCCCGTTTTTGAAAGTGACCACCCTCATAATCGCCTGGTGCAGGCCTGGGCGTCATATTGCCAGAAGCCTTTGCTGAACCACATGGAACAGGTCAGCAGCCTCGTGTAGAGTTTAGTTACGTTATATCGTATCAAATCAGGCGAATGAGGATTCACCAGATCACAGATCTTCACATCCCGGATGAAGACGTGACCCACGAACAGTACGCGCAGGTGCGCGAAAATGTACTGCGGCAACTTCGGTTCACAACGGAGAACGAACCGGATCTGCTGGTTGTCTCTGGCGATCTTACAATGCACGACAGATGTGAATCAGGTTGTCTCTGGCTGCGCAAGATTCTGCCCGATCTGCCAGTTGTCGTAATTCCTGGAAATCACGATGATCCAAAGATGATCGAACGGATTTTCGGAGAATGGCCATGGCGAGCTGATTACGTCGACTGTTCAATCGTGTTTCTCGATACTTCTCCGGATCTAATGGCGGCAGAAGACATGGAGCGTCTTCAGACCATTGAATCAGATTCGCCCTGTCTGTTGTTCATGCACCACCCTCCACACCTTATTGGCGCTGGATTCATGACGAAAAATCAGCCGCTCCTGAATCATAGCGAGGCCGCTCGATCGATCGGTAATTCAGTCATTGAACACGTGTTCTGCGGTCACTATCACAATTCAGCAGATGTGCTGTGCGAAGGGTTTGAACTCCACCTGACCCCTTCACCGGCTTTTCAAATCAATTTAGAGATTGAGAAGTTTACGCTTGAAGAGTTTCGACCTCAGGTACGAACAATAGAGGTTTCTGAGGGCGGCGTTTCGACTGCGCTTATTAACGTTTGAAGTGTCATCAGTTACTCTCAGGACGGGAATGAATCCGGCAACGATTATTCGCTTGTTATTACCCAACAGGCATTGAGCAGTTGCCACATGTCACAAGGTCCGTCATTAACCAAGAGTTAAACGCCCGACAAATTTACGCTGCCGTACGCGAACACCTGCAGACAAATCAGGCGCTTTATTCGCTCGACGAAGAACTTATGCAACGGCTCGCTCCCGAGCTGATCGTAACCCAGGCGTTGTGTGATGTGTGCGCGGTCTCGGAACAGGAAGTCAATGCTGTCCTTGGACGACCACCAGGTTTGCCACAGCTCATCAATCTTGAACCGATGACTCTGGGAGAAGTGCTCGATACCATCGAACTGGTGGGTCGCGCCTCTGGCGTACCTGACCGCGCTTCTGCCTACCGATCCGCTCTGGAAGCAAGAGTTGAGCGCGTGCACCAGAAAACCAAACGACTGAAAGACAATGAAAAACCTCGCGTCGGTTTTCTGGAATGGACGGACCCGCTGTTTAACGGAGGTCACTGGACACCTGAGCTGATTCATATTGCTGGCGGCATCGACTGCTTCGGCAATCTTCATCAGCCATCAACCACAATTTCTGATGAAACGCTGCTTGAGGCGGACCCCGATGTCTTGATCGTTGCCCTGTGCGGGTTCGATGAAGAACGATCACGCAAGGAACTGGAGCGGTTAAAACAATGGCTGGATTTCAATCAGCTACGCTCGCATCGACACGGTAACGTTCATGTACTGGATGGAAACAGCTATTTCAGTCGACCGGGGCCAAGACTTGTAGATTCGGTCGAACTGCTTGCCGGCATCTTGCATCCATCCAAGGCCGCCCTTGCGTGATGCCGGCACACGACCACACACGAACCAGCGCACACAAACTGGTACCAACTGATATTAGTAGGCGGCGCGGTAAATTTGCAGCGCATCATCCCGCGTGACTTCACGCGGGTTGTTCACCAAAAGGCGTGTTTGCAACATGGCGTCATCTGCCAGCATGGGCAGATCAGTCTCCGCTACATTCATCTCTCTGAGGGTCTTGGGCAGTGCAACCTGATCAATCAGGCTGTCCATCGCCGCCACAAAGGCACCGCAGTCTGCATTGGTGCCCACACAAGGACCCAGTTCCGCATAAAGGGCTGCTGCACTGTTCGCATTAAAACGTAACACATGCGGCAGCACGAGCGAGTTACTCAGACCGTGAGGAATGTGATAGTGCCCGCCCAACGGATACGCCAGCGCATGCACCGCAGCGACTGGCGCATTGGCAAAGGCCTGCCCCGCCATCATCGCACCCAGGAGCATGGCTTCGCGCGCGCTTTCGTTACTGCCATCTCGCACCGCTTCGACAATATTGGTCGACATGAGCTGCAGGGCCTGACGCGCCAACACATCAGAGTAGAGGTTTTTGCGAACCTTGCTGGTGTAGGCTTCAATTGCATGCACCATGGCATCGATACCAGTCGCAGCGGTCACCGCCGGTGGCAAGCCCAGCGTGAGGCGCGCATCGAGCAGGGCTAGATCTGGTAGTAACTGGGGCGAGATAATCCCGGCTTTCGTGGTTTCGCCGGTCGTGATAATCGATGTGGCGGTGACTTCCGAACCAGTTCCCGCTGTGGTGGGTATCTGGATCAATGGCAACCGCTCACCATGTACCTTACCGATGCCGTACATGTCCGCAATCGGTTGCTCCGAGTTCGCCATGACCGCAATCAGTTTGGCCACATCCATAGAACTGCCACCGCCAAAGCCAATCACGCCATCGACCTCAGCAACACGCGCTGCTTCAACAGCCGCCAGGACCAATGCCTCTGGCGGGTCAGCCTGGACATCACTGTAGACTCGCGGCCGTAATCTGGCCTCGTTCAGCGTGGTAACAACGGGATCGATCATGCCCGTCGCGGCGATACCCGGGTCGGTTACCAGCATCGGCCGACGAATCCCCGTTTCCTCACAGAATGTCGAAAGACGATCGACCGCCCCAGGCTCGCAGACGAATCTACGTGCCGTTATAAATTCAAAACTATTCATAAAATTACCCGTTCCACCCAAGTCGATATGACACCGATCTTCGCCATGCGCTGATTTGCTTTAGACACAATCAACCACGTACGCAGACCACAGCCAAGAGGATAGGAAGAACTAATGATGTGGATTTTCAAACAGGACTACATAAAGTTTCCGTAAAATAGAGTCGCCACCACAATCTCCGACGTTCAGTTTTTACCGCAATGACAGGGGGCGCATCTCAATAACCACTCAATTAACCTAGACATTCTGTGCCGCTCTGGCTTCACCATAGCTGCGAAAGCCGAAGAGCACCCACATACCGAGCCCAGCTAACAATGTGAACCATCCTACTATCCTGTCAAGGTAAGGAATCAATCCAATGACAGCCAGAATCGCTGCCCCAGTCGCCAGTGCACCTGTCAGAGCGGAGCCTTCTCCTTGAGTGACGCGATTCACGACGTAGTCACCGATCACCATTGCGATAGCAGGTTTAGCCAGCAGCAACAGCATCGCGTACACCAATGCGGGCATCGCAATAATGGGGAACCCGGCAAATCCGATAATGGACAGAACAACAATCATGGTCAGCAAGAGCAGGATTGCCGCTAAAGGAAACACGAGAACACCCATCACCATGCTTTTCCATGGTGACACTGAAAGCGTGGTCACTACCTGTTGCATGGTGTTGGGAAACAACCAGATGAGAATCAAACCGACAAGCAATGTACCGATAAACCATTTCACTTGCGAAATGACACTGGCGACAAACTGAATCAGCATCGAAACCGGATATTCACTACCAAATATCTCAACCATCGGGACGAATCTTGTTACTTCACCACCTACTTCGGCACCGGGTTCAAGGGTGACATCAATCTGGCTGGTGTAATTCAACGCCCCTTCGATTCTGGATTCCGGGTTGAGCACAAGGCGCTCTTCGACATCAGCATTGACATTGCCCTGCACCCTACCCGTAATTGATACCTCGACCGCATTGAGATCGACATTACCTTGGACCTCGCCACCGACAGTCAGAGTATTAGCACCAACGACAAGATCTTCGCCAACCACTGAGCCGGCAACGACGTCAATCTGATCACCGGCCACAATGAGGTCTCCACCAATCGTCGACCGGAATTGCAGCTCCGCACCTGCCGCTCGGATATCGTCTTGTACGGCTCCGTTTACTCTGATTGATCTTGCAGCAACGATCAGATCGCCATTGACCGTGCCGTTGATCAGGACACCCTCACTGGCCGCCACCAGATCACCATTGATCGTGCCATCGACAAGGACTTGTCCACCAATCGCGTAGACATCCGCATCAATGACATCATCACTACCAATGTGCACCTCGACGCCGGTAAAAAACTCGGCCGCCTCAACTCGTTCCTGCGGTGACAAGAGGCAGAACACCAACAATGCCAATTCGAGCAGAAAGGTTCTTCTAATCAAGAGAGCACCTCTGTATGCAGTCTGTATGCAGACAGTAGTTACAAGATAGCTGATTGATATGCAATCAGACCGTCTATGATTCGATCACATGCGTTGGCGCCCATGCGTTGACCCATATCAAGATGAATCCAATACATGGAAAGAGGTTACAAGCAGGAGGCAAGTGAATAGTGAATCTGTTCCGCAAGATGGCGTTTACAATGATGGCGAGAAAGGCGAACAATCAAGCCACCTTTCCGCGTCCATGCCTCTCAGGTCACATTCTCTTGCGCCGTCAGTTTCGCTTGGGTGAGGTCATCTTCTGCGACATGCAGGAGACCGGCAACCTTGCTGACAAACTGTTCTTCATAGTGATCCAGTCTGCCGTCCGCAAAGGCGACCATCCAAAGGTATTCGACCAGTTTCAGCTTGTTATCGTAGTCATAGTGATCGTTGACCATTGTCGTGAAC
Source organism: Pseudomonadales bacterium (assembly GCA_028281885.1). Lineage (GTDB taxonomy): Bacteria > Pseudomonadota > Gammaproteobacteria > Pseudomonadales > Azotimanducaceae > JANQJA01. Next base: position 536,380 of record JANQJA010000008.1, on the reverse strand, counting down.
TGGTAGACATCGGTGGTATCCGACGTAGCGTCATCAGCAAGTTCAAGAATCTGTTCCAGCATCTCGTCTGACAGATCGAAAGTGTCGCGCAACATGGCATTGATCACAGCACGCTCGAGTTCATCCTGGTCGTTGTCGGCCTTGGCGACCTCAATCAGCAATGCTGCGGTCGCGTACTGTATGCCCACTGCACGTGTGTATGCATCTGCATTTTCTGCGGGTAACAACTGCTCTTCAAAGAAGAGTTTCAAGCGATCATTCATGGTGTCAATGTCCTGTTCGCTGATTGGATGATATATCGATAGCTACCCGGACTGATATCATCGCCGTGGCGAAACATACCGGATCCAAAGTCTCGAGACACACCTGCGCCAGTCATATCCACCAAGCAACCAACAAGTGTCTCGTCACCGCCTTGGATGTTATACCACGGGAATCTTCCTATTCCACGTCTCGTGACGCTGGAAAGCCACTCACGGGGAAGGGTCGCGCGTGACAATACACTGGTCTCCGACGACACCGAAAACCAGCTTTAAAAACCGCTACGGCGTCGACTCAGCCAGAGTATGCTGACTGATCATCTGCACAACCAGCGACCCTAGCAAAGACCAATCTCGTCGCTATCTGCAGCAGCTAGCTCCTGACTCACCAGCTTCCGGGACATCGGCAACCACAACAACAATGCAGGATCAGACGAATCGTCATATATTCTCATGCACGCTTAAACAGATTATGTCGAGGGTGGAAGCAAATGACTCTGATCGCTAGAGGTGTGCTGGTGTTGGCGTTGGTGGCAGGAGGATTTGGGCCACTGACACATTCAGCTCATGCACAGGATATGTTGGAAGATGCCATCGTCGAACTGGCAAGGAGCTATCAGGCATTGCCGGACATCACCTATTTTACGGCAGGAGGTGTCGACCTGAAGCTGGACCTGTATCTGCCAAGAAATTCGTCCGGCGCAAATAAGACCCTGGTTTACTACCACGGAGGCGGCTGGACCGGCGGAAGAAAAGAAAGGTCCGTGCTGAACCTGCTTCCTTATCTTCAGATGGGTTGGACGGTGGTCAACGTCGAGTATCGGCTGGCGGGTCAGGCCCTCGCGCCCGCCGCCGTTGAAGATACCCGTTGCGCCTTAAGATGGGTTTACCGCAACGCCGAGGAGTACGGCTTCGATACCGACCGGATCATACTGGCGGGTGGCTCGGCCGGGGGACACCTTGCACTGATTGTCGGTATGTTAACGAAAGAAGCCGGACTGGATCATGTCTGCCCCGGTAACCGCGACTACGTATGGTATTCCGGTTCAAGTTCCAGTGAAGAACTCAAAGTAGCGGCAATCATTAACTGGTATGGCATCACCGATGTAGAAGACCTGATTGGGTTTAGCGGCGCCTCGGGACCTTTCGCCGATGCCTGGCTGGGTAGCTCTCTTGATCGAGTAGAGACTGCCCGTCGCGTCTCTCCGATCAATTATGTGCGCGCTGACCTGCCGCCGATCTTCACTGTGCACGGAGATCAGGACGCGATCGTTCCCTATTCCCATGCAGTGCGTTTACACAAGGCGCTGGACGAAGCAGGTGTACCGAACCAGTTCATCACCGTCGAAGGTGGTGGTCACGGCGGATTCAGTGTCGACCAGATGAAAGGCTTTTATCGTGAGATCCGGACTTTCCTGAGAGAGCACGGGATCGAAGAATAAGCCGGCGGAAGTAGCACCAGCAACGCCGAATAGCACTACCTATTGCGGGCTCTTTCTGATTCTTCTCGCCTGGGACGTATCAATGCCCAGGCCTCTGAGATTTGGCCCCATACATCAGACGACTGACTGACTGCGAATCCTGTCGCGTACTCATCTGTTATGTTATAACATGCGGTTCCCATTTCCGGAGTACGTGGAGTTGGTCGTGAAAACCAATACAAACCGTTTGATTCCCCTTTTGTTGCTGCTTGGTCTAAGCAGCGCAAGCTTCGCTGAAAGCGATGCGCATGACGGCTATGACTACGAAGAAGTTGTCGTCACTGCACCGTTTTTGGATCGTGAAGCAGAGACCGTCTTGCCGATCACCGTCGTATCGGGTGAAGAGCTCTTGGAGAAGGCAGCCAACACCCTGGGTGAAACGCTCAAGAATGAGATAGGCGTCAACAGCGCCTCTTTCGGACCTGGCGTTGGCCAGCCAGTGATTCGCGGTCAAACCGGCAGACGTGTCATGGCCTTGGCCAATGGTGTGGGCGTTACCGACGTTGCCGCAGTCAGCCCTGACCATGCGAATGCTGTCGAAGCAATCCTTGCCGAAAGAATTGAAGTGATACGTGGACCGTCTACGCTGCTCTACGGTAGCGGCGCGATAGGTGGCGTGGTTAACGTCATTGACGGTCGCGTGCCGGAAAGACTCGTCGAACAGACAGAGTTCACAGTTCAACAGACCCACAATACAGTCAATTCCGAAAACAAGACCATTGTTAAGCTGAATGCAGCAGCGGGCAATCTTGCCTTTCATCTGGACGCATTTCGCAGAGACAACGACAACGTTGAGATCAAGGGATTCGCAATCGATGAAGTGGCTGTAGAAGAGCTGGAAGAACTGGTCGCCGAGCATCTTGAGGAAGAAGGTCATCATGATGAAGACGATGACCATCACGACGAAGAAGAAGGCCACGATGAAGAAGAGTTCGAAAACACCAATGGCTTCATCGGAAACTCCGATGCTGAGTCTGACGGTGTCACGGCCGGTTTCTCCTTTGTTGGTGAGCGAGGCTTCGTCGGTTTCTCTGTCAACGAAATCAACAGCAACTACGGCCTGCCACCTGGCGCGCATGGACATCATGAAGAAGAAGGTCATCACGACGAAGACGATGAGCATCATGACGAGGATGAAGGCCATGATGAGGAGGAAGAAGGTCATGAAGAGGTAGAATTCGTTCGCCTCGATATGGAAAGCCGCCGCTACGACCTGCGCGCAGGTCTGGACTTTGCGGACGGCTGGATTCAATCCATCCGCGGCTCATTGGGCTTCACCGACTACGAACATAGTGAAATAGAGTTCTCTGAAGACGGTGACGCTGAAGTCGGCACCTTGTTCACCAACGAGGGCACTGAAGGTCGCTTTACACTGACTCACAGACCCATGGGGAACTGGTCCGGTGTCTGGGGACTTCAGATTTCAGATACCGAATTTGCAGCCACAGGCGCCGAAGCTTTTATTCCCAGATCGGATATCACTTCACGGGCGTTGTTCGCTGTCGAGCGTTATGAGCAGGGCAATCTGACCACTGAGCTTGGCGTTCGCCTTGAAGACACCACCATCGATCCGAATGGACCCTGTGAATACGATGGCAGCTCAAACAGCCTGAGTGGTAGCGTGCTGTATGACCTGAACACGAACTCCAACATTGTCGTCGGGTATTCCCGTTCGCAGCGAACCCCAGGCGTCGAAGAGCTGTTTTCTAACATTTCAGCTTCGACCTGCGCAAGATTCGCCGATGACGACGATCTGGTGACCCATGCCTCCACTGGCCTGTTGGAAATCGGCGATCCTAATCTGGACGACGAAACAGCCAACAATTTTGAAGTCGGCTATCGACTGCACAGTGGTGCAGTGACAGGTCAAGTCAACGCCTATGTCAATCACATTGATAACTACATCTTCCTGGATCTGGCCGGAGAAGAGCATGAAGGGACCCAGATCGCGAACTGGCTTGCCAGGGACGCCGAGTTCAGAGGGATTGAGGCGGAAGTCTCTTTCGACCTGGTGAATAATGACGATGGCACACTCAACCTGAGATTGTTTGGCGACATGGTAGACGCCGACTTCGACGCGGGTGGTAATGTACCCCGCATACCAGCAGGCAAGATAGGTGCCGAGTTGAGCTACTTTGCCCCTGTGTGGAGTGCACACGTTCACGTCACCAGTGTCGGTGATCAGGACGATACCGGGGAGTTGGAGCTATCTACCGATGGCTACACCAATCTCTCGCTGTATGCCGACTACCACCTTGGCTTGGGCAATGACAGTGAACTGAAACTGTTTGTTCGCGGGGATAATTTGCTGGACGAAGAAATTCGTACGCATAATTCTTTCCTGAAGAACTTTGCACCGGAACCTGGCCGCTCCTTCACCCTAGGTCTGAGGTTTGAGTACTAGTGATTCCCGGTTAAAAACAGGTCTCATCCTAGGGGTTTTCTTCGCTTCCGGCACCGCCGGGCTGATTTACGAAATCCTCTGGATGAGGCAGCTGGCCCAGCTATTGGGCAGCACCTCACAAAGCGCGGCAGTCACCACTGCCGCGTTTTTTATTGGGATTGCGGCAGGGTCCTACTACTGGGGACAGCGCGCCGCACAGCTCAGAGACCCTCTTAAGACCTACGCCCTCCTGGAATTCGGCATCGTCCTCGCAGGTCTCTTCTTTTTCTTTCTCTTCCAGGTCTACTTTCTGATATACAGCGACGTATTCGATGCATTTGCCGGCACCGGATTTATGTTCGCATTGGTAAAGATCCTGCTTTCGATGCTGCTGATCTGCCCGGCCAGTTTCTTAATGGGCGGCACCTTGCCTGTGATGGGCGAATACCTGATTCAGGATCGTCAGCAACTGGGGCGCTGGGCCGGTACCTTGTATGGCATCAACACACTTGGCGCAGTCCTTGGGGCGGTGGCAGCCGGGTTCTTCCTGCCTCGCTTGTTCGGCATCAACCTGACCTATGGTTTAGCGCTGCTCACTTCCTTCACATTGGGTCTCGCAGCCTGGGCGTTGGCCTCCGGCGAAAGCAAACCATCAAGCCGCAATGTGACTGAACAATGGACACTTGCACGCACTCAGCCGCTCGGTCGTTTCGAGTTCCTGGAATTTGTTGCGTTACTCTCCGGCTTTCTCAGCCTGGCCATGCAGGTGCTGTGGATTCGCATGTTTGTCCAGGTACTGCAGAATTCCACCTACACGTTTTCCACCGTGTTAGTGACGTTCCTGTCCGCTCTTGCCCTGGGCGCACTCCTGGTGCGTCTGATCATCGAACGTGTTCCTGCCAACCTGTTCACGCTTCTGACGTTGATGGCTTTAGCCGGTATCGCTTGCCTGACTACCCCCTTCCTTTTTGTCACCTGGACCAACGGTCTGTCCTATCTCGGCAATCAGGATGAACTGGGAAGCTATCTGTTCCAGGTGTTGTTGACTGCCAGTGTGATCGTTGGGATTCCAACACTGTTGATGGGCATGGTGTTGCCCTATCTCTACCGCTATGCAGAACACCTCGAAGAAGCGCCCGGCACGACCCTGGGCAGGTTGAATGGATGGAATACGGCTGGCGCTGTGGTTGGTCCCCTGATGGCCAGTTTCCTGCTGCTACCGCTGATCGGACTCTGGAACAGCGTCTTGTTGGTTGGACTCGTCTATCTGGCCGTACCTCTGGTCTTGTTTGAAAGCATGCGTGCGCGACTTGCCACTGTTGCAACGTTGGGGCTTCTGCTGCTATTCGCAAATCCAACAAACCTGCCAACGGTGAGAATCAACAAATCAGAAAGGCTGCTCGCGCTCTGGGAGGGAGCAGACGGCACCGTGGCTGTCGTCGAGAAGGACGACAGCCGTCGTATCAAATTGAACAACTGGTATGCGCTGGGCGGTTCAGCTGCGCTGCGAATGGAACAGATTCAGACCCACCTGCCCATGCATCTGCATCCTGATCCAAGGTCAGTGTTCTTCCTGGGGATGGGCTCAGGCATCACCGCCGGCACCGTGCTCAACTATCCCATTGAACGAGCGACGGTTGCTGAACTGTCAGCGGAAGTCATTCAGGCGTCTGCGGAGTACTTTAGTGAGTTCAATAACAACCTCCACCAACACCCGTCGGTGGAAGTGATTCATGAGGACGGACGGAACTATCTTGCCGGTACACGAGATTCGTTCGACCTGATCATCGCCGACCTCTTCATCCCCTGGCGCGCCGGTGTGGCATTGCTCTACACCCAGGAGCACTTTGAACGTACTCGGGAACGATTGAATCCTGATGGTTTATTCGTGCAGTGGATACCGCTTTACCAAATCAGCGAACGGGAGCTCAAGATCATCGCCAACACCATGACCCAGGTATTTCCAAGAGTTAGCCTATGGCGTGGTGACTTCTATTCAAACCAACCGATCCTGGCCATGGTTGGACATCAGAACACAGCCCCATTGTCCCCCGAAACTGATCTGGTGAAGCGGTCAGAATCTGATTTGGACAGCTTTAGACAGGGTACCTCCGAACAGATACCGCTGATCTCCTACTACCTCGGGACGCTAGACTCCTCGTCAGCATGGATCGCAAATAGCCTGGTAAATTCGGACAATCTGCCGATCATTGAGTACCTCGCACCGGAGTCTCACCGAGCCGAACGAGCCGGCCGTATCGAATGGTTCACCGGCGAAATCATGATTAGCTTCATGCAATCATTGCAGCAATCCAATGAACCGACACAGGATGCCTACCTTTCGCTGCTGAGTCCTGATTTGCATCGCGCCATTTATGCGGGACTGTTTTTCCACATCGCCGCAGTAGCCAGAAACCAAGAGGATTCAAGATCGAATGCAGAAGCTGCGGCAATCGGCAAGGAACTGATCGCCGGTCCACGTTGACATCTCTGAACGGGCTGGGCCTACTTGCGGTTTTCTCATATGCCTTAACACACTGACAGCGAGTACTCGTGTATACACTAGTCATCAGCATTCTGGCCCTGTTCGTGGCAGTGCCGCTCTACGAGATTTTCCGACGGAACCATGGGCTCTACCGCCTGCTGAATGGGTTCATATTCGTCGCCGTTGGCGGGCTAGTCGTTGCCGTGATCATGCCATCGGTGATCGAGGCTGCCGGATGGTGGACACTAGTGGCTCTCGTCGCTGGCATCTACCTACCGAGTCTATCCGAGCGTGTCTTTCGCGAATCGGCCAAACGCGTACACTTCGTCGCACTCCTTCTGGGCGTGCTGGCGTTCGCGCTCCATGTGGTATCAGACGGCGCCGCCCTTGCCGGTGGCCACGACCACAGCCATGATCATGACACCAGGCACGCACTCGCCATCGGCATCGCGCTGCACCGTATACCTATCGGATTGGGAATCTGGTGGTTCGTCAGACCACATTATGGCGTCGCTGCGGCACTAGCACTATTAATGTGTGTCGGTGTCGGCACGATCGTCGGCTATGTATGGGCACCTGCGGCACTGGACCTACTGAGCAGTGAAGGGATGGCCATGTTCCAGGCGTTCGTCGCGGGTACGCTGCTTCACGTCGTCCTTCATGGCATCAAATCGACCTCGGAAACTGATGAAACACTGAACGTAAAGGCCTGGTGGGAAGGGCTCGGCAACCTCTTTGGCGTTGCACTTGTCGCCTATCTTCTGTGGTCACATCCAATCACGACCTCACCGTGGCTGATGGAATTTTATGACGGCCTGACGACCCTCATCCTGGAGAGTGCTCCCGCGCTGGTCATTGCTTACCTTGCAGCCGCAATCTTCGCGACTTTCCTGCCCGGATCTTACGTTCGCTGGATGTCCAGGGGATCGCCGCTGCAGCAGTCGTTACGAGGTGTCGCGGTCGGTCTACCCATTCCCGTCTGTTCCTGTGGGGTCGTTCCGCTCTATCACGCCCTGATCCGTAAGGGCGTACCACCGACTGCTGCCATGGCCTTCCTTGTCGCCACACCCGAGCTTGGTATCGACGCCATTCTGCTGTCGTTGCCGCTGTTGGGCGGCACCATGACCGTGGCACGGGTTGTCGCAGCAGCGATCGTCGCCTTGCTGATCGGCTTACTCATAGGCCGGCTCATCGAGCCTCAACAGCAACCCAGCGAAACTGTCAAGACGGATCGCGGGAGCCTGAGTGATTCGTTGTCCAGGGTGAGACATTCGATGAACGAGATCGTTGATCACACAGCTCCATGGATCGTTGCCGGAATTCTCGTCGCTGCAGCAATCAACCCCACGCTTCAGGATGGTGGACTGCACTGGATTCCTGCTGGTCTTGAGGTCCCCTTTTTCGCGTTGTTGGGTCTACCGATGTACGTCTGTGCCTCAGGTGCGACGCCTCTCGTGGCGATATTCCTCATGGGCGGAGTATCACCTGGCGCCGCGCTTGCTTTTTTGCTCACTGGGCCAGCTACCAACATCACGACATTCGGTGTCCTCAAGAGACTCCACGGTCAACGCGTTGCCATCCTGTTCGGCGCGATGGCATTCGGGATTACCGTTACTCTGGGCTATCTCGCAAATCTTGCACTACCGAACTTCGAGCCCTTGTTCCTTGGCAAGGAACACCAGGAGTGGGATCTGATCAACACGATATCAGTTCTGTTGTTGTGCATGTTGCTGCTCGACGCAATCCTGCGTCGTGGAGCTCGCGCATTCATCCGTGAGCTAAACGCTGGTGGCGAGAGCGAGAATCACGTGCATGCCGATGCCCACTAGGGCACATCCTGCCAACAATATGTTATCCCACCGAACCGACCCGGCAGGTTTCCGAGTACATCTTCGATATGTCCGGTTCCTCTCACCCGCAGATATCGAGGGAATCGATCTCGGGTTAGCGCCCCACTAGAGGGCCCAGGTACTAAAACCGGCCAGCATTTTCGCTGATCGCGTTTTATGTTACGTTATAACATTCACCAATATCCTAAAATCCAGTAACACAATGACGACATTACCTGTCACCGTTCTCTCCGGATTTCTCGGTGCCGGAAAAACCACGCTGATGAATCACGTCCTCAACAATCGTGAAGGACTTCGCGTCGCCGTGATCGTCAACGACATGGGCGAAGTCAATATCGATGCCGACCTGCTCCGTGAAGACGGCTCGCTTAAGCACGTTGATGAAAAGCTTGTTGAAATGACCAACGGCTGTATCTGTTGCACCTTGCGGGAAGACCTACTGATCGAAGTCGCTCGTCTCGCTGACGAGAATCGATTCGACTACCTGCTTATCGAATCGACGGGTGTGTCGGAGCCGCTGCCAGTCGCAGAAACCTTCACGTTCGAAGACGAACAGGGCAGATCGCTGTCCTCAGTGGCTCAGCTTGACACAATGGTCACCGTCGTAGACGCCTTTAATTTCCCGAAGCTCATGGCCGAAGCAGAGAGCCTCAAGGAAAATGGTATGGAAATTGCCGAAGAAGACGAACGCAATGTCGCCGACCTGCTGATGGACCAGGTCGAATTCAGCAACATCATCGTTGTCACCAAAACCGACCTCCTTGAAAAGTCGAAGGTCGATGAGCTGCTTGCGACGCTGAAACGCCTGAATCCAGGCGCAGAAATCATGATTGCCGATCATGGCAGGATCGAACCGAAGGCAATTCTCGGTACCGGCAGGTTCGATATGCAGGAAGCAGCGGAAGCGCCAGGCTGGCTGGCAGAGATGCGAGGTGAACACGTACCGGAAACCGAGGAGTATGGTATCGGCAGCTTCGTCTACCGCGCCCGCCGGCCGTTTCATCCGGATCGTTTCTATCAGTTCCTGGCCGGTGGTTGGCGTTTTGGCAATCTGGTTCGATCCAAGGGCTATTTCTGGCTGGCGAGTCGATTCAACCAGGCTGGCGCCTGGTCTCAGGCAGGCGGCATCATGCATCACGGGTTCGCAGGGCTGTTCTGGTCAGCAATGCCCAAAGATCAATGGCCGGAACATCCGGAACACCGGGCGTCGATCGAAGAAAAATGCGAAGGCCCCTTTGGCGACCGGCGCCAGGAGCTTGTATTTATCGGCCAAAAACTTGACGAAGGACGGGCAAGAGCGAGCCTTGAAGCCTGTCTGCTTACCGACGAAGAACTGGCCGCCGGTCCTGATGAATGGAAAAAATTCAGCGATCCTTTCCCGCAATGGATCCAGGAACCTGAGCGTGACACGGCATGATGCGTCACATATCAAGTGATCGTCTGGGCGACCTGGCAGAGATCTACTCAGATGACGTGGAACTGGTGAGTATCATGCGTCCCGGGTCGACCGACCTGTCGCAGCTTGCGGCAAACCTGTCCTCGTCGCGCACAATCGTCGCGTCGCAGTGGGAGCAGGTTATTGACGACGACGATGCACCGCGACGTGAACTGTCGAGTGTCATCGACTCCCGCTCACTGAAAGCCCTGAGCGCGGAGATTGCCCTCGCAACCGATGTCTTGCACACGTTGATGGATTGCGACGGGGTCGGTGTTCGCGTTGCGACGTTACGAACCCCCATGTGCCCGCGCTTTCATGTGGACCAGGTGCCCTGTCGAATGCTGGTCACCATCAGCGGTCAGGGCACGGAATGGATCGCCAGTGATGAGGTCGACAGAACAAAATTCGCGAATCGCACCGACGATAATCCCCCCATCCGGAACGGCGCATCGATCAGGCAACTCAAGACAGGGAGCTGGTCGTTGCTCAAGGGCGGCACCTGGGACGGCACCTTCCCGGGCGTCGTACATCGGTCGCCACACGAAGCGCAGCACCGCCTCTTTCTGTCATTAGACCCATTGTTTTCCAGCACGAAGCGACATTGACCCACCCATGCAGCAAACAGCAACACGCAGTCTCAGACAGTTATCCTCTCATCGGATAGGAGATTCATCCGACATCCTGACCCAGATCGTCGATCCGGATGTCGAACTCAGCCTTTGGCGGCGACCGATTCAGCACGCTGTCGCCAGGGAGCTAGAGATCCTCCAAGCCTCCGACTTACCGGATCTCAGGTACGCCACGACGCCGGTGTCGTTCGGCGACGATATTGCAGCGCTCATGCGTCGGCAACGCCTCGACCCACAGCAGTTTTCACACCTTCGCGCTGATCTCCAGCGGCTGATGGGATGCTTCTGGCGAGTCAGCGCAGGCCGCGCCATGCGATTTCGACTCATGACGACCGATGAGAACGACTGCAAGCGCTTCCATCTGGATCGTACGAATCTGCGCATGATATGCACATATCAGGGCCCGGGGACGGAGTGGCTGACGGAGGCACAGGTCGATCGCGATGCGCAAATGCGAGGCGCCCCCAATGAATCGATCATTCGCTACGGCGAGCCCTCCCGGTTCAAGCTCTTCTGGGTTGGCATCCTGAAAGGCGATCCTGCCAACGTCGGCACCGGGCTCGTCCATCGCTCTCCGGCAATCGAAGGCTCTGGAAAGATTCGCGTGGTGTTCTGCCTGGACAGCTAAGCCGAACCCCAGGCCAACCGAGCAGCAATGATTTCCGCAACCACCAACAAACCTTGTGAAAATAATTATGTCGATTTTTGATCTCGAAGGCGTCCTCAAGATCTTCCGTGGCTCGGAACCATCGCGGGAAGAGCTGGCACAACTGCATCAAGAGGTGATGTTGATGACGTTGGCGCGGGCCACCTCGGCAGACACCAATATCAAGAACATTGAGGTCGAGTGTGTTCGTGAAGTGCTCAAGACGAGGACCGGCGAGGACTTTTCTGCGGCTGACGTGCGAGTCGCCGCCCAATCTGCAATCTTTGAAAGCGCACCACTAGGCAGCTATCTCACCGCATCAGCAAGGAAACTGACCTGGCAGGATCGACTCAGCGTTATCGAGGCACTGGCGGACGTGATTAAAGCCGACGGACACGTCAGCGAACTTGAGGTCACATTCTTCAATGATGTCGCGGCAGCATTGCGGCTGACTCCCGCGCAGCTGATGGGCCTTTCCGCCAGGAAGTAAGTACGTCAGGCCGCTTCCTTTTCCTTGAAATTGATGGCCTTGAACTCGCCTGCGCGCAGGGCCTCAACCAACTCGTCCATGTTTTTGATGTCAGCATTGAACTCAGTGCCGCAACGTCCAATATGGCTGACGATATGCGCGTCACTGCCGGCAATTCCCAGGTAGCCGAGCTTTTTCGCATTGTCGATGGCGATCTGATCTTCGCTATCGCGGCTGCCGCCGTTGTAGATTTCCACGATCTTGATGCCATCCGGAATACCCAACTCTTCAGTGTGCGCGAACATCCCGACTTTGGGTCGTCCCGGATGGGCGGGAGCGGCAACCGCACCATGTTTTTCACAGGCCTCAAGAACTATCGCAAGCGGCAGATCGATCCTGGAGAAGTCAAAAGCCTTTTTGAGTTGTGGTGTGATGCCATACACAAGCACATGACCGTACTCGGTTTCCACTTCACTCCCCTCCAGAATCAGGATCCCGTACTTCTTGGTAAGGGGTGAATAATCTGTCGGGTCAAACTGGCGGTGTTCGGTCAATACGATTCCATCGAGGGGCAGATTTTTCGATCTGATCCACTGGCAGTAATTTTCTACTTTCGCCCGACCGTCGTCGGACTTGATGGAATGATTGTGCAGGTCAAGTATCAAAGCGAGTTCCCTGATTGCCCGGCGCGATATGAACGCCCAATGAACGAGGCGGCAATGTTACATTATTACATAACTTGCTGTAAATATCGGTTGCGCTGGTTTGAGTAAAGAGCCTAGGCCTTGCCGCCACAACATTTCTTGTATTTGCGACCGCTGTCGCAGGGACAGGGATCGTTGCGGCCAACCTTGGGGGCCTCGCGCCGGAACGGCACAACTTCAGGCGGGCAACAACTCGGGTCGCTGCAAGTAGTGTTCCTTGGCGCATTCATCGCACGATCAGGGTTCCGATCCGTCATTACATCATTCCAGGCAGTTCGCGGCTGCCTATTTATAAGAGATGAAGCGGGCCACTGGCAATCCCCCAACGACGGCGCCAGAGCGTTAGCCAGCTTCCCGAAGGTCCAGCGCGGCCCTCGTCTTTTCATAGGCAGCACGATCAATCCGGTGCCTGGAATAGAAGTAGGCAGCGAGCAATCCCGGCAGAATCGTCATCGGCGAGTCGATCACCCCCAGCCACCAGATCGTGTCCGGATCAACCTCGCCGGGGATCGCATTCTTGGGGAAGGCAATCATCCACATCGCGAAGGTCGCAATACCATGACCGATGGAACTATCGAGCTTCGCAAAAAAGGTTCGCGCCGAATACAGGATCCCCTCCTGACGAAGCTTGTGTTTGAGATCGATCTCATCCGCCACGTCACCCAGCGCCGACATGACGCTGATATTGAGGATGCTGCTTGGTATCGAGCCCAGCGCTGCACAGACAGCCAATGACATGAACAGCGAGGGGGCGTGATTGTCCGGAAACAGCCCCATTAGCCTAAGAATGACAGGCAAGGCCGGGAATATCGAAAGCAGGACAGCCATCACCCACATCACGTGACGCTTCTCGAATATCGAATGAAAGCGGGCCGCAAAGACAAACCCCAGGACAAAGCCAAGAATGCTCGGGTAAACACGCAGATCGCCAATACGTTCAGATGACAGCTCCCAGTAATAGATCTCCATATAGGTGCCGATACCGCTGCGGACACCCAGCATGAGACTGAGCGACAGATAGGCAAACATCAGGAACAGATAATTATGATTGGTGAAGGCCCTGACGAGGTCACTCACCAGGTCTGGCGCACTAAACCCGGTGCTGCCGATGGATTGCGGCAAATAGGGAATACGATCCCGCGTGAACCACGCCGAAGCGAACAACACAACCAGAATGAAGGACGCGATTGAGGTAGAAAAATAGAAGTATGCCCCGGGGTTCAGCAGTCCGTTGGCAAACTGGGCACTTGAGGCGAAAAAAATCACCGTATTCAGCTTGAATATCACAGCGCCGCCAAGCCAGCCGAAGAAGTTGTTGTAGCTCATGATCTTCGAGCGGCCGAGGTAGTCTGGTGAAAGTTCACTGCCAAGGGCAAGGTGCGGCACGTGATAGATGGTCATGAACGTCCGAAGCGCGATCGCCCAGAACGTGAGCCAGGCAAACAGCTGCATCTCCGTGAAGCCCGCCGGCGGGTTATAGATACACCAGAACGCGATCGCTATCAGCGGCGGCGACACAAGCATGAAGGGGTGTCGCCTGCCCCACCTTTTGGAGCGGAAACGATCAGAGAACGAGCCCATAAATGGATCGGAAATGGCATCGACGAGAATCGCAATGGTGGGTGCCAGCCCCGCCATCCAGATCTCGATGCCGAGCAGCTGGTTGTAATAGAGCGTGACCAGCGCGGCATAGCTGTATAGCGATAGCGTCTCCGCGGTCGATCCAATGCCAAATGCAAGCTTGGTCTTCATCCGGACTTCAGGTACATCCGGTGAAACCGCCGACGTCATCTCACTCATCACTCTCACCTATTACACAAATTTCATTTCGGTGATGATTATAATGATCTATTCATCTCTGATAGCAACAAAATGTAGAGGTAGAAACCGGACACGGTGTTACCGAAAAAGCAGTACCACAACTGCGCGTAGCCAGATAGACGGAACGCACAACAAAGGATCGAATTCGGGCGTCTATCGACGCGAATTCATCACCGCCTGCCGCTGCATGGCTTTGCTCATGCGTTCACCGGTTCGGGTGGGATCGATCAACGAGAAAAGGAAGTCCGCCTCACCCGGCCGGATACTGGCGTAGGCTGCACCGACCCTGGCAAACGCCTTGCAGCCGGGTTGCGTCAGTTGATCCAGCCACGCGGCGATCGCCTGAACATCGATGGGCACAGCGGCAGCAACAGCCCAGCAAAGAGACGCGTCTGACCGATTCGGCGCATGATTCATCAACTCCGTCGATGGCAATCGCTGTTGCCGCGCGTACTCATAGGTAATCAGGGCAAAAAGTTCTGCACGTGTGTCTTCCCGACTGACCCCCGCCAGGATCGCCTCGGCCGCTTCAAACTGACCGGCCATGATCAACGCCCTGACAAGCGGAGGCAGACTGATATCCCGGATATGGATCTGCGTGATCGCCTCCTGACTGGCACGCGCCACTTCAATCTCGCCGGCGGCAGACGCCGCTTTCACGATGTCACTGAAGGCCTTCTGGCGGGACCACTGTGAATCATCCGGTAATAATTTCGCGGTTTCGATCGCAGTCTTGAAATTCCCCAGGGAAAGATGATGTGTGACCAGTGCGTTGATCGCAGGTTTCGCTTCCAGAGTCGGTGCCAGATTTGCCGTGCCGGTTGCTCCGGCGAAGTCACTCGCGGCCAGTTGCATCTCGACCAGCTTTCGCCATGCCTCGGATCTGGCATGCAGCTCCAACAACTCACCGATGGCGCGACGTGTTGCCCCCACAAACTTCTGGTAGTCGGCAGGGTCGCCAGGATGGAAAACAACGGCGCTGGTAACCAGCGCATCAATCCGCTGCGAGACATCGGCAACGGCATCCGCGGCCGCCATCGCTTCGACGGGATTACCCGCATGGGACCAGGCGATAACGAGCTGGCTCATGGCAATGCCCCGGTAACGTGCCAGACTGACTTCTCCGCCAATCCTGTCGATCATTTCCCGGACCCTGGCCGGATTGCCTGTGGCGGCAAAATACTGGGCGAGCAACTGGTACGCGAGTGCCTGGGTGGAGGCACTTTGTATCAGCGCTGCGGCATCCGCGGCCCTCCGCACGTTGGCCCCTGAAGGCACAACATCTCCATCGCGAAACTGGCGCAGCGCAAGCTGATAGAAACGTTCTGCACGCCGCCAGGGGTCTTTGAGGCCGGCATAATATTGTGCCAGCCAGGCATCGGCTTTCAGTTGCAGGGCAACGGTTTCCCAGGTTCGGTTCTGCTTGCCCTCAGTCTGTTCAAAAAGGCGCCGGGCAAAATCCGGATCAGTCTGCAGGACTGACAGTGCAAGCTGGGCCCTCGCCGCTTCATCACCCCTGTCACCCAACAGGGCCACAAGCTCTTCCAGCATCTGCGATGAACCAGAACGAACAGACAGCATGGCGGCATTGGTCAGCCGTCGCGGATCGACCGGCCCGACTTTCGCGTCAATGGCGTAGAGTTGACTGGCGCTCTGCCAGTCTCCTTCAAGCAACAGCAACTGGCCCAGTTGATCAACGCTGCTGGCGCGCAATGCCGCATCCATTTTCTTCATCATGCCAACGGCATCCGTTTCGCGGCTTTCGTCCAGCGCCTTGAGGATGTTCCCCAACTGAAACTGAGCCCGCTCAGATTCACCGAACGCCGCAGAACTGCCAGCAGTGCCGACGATGCGCCCCATCTGCACATAGAGATCCGGCGTCTTTTGCTGCTGATTCAGCCTGACCAGGTATCCATGGACCGCGCTGATATTTCCGTTTGCCAGCAACAACCTGAACAGTGTGTCGTGCACTGAACGCAGCGCATCGCCGATCAGCAGTTGTCGGACCATGCCGTCACCACCGCTCAGCCAGTCATCCTCATCGGATGTAAAGGGCATGTTCGCCAGGGTCTGTTCCACATCGCCGATGGCAGCGTAGCCAAGCGAGCGAAGCAGTTTCAGTTGTACGGCCTGATACTGGCCCCTGACTCCACTTGCACTGAGTGAAGCAACTAGTCCGTCACTCTGGGCAAGCCATCGCCTTGCCTGCTGTTCCGGGCTGGCGGACGCGGCAAGGCTGACAAGACAGCAAACCAGCAAAGATACCCGCACGTACCCCATCGCGATCAGTGTCCAAACTCGATCAGCCGGGGCGTCCTGTTGTTGCTGTGGCCGGGCCTTGTCAGGCTGATTTCCCGGTCTGTGCTGCAGTCTGGTTCGACCTCACCCGCCAGGGTGAGACGAACATTGCCCCACGTCATGTAGTCGTCACTCTGATCAGGAAAGAATCTCGAGGCCACCGGGACCATGACCCTCGATCTGGAAAACCTCGGCAATTCCACCGGCGTAAACCGAATTGTTTCCGCATCCGTCACCAGGTCCAGGGAAATCACATTGTTGCTCGACGTATTCCGGCTGGATGGAACGCTGACGAAGCGCATCTCCCTGAGCGCATGCGGCTGTACAAATAGTTTTTCCCCTGCGGGCGAATAGACTCTTAGCGAGGTGTCGTCTTTTGTTTCGGTGGTATTGCCGGCAACCATGAGCATGTTGCCCCTGGCGGTTGTGTTGGGCGTCTGCCGGCGAATCCGGAAGGTCCAGTCCTGCCAGCGACAGCTTTCTCCGTGCTCGTAGGTTACCCTGAGTTCGCCCGGCTGCAGCGGCGGTTCTCTCAGTATCCACCAGGCACCAGCGCCGATGATGGCCAGCAAGCCCGCCCCAATCAGTATCTTGATCAAAATCTCCCCCTTTGCGTGACTCATGCCAAAGAGTCCAGTCGCGTAGTCTAATTCAAGCGGCCAGGTCATCTGCAAGTCAGCCATCAGGTCGCAATTCCCTCCGCAGCTGAGTGTACCTCGCGGGAGCGTCACAACAGATGATCGTTAAAATAGATCAATATAAACTAAACAATTCATTTTACCGATTCTTCTCCGGCGACTACCTTGGCCTCTGTACCCACACTGGAGCAGAGACCAATGGAAACCGAAAGCAAATGCCCCTTTGCAGGCAGCATGAGCCATACCGACAGGGGCACCTCAAACCAGGACTGGTGGCCGAACCAGCTCAATCTGCGAATTCTTCGCCAGCATTCCTCGAAGTCCGACCCGATGGACGAGGATTTCGATTATGCAGAGGCGTTCAACGCGCTCAACTACCGGGCGCTGAAGAAAGACCTCAAGGATCTGATGACCGACTCCCAGGACTGGTGGCCGGCCGACTTTGGCCACTATGGCCCGTTCATGATTCGTATGGCCTGGCATGCCGCGGGCACCTACCGCACCGGTGACGGTCGCGGGGGCGGTGGCACCGGGCAGCAGCGCTTTGCACCGCTCAACAGCTGGCCCGACAATGCCAATCTCGATAAGGCGCGCCGGCTGTTGTGGCCAATCAAGCAGAAGTACGGCAAGCACATCTCCTGGGCCGACCTGATGATCCTTGCCGGTAATGTGGCCCTCGAAACCATGGGTTTTCGGACTTTCGGTTTTGCCGGTGGTCGCACCGACGTCTGGGAACCGGAAGAAGACACCTACTGGGGAGCCGAGGCCGAGTGGCTGGACGACAAGCGCTACCAGGGCGATCGCGATCTGGAAGATCCGCTTGCCGCGGTCCAGATGGGCCTCATTTATGTCAACCCGGAAGGCCCCAACGGCAATCCCGATCCGCTGGCTGCTGCCAAAGACATCCGCGAGACCTTTGCCCGCATGGCAATGAACGACGAGGAAACAGTAGCATTGATTGCCGGTGGTCATACCTTTGGCAAGGCCCACGGTGCAGGCAGCACAACCAGGGTCGGTCCGGAACCGGAAGCCGCGCCCATCGAGGCACAGGGACTCGGCTGGCTCAGTAAACATCGTAGCGGTAAAGCCGGTGACACCATCACCGGCGGTCCGGAAGTCACCTGGACCAAAACGCCCACACTGTGGAGCAACAACTTTTTCGAGAACCTGTTCGAGTACGACTACGAGCTGACCAGGAGTCCGGCCGGCGCGCAACAGTGGATCGCCAAGGACGCGCCGAAAACAATTCCCGATGCGCACAATCCCAGCAAGAAGCATCAGCCGACCATGTTGACGACAGACCTGGCGCTCCGGTTTGATCCCGACTACGAGAAGATCTCTCGCCGTTTCCATGAGAATCCACAGGAATTCGCCGATGCGTTCGCGCGGGCCTGGTTCAAACTGACTCACCGCGATATGGGCCCAAGGTCGCGCTATCTAGGTCCCGAGGCGCCGCAGCAAGACCTGATCTGGCAGGACCCGATTCCACCGGTCACCCACAAACTGGCCAACGGCAAAGACGTGAAGGCGCTGAAAGAAAAAATACTGGCCACCAGACTCACCGTTTCGGATCTGGTTGCCACGGCCTGGGCAGCTGCATCCACGTTCCGGGGTTCGGACATGCGCGGCGGTGCAAACGGCGGACGAATTCAACTGTCACCACAAAAGGACTGGGCAGCGAACAACCCGAAGCAACTGGCGAAAGTTCTCCGCACACTCGAGAAGATCCGATCGGGTTTCAACAAGTCTGCGGGCGCCAGGCAGATTTCGATGGCCGACATGATCGTGCTCGCCGGCTGTGCGGGTGTGGAAGCGGCAGCGCGCAAGGCTGGCTACAAGATCAAGGTGCCGTTCACGCCTGGACGTGGCGATGCGACACAGGAGCAGACCGATACCGACGCAATGAGTGTGCTGGAGCCCATCGCAGATGGCTTCCGCAACTTTCATAAGGATGACTATCCGCTGTCGACCGAAGCGTTGCTGGTCGATAAGGCGAACCTGCTGACGCTGACCGCACCGGAGATGACCGTGCTTGTCGGTGGCATGCGCGTGCTCGGCGCCAACAGTGACGGCAGCAAGCATGGCGTCTTCACGAAACGGACGGGTACATTGACCAACGACTTCTTTGTGAACCTGCTGGACATGGGAACCGAATGGAAGGCAACAGATAAAAAGCAGGAGACGTTCGAGGGCCGGGATCGCAAATCGGGCAAGGCGAAGTGGACTGCAACCCGGGCCGACCTGGTGTTCGGATCGAACTCCGAACTGCGAGCGATCGCCGAAGTGTATGCTGAATCCGGCGCGGAGAAGAAATTCGTCAGGGATTTCGTCAACGCATGGGACAAGGTCATGAACCTCGACCGTTTTGATGTGAAGTAGCCATCGCCATGTCGGCTGGGCGCAGTAGCCGGTTTACTGCGCCCAGCCGACACAACATCACTGACCCCCAAAAAACCCGGTCAGCTTGCTTGTTGGCCAGTTACTGTCAGTACGGTTGACCGGCTATAGGGTATCGATGATGATGCGGTGGAACTCGATCGTTACGCGCTTTGGATGACTCTCACCCCGGCCAGGATCCTGCTACTCGGGTTAATGCTGTGCTTTCTGCCCAAGCTGCATGCGACAGAGTGGAGCCATGCGCTGTCGTATTTTGGCGACACACTCTACGACGCCAGCTTTACCCATTTCGACTACGTCAATCCGAACGCACCCACTGGCGGCATGATCGTGCTGCCGGAGACAGGCGTCTTCGACAGCCTCAATTCGTTTATCAGAAAAGGCCGGCCACCCCAGGGACTGGTTTATGCCCGGGAGGTACTGACCAACGACCGCCTGATGTATCTGTCACAGGACGAACCGTCGACACAATACGGTGTGTTGGCCGAGGCGGTACGGCTCGCGGACGACTACAGTTGGGTTGAGTTTCGACTTCGTCCCGAGGCGAGATGGCACGATGGCGAACCGGTACTGGCGGACGATGTACTGTTTACGTTCGAGCAGATCAAGGAGCACGGTTCGCCACTGCTGAAACAGGAGTTCCAGCAGGTGACTCACGCCGAGATCACAGGCGATCGCCAGATCAGGTTCCATATCGAGAATGACGACTCACCGAAGACGGCCCAGTCAGTCGCGAACCTTGTCATCATTCCCAAACATTACTGGGAAACGCGGTCATTCGAAGAAACCACCCTCGAACCGCCGCTTGGTAGTGGTCCTTATCGCGTCATAGAAGTCGACCCGGGCCGAAGAATCACCTACGAACGGGTCAAGGATTACTGGGGTCGCGATATCCCGGCGATGAAAGGGCGTTACAACTTTGACATCGTCCGCTACGAGTACTTCACCAGCGAGTATTCCGAAAACGAAGCACTCAAGGCCGGCGTCGTCGACGCGAAACATGAAAACGTCTCGAAACGCTGGGCGGTCGAATACGATTTCCCGGCAGCCCAACAAGGACTGTTCAGAAAAAACCTGATCCGCACCGAGCGACCACCCAGCCTGACCCTCGGGATCATCATGAATCTGCGTGTTCCGAAGCTGCAGGATGTCCGGGTGCGCGAGGCGATAGCCCTCAGCTACAACTTCGGGTTCAGCTCGAGAGTACTGTTCTACGATTTTTATGAACGCTCCGACAGTGTGTTTGTGGGAACGGATCTGGCCCAGCGCGGTCTGCCGTCTGAAGCCGAACTGGCAATCCTTGAACCGATTCGGCATCAGGTGCCGCCCCGGGTATTTACCGAGCCTTATGTGCCGCCCCCCAAGGAGGCCTACGGTATTCCGAGAAAGAACCTGCTCCGCGCAACGCAGCTGCTCAAGGAAGCAGGTTATGAGGTGCGCGACGGCGACTTTGTCGACAGCGAAACCGGCCAGCCACTCACTCTCGATTTCATTACCCAGGGATACGCGGGGATTCGCTCCTACATGCCGGTGAGTGAAACATTACGGCGCATCGGCGTGCGCGCCACATCGCGCACCGTCGAATCCGCACAGTACCTGAACCGTCTCGCGACCTACGACTTCGAAATCACGTTTTCGGCATTGCCCTATGCGCTGGTACCCGGTCAGGAGCTGGTTCAGTTCTTCGGATCAAAAGCGGCAGAACAGACGCACGGATTGAATCGCGCCGGCGTGCAGGACCCGGCGGTCGACTACCTGATCGACAAGATCGTCAAGGCAGAATCCCGCGACGCACTGATTGCCGCGACCCGGGCACTGGATCGCGTGTTGCTGTGGAATTTTTACGTGATTCCTCGTTTTTATGCGACAGGACATCGTTACGCGCACTGGGACAAGTTTGGTATCCCCGAGGTGTCGCCCCGGTTCCACTCGGGCGTCTTCGATACCTGGTGGTATGACGAGGCCAGGGCCGCTCGCATAGCGAGGGCACCCGGCTCCGGATCGAGAGGTAACTAGTGGCTCACTACATCGCCAAACGCCTGCTGCTGATTCTGCCGACCCTGCTCGGCATCATGGTGCTGAACTTTCTCATCGTTCAGACCGCGCCTGGCGGGCCCGTCGAACAGATCATGGCCCAGCTGACCGGCGAAGACACCAACGTGACTTCACGCATGCCCGGCGGCAGCGCCAGTGACACCGGCGCATCAGCCGCGCAGATTAACCAGTCAGGCGGCTACGAGGGGTCACGCGGCCTTGATCCTGAATTCATTGCGGAACTGGAAAAGGAATTCGGTTTCGACAAACCGCTTCACGAACGATTCCTGTCAATGATGTGGAACTACCTGCGGCTGGATTTTGGCGACAGTTACTACCAGGACCGCGAAGTCGTGAGTCTGGTGCTGGAGCGACTGCCCGTGTCTATCTCGCTCGGTTTCTGGACCCTGATGATCACCTATGGTGTGTCCATTCCCCTCGGCATTGCAAAAGCGGTTCGCGACGGCGCACCCTTCGATCTGTGGACCAGCGGCGTCATCCTTGCCGCCTACGCCGTACCCTCTTTTCTGTTCGCAATCCTGCTGATCGTGCTTTTCGCCGGCGGTAACTACTGGGACTTCTTCCCGCTGCGAGGCCTGACGTCGGACTATTTCGACGAGCTGTCGACGTTCGGCAAGATCAAGGACTACCTGTGGCACATCACACTGCCCATCTGCGCAATGGTGATTCACGGGTTCGCGACGCTCACACTGTTGACGAAGAACCTGTTCGTCGAGGAGATCAACAAGCAGTTCGTGCTAACGGCAAGATCGAAGGGGATATCCGAGCGACGGGTGCTGTACGGTCACGTCTTTCGGAACGCCATGTTAATTGTCGTTGCCCAGTTGCCTGCCGCCCTGGTGAACGTACTCTTTACCGGCGCACTGCTGATCGAGATTATCTTTGGTTTGCAGGGGCTCGGACTGCTGGGTTTCGAGGCTGCCATCAGCCGCGACTATCCGATTCTGTTTGGCACCCTGTTCTGTTACACCCTGATCGGTCTGGTCATGCACCTGATCGGCGATCTCACCTACGTCCTGGTCGATCCGCGTATCGACTTCGAAACCAGGGAGACCTGATGTCAGAAGCCGTTACCAGTCCCCTTGAAACGCCCCGGCTCGATCAGCCGATGGGTTCAGTCAGTCCGCAGACGGTCGGTGCCCGGCGCTGGCAGGCGTTCAAGAAAAACCGTCGGGCGCTGATTTCGCTCTGGATATTCTGCGCGCTGCTCATTGTCAGCATGAGCGCTGAAATCGTTGCCAACAATAAACCACTGGTGATCTACACGGACGGTTTTCACTTTCCGTTCCTGTTTGCCTACTCCGAACTCGACTTCGCTGACGGACAAACACTGGAATCCGAGCTGTTCGAAGTTGAAGCCCAATATGACGACCCGGTTCTTCTGAACATGATTGAGCGCCAGGGCGGCTGGATTCTGTGGGCGCCGGTTCGCTATTCCTACAGCACCATCGACTGGTTCCTGAAAGAACCAGCGCCCGCACCACCATCATTAAGACATCCGCTGGGCACTGATGACATGGGCCGTGATGTCTTCGCCCAGGTCGTGTACGGATTTCGCATCTCAATCCTGTTTGGGCTGGGCCTGACCGTCTGCAGTTCAATCATTGGCATCGCCGCCGGCGCACTGCAGGGATACTTTGGCGGGTTGGTGGATCTGATTACCCAGCGGGTCATCGAAATCTGGGCCGGCATGCCGGTGCTGTTCCTGCTGATCATACTTTCCGGGATGATCGAACCCTCGCCCATGTGGCTGTTCGGCCTGCTGCTGTTGTTTAGCTGGATGGTACTGGTTGGCGTCGTCCGTGCAGAGTTTCTGCGGGCACGCAACTTCGACTACGTCCGGGCGGCCAGGGCGCTCGGCGCCGGCAATGTTGTCATCATGGTGAAACACGTACTGCCAAACGCGGCCGTCGCGGCACTGACCATGGTTCCCTTCATTGTGACCAACTCCGTGGTGCTGCTAACCTCACTCGACTTCATCGGCTTTGGACTGCCGGTTGAATCACCTTCACTGGGCCGGTTGATCCGACAGGGAGTCTCCAACCTTCATTCGCCCTGGCTCGCGCTCACCGCCTTCTTCGCGATCGGGATTCTACTGACCGTACTGATCTTCGTCGGTGAAGGCGTCAGGGATGCGCTCGACCCGAGAAAGACCAACACCTGACTATTCAGCCACACGCGCGCGCAACCAGCGGAACAATGCGAGACTATCAGGGTATCGACATCGCAAGGATTGATTAGCGTTGGCCACGAAAGAAGATGAGCTGCAGTTGTACAGTCATGCGCTCAGTCCGTATGCGCTGAAGGTCAGATGCTACCTGCTCTACAAGGAACTGCCGTTCACACCGATCTATATCAGACCCGGCGCGCGTGGGAAGCAGCTGCCGGTCGGGCGCATCGTGCCCGTGCTCTGCCTCGGCGATGACTGTCGCAACGAGTCTTCCGAACTCGGTATCTGGCTGGACGAACAATACCCCGACACAAGACCCCTGCTGGCTGGCGACCGGGAGACCGTGCTGCTGTCCGATCAATGGGTGACCGATCGCCTCATCCCGACGGTATTCAGGGTGCTGCTTGGACATGGTGATTCGTTCTTTACCCGCGCACGAAAACGCTGGTCCGCCTCCTCCGCACTCAACCAAACCGTGCCGGGAGGCGTGTCCCTGAAGTTCAGAATCAATCACCTGCGTTTCATCCATCGCGCGCCGTTTATCGCGCGGCTCATCGAGCAGACCGACCTCAGTCTCAGCAACCGGGAACTGATTGATACGATGGCCATTGAATTTGAAGAGCAACTTCAGGGCGGGCCTTTTCTACACGCCAGCGATGTACCAACCCTGGCGGACCTGTCCGCCCTACCACAGATTATCGTTCCACGGCTCAGAGGAACCGGTGATGACCTGCTACCCGGCCAGGCTGTGCGCGACTGGGTCGATAGAATGCTCGCGCAACTGCCAAACTATCTGGAACTTCTGCCCGACGTGCTCGTCAAGGGGCGTTAACAGGGAGCGACTCAACGATGAAACGGATCTTCACACTCATTCTGACCCTCATTGCGCCGACGGTACTGGCGGACAATGAACGCGTTAACGTGCCAAGAAGGCTGACCAGTGACGACCCGAATTTCTTTGGCGTGTCTGGCGCCAAAGGCGATCTGGGCGAGAAGTCGCATTTCGAGTTCTACATCTCGATCAAATACCCGTTCATTGAAAACTGGTTTCAGGATCGCGAGCTCAACGTCTTCGGCGCCGATATCTATCCTGATCGTCTGTACGGCATCTACAACGGTGGCTATGACTTTTACGCGATCGAACACGACAACACCCCGGGATATACCGACTGGTATGACTCGTCGCCTGTAGTTTCCAAGCACCAGAACCCTGGCTTTGCCGTCGAGTGGGACGGCGACAACCCGACTCGCCGGTTCAGGCTGGGCATCTTTCATTACTCAAACGGACAGACCCTGGGCGACGATGAAGAGACAAGAATCCAGACGTTGAGAGAAAATCCGCTGGTCGCGCCCTCCTACTGGCTCGCGGAAGTCAGCCGCTCATCCAACTACGTCTCGCTGCGGTATCAGAAAACAGAGAACCCGGAGGGCCTTGTCGGTCCCGGCTGGTGGCAGTATCAGGTGGAGATTCGTCCAGATTACTTTGCCACCGAAGATGAGATCTTCTGGGACGATACGCTGACCGAGATGCCGAAATTCGAGGATTACGACGGTATCCGCATCATGGGCGAATATTTCCGGCCGAGCAGTTTCCTCGGCAATGTCGCCTGGTTGTTTCGTGGGCAGCTAAGAACCGGTATCGGCGAACCGGATGCGCTGGGGAACGTCAGCAGCAAGCTGACACTGGGCATGATGTACAAGACGTTCATCGTCAGCGCTTACTACGCCAACGAATACGGCCATGACCTGTCCACCTATCACATCCGCACCCGCCACTGGGGGATCGGTCTCGAACTGCGATAGCCGTCCTGCGGCAATTCATCCCCGCGTGACAATAAGAACATCGAGCTTTCTTCGTTGGAACAGGCAGCGGCCATCCCGAATCACGTAATCGTCGTCATAAACACCGCTCACCAGTGCTGTGCTCGCCTCGCTTTCCTCTGTCGCCGCTGCCAACACGTGCATTAACACATAGATACTGCCGGTGGCACTGCCATCAGCCCCGCGCTGAACGTCACGGCTGGTGAGATGATGGCGCAACACTCGCCCCGGTGCCGGGTTTGAGAAATATTCGTCAATCTCGACCGGCCCTTTCAGTGTTCGACTTGGCAGTTCAAGCACAGCGTCCTCAGTAAAGAGCGAGGCTGTTCGTTGACCGTCGGCCGCATCCACTGCGATGAAATAGTCGTTAACGGTTGCGGCGCACATCTGCTCTACCTGTGACCCAATCTTCGTCGTCACACCGGCCGCACATCCCGTCATCGTCAGTAAAATAGAACTAACAACTATATAAGGTCGCATTAGTCTAAACAGACTCTTTCCTGTAATAGTCATCTAGGTCCCGACGGCAAGCTTCGCCATCAGACGCATCGCATCATCCTGTGAGGTATTCACATTGAGGCCGGTGGCACCGGCGTCCACCCACGGGCGATAACGGGCCGTGATCCGCGCCTCATCACCCAGCAGGCTGGCGTCGTCGACATATTCATCGGGCACTGCAGCGGTCGCTTCATCCTTGCGACCAGACATATAAAGTTCCTGGATGCGATCTGCTTCTGCACCATAACCCCTGGCAACCATCTGATCCTTGTGGAAATTCTTGGCCTTGGCACCCATACCGCCAATGTACAAGGCAACACCGGGCTTGCGAGCATCGATTGCGGCCTTGACGTCCCTCGTGAGTTCAACTGAAACAACACACTGAATATCCAGTTCCGAAAGGTCTCTGCCCGATTTTTTGGCGCCCTCCGCCAGCCATTGTTTCGGTCGATCGAGCCCGGCGGGAGAGGGCCGTAATGGTATCCAACCATCGGCGATCCGGCCGGTCAGCTTCACCATGGTCTCGGTCCCCGTGCCAAGCCAAATCGGGATATCGGGATTCATATGCAGGATCGACTTGATGGGTTTGCCGAATCCGGTCGCACCCTCGCCGAGATAAGGCAGCTGATACTCCTGCCCATCGTGCGATACCGGCGCTTCACGACGAAACACCTTCCGCATGATCGCCACATAGTCCTTGACCCGATAATATGGCCTGCCCCAGGGCTGACCGTACCACCCTTCAACCACCTGGGGACCGCTCATGCCAAGACCTACAATCACGCGGTTTCCGCCCGCCAGCGCGTCGATTGTCGCGGCCTGCATGGCGGCCATGACGGGTGGCCGCCCGGCGATCTGCTGGACCATGGTGCCTAGACGTATGCGACTCGTTTTTGCTGCGATAAAAGCCAGTGGCGACCAGGCATCGGAGCCATAGGATTCCCCTGTCCAGACGGAATCAAAGCCGAGCTCCTCAGCCAGCAGCACCCGCGCCATCGGCAGCGTCATCTGACGCCCTGAATAACCCAGCGAGAGTCCAAGCTTCATGATGCGCGCTCCTTAGAAGTCAGGTGCCCAGTCTTTTTTTCGCGTGTGGCACTACCCAGGCACGATTGATCAGATTTCTACCATGTCGAAGTCCACCTTCGGCGTGCCACAAAGCGGGCACTCGAAGTCATCCGAGACATCCTCCCAGCGCGTACCCGGCGCAATCCCTTCATCTGGCAGGCCATCGGCCTCGTCATAGATGAAACCGCAGGTTCGGCACTGATAGGTCTTGAAATTCTCCGACATTGACTTTCCTCAATGAACTTTGACGATAAACAATAGTACTATGTTCTTTCTTTTGGGCCAGCCGAGGGCTTTATGACTATTTCGAAAGACATTGCCAATACCATTGTCGATCCAGAGGCCTATGCCAACTGGGAACTGTCACATGGGGCATTTACTGAACTGCGGCGAACAGCCCCGCTCGCAGTTGCCGAACCCGACGACTACGATCCTTTCTGGGTGGTGACCAAATTCGACGATATCCAGGCCATCGAAAAACAAAACGACCTGTTCCACAACCGCGAGCGCCCAACGACGCTGGTCAAGAAGTCACAACTGGCTGCAGCCGAGCAGAATCCGAGCAGCGGTGGTGGTTTTCGCACCCTGGTTCACATGGACAATCCGGATCACTTCAAACACCGGATTCTGACACAGGGCTGGTTCATGCCACAGAATCTGCGCAAGCTGGAAGATCGAATTCGGGAAATCGCCAGGGAGTTCGTCGACAACATGCTGGCCTTCGACGGCGAGTGCGATTTTGCCAAGGATGTAGCCTTCCTCTATCCCCTCCGTGTCGTGATGGAAGTAATTGGCGTCCCCCAGGAAGACGAAACGCGGATGTTGAAGCTCACCCAGGAGCTGTTCGGGCAGAATGATCCTGACCTGAACCGCGCGGGCAGAGCCTACGAATCGCCGGAAGAAAGAATGGCGTCCATGCGGGAGGTCTTCATGGACTTCATCAACTATTTCACCGCCATGTCCGAGGATCGCCGCCAAAGTCCGCGCGAGGATCTCGCGACGGTCATTGCTAACGCCGAGGTGGATGGCGAGCCAATTGGCTTCGGTGAAGCCATGGGTTACTACATCATCGCAGCGACCGCCGGACACGACACGACATCCGCCACCACTGCCGGCACGCTCTGGACGCTTGCGGAGCGCCCCGACCTTTTCGACCGCATCAGAAACGACATGTCACTGCTGCCCAACCTGATCGAAGAGTCCATTCGCTGGGAATCACCCGTGAAACATTTCATGAGAACTGCGATGGGGGACACTGAGATCAGGGGACAGAAAATCTCTGAGGGCGACTGGCTGATGCTGTGTTACCCCTCGGGCAACCGGGATGAAGAGAAGTTCGACAACCCGTTTGAGTTCTCGGTCGACCGGGACCAGAAAAAGCATGTCGCCTTCGGTTACGGCGCTCATGTCTGTCTTGGCCAGCATCTGGCCCGGATGGAGATGCGCGTCCTCTGGGAAGAACTCTTTCCTAAGCTCAAGTCGGTTGAACTGTCCGGTGAACCGGCGCGAATGATCGCTGCCTTTGTCTGCGGACCAAAGCGCGTACCCATCCGGTTCCAGGCTGCCTGATCCCGATGGTTCCCGGGGGCTATTGCAGCGCCCCCGGGGCCGGGTAGTTGCTGTCCTCGCTCTTCGAGCGCCGTTACTGATTATCTTTCTGGCGTCCAGCTGACTCAGCCCGATACACCTGCGTATCGGGATGAAAGGTATACCAGGCAAACCAATAAGCGATCGTCGTTGGCACCTCGACACCCTCGTTATCGGTAAGCCAGGCTGTCAGCGCCGAGGATTCCCAATGTACTCTGTAGGTAAAGTCTCCTATCTGATCATCGAATTCACGCTGACCTCCGCGCTCTAGCACAGAGAAAGGATAGGCTTTGGCGCCTGCAGGCGTCACAACACCCATGACAAGCTCCTTTGTATGCAGTCCCTGCGGCGCCTTGTTGGATACCTTGAAATAGAGCCTTCGCGTCTTCGTATAATTGATGTAGGGAGAGCGATCATAGTTTCTTCGATGGCCCGTTTCTGTCGTCATCACCCGCGAATCGGGATGACGCTCCAGCCAGTGTTCCCATGTCGTGTGCATGGCAGGAAGCTGGGGCAGGACCGTGCCCTTGAGTGGACCCGAGATCGCCTGACTCATCAACTGTGACCAGAGCGATTCGGTATTTCGGTCAAACATGAGGACATCGCTGTCATAGAGCAATCCAGACACACCAAAGATCAACGGTCCGTCGGCTGTATTACTGGCGAATACCAGACCGCTGCCGCAGAGGGGACAATAGGAAACGACAACATGCTGAGCGCCAATGCGATCATTGACGACCTCATGCCAGTCGAGAACTTTGATCGGATAGGCTCTGGCTTCACCAGCAACGAAAATGCCCAATACCCGATCACTTCCTTCAAGGAAATCGGCCTTGTCTGGTGTTGTGAACCTGGGGTTGTCGATCGCCGGGATACCGTCGCGGGGCGGACCGCCTCGACGTATTTCCGCTATCGGAACCATGGGTTCGATGATCTCAAAGCCATTCAGGTTCTTTGCCGCGACCTGAGAGGGAATGGCAACAAGCAGGATTCCTGTTCGCAGAATGAGCCGCGCGACAAAGCAAGCGGTGTCAATCATGCCTACACGTCCCTCCCCTGCCGACGGAAGCTGATCTTCTATCTATGTGACCGGACCGCTCCGACAGGTATTACAGAAGACAGGGGCCAGACGCAGGAATTCCCCTCAAAGGTCTGCGCTCGACGCCCAGGATATCGAATGGTACCGTGAGAAATAATGATGACAATAAAAAGGGGCCCGCCCATGTACCGCCTGATCGCTACCACAATGGTTCTTGTCCTCATCGCTGCCTGTGAGGAATCTCCAATTGCCACACCCCTGGAGGCCAACTGCCCGCTTCCAGCAGGCGTTGAAGTCACATCGCTCGAGCTTACCAGCGGCCAGGGCCAGCCCCTCACTGTTGATGACCCAACCACGGCGGATATTGAATCAACGCCGTTTAGTGTGACGGCAGAGATCAACGCGCCACAGACCGAACTCACCTATGTCTGCTTCGCGGTCAAACGTATCGGCGCAACAGGGAAGGTGCTTACCGTTGGCATGGTCGGACTTCAACCCGGCGAGACCCGCGTTACCAGAGACGGCGTATTCGAGATGGCCTGTGCCGACAACCTGGTCACCGGCGTCAGCCAGTTTGCAGAGCTTGACGACCTGGCCATCGCAGGGACCACCGACGACATGAATATCCGCCTCAGACACGTTGAAAGCTGGCCCGCAGCGGGCGCAATGGGCACGCTCGGCGGCGGCACCCGCAGCGAACGTCTGCGCGTCATGTGCCCTCAAGACGAGGACGATGGCGACGACAACAATGACACACCACCGCCCCCGCCCATTCCCGACATTCCCCAGGACCTCCTGGATGAATTTGGCGGCGCTGCAACACAGCACTGTGAAGTCAACCTGTCCTGGAACAACGTCACCAATCGTTGTGAATCATCCTGTCTGACAAACTCGTTTACCGCGATGCTGGGATACTTTTCCTCCGATCTGGAACCCTCCGACGGGCCCGGGAACGACTATGACGGTGTCTATATGCGAAATGGAACCGCGGGCTTCCTGATTCAGCGCGATTCCCATACGACGCCATCCGAAACGAATCAGGACATTCACAAGGTACGCGGCAATAGATTCGCGATGATTCCGGGAACAAGCTTTGACTGGGCGTTCGCCGCCAGCGCAACAACTGCCCCTACCCTGCCGCTGATAGAAGGAGCATTCCCTCCGAACACATCTGGTCTCTGGGAGCTTCAATCCGTGGGAACGCTGGGAGGCAATCAGAACGCCTGCGTTGACGCGAATGTCAGAGGTGGAATCTGGTTCCGTTAAGCCCGATACCGCGATGGCAGATTAACCCGACCATCTGACCGAACTTTTCGGTTGGATGGCCGGGGCCGGTCGCTCGGCAGGCTTCTATCAACCTACCAAAGATCGTACTTCTGCAGCTCGGCGCGGCCAACTACCATGTGATGCACCTCATCGGGCCCGTCAGCAAAACGCAGATGACGCATGTTGGTGTACATGTTACTCAGCGGGGTCCATTGTGAAACACCCGTGGCGCCATGCATCTGGATCGCATCGTCAATAAT
The DNA here is from genome assembly GCA_028281885.1 of Pseudomonadales bacterium. Lineage (GTDB taxonomy): Bacteria > Pseudomonadota > Gammaproteobacteria > Pseudomonadales > Azotimanducaceae > JANQJA01. Next base: position 505,117 of record JANQJA010000008.1, on the reverse strand, counting down.
CTTGCAGCAGAGTTCCGGCACCATCGCCTTGATACCACTGACATAGGTCCGTGCTTCCCGATTGCCCAGCACATCCATTGCCTTGGCCGCCTGCAGCACCATAAGGCGCATGGCATCGATATTGATCCGTGCCCTGGAGATCTTCTCCAGGTTTCCGCCAAGCTTGGCGATGGGTTTACCAAACGCAACTCGCGTACCTGCCCGCTTGACCATCATTTCCAGCGCGCGCTCAGCACTGCCAATTGATCGCATGCAATGGTGAATTCGACCCGGCACCAGGCGAACCTGTGAAATCTCAAAGCCACGTCCCTCGCCCAGAATGATGTTCTCTTTGGGGACCCGTACATTGTTGTAGCGGATATGCATATGTCCCCGGGGCGCATGGTCCTGACCGAACACCTGCATCGGCCCTAGAATCTCAACCCCCGGTGCGTCCTTGGGCACGAGAATCTGCGACTGCTGTCGAGAAGGCGGCGCATCCGGATTGGTCTTGACCATGGTGATCAGCACCTTGCAACGAGGGTCACCGGCACCCGAAATAAAATATTTCTCACCGTTGATCACCCATTCGTCACCATCCAGCACCGCCGTGGTACTGATGTTCTTGGCATCTGACGATGCGACATTGGGTTCCGTCATCGCGTAGGCAGACCGAATCTCACCGTTCAATAATGGCTTGAGCCACTTTTCCTTTTGCTCCTCGGTACCGACACGCTCGAGTACTTCCATATTGCCGGTATCGGGCGCGTTACAATTCAGCGATTCGGACGCAAGGCCATACTTGCCCAGTTCAACCGCGATATAGGCGTAATCGAGATTCGTCAGCCCCTGGCCAATGTCGTTGTATTCGGGCAGGAAGAAATTCCATAAACCATTTTGCTTCGCGGCACTCTTGGCACCTTCAAGCAACTCAAGCTGGCGAGGATGCCAGGACCAGGGGTCATCTTTTTCTTTGTGGAGTGCCGTGAATTCCTGCTGGATCGGGGCAACATTTTCCTGGATGTGTTTTTTGACCGCGTCCATCAGCGGCTGAGCTTCCTTGGACATGGCGAGCTGGAACAAATCTGCTTCCAAATCAGACATTTTGGTTTCCTGAAGTAACTGTGTGTTGTTTGTGTATCGTTGGTAGCCCGGTAGGCGTCGAGCCGCGGAGCCATGCAGAATTATCACGTTTCCAAAACGGGATCAAAATCTGAACCGCGAGAAGTGCCCTGCAATCCGAAAGCGCATCGGAAAAAAAGCCCTCGGTGCGGCGCATGACAACGGTTCTTTCCAAAACTGATCGAGGCCCATCAACAACAGGCATGAGCGAACGTGGCCGCCAGGAAGTCAGATACGCGCCAGGATAACAGGCAGGTGCCTTTCAGTTTTGAGATTAACGACGCACCAAGTATTCATCTCATCAATGTCATGTGCGGCGACAAACGCGAACCAAGCGCACCCGCCGCCAAAACCCCGTAAAACCGGGCTCGCTGGTTGCACCCGCGGTAGTTATCGGTATAGTTGCAGCCCATCTTCGCCATCCCGATAAGCCCTTTACTGATGCCAAGGGCGAACTCTCTTCCTGGATGAATGAAGTGGTGCCAAAACGTGCGCCTAACAATAAATGTACCAGAGGGACAGAACATGACAGCGTGGCTCGAAGATCGGGTTGCCATCGTTACCGGTGCCGGTCGAGGTATCGGCAAGGCAACAGCAAAGCTACTGGCGGAACACGGCGCAAAGGTGGTCGTTAACGACCTGGGCTGTGAGATCAATGGCAGTGGATCCTCCGGTGGCCCTTCCGACGAGGTCACTGAAGAGATCAACAATTCAGGCGGCACGGCCGTTGCGAACTACGATACCGTCGCCACCATGGAAGGCGCCGCCAATATCGCAAAGACGGCGCTGGACAGCTTTGGTCGCATCGACATTCTGGTGAACAACGCCGGTATTCTGTTCGACAAACTGTTTGTTGAAACCTCAGCCGACGAATTCGACGCGCTGCTGGACGTCAACCTGAAAGGACCGTTCAACTGCCTGCAAGCCTGCCTGCCCAGCATGATCAGCCAGAATTATGGCCGCATTATCAATGTGTCTTCAGGTGCAGGATTGGGAGTCGTCAAAGGTGAGGTTGCCTACGGTGCCAGCAAGGCCGGTCTCGACTGCCTGACCCGTGGCATTGCTCTTGAAACAAGAGACCAGAACATCACGCTCAACTCCATTATGCCGGTGGCAATGACCCGGCTGCAGGAGGCGGCCCTGAAGCAGGTCGCTGCGGGAATCACCGAAAGCACGCCAGGTATCGACAGGGATCAGCCACCAGAAGCCATCAGCACCATCATTGGGTACCTCGCCGGTGAGAATGCTGGCAGCGTCACTGGCAAGACCTTCACTGTCCGGTTTACCGGAACCATCCAGATACTGAACGAACAGACACCGGTGCGTAACGTCTTCAAGGATGGGATGTGGAAGGTTGAGGAAATCGACAAGATCATTTCGCAACTCGTTCAATAACGCCCTATATAAAGAAGCACGGATCAGCCTATGTCACACGCCCATATACCACACAAAGTCAAAATCCCCGGACTCCGCCCGGAGTTCAAGGACTATTGCGACAAGTATGAATCGATCAGCATGCGTCGCGAGGACGGCATTCTCGAGATCACGCTCGGTACGGAAGGCGGGCCGCTGCAATGGGGACGTTTGCCGCACGCCGAACTGGAAGACCTGTTTGCCAACATCCACCGCGACCGTGAGAACCAGCTGGTCATCATGACCGGCACTGGTGATGAATTCACCGGCCCACCCGCTGAACTCAGCAGCAATCGCGAAGTTCACCATATGAACGCCGATGACTGGGCTGACCTTGGCTGGGAATCCAAGGGACTTTTGACCAACCTGCTGACCATCGACATTCCGATGATCAGTGCGGTCAACGGTCCGGCATCGCGCCACGCTGAGATGCCGATCATGTGCGACATCGTGCTGGCGTCAGAGAACGCTTCGTTTCAGGATTCGGCGCACTTTGTTGCCGGACTGGTACCCGGCGACGGTGTCCACGTGGTGTTCCCCACCGTGATGGGCCTCAACCGCGGCCGATACTTCCTGCTAACAGGTCAGGTGGTCAACGCGCAGCAGGCGTTGGAATATGGCCTGGTCAACGAGGTGTTGCCAAAAGATCAACTGCTGCCGCGGGCCTGGGAACTCGCACGGCAGATCATGCAACAACCGGAAATTAACCGCCGCTACGCGCGCATCATGCTGACCGAGGACCTGCGCAAGCGGATGAGCGAACTTTTGCCTTACGGCCTGGCACTGGAAGGCCTCGCCATGACTCGGGACATCGACTAGCGATATCCCCAAGTCCTCAACAAAAAGGCGACTCAATGAGTCGCCTTTTTTGTGCGTCGGATTCGGTGCCGAATCAACTCTCAAAAGCCGATATTGGCGGGTAGGCATTCGGATCGGTGCGCACATCGATCAGCGTTGTCTTGTCATTTGCCAGCGCCGCATCGAGGGCAGCACCGATCTCATCAGCAGTCTCCACACGAATGCCATTCAGACCACAAGACTCGGCAATACCAGCGTGGTCTACCGGGCTGAAGTAGACCGCAGTGGTATGGGCGCCAAATTTGATGTTCTCGGCATGAATCTGGTAACCGAGAATCTGATTGTTCAACACCATCACAACCACGTTGATACCCATACGACTCGCAGTTTCCAGCTCAGCCCAGGCATGGGCAAAACCACCATCGCCGACGAGCGCAATCACTCGCTTGTCCGGGTTGCCAACCTTGACCCCCATGGCCATGGGAAAACCCCAACCCAGACCCGCGAGTCCTCGCGGCGTCAGGAATCGGCTACCCACTGACCGCGCTGTCAGGTAGTTGGCAATCCAGATTGAGCTGTAGCTGGCATCGGCAACGACGACATCGTCCGTGCCTATGCGCGCATCAAGTTCCTGCATGAGGCGTTCGGGCCGAACCGGTGTACCGGTCGCCTCGCGGACAACTTTACTTTCCGCCGCATGTTTTTCCTTGCCCTCGGCAATCTGTCCCTCAACTGAAGATCGCGCGTCTTCGCGGACGCTAAGGTCGAGCTTGCCCAGTTCTGCAGTCAGTGCTTCCAGCGACAACTTGGCGTCGCCCAGCAGACGGACCGTTGCCTCGTAGTTGCGTCCGATCTCGGAGGGGTCAATATCAATGTGAATGTACTTGGCATCTTTCGGGTACAGCGACCAGCTGTCGCTACCATTCTGGTTGGTGCGATTACCAATCAGCATGATGACATCCGCGTCGGTCACCATCTCACGCAGATAGCGAGTGCGGCTGTAGGTACCCATGAAGTAACCGACGACGCCAACACTGAGCGGATGCGTCTCATCCACCGCACCCTTGCCCATCACAGTCGTTGCGATCGGCAGGGAGCAGTTTTCCTGCAGGTCGGCCAGCGCCTGGGCACCACCCGACACATGAACACCACCACCGGCAATCACCAGCGGTCTCTTTGCTTCGGCAAGTAGCTTCGCCGCTTCCGCAATCCGATCCTGGTCGGGCGCTATTCGATCCAGCGGAAAATGCCCAAGGCACTGGGTACGTTCGCCATTCGACTCGTAGGGCTCGGTCAGCAGGTCAGCCGGCAGCATCAGCACGGCAGGGCCAGGCCTTCCGGAAGTTGCCGCCGTGAATGCCATATCAATGTAGTCTTCGATACGCGAGGCGACATTGACTGTGCGGACCCACTTGGCACAGGAAGAAAACACATCCGTATGATTAAGCTCCTGGAAGGCGTTGCGATCAGTCTGATCCCGCGCCACTTCCTGCACCAGGGCAACGATCGGTATCGAAGCTTTCAATGCCTCTGCTAGCGGTGCCACCAGAATGGCAGCCGCAGGTCCGTTCTGCGCGGTGATGACTGCGGCCTTGCCGGTCGTTCGGGCATAGGCATCTGCCATATAGCCACCGGTATTTTCCTGACGGTAAGCAACCTGTGTGATACCGAGTGACTCGCCCACCAGGTGCACCATGGAAGGCAGGCTCTGACCGAAAATATGAGTGACGCCATGACGCTTCAACGCCTGTCCAACGACGTGGGCGACGGTCGCGTGATAACGCATTCCCATCGGTTTCGCGGCGATAGTCTTGATTGGCGTTGGCTCGCTCATGGCTTTGATTCTGCTCGGTTCTTTGGAAGGGCGAGAGTAAACCACGTTTCATCACCGGATCAAAGTTCAAACCATTATTCCGGATGATAAACAGCACCAGTAACTGCCTATCTCAGTCGCTGCTCCAGCTCTGACCATCGGGTCCTGGCAGGATCCTGCCGGTGCCACCAGAGTGACGTGATCAACAGGAACAGCAGACGGGACTCGGGCACGCGCTCCGCCACCACGGGGTCACCATAGGCGTCAAGCAGCCGGGCAGTTTCGTCGCGGTTCAGTGACATGGTCTCGATATGTCCGGCGATGTCGAAGGCAGGATCACCCGGTGCCGCGTATTCCCAGTCCAGCACTACCGGCCCGGACTCACTCACGAGGATGTTCTCCGGCGACAGATCATTGTGGCAAAGACATGTCACGTCGCAGTCTACCTGCTGGCGCGCCAATATCGCTTCGGCCATTCGACCGATCCTTTCGTCAGCAATCGATCGGGTCCAGTCATTCACCGCCGCCGCCAGATTCATTCTGGCCGAGATCTGGGTTGGCGTCTGGTGAATGAGTCGGAGAAGGTGTGCGGACTGATCGATACCAAATGTATCTCGAGATACAGGCGCTCCCGCCACATATCGCGACACCAGATAGTTGTTACCACTATGCAGGACAGGCAAGGCAAATGGCCGGGGAGCAATGTCGCGCAATATCTGGCGCTCCCTTTGCCGATCAATCCGAAGCACAGAATCTGTCGCGTCAATGCGCACCACCAGTTTCACACCGCCATCACCGACGAGATAGCTCTGGTTGGTAAAGCCAGCCAAACGTCTGAGAACCCTTGGCTCTTGCCGGAGTGCGGCATTCCAATTGCGCCACTCCGCCAACACGGCCGACAGTGCTACCTGATCTTCACTAGCCATCTTCGGCGGGCGGTAACGGGACCCTCGCAACCGGAACAGGGAGGCCTGCCACCGATGCTCGCGTGACATAAACAGATCCTGCCTGATCGCTATCGGCCCCTTTTGAACCGGAGACAATGTACAGATCCCGAAGGTCTTCGCCGCCAAAACAGAGATTGGTACACATGGGATCGGGGATGGCGATAAAGTCGTCCAGGCTGCCATCCGGACGATAAACTGCCACACCGCCTGCATCGACAAGCGCTACCCAGATCCGACCGTCCTCAGAGATCGCCAAACCGTCCGGCGTACCGCCCTCGGTCGTGACGAATACCTGCTTCTCTCCAAGAGAGCCATCTTCGTTCACTGAATAACTGTTCACATGATAACGGGGGGAATCCGAATGATAGAGCGTTTTCCCATCGGGAGAGAAACCTAGTCCGTTGGTCAGCATGAAACCGCGAGCGACGATGCGTGCCGAACCATCGAGATCGATCAGGTAGAGATCACCTTCCCTGCGATCATCCTTGCCGCCCTTGCCATCCATGGCAGACTCCGCGAGGGAGCCCGCATAAACACGACCTGCTGCATCCGCCGTAATGTCATTGAAACCAACGATCCCCGCTTCTTCATCCCGATCAAGCAGCGTCAACGTGGTTCCCTCTGGCACCGACTTCCAGGACATATTACGGCCGGACACGACGAGCCCGCCCTGCTCATGAAGCAGCAGTCCGCCAATCCCGCGCCGATAGGCAAAGACCTGCTCAACATTGCCGGATGCATCAACGCAGAAAACGCCGCCGCCCTGACCATCGGTAAAAAACAAACCCTTGCCCGCAACCCAGAGGGGTCCTTCGACAAGACGATAACCGCCAGCCAGCTTTTCCATAACGCAGAACCTGTCGAGAAGAGAACGCCAAGATAGGCAAGCTGCGCCTCGAAGGCAACTATACCTCGCAGCCAACTACACCTCGAAAGCAACTACGCGCCCGACAAGGTGGCTTGCTATGATGGCGTCGAACGCCTGATGTGAAAAAACAGCAACAAATGAGTGACCTGATCCTGCACGAATACCCTGAGTCCATGTTCGCGGAAAAGATCCGCGCCATCATGCGCTACAAAGGCATCAACTATCGTCGCGTCACCATTCCCATCATCATGCCCAAGCCGATGTTGCTTGCGCTGACCGGCGGCTATCGGCGCACGCCCGTACTACAGATCGGTGCAGACATATACTGCGATTCGGCTCTGATCGCCCGACTGCTCGACGATATCCATCCGGAACCACCGATATTCCCCCGGCATATCGCAGCGACCGCAACCGCGCTCGCTCACTGGACTGATACCTTCTTTTTTCAGGCCACTGTTCGAGTCGCCTTCCAGCCCCGGGGAAGAGCCGGCATCACCTGGCTCAGCGACCCCGAACAGGCAAAGGCGTTTGCCCAGGATCGCGCCGAACTCTCACGCAACTCGAACCAGCTGGGCCTCAGTTTCGAAACCGCCCATCCTCACTTTCTGCAGCACCTGGGTCATCTTGAAAAGCAGCTGGGTTCCCTGCCAGCAACACCCTTCCTGCTGGGCAACGAACCCACCATTGCCGATTTTTCCACCTACCATTGCCTCTGGCTGGTTCACAACAACGAGCTGATTCGCGACACCCTGGATCCATTCCATGAAGTCTGTGCGTGGTATGACCGAATGAAGGATATTGGCAATGATATTGAGGTGGCAGACATCTCCGGAGAAGAAGCAATAGAGATCGCCAAAACGAGTGAGCCAGCGGCACCGGGGCCCATCGAGTCCAGCCTGCTACACGGTATCGACCCATCCTCCGACGTGAACATCATGCCCATCGATTACGGGCGTCAGCCAACCCGAGGCCGACTTGTCACCGCATCCACCGAGGAACTCGCGCTCATACGAACTGACCATGATGCGGGCGAGGTCATCGTCCACTTCCCGCGACTGGGCTATCAGATTAATCAGGCAAAATAGCCCGGGCGTCGACCGTTAACAGCCGGTCACGCATGATCCTCTGCATTATCGACCGGATCGTAGCCAAGCTCATCACGCGCGTTACTGATATCCCAGTAGGCTCGCTTGTTGGCCGACACGGCGTAGTAGATGCCGAACTTGACCTGTTTCGCCTCCACCGCACGCCAGCAGATCTGCAGGACATCGGCCGCGCTGACCCAGGTGGACAGGATGCGATCCGTCTCACGCTTCTTCAGGTTCGCCGCTGGCTGGAATGTACCGATCCTGAGGCAGAGCACGGCAAGATCGGTATTATCCGCATAGTATCTTGCCAGCGCCTCCCCATGGGCTTTCGAGGCACCATAAAAGCTGTCTGGTCGTACCGGCATGTTCGGGGTCGTAAAGGTGCCGTCACGCTCGTACATGCCAGTCACACGATTAGTACTGGCAAAAACAACACGCGGCACCCCCTGCCTTGCACAGGCTTCAAATACACAGTAGGTGCCCAGGCTGTTCACGTCGTGCAGATCCATAAACGCCGCCTTCATCGACGGATTTCCCGCCATGTGAATCACCGCATCACAGCCGTCAACAACCTCCATCATTCGTTCGAGGTCAGTGATACTTCCGGTCATGACTTCCTCACCGTACTGTGAGTCCAGCACCGTACGGTTGTAGAGCACCCGAATCTCGTAGCGATCTTTCAACCCTTCGTTTAAAACCTTGCCGATACGGCCCGCCGCACCGGTAATCAGTACTTTCTTCTTGTTGGCCAAATCCTATCCCCAATGTCTGATCTATTCATGCAACGAGTATCGATGTAACCGATTGCGTCTCGCAATGGAACATAAAGATATTCATCCACAGACAAAATATAAACTACGCACCACATTGCCTTCACAATGTTAATTCAGCCTTAAAAGCGCTCTTGTAGTTTCCTCAGACCTTCAACCAATCGAGGATTCAGAGTGAACTTAACGAGAGCAATCCTATTACTGATAACAACGTTATTGCTCGCAGCATGCGAGGACGGCGACACAGGTTCCACCGGATCACCGGGCGCAACAGGAGCCACCGGGCTCAGCAGCCTGGTTCGACAGACAGATCTTGCCGCAGGCAACGCCAACTGTCCTTCTGGCGGTGTTCAGGTGAACTCTGGCATCGACGACAACGGCGATGGCATGCTCAGCAGCGATGAAGTTGATGAGACATCCTATATCTGCCAGCCCAACAACGAGCGCAACTTCAACCGAATCGCCACATTCCCTGTCTGCAAGCAATTTGACGCAGCCTGCGATGACGACACCGAAACCGTCGCAGAGATCTCCACTGTCAGTGAGGATGGCCTGACGATCATCTACACGGATAGTCCGGGCAATCAGCTAGGCTTTGTCGACATCGCTGATCCCGAGAACCCTGTCGCCTTAGGTCTGCTGGCGCTTCCCGGTGAACCGACTTCAGTCGCCACTGCCGGTCGGTACGTCCTTGCCGGCGCAAACACGTCGACCGACTTCATCACGACCTCTGGCTCACTAGAAGTTGTGGACGTCGCGACACAGACAATCGTTCAGTCCATTGACCTGGGCGGCCAGCCCGACTCCCTCGCTGTCAGCCCGGACGGTCGTTATGCAGCGGTAGCCATTGAGAATGAACGCGATGAAGATCTTGGCGACGGCGAACCTCCCCAGCTTCCCGCCGGCTTTGTCGTTGTTATCGACATGACCGGCGCACCTGACGCATGGACAACAACCAATGTCAGCCTGACCGGCGTGCCCGATCTGTTCCCGACCGATCCGGAACCAGAATACATCGACATCAACTCCGAGAACGTGGCTGTCGTCACGATGCAGGAGAACAATCACCTGGCGCTGATCGACCTGGCCAGCGCTACCGTCACTAACGATTTCTCCGCTGGCAGTGCGAACATCACCAACATCGACGTCACCGAAGAAGACCCGGCGCTGATCTCGCTGACGGAATCAACAGGCAGCATTCCGCGGGAAGCTGACGGCGTTTCGTGGATTACAGACCAGCTGTTCGCAACAGCGGACGAAGGCGACCTGAACGGCGGTACCCGCGGTTTTACGATCTACAACACCGACGGCGATATCGTCTACACCTCGGGCAACCTGCTCGATCACGTTGCTGTTGCTCTGGGCCACTACCCCGACGACCGCTCCGGCAACAAGGGTAACGAGCCGGAGAACATTGAAGTAGGCACCTATGGCAATGATCGTTACTTGTTTGTTAACTCAGAACGATCCAGTCTGGTCTTTGTCTTCAACGTCAACGACGCGGCAAATCCGACCTTGACGCAAGTGCTGCCAACCGCGCTCGGACCTGAAGGGTCCCTGGGGATCCCTTCACGCAATCTCCTCGTCGTCTCAAGCGAAGAAGACGATCGCGGCGACAAGTTCCGCGGCGGCCTCAACATCTACAAGCTGGATGTACAGGAGCCCCAGTACCCCACCCTGAAATCAGACATCGACGCTCCCATCGCTTGGGGCGCACTTTCAGGACTGGCGGCGGATACGCTGGTTGACGGCATTCTGTACGCTGTCGAAGACAGCTTCTATCAGCAGAACAGAATCTTCGAAATTGATATCACGCAGAAACCATCGATGTTACGAAGCGCAACCAGAGTCCTCGATAACAATGGTGTTTTCGCTGCCATCGATGCCGTCGACCTGGCTGATCCCGGCGTAGTTGATGACGACCCGACCCGGATCGAGGTATTTGATGAAGCAGATCTTGATGCGCTGATCAACGATGACGGCTCAGTTAACATTGACCCTGAAGGCATTGCCAAAGCCAGCGATGGCGGATTCTGGATAGCCTCCGAAGGTTCAGGCACCATTGGCGATGCAGGACGTCCGATCAACAGTCTGAACTTCATCTTCAAGACGGATGCCAGCGGCGTGATCGAAGATGTCATCACGCTTCCCGCCGAAATGAACGCCATCCAGTTCCGCTTTGGCTTTGAAGGCATCGCGGAATACGACGGCGCCGCCTATGTCACCTTCCAGCGACCTTGGGGTGGTGAAGACAATGTGCGCATCGGCGTCTACGATGTGGCCAGCGAGAGCTGGAGCTTCCTTTTTTACAAACTCGATGCGCCAGAATCACCAGCAGGCGGCTGGGTTGGTCTGTCAGATATCACATCTCTCGGTGGCGGCGAGTTCCTCGTTCTGGAACGTGACAACCAGGGCGGACCAGACGCCCGCGTCAAACGTCTGTATCGAATCGACGTCACCGGCCTCAACAACGGCGATGTTGTCACCAAGACACTGGTGGACGACCTGATGGACAATCTCGCAACGCCCGGCGGACCGATTGCCGAGAAGATCGAAGGCTCGGCTGTCACACTCTCTGGAAATGTCTGGATCGTTAACGACAATGACGGCGTCGATGACAACAGCGGTGAGACACAGCTGATGAATCTGGGTGACATCCTCTAACGACGCAAAAAGGGCCGGCATCGCCGGCCTTTTTATTCTGAAAGCTCACCAGCGTCGAGCCGCTCATAGATCCGGCGTATCGCGCGCGGGTCTGCACCGAGGCCTTTAATATGTCTTGGGAAGTTTTTCGCGTGATCGGTCATGTCGATCTGTTTCGCTGCTTCCTCCCAGCTCAGTCCTTTACGATGCAACTCAATGGTCCTGGACAAGATGTCACGAAGGTAAGCCTGGAAGTGCGGAATCATCGATTTGCCCCGCTGGAAATCGCCATGGCCAGGCACCCAGACATCAAAGTCGAGATTCATCAAACCATCCAGCGTCGCCGGCCAGTCCTCCACGAAAGCATCACCCATGTAAGCCAGTCTCGGCAGCATCACATCGCCGGTATAGACGATCCTCTCCTCAGGTAGAAAGATAACAACATCGCCACCGGTGTGAGCACGCCCAAAGTGCCAGAGTTGAATTTCCCGCGTCCCCTCATCCAGATCCTGGTAAATCGTCAGTTTCCGATCGAGGGTAATATTCGGTGGTGTGGGACGAATTTCGGGGATCGCATTCATATAGTCTCGCTGCACCCGCGCACGTTCCAGCAGTTCCGCTTTTTCCACCGGATCGGTCGCTGATTCGGCCCGTCGCTCCAGCCTGGCGACCACGCCCGGTACCCTGTCGGTAAAGCCACGGAATGTCCGTTCCTGCAGCACGTTGCCGATCTCAAGATTCAGTTTTGCCCGTGTGTATTCATGACCAATGATCTCCACGTCGGAAGGAAACGCCTGGTTACCATGGGCATGGTCGAAGTGATAGTGGGTATTCACAAGGTAGCGCACCGGCTTGTCCGTCAGCAGCCGAATTGAGGCTATCAGCGCCCGGGCTGCCGTGGGTGTGACATGAGAGTCAACCACCACCGTGTCGTTTGCACCGACCACCACCATTGAATTGGACTGTGTATGTACCGAGCCTGTACCAGTTGCCAGCCACACGTCCGGCGCAACTTCCTGAAACCGATGAGCATCCGACTCAACGACCCTGTCTTTCGAATAAACCGGCCAGCTGAAGCTCGCCAACAACACTGCAAATACTGCAACGAACTTTGGCATTATCTGTCTCCCGGATCAGGCTATGAATCTTGATAATCTGGACTGACCCTACATGGCCAGTTCAATCGTCAGACTCGCCACCGTCGCATCCTTCTCAATTTCATTATCGAGATGAATTTCCAGATCGACGAGCTTCCTGTCGTCCTGCCGATATTTTTTTGTCACCCAGCCTCGCGACACGATCGTATCCCCCAGACAGTTGGGTCCCTGCATGCGAAAGCTCAGTTTTCTCAGAAAAGATTCAGGACCCGCCCAATCCGTCGCTATACGACCAAACAGTCCTTCGTAGAACATCGTATTTACAAAGATATCACGAGCTCCGTTCCGTTTCGCAAAATCTCGATCATGGTGAATCGGATAAAGATCGCGGGTTCCGGCAACATCGATCATCAACGCCCGCATCGTGATGGGAAACGTCAGGCTCCCTATATCTTCCAGCTCGTCGATGTCATGCCACGATTTTTGCTCGTGTGTCGACACGGCGCTATCCCTCATCTGCCTTGTAGCGAAGCAGAACCAGCGTTGAACGGCCAATCAGCCGATCATCCACCTCGGTCCTGTATTCCGAGATACTGGTCAGGAACACACCTCGTCCGACCCGGACGATCTTCTCGTCGGACACATCAATCGTCTTCCCGCGAATCTTGATACGACCATCGCCAGGCCCATAAGGCTCCAGGTACTCCACTTCCTGACCTGCCACTGTGCTGGTGGCGTATCCGTAGTCCTCGCAAACCGACAAAACAGAAGGAGTCGATACAGCAACGTCAGCAGGATTAAGTGCCGCCGCATCAGATGCGGTCTTATGGTTCACATATTCAGGGGACCACCAGGGCTGCCGCGTGAGCGTGAACAGCATCTGTGGCGGCGCGATGATGCGGCCGAAGCGCGAGCGTCTCGCGAAGTCCGCATCCCAGTAAACGGGATTGGCGTCCTCCGTCACCTCACAGTAGTAACGGATCGCGGTTTCCGTGATCTCATCGCGGGTGAGACGATAGGGTCCCCACCGATTCAGTAAAGGTGCGATGGATTCCCTGAAGGTGTTTTCGCTTGCCATTTTCTTATCACGACAAACCCTGAAGACCGGACCAATGTTAGCATGGCTCGGCCATTGTCAATGACTTAGGTAAAGACCACCGTCCGCTTGCCATTCAACAGCACGCGATGCTCCGCATGAAACCTGACCGCCTTGGACAACACGACCCGCTCGATGTCTCGCCCCACCTCGGCAAGGTCAGCCGGATCATGGCCATGATCCACCCGCTCGACACTCTGCTCAATGATCGGACCTTCATCCAGCTCTTCGGTGACGTAGTGAGCGGTTGCGCCAATCAGCTTGACGCCACGATCAAACGCCTGGTGATAGGGACGTGCCCCTTTGAAGCCTGGCAGGAAGGAATGATGAATATTGATGATCCGACCCTCCAGGCCGCGACACAGCTCGGGCGTCAAAATCTGCATATAGCGCGCCAGCACCACCAGGTCGATGTTGCGACGCTCGATCTCCTGCAGCAGCTTCGCTTCCTGTGCCTGTTTTGTCTCGGGCGTGATCGGCAAATGCAGGAAATCGATGCTTTCCGACTGCGCCAGCCGCTCCGCCTTCTGGTGATTCGATACAATGAGATTGATCTCAACGGGCAACTCACCCGTCCGGGCGCGGTAGAGCAGGTCAACCAGGCAATGGTCCAGCCTCGACACCATCACCAACACCTTTACCTTCTTGTTCAGCGGCCAGATCTCAAAAGTCATGTCGAACTCACCCGCGACCGGCGCAAAGGTCTTAACCAGGCGATCCAGTGACACATCTCCTTCAAACTGAACCCGCATAAAGAACCTGACCGTGCTCTCTTCCCGCAGCTGGTCACTTTCCAGAATGTTGCAATCCTGATCGAACAGCCAGGCGGATACGGCTCGAACCAGGCCAAGCCGGTCAGGACAGGATAGCGTGATGACATACTTCATGGGCCGTTGACTCGCTGGATACCTGCGTTGACGGGCCGGTAATAGTACGATCAGACTCATCGCAGGTCCAACTCGATTAATCAGGTAATCAGATCAATATCGCGCCGAGCCAGCCACCTATGACAGCCCTGCCCTACTTTCCTGAACCGATCCCCATTACACTTATGGTTTCAATAGCAAGACTCTTTTACCGATGCCCAACAGACTGGCCTGGCTGCTACTCCCACTGCTAACGGGATGTTTTAGTGACGATGACAATTCCAGCGAACCTGTCCCTGAGCTCAGTATTGAGACATCACTCCCCGTGCTGGGAGAGAACTGCGATTTCGGCGGCGTTCGAGTCGAGTCAGGCCCGGATACCAATCGCGATGGTCAGCTTCAATCATCAGAGATCAACAGCGCGCGGGTAGACTGTGCCAACAGTGACGCTCCCGCCGTAAACACGGCGCTCCGATCGCTCGTTCTGGAACAGGGAATTACAGGGAATCCTGCCGGCGAAAGGGAGTTCCCGCATGTCGATGAACCGCTGCCGCAACTCGGCATGTTGCTGTTCTTCAGCCAGGGGCTCTCGGGAGACATGGACACCGCCTGCGGTTCCTGCCACCACCCGGCTTTCGGTGGCAGCGACGGCAAGACCCTGCCCGTGGGAGTCGCGGCAGAAGTCCCCGACATGCTGGGGCCCGGTCGACGCCATCGCCCCGGCGCAACTGGCTTCGATGGCGGGCCCACCATGCCCCGAAATTCTCCTACCATATTCAACATAAGTCTCTGGCAACAACGGTTGTTCCATGACGGTCGCCTGGAGACTGTTGCGGAAGGTTCACCTGATATCCGTACACCCGATGTACCACTTGGAACAGCCGACCTGAACGCCGGCCCCAGCCTCACAGCCGCACTCGTTCGCTTCCCCGTAACCCCCGAGGTAGAGATGCGAGGGTTCGAATTCGAACAAGGGCAACCTAACGATTCTGTCAGGTCGCATCTGGAAGCGAGATTTCAGGGGGCCGTCAACGAACTACCCGCCAATGACTGGCTCACCCAATTTCGCATCGGTTTCGATCAGCCAGATGCGACAGCTGAAGAGCTGATTACCTACGACAACATTGCGATCGCAATTGCTGCCTACATGGAGTCGCAGACATTCACCGATACTCCTTTTCGCCGCTACATCGAAGGCAACGACGATGCGATGAGTGGAGACGCCAAGCTGGGCGCGCTGATCTTCTATGGAGAAGCCGGCTGCGACGGATGCCATAGCGGCGATTTCATGACCGACGAATCATTCCATGTGCTGGCCATGCCACAGATCGGTCGAGGTAAGGACGACGATAACGGCTCAACGACGAATGACGATTTTGGTCGATTCAGGGAAACCGGGCTCTCAGAAGACCGTTATGCGTTCCGAACGCCTACCCTACTCAATGTCGCAGTGACTTCCCCGTTCGGTCACGCCGGTGCTTATGCATCACTGGAAGATGTCATTCGACACCATCTCGATCCATGGACCTCCGTTGAGAACTTCGATCTGAATCAGCTGGAACCTGGCGTCCAGACAGACCAGTTGGAAACTAATACATCGCTCGCACTCGATCAGCTACAACTGCTTCGCGACGCCGGCGCATCAGCCCTGCCTGTGAACGAAATGCAAGATGAGCGCATCGGGTACCTGGTTGCTTTTCTTGAACACCTGACAGATTCATGTGTCGCTGACCCGGATTGTGTCAGACCCTGGGTGCCGGACGAAACCGATCCTGATCCGGATCTTCTACAACTAAGGCCGGTGGATGAGCACGGTAATCCCCTGTAATCGGCCATGACGCCGATGCTACCCACGGGTAGAATGGCGCGTTTCTGACGACCGCCAAATTTCCTGAGAGCAACCATGAACCTGGACCGTTTCTGGACGGCCTTTACGTACCGCGACTATCGCCTGCTATGGACCGCCATGGTGACCGGCTCCATGGTAATGTGGATACGCATCCTCGGTACTGCACAGTGGCTACTGGACGAAACCGGATCGGCGATCCTGGTTGGGCTCATTGGTATCGTGCAACTTGTGGTGCAGGTACCGGCGCTGTTGTGGGGAGGCACGCTGGCGGATCGCACCAACCGCAAACGGCAAATGACGATCGCCTACGCCACCATCGGCGTGACGCTCCTCACCCTTGGCATCCTGGACCTGCAGGATCTGCTGTCTCCTGTGCATATCTATCTCGGCATCGCGATTTGCGCCACCGCACAGATGTTTGCCGGGCCTGCCCGCGCAGCTCTACTGCCGATTATTATTCCCGAAAAGATTCTGATGCTGGCAGTATCAACCGATACAGCTTCAGCAAACGCAGCCGCCATTGCCGGACCTCTGCTGTTCGCTTTGGTGGCGGCAACCGCCGGTCTCGAGTATGCATTCCTGCTGGCCGGTTCCATGGCGCTGTTCGCCGCCAGTCTGCCATTACAGATCAAGGCAGCAGGCCGAGCAAAGCGGGAAGATCCCACAGATAACACCTCGACCGTTCAAAGGACACTGGAAGGGCTACGTTATGTCTCCAGGCACCCGATCCTGCCGGGTCTTTTTCTACTGGACGCCGGTATTACCATGGCGTCTTTTTACCGCGAGATATTGCCCGTACTCGCACTCGGAATGTTTGCCGGTGGCGCGAGCGCGACAGGCTTTCTGGGAGCCGCAAACTCTGCCGGAGCCATTGCGGGCTCGTTTGTCGCCCTCATGTTTGCCAGCTATCGCGCCAAGGGAATGCTGGTGCTCTACGCGTCCTTTGCCTATGGCGTCATCCTGTTTGGTTTTGGCTTGGCGAATTCTCTCTGGATTGGTGTCGTATTGATTGCCGCACTCGGCGCCGCGGACGCGGTCACCGTTGCTGTGCGCCAAACGACCGTGATCCTGACAACACCCGACGCCATGCGCGGCCGCGCTCACTCCCTCATGATCCTCGCGGCACAGACCGCCAACAATGTGGGCACCATCTGGGTTGGTTTCTGGGCCGCCGCCATTGGCGCGGCCAACTCCATGGTGCTGGGCGCCTTTATCGCGATTGCAGCCACCGCCCTGATCGGTTGGTACTGGAAACCGATTCGCGAATTTCGCTCTGAGGATTAAACAGCTACTCCCAGATCGGTCGTTCCCCGCGAACATTCATTTCGATCGCGTAGAGTCCAGTAATCGCCGTAATGAAAAGGGTGCTGTGTCCTTCGCCCGCGAATGTCACATTGGTGGGCGCTTCGGGGACTTCGATTGTCGCCAGTTTCTCTCCGCCGGGCACATAGATATGCACACCCCGGCGGGTCAGGTACAGATTACCCCGGTCATCAATCGTCATACCGTCCGAGCCCATCGGCGCAGCCACCCGTCGATTGCTGACAACCCCAGGCGCCTCGATGTCGTAGGCATAGGTAACCTGTGCATCGGCTACATACAGCGTCTCGCCATCGCGGCTGCCGATAATACCGTTGGGTTTCACGAGATCGTCTATCGCAATCACCACATCGTCGCTATTAGGCGGAACATAAAATATGTAGTAACCATCCAGTTCAACACCGTCATAATTGAAGTAACGCGGGTCGCTGAAGTAGATGCCGCCGTCGGGCGTTATCCAAAGATCATTTGGACTGTTGAAGCGCTTGTCCTGAAACCGCTCGGCGAGCACGCTTACCTCGCCGGTCGTCGGCGAGATTCTTGTAATCTGACCATGGTGGACGCCGTAGTTGCCTCGTTCGCAGACCACCAGTCTGCCCTCAGCATCGAGGAAGATGCCATTGGTCGCGTTACTGTTTTCACGAAATACCGACAGATCGCCTTCACGACTCAGGTAGTGAATTCGATTATTGGGGATGTCGGAAAAATACAGGTTACCCGCCCGGTCGCTGGCAGGCCCCTCCGTAAACGTAAAGCCACTCGCCACCAGGCGCACCTCCGCGTCGTCAGCAAAAAGCGGCGCATCGGCCGTCGTCTGAAAAGCTGTGCAACCCACCAGTACGAGCGTACCCAGAAGAATACTGATCACCCTCACTTCAATCCCCCCATTCGAACAGTTATTGGCATCGGACCATTTCTGGCGCCGACAATATATACCAGTCACCGGTCATCCATTAAGTTGATATTCCTTTTCCAGGCCCGGGTTCCGTCCGGCAAGATAGCAATCAGCAGAAGATTATCTGCTCCTGGCTCATTGCAGATAAAAAGGCCTTCGTTACTCTCGTTCTCCTGACTCACATCGGAAGCAATACCCTGATAGCGGAACAGATACGCACGAATATCGAGTGAAGGTTGGCAGAATACGATGGCACCTCGCTCCCCCAGGGACGCGATCGCCTCTGCCGTCGCGAGTTTCACTCGATCCTTGCCCGGCTCACCAAAAAGCGTGAACCCGCGCCAGCAGCAAACCACCAGAACCATCATCACGATCGTCTGAACATAGGTCGCCCTGACCCTCTCGATCACAGGTGGTGCGATCATCGCCAGGCAAACAGCAAAGTAAGGCAGCGACGGCAGCAGATAGTGGCGATACTGTCTGGGGCTCAGAAGTAATGGCAAGGACGCCGCCAGACCCAGACAGAGATAGACCCAGAAGACCCTTGGCAGCCGGAGCCTTCGCATCCAGATTGCCGGCAACAATGCAACCAACGCGGCAACGCCAACATTCAGCCCGAGCTGACCCAGCAGATAAAACCGACCATGCTCTATCTGCCGCTGACCGGTCAGCGAAGCGACGATCTGGGCGTCCCAGTATCGCGACAAATGAGTTCCGGCATCCTCATGCAATAGCAAGCCAGCAATCACCAGCGCCACTGTTATCGTCGCCACGAGACTATTCAACATACCCCGCCGCAGGCCGTGATCGCCAATCACTGCCAGCACCATTGGTGCCACCAGCGGAAACAATCCCACCGGCCCCTTCGTGCCAATAGCGACAAGGACACCGAGCCCAACAAGGACGTGCCCTGCTATAGACAAACGCACCCACCAGGCCAGCAACACTGTCACCAGTGTGACAAGCGTCAACAATGCTTCCAATGGATTGTTCTTCAACACACTGGTACTGACCGGCATCAGCACAAAAATCAGCACAGGCCACCACGAGCCGCCGGACCATGGTAACTGCCCGCTGGATTGTAAATAGCGCCAATGGCCCGCCAGCAGACCACAGCATCCAAGGATAGTCAGCAGCAGAAAGAGCCGTTCGACCCAGAACGCCCCGCCAAGCAACCCGAACCATTGAGCCAACAACCACAGACCCACCGGCGGATGATCGTGAAAGCTGGGCGACGCAGCCTCGAAATTTGGGGGAAACCAGAAGCTGCCATACCCCTCAGCAGAAGCGTTAGCGATACCAGCATAGATGACGCCATCAAGTTCCATCGAGGGCGTCACGAGATCCGGGATCAGATACGTGACCAGAAGACTCAGGACCAAAAGCAGCATCCAGCCCTGAGACGGCGACTGCTGATCTGGATTGCTGTCCGACGAAAACTTCGACATGACCTGTGATGATAGTGGCCTGAACCAGCCGACGCGAGTGTGATATGGGGTCAACTATTACACCCGGCTACGTTATGCTGCGCCAACGCGACCGTAAAACTTCAAGGAGGCATCTCGATGCACGAACAACAGGTTGATATCACGACGCCGGACGGCACCATGTCGACGTTCATCTACCATCCGGAAACGGACGGCCCCCATCCTGTTGTGCTCTACCTGATGGATGCCCCCGGCATTCGTCCCGCTTTGAAGGATATGGCATCACGCCTGGCGACGGCCGGTTACTACGTCATGATGCCCTTCCTCTACTACAGAAACAGCCCGTATCGTGAGTTCGGTGCCAGCGACGAAGACATGCACGACCGTCGTGAATTCATGCAATCAGTGACCAGAGCCGGCATCCTCCCGGATGCCGAAGCGATGCTGGCTTACGCCGAGAAAGACAGCAACGCTGACACAACGAAAAAGTTCGGTGCCGTCGGATTCTGCATGAGCGGACCGCTGGTGCTGGCGCTGGCACAACGAATACCGGAGAAGTGCGGCGCCGTCGCTTCGGTACACGGAGCCTGGCTGGTCAATGACAGCGAAGATTCGCCTCACAAGCATCTGGATCAGATCAAGGCAGAAGTCTATTTCGGCTGGGCCGACAACGACCCCACCGCAACCCGCGAAGAACTTGAGATCATGAAGTCCGCACTCAACGAAGCCGGTGTGAACTACACGCTCGATTTCTTCGAGGATGCGCTACACGGCTATGCACCCCAGGGCGAGCGGTATCATCGCATCGCCTCTGAGAAACACTGGGAGTACGTGCATTCAATGTTCAGGCGTCATCTCAACTAACGGCGAGATTTCCGCGTCACAGCCTGCCCTGGCCGACTTGTGAAAGCCGGTGCGCAAGTGATCAGGATTGAACGTGAAAAGGCAGGCCCATCAGTAGCGTCCACCAAGTTTACTGTGGTCCCAGCTCACAACGGAGTGAGGCTGAAACCGCAGCAACACTCTTTTTTTAGCGTTGTTCGCGACACGCTCGCGAATCCTGGCGCGTTCTTCATCATCGACATCACGGCCTTTGCAACTGACGTTGACCAGACAGTCGCGAACCCTTTCATAGTCATCAATCACTTCAGCTTCAGAATAGATCATGACTGAGCGCAGCTGATCGTAGCGGGTACCGCTTTCCACCAGTAGCGTGCAACGGGGGTCGCGACGAAGATTCAGGACCTTCTGGCTCTTGCCGAATGTCGTGCAATGCGTGACACAATCTTCATCGGAGTAATACCACATGGGCATCGGATGGGGATATCCGTTGCGTCCGTTGGAAACAATAATCACTGTCTGCTGGCTGGCGAGGTAATCCCTCACCTCAGCATCTGTCATGCTGATCATATCTCTGCGTGAAGGCATATTGTGTCACCGTCAGGAAACTTCAGAGCCAAGTTACCATGCTTGCACCAGGAAAGCAGAGGCTCGCGTTGACTCAACTTTATGGTGCAGGTAAGTTCAGGACACCTAGATTAATCAGGAAAGCAGTAATCGATCATCGATTGCGCTCGTTGCTCCGTGGAGTCGATTGCACCAAATAGATCATCGGCGGAGCCTCAACCAACCTGTGCACTGGTGCTGCTATCTTATGATGAATGCGACAACCTCCGGCACCTGCTCGAGGGCATAGCGCTCGATACCTTCGACTTTGTCATCGGTATTGATCCAGGGTCCACCGACGGGACACTGGATGTGTACGCCGAACATGAAATACCCGTCTGGATTCAGGAGCTACGAGGCAGAGGAGCCGCGTTTCAACTCGCGGCTTCTCGCATCGACACTGACCTCGTCATCTTCTTCAGCACCGACGGGAACGAGGACCCCGCAGACCTTCCTCGAATGCTGACCTATCTGCAGGAAGGATATGAGATGGTGGTTGCGGGTCGTTACCTCATCGACGGCGCCGATTCAGACGATACCGACGATCCCTTCCGGCTACGTAAGTGTCTGGGGATCCTCGGCGGACTCATCGTGCGGGCCTGGTGGGGTGGTCGAGTGGTTGACGCAATCAATGGCTTTCGGGGGTTCAGGACAGAAACCTTGCGACAGATGCGGCTCGACGCCCAGTTCCATGAGATTGAACTGCAAAGCACCATCCGAGCGGCCAAGATGGCCATCAGCGTCAAGGAATTCGGCACCACGGAACAGCCGCGGTTTTACGGCACCTACCGTGCATCGGCCAGAACCGCCACACTGGTCTGGAAGCTTGGGCTGGCAATGCTACGTGAAGTACTGATCGGCAAGCGGTTCCTGTCATGATTTGCTTATTATGAACTTGCCGCCATGAACTTCCTGTCATGATCTGCTTATCATGAACAACGGCCAGGGTCTGGCCAGCCACTCTGCCAGGAGGCGAACCTTCCCCCTGGATTCTGCGATTGCATCCACCCTGGCGCTGGCGACACTATGCTATTTCTCGATATATACGCAGTCCGCGCCTTACTTCCTCGATACCTTCGGCTATTTCGCGGACATCCTCAAAGCACATCGCGGTGATGGCGATCCAGGCGGCTATCGCCTGGCAAACACCTACCTCTACTATTTTCCGGTCGTGCACCTTGGCGGCCTCGGCTTCAAAGTCATATCGGTTGCCGCCATCACAGCTTTCGCGGTCATCTACTACTTCCTGATCAAACGAGACTTCTCACGCCCGGTCGCCGTCGTCGCAACAATACTCGTGGTCACAGCACCTGCATCAGTGATCACGTCTACCCACCTGAAGGAAGACTTTACCTGCCTCGCACCACTCGCACTCAGCCTCGTGATAATCGGCCGCGCCAGTCATCTCGGCTGGATATTCGCCGCCGGTATCGTGTTCGGCATCTCGCTGCTGCTGAAAGAGATCTCGCTCGTTGCTGCCCCCTTGCTGCTTTCTTTAATGCACTACTATCGTCACCGGCCGTCATCGCTCAGCGAGTTCTTCTCACCGCGCGCCATACTACGCTCGCTGGGTTGTGCACTGATCCTGGCTGCAGGCGTTGGCATCATCGGACTCGTTCACCCATCCCGCTTCAGCGATTTCCTCGTCATGGCAAGTTCGCCCTACATGGGCCAGTTTCTTGGCCCCTTCTCGCCTCTTCAGGCCCGCGGTGTTTCCTTCTGGCACGAAGCGATTCTCTACCTGTTTCCTGTCTACTTTATTTTCCTCGTGTCAGCAGCTGTGGCGATTCGAACAACGAACTTCGTCAAGGCACTTTACCTGTTGCAGTTCCTGATCATGTTCGTGTTTCTGTCGAATACCACTGTCAGCCAGATGCGTCACTATGCGCCGGCAATCATGTTTCTCGCGCCGCTGTTTGCCGACGGCTGTAAGATCCTCCTTGAGCTGATCGCTCGGAAAAAGACATTCGCCAGACTGGTGCCCGCGGGGCTGACGTTCATTGCAATCATCATCGGTACGCTACAGATCATGTATGTGCACCCCACCGTCGAATACCGACAACGAATGTCGCCCCAGGTCAGCTACTACGGCAAGCTCGGCGAGCAACTAGCGGCGGACTCTCTATTGCTGGGCATGGACAACTGCCCGATTGCCCGCTTTAACACGGGTGCGCCCTGTCGAACGCACAAACCTGACCTCACGGCAGAAGGCTATGAGGTCCTGCGGGCAGAGGTCGACGAGTTACTGCAAGATCATCGTGTTTACCTGATTCCGGACTTCTTTTCATACGACGCCAATGGCCTGGTCAGAGCCAGGTTTCGTGAAGACTTCGAACTGAACGTTTTCTTCTCGTCCCTCGGTGAGGACTACCACGCGATGACCTATGGCCGGTCAATCGACGATGTCGTCAGACGGGTCGAAGACACACGCAACTGCATTCAAAGTGGGCCAAGACACATCACGCCAGTCAAAGATACTGACCTGCCCCTGCAGCTCTTCGAACAGGCTTTTCGTTGCAGCGGTCAGCCCGGCAAGCTTCGTTTCATCACCTACAAAGGCCGTCAGACGCCGCTCGATTACCAGCACGTATTCGCCGTCTCACGAAAATAATCAGGGAGTTATTCAAGCCCTCAGTAATCTCTCCCGAAGCAGTGGAAGATGCTCACGACCCAGAAAGCGCTCTTCGCCGAGCAGATAGGTCGGCGCGTCAATCACATCCCGCTGATCTGCCTCATCCAATGCTCGATCAAGTGCGCTCATGGATATCGTGAGGTTCGTGACACCGCACTCCTTTAGCAGGTCGTCCACCACACCTTCATCGTCAAGGTCCGCGTGATCCCGCCAATAGGCCAGGAATGCTGCATCCAGGAAGGCGTCACACTCCTTACCCAGGGCAAGCATGGCCGCCAGTGCCCGTCGTGTACTTCCGGGAGACGATGGAAACGACATCTCAACTCCCCGTACACTTGCATAGTGCAAATG
This sequence comes from Pseudomonadales bacterium, assembly GCA_028281885.1. Taxonomy (GTDB): domain Bacteria; phylum Pseudomonadota; class Gammaproteobacteria; order Pseudomonadales; family Azotimanducaceae; genus JANQJA01. The sequence goes on along the minus strand of JANQJA010000008.1, from coordinate 480,697 downwards.
AACCCGGCGACGCTCATATTCCCTGATTCGAAAATGCGTCTCCCGCCGGGTCTCCCCAGGTTTTTCTTCAGCGAGCGCATACTGCCGCGAGTCAAAGGGCAGCCATCGAAGGCCAATGTCCAGTTCCGTGCTCATGGCCCGGGTCGGACCGATGGCCAGCCAGGAAGCCGGCGACTTGAAGTCTATATAGACGTCGAGGGTGTTCATATCGGATACGCGATATCAGGCGCCTGCCCTCGCCTGCCCGACAGGCACCAGTCAATATAGGGCAAATGTTCTCGCCCGAAGAAGGGCCTGCCTTCAATGACATAGGTCGGCACGCCATAGATCCCGCTGGCCAGCAGCCTCCGCTGCAAGTCATCGTGCCGCAATCGTCCTTCACCCTGCTGGAACGAATCAAAACCGGATGCGCTAACACCCGCCTTCTCAATGCACTCACACACCACTGAAACATCTTCGATATCCAGCTCACGCCGCCAGAAGGATGAATAGACAACGTTGAAGTAACTGGCGAGACGCTGGCGGTCCTGTTGTAAAACCCAGAGGATTCCGATATTCGCCATACTTGAATCCCAGATCTTCTCGGTGCCGTAAAGATCAAGCTGCTGTCGTCTTGCATAGCGACGTGCATCCATATAGGAGTATTTGATGCTGCGCCAGGCCGAGCTGCTGCGACTGCTCTCGACAACCTTGCCTTCTTCCTTGCGAGCCGAGCCCGCATAGCTGGCGATATCGAGCGTGCAGGGGCGCCAGTCGAACGTCACGCCATGACGCGTCTCAAGTGCCAGTGTCGGCGCAATGGCAACGAACGCGTAGGGGCTCTTGATATCGACATACACAATCAGAGGAGAGTCTGATTCCAGTGGATTCATCGTCGGGCAAAACTCACACAGCGAGGCACCCATACTACACCTTGTACCTCAGCGCACCATTTGATGAACCATGTACACTAACCTCCAAAGTACGAAAGGGGAGACCATGACGACGCCACAGTTTTCAATCGATCTATCGGGCGATGTCGCCTTTGTGACGGGGGCAACGTCCGGACTGGGCGCGAGATTCGCGAAGGTGCTGGCCGCCTGCGGCGCCAAGGTGGCAGCCACTGGACGCAGGGTCGAGCGACTGGAAGCGCTGGCGGAAGAGATACGTGGCGAAGGCGGAATCTGCGAACCCGTCCGGGTCGACATGACCGACCGCGACAGTATTCGCGCCGCATTCAAGACAGCAGAGGAAAAGCTCGGCCTCTGTACGATCCTGGTGAACAACGCCGGTATTCCCGACGCCCAGTACATCGCGCGAATGGAGGACGATCTGGTGGACCAGGTCTTCAACACCAACCTGATCGGTCCCTGGGTGCTGGCGACAGAATTCGCCAAGCGGCTAATTGCCGAAAAACAGCCTGGCCGGATTGTTAACATCTCATCCATGGCCGCCTTCCGCGTCGGTCCGGGTGGAGGCTCCGGCCTGTACGCAACCACCAAGGCAGCGATTGCAAGAATGACCGACGCCATGGCCGTGGAGTGGTCAAGATTCAACATCAACGTCAACGCGATCGCGCCCGGCATGTTTCGATCCGAGATGCTCGACGGCATGCTGGAACGTATGGGCGATCGCACCGACCAGACACCTCGAAAACGCATCCCGACCCCGGACCAGATGGATAGCACCCTGCTTTATCTGGTGTCGCCATCCTCTGAATGCGTGACCGGAACCACCATCAAGATCGACGATGGCCAGGGTGCCCGGTGAGATTGCTTCGTCACTGGATATGGATACTCGGCCTATCTGTATCACTCGGCACCACGGCCGAAGAACCAGCCAGGGAGATCAATGTGCACACATTTGTTCATCCGCATCCGGAACTGATGACAAGGCTCCGCGACATGGATCAGAAAGCCCCCATCGACATGCTCAATATGCTCCGGTTCCGGGACAGGGCCGAATACGCTGACGACAGCGAGTTCAGTCAACGTGGCTGGAGCGGCGCCGAAGCCTATGCCGAATACGGACGACGAATCAGGAATATCGGTGGCCCGCCGCAAAGAACGATTGCCTATCAGGGTGGTCCGCAGCTGACGCTTATCGGGCCCGAAACAGAGCAATGGGATGCCATCTTCGTGGTTCGCTGGAACAGCGTGGCAGATTTCCTGGAGCTGATTAACGATCCGGATTACGCAAAGGAGTCATCACATCGCACCGCTGCGGTAGCTGACTCCCGGCTCGTCGCCCTGATGCCAGCCGACTAGCGCGATTCTAGTGTTGTCCCCATCGATCGCGATAGGTCACCGACTTCACGTCACCCCTTGCAACCGGCCCGAACCGCCCGACCGGATAGCCGACGGGCAGAATTGCATAGGAATGAACGCCGTCGGGCAGTCCGAAGAGGGTGTCCACTTCCTTGCCATAGATACCATGGCGCGTCGTTAGCGTGGCACCGAGACCGAGCGCTCTCGCAGCAAGTAACATGTTCTGGACCGCGGGATAGATAGACGCGCCGCTCAGGTAGTTGGGCGGTCGCTTGCCGGTATCCAGACAGGCGACAATCCAGACCGGCGCCTCATGAAACCTGTCAGTCAGATGCGAAACCCGGTCAAGCTGGCGCTCGAACTGTGCCTTCGACATTCCCGGCGGCGGCGCCTCTTTCCGGGATTCGTAGTGCGGGAGCACATATTCATCAAATGCCCGCTTGTAGAAGACTTGTACCTGCTTCTTCAGATCCTCGTCCCGACAGACAATAAACCCCCAGGTCTGGTTGTTGCCCCCACTCGGGGCAGCTGCCCCTGCTTCCAGAATCCGGTCAATGAGATCGTCAGGGACCGGATCCGGTTTCAGCTGTCGCATGGCGCGCGTGGTCTGGATAATCTCGAACAATCCCGGCTCTTGGGGAGACATGGCTGCTCCTGAATGCGTGAATTCCGTGACGTGCTACTGCTTACAGCCGCGCAAAGACTTCCTCCGCCTGCTGCGTCCGGCGAGCAATGTTCTCCTTCATCTGCTCAAGATCAACACCTTCCGAACTCTTGTTACCGGCCCGATAACGGGCGTAAACACCGTGCAGAATTGCCGCGCTCTTCCAGTGATTGAAGCCGTAGTAGTAATCGATCCTGCTGATATCCGCGCCGGTTTTTTCTGCATACCGCTCTGCCATCTCCCCTTTGGTCGGAAACCCTGGCATGGAGGTCACGGTTTTTCGCGCCGGGATCGAGCTCCCGGCATCGCGGAACCCATTGATGGCATAAGCGAGATCCGCCAGCGGATCCCCCAGGGTGGAGATTTCCCAATCAAGCACAGCACTGAGGTGACCGTCCGCGCCCACCAGTACGTTGTGCAGGCTGTAATCGCCGTGCACGATCCGCGCAGGTCCCTGTTCCGGAAGGTGCGCCAGCATATATTCCCGCATCTCGTGGACGCGCGGATCGTCGTATTCGGCTTTTTCAACCGACGAGGTCCAGGACCGATACCACGTCTTCAGCTGTCTGCCGACGTAACTATCTCTCTTTCCCAGATCGCCCAGACCAACCTCGTCCGGATCGACGCTGTGTAGTGCCGCCAGAACATCGATGAAAGAGTGACACATGGTCAGGCGCAGCTCTTCGGGTACCCATTTCTCGACGTCCGCCTGGCTATACATCGCGTGACCTTCACGCCAGCCCATGACATAGAACCACGCACCCGTGATCTCCGGATCTTCACAGAAGCCATAGGCTTCAGGTACCGGTACGTCGGTATTCTGCAAACCAAAAATCAGCGACCACTCCCGGCTCATGTCATGTGCCTTGGGTAACAGCTGGCCTTCAGGAGGGCGCCTGATCACAGCTGTCTTGCCGTGACTGTCATCAAGGCGACAGGTCAGGTTGGAATGGCCACCTTCGAGGCGAGTCCATTTAAAGGGTGGCGTAAGGCCCTCAACATTCTCGCTAATCCAGGCTTCGACGCGAGGCACGTCATACCCCGGCAACTTGTCCGTTGACATTGCTGTGTTCCCTCTTGATCAGACATCCAAAATACAACGGAGCAAGCGATCAAGACAACTTGCCGTCCCGGACCCCATTTCCTGTCAGTTTACGAGCGCCCGAACCTTGTCGATGGAAACACCAGGGTAGATAACAACAACCGCATCATCGAAACCGGCCGCTTCAAACCGGTCCAGCTTGTCCTTTAGCTGACCCATATCCGCTTCGCTGGCAATGTGAATGGTCGATACCACCGCGCGCTGACCGCCCGCATCGCGAAATTCCTTGATGGCAATGTCGAGTTCATCAAGTGTCCGATAGTGTCCGGATGCAATCCAGCCATCGAACTCCCTCACCGCACGCTTCACGCCCTTGCCCCAGGTACCGTAGAAGATGGGCGGCCCACCTTTGACATGACTCCAGGGCTTCAGGTCTTCTTCGCCGCGTTTGCCGTCCTTAAACCATTGCCGCAACTCAGCAAGATCACGATTAAACGCCTTGAATCGATCTTCGTACTCGATCCGTCCCATGATTTTGTGATCGACCGCCGTTGAACCCGCGCCTACGCCAAGGATGAATCGGCCCCCTGACATCTGCATTAAGGTGAAAGACCGGATCGCCACATCCGCGGGACTATAGAAAGGCAACTGAACGATTGCCGTCCCCAACTCGACCTCTTCGGTCACGGTGGCGGCAACTGCCAGCGTCATCAGAGGATCGGCCATCAGGAAACCTCGTCCCACCGACTGTGCTGACCATAAACTGTCAAAACCTGCCGATACCAGCGCCTTCGCATATTCTGCGATACCCTTGGGTTCCTTCAGGTTCGCCGTCGATAGTGCCGCACCCATTCTCATATCACGCTCCTGCTACTCGATGTTCGGACTGGGGCACGCGTCAGACCAGGCGAACGAGCGTCCGGCAAAACTCGAACCGCTCGCCTGCTCTACTTCTGTCGGCAGCCTGCATATCGATGCCGGTAAGGCGATCCCGCTGATCAGCCGGTGCTGCAACAAATCGCAGCACGCCTTCATCAAGCGCGATCTCCCGATCCGGACCAACCGGCCTGTCAAGCAATCGAGCAAATCTTTCAGCTACCTGGTCAGGTTCTGCACTGGAAATTTCCGCCGCAACGATCTTGTTCACCACATCCTCGCGGCGGTGCCAGTGCCAGGTGGTGCCTGCCCAGGCCCATTCATCCCAGTCTTCCATCCAGTCCAGCGACGTCAGAACACCACGGGTATCGGCGGGATGCAGATGTATCCCTCCACTCATGATCCCATTTCTCTCTGCGGGAGGTGCCGCATGGACAACCCGTATGTTCATGGAGTCTACCCGTTGTCGCGCGGCATCCAGATCGCTCACCTGCAGCAGCAGCATGTACCCTGCCGCACCTCCCTGTTTCTCCAGGAACTTCCGGGTCGGTGCCTCGTCCCGTTCGGGCTGCAATATCTCAAGAAAAGTGTCGCCCACCGGCATCACCGCGTTGGACATCCAAAATGTCGGTTGCGGCCTGTCGCGGTGAACCGTGGCGATCTGCAGCTTGTCAATCACCTCTCGCTCGACCGGCCAGATGTCCGGTGCGCAGATCGCGATCTGTCGAAGTCTTACGGTAAACGGTGCCATCTACGTTCCCTCACTACGAGCCTCAATTTCTGGCAGGACAACCTGAGCCTACACAGGTTCCAGCACTACCACAGGAATTTGCCTGTCACCGGCTCTTTCCTGATATGCCTCATAAGGTGCATAAATGTCCACCAGCTGCGACCAGAGAGATTCTCGCTCGGCACCCTCCGCCACCCTCGCCCGCGCGTCATGCTTTTCGGGCCCGACGCGAATCTCACAGTTCGGTTCCGCCTCAAGATTCAAAAACCAGGCGGGATGTTGCGGTGCGCCACCTTTCGAAGCAATGACGACATAGGTATCACCAACCTTCCTGTAGATTAGCGGCAACATACTGACCCGGCCGGTCCTGCGCCCCCGGGTAATCAGCAGCAGCGTGGGCAGCAAGCCCTCTCCCCCGCCCAGGGACGCGTCCCACAGATGCGCCTTCTTGGGGTCACTGAGATAGAGTCGAACATGGTCCGCAATCCAGTCCGGTAGACCTGGCGGCAAAGGGATGTCATCGGACATGGTTTCTCCTTTGTTTTCTGGGACTAAAACGCTGTAAGGATATCAGGGTACCGCTTGAGCGGTCATTGTGAGAAGTATAGAGTCCGGCGAAGTTAACGGCCCAAGCTCGCATGCCAACGGACGACCGCTTAAAACGATTCAGTGACGCTCAAGGCAGCGCCGGCGTGTACTACTGGGAATGGGAAGCCAGTACTGGCGACTCCTATTGGCCAACAGCACTCAATCACTTCCTGGGCCTTGGAGATTCCGAGACCTGGGCGTTCGAGGAAGTCGCATCGCTCGTCCACCAGAATGACTATGTAGCCTGGCGCAGGCACATCACCCAGGCGTTGAAGGGTGATTGCCCCGCGCCAATCAACCTTCGACTGTACTCATCCAGGGACGATTCGTTCCACATGATGATCAGCCAGGCCCATCCGATTATGGACGCCGAAGGAAAGCTCATCTACCTGGTCGGTTTTCTTGTATCCGTCCCCGAGCTCGAAGACGCGCAGGATGAACTGAGTTTTACCGAACAGTTTAACCAGGCAATCCTGGTACACGCCGATCACTTTATTTGCGTCACTGATCTGGAAGGACGGGTTATCCGTTTCAACTCACGCTGCGAGATCGCATCGGGTTACCGAGAATCGGAAGTCGTGGGGAAAAACCTCGAAGAAGTGCTGGGAGATCCCGACTATGTCAGACAACCTGAGGTAACTCTCACGAAAGACCTTGAGAGTGGCTCAACCGTCAGAAACAGAAGTACATGGGTTTCCAAAGACGGTCAGCGACGCCTGATTGACTGGATTCGATCACCAATCATGGATTCGGCTGGCAATGTGGTCGCCATCCTGGCATCGGGCCACGATGTCACACTCGATACGGCAAGCCAACGATCTGAGAGTAAGCGGCTCCAGCAACTCGGCACGATTGCCGCTAATGTTGCCCACGAACTCAACAACGTTTTGCAGTCGATCAGGTCGAGCACCGAACTGGCGATGGCACTTGACCTCCATGCCCCGGAAAGCGAACGAATGGAGCTGCTCAAGTCAATCAACGAAGCCTGCGACCAGGCCTCGAACATATCGAGTCAGGTTCTGGTGCTGAGCCGCGGCGGTCCCGAACGCAACCCCGTAACTCCGGACCATCTGATTGCAAACTCACTCACCCTGATCAAGGCAGCACTGCCAAAGACGGTGCAGCTTCTGGTGAACATCGACGAAGACATCGGCAGGGTGGATGCGAACGAAGGAAGTATCCAGCAAGTTTTGATGAACCTTTGCCGCAACAGCTTCCAGGCACTTCGTAATCAAGAGGGCCAGATTCACATCAGCGCAAGACAGGACATCGACCCGCGCTTCATCAGGTTTTCCGTCCGCGACAATGGTTGTGGTATGGAAGCACATCAACTCAAGCACATTTTCGAACCGTACTTCAGCACCAGGGTCAACGATGGCGGGTCGGGACTCGGCCTCTCTATCGTCCAGGGGATTATCGACGAGCACCAGGGCTGGATTTCAGTCGACAGCACGCCCGGCGTAGGAACAATTGTCAGCTTTCATCTTCCAAGAGCCCATGCGGCGTCGACGAAAGTCGGAGCAGCAGGACACGGCGAGTCGCTGGCCTCCTGCCGCTGCCTGTTTGTCGATGACGATGTACCCCTCACCCGCCCCGTAAGCAGGCACCTGCATCAGATCGGCGTCGATGTCACCTCGGTGACCAATGGCCGGGCCGCGCTCGATATGCTTGAGAACCGCCAGCAACGATTCGACATTCTGGTCACAGATCTGGCCATGCCGGGGATGTCGGGGCTGGAGCTGATCAAGAGAGCTCGCGATCTGCAACCTGACTTACCTTCAGTACTCTGTACGGGATATCGACCCGATATCAACGACAGTGAGTTCTCCAGCGTCAAGATAGACGCTGTACTGGAGAAGCCCTATTCCTTCCGTCAGTTGCAGGAAACCATCAGGATGCTGGTCCCCGAGCCGGACCCGGAAACCGAAGAGAACTAAACTACCCAACCGCTGGTCCAAGCATGATGTGGTCTGGTCCGCTATAATCCTGCATCGCCCAGGACATGGCATCCCTGACCGGTTGCGATTTCCCTGCTTCCCTGAGTATGAAAGGTACGAGAACGAACTATGAGCAATATCAAACCGGGCCAAAAGCTGGCCAGTTCTGTCTGCAGCACCGAAGTCATGGTTATCAAGGCGCCCACCGCGGGCTTGCTTTGCTGCGGTGGTGTAGAAATGGTCGCGGCCGGGAGTGAACCCGCCTCAGGGGAAAAAGACGATGCACTCATGGGCGGTTGTCAGATTGGCAAGCGCTACGTCAATGAAGACCAGAGCCTTGAAGTCCTGTGCGTAAAGGCAGGTGAGGGATCCCTTTCAGTCGATGGCGCTGCACTGACCATCAAGGAAGCCAACAAGATCCCGTCAACCGATTAACGCGGTATGAACATTTCATTGTTTCTCTCCATGACGGCAGAGGCGTGTCCTGATCGCCAGGCGCTGACCTGTGACGGCAAAACCTATACCTACGGTCAGTTATTCAACGCCGCGAAGGCCGCCGCTGTCACTTTTCGCGAATCGGGCTGCGAATACGTCGCCCTGTTGGATACCAGTAGTCCTGCCATTCCGATCACCCTTTTTGGCGCAGCACTTGCCGGCATTCCCTATGTGCCGTTGAACTATCGGCTCGCGCGGGAACAACTGGACGAACTGTTCGCGCGAATCGATCCCGCTTATCTGGTCGTGGACGGCGAGATTGCAGATCAATGGAGCAAATCCGCACGTTCATGCGTAACCCGCCAGCAGTTTCTTTCGGACACCCTGTCGGCCAGCGAAATGGCCTTTGAGGCAAGCGAAGATCCCTCGGCCATCGCCGTTCAACTGTTCACGAGCGGAACCACTGGCGCGCCAAAGGCCGCCATTCTTCGGAACGAACACCTCGTCTCTTATATTCTGGGCAGTATCGAATTCATGTCAGCCGATGAGGACGATGCCACCCTGGTATCGGTGCCGCCGTACCACATTGCCGGCATTTCGGCGATCATGAGTTCCATCTACGCCTGCCGCCGCATCGTCCAGCTGCCGAACTTTTCTCCGGAAGAATGGATCAGCCTTTGCACGGGCGAGGCAGTCACCAATGTGTTTGTGGTGCCAACCATGCTCACACGTATTGTGCAGTACATTGACGAGTCCGGCATGGACGTCAGTCACCTGGGTCGACTCGACGCCATTGCCTATGGTGGCGGGAAGATGCCACTACCAGTGATCGAAAGTGCCCTTGCGGACTTCCCGGAGGTCGCTTTCACCAATGCCTATGGCCTGACCGAGACCAGTTCAACCATTACCGTGTTGTCACCGGAAGATCATAGAACTGCCATGGCAAGCAACGATCCCGGCGTTCGCGCAAGACTTGGTTCGGTGGGTCGCCCACTCCCCGCTGTGGAAATCGAGATTCGCGACGAAGATGGCCAGCCACTGAAGCCCAACGTTCCGGGCGAGATATTTGTTCGCGGCCCGCAGGTTTCAGGGGAGTATCGCGAGCGTTCTGCGATTCTGGCCGACGGCTGGTTCCCGACGCGGGATGCCGGCCACCTCGACGAAGAAGGCTATCTGTTTCTTTCCGGCAGGGCGGATGACGTGATTGTCCGGGGCGGGGAGAACATCTCACCCGCTGAGATCGAAGATCTGTTAATGGCAAATCCCGCGGTTGTGGATTGCGCGGCGGTCGCTATGCCTTCTGAAGAATGGGGAGAGGCCGTCGCCCTGGCCATTCAGATTCGTGACGGTGCCGAGCTTGACGAAGATCAGATTCGATTAACCATTCGTGAGAAGCTGCGATCATCACGCGTCCCTGAGGTCATCAGATTCGTCGATGAGCTTCCTTACAATGAAACTGGCAAGCTGCTCCGCCGTGTGGTCAAGGAGTGGTTTTCCTAACCATCTTTTGATGGCGCAACTGGCCTATGCTGATCCAGAACGCCGAAATTCTTGCGATAGAAAATGGCCGCGTGACGACACGATACGTGGCTATTCGTATCGAAGATTCTCTGGTGTCGGCGGTCGGCGAAATCCCCAGAGACGATAGCGAGCCAGTCCTTGATGCCCGACATAACCTGGTTCTGCCGGGTATCAACGACCACCACATCCACTTTCTTTCCTATGCTGCGGCGCTGGGTTCGGTGAGATGTGGGCCACCCGATGTCGCTTCACCAGCAGCACTACGAGATGTTCTCGCGAGCGCGCCCGATGAGGACTGGATCCGAGGCGTTGGCTACCACGCCTCCATGGGTATCGACCTGGACCGAAGCTGGCTGGACCGACACGGGCCTGAACGGCCCATCAGAATCCAGCACCGTACCGGCAGGCTCTGGATCTTCAATTCACTGGCCATCGAACATCTCACCAGGATCGAAGGCGCGCTCCCCGGCCTGGATCTCAGCACTGGCCGGCTGTTCGACCAGGACGAGACGCTGCGCGATGTGATTCCCGCAGACCTCAGCATGGTGAAAGATGCCAGCGAGCAACTGTTGCAACTGGGAATTACCGGTTTCAACGACATGACGCCATCGAACAATGCGGAGACCCACAGGCTGTTTGAGCAGCTGCAACGAGAAGGCAGGATCAGACAATCGATCACCCTCTCGGGTAGCGAATCCCTCACCGCATGTCATTTCACAGGACCGCTCACGCTTGGCGCTACCAAATTGCATCTCCATGAGGCCAACCTGCCCCCGTTTGACGACACTGTCGAACAGATCAGACAGAGTCACGGCACTGACCGGCCCGTTGCCATTCACTGCGTCACCGAAACGGAACTGGTCTTTGCGCTCGCCGCGCTACGGGAATCGGGATCCATGCCGCGCGACAGAATCGAACATGCGTCGGTCGCCAACGACGAGCTGATCGACCAGATCAGGGCCCTTGGCGTCGGCGTCGTCACTCAGCCAGGATTTATCCGAGAACGGGGAGATGCCTACCTGCAGGATGTCGCCAAGGAAGACCTGCAACATCTATATCGAACGCGCTCTCTCATTGAGGCAGGTATTCCCGTGGCATTTTCAAGCGATGCACCTTTTACCGAACCCAATCCCTGGCTGGCCATGGCAGCGGCCGTCGATCGAAATTCGCCGGCAGGCGTGACCATTGGTGCCGACGAATGCGTGACACCCGAGGTTGCGCTCGCCGCATACCTGGGCTCACTGGAATCGCCCTTCCTCCCCCGCACCATCACCGTGGGCACTCCCGCCAGTCTGATCCTGCTCGACCGCGACTGGTTCACCGCCAGGGAATCACTGGGCCACGTCAATGTGCAGGCAACCATAGCCGATGGTACATTGGCCTTCGCTGCGTCCGAGACAACATGACCCAGGCACTATCAAAGTATCGAATCTGCGACTTTACCGGACAGCTGGCTGGCGCGGGAGCAACCAAGTGGCTGGGCGTGTTTGGCGCCGAGATAATCCGCATCGAGGATCCGGTACGCGAGGGCCGCTGGGACATTCTGCGAGGTGCCAATCCGTTCGTCGATGAGCGACGCGGCATCAACCTGGGCGGCGCCTTTAACAATCACAACGTCAACAAGTACGGCATTACGCTGAACCTTCGCAAACCCAAAGCAAAGGAGATGCTGAAGGAGATCATCCGTCAGTCCGATGTCGTCAGCGAAAACTTTTCTGCCGGCGTACTGAAAAAGTGGGGCTTCGGCTACGATGAGCTGAAAGCAATCAAGCCGGACATCATCTATGTGTCGAACTGCGGGTTCGGTCATACCGGTCCATACCACGAATACCGCACCTGGGGACCCATCGTCCAGGCAATCTCCGGACTGACTTTCACCTCCGCACTACCCAACCAGCAGTCGGCGGGCTGGGGTTATTCCTACATGGATCATACCGGCGGCTACTATATGGCAATGGCGATCATGCTGGCACTGCTGCATCGCGAACAAACCGGTGAAGGCCAATGGGTGGACCTGTCGTGTACAGAAGCAGCGGTCACCCTGAACGGACCCGCGCTCCTCGACTGGAGTGTGAACCGAAAATCAGTGCGCGAAACCGGCGTCAACGCCAACCGGTCGCAGTTCATACCCATGGCGCCCCACGGTATCTATCCCTGCAGCGGCGACGATCACTGGATCGCAATCTCATGCCGAACGGATGTCGACTGGCAGCAGCTCGCCAGTCTCATCGACGCGACCTGGACCCGCGGTTTCGACAAGGAAGACAGTCGACTGGAAAATCAGGACGAACTGGATCAACAGCTCGGCAGCTGGACCCGGGAATGGAACAAGTTCGAACTACAGGACGCGTTGCGTGAACGTGGGGTACCGGCCGCCGCGGTTCAAAAACCCTCAGAAAGAATTGAAGAGGACCCAACCACCCATGCCTGGGGTCTGTGGCCGAGCGTCGATCATACCGAGATCGGCAAGGTACGCGTCGATGGACAACCCGTCCATTTTTCCAAGACAGACTGGCAGGTCACCAAGGCCGGCCCTTGTCTCGGCGAGGACAACATCGAGGTATTCGGTCGCCTGCTGGATATGGCAAAAGATGAGGTCCAACAGCTGCAAGAGGAAGGAGTGATATGAGTGCGCTGACGGGCATTCGAGTCGTTGAACTAGCGAATGAGCGCATCGCCTTTGCCGGCAAGCTGCTCGGTGACATGGGCGCGGATGTCATCCTGGTCGAGCCACCAGCAGGCGATCCGTCACGACAATATCCCCCCTGGCTCGATGACGAGCCAGGAGAAAACCGCAGCCTGTGGTTCTGGCACTACAACACCAGCAAGCGGGGCATCACCCTGGATCTCGACACCGGGACCGGCAAAGAGAAATTTCTGGCGCTTGTCGCGACCGCCGACATCCTTATTGAATCGGAACCAACAACGAGACTCGCGAATCTGGGGCTGGACTATGCTGACCTGACCCGGAAGCGGAAGGACCTGATCCATCTCGCGATCACACCCTACGGTCGCAACGAAACCGCCAGCGACCAGCCGGAAACCGACCTGACCCTGATGGCTGCCGGTGGTCCACCCTGGAGCTGCGGATATGATGATCATTCACTGCCGCCGGTGCGTGGCTGGGGTAACCAGGCCTATCACACAGGCTGCCACTTCGCGGTGATGTCCGCGCTGACTGCATTGTTGTATCGCAAGGCCAGCGGAGAAGGTCAATTCATCGACATCTCCATCACCGCGGCACTCAATGTCACAACGGAAGCGGGCAGTTATAACTGGCTGGTAAACCAGTCCACTGTGCAGCGGCAAACTGGCCGACATGCCGCTGTGAACCCAACCGCCGAAACCCAGATCCGGTGTGCAGACGGGCGCTACGTGAATACCGGCGTACTGCTGCGGCAACCGGAACAATATCGAAATCTGTACAGCTGGATAGAGTCACTTGGCCTACTCAACGAGCTGCCTGAATCGGTATTCATCGAGATGGGCGCAAACTGGGAGGGGCCGTTCGACCTGGCACAGATCGGGACCAACGATACGCTCACAGCGATCGTTCAAGCCGGGCGAGACGCGCTCAGACTGATCGCCAGTCGCGTGTCAGCTTATGATTTCTTCATCCGGGTACAGAATATCGGACTCGCCGCTGGCATCATCTATAGTCCGGAGGAAGTTTTTGAAGACAAGCATTTTAAGGCGCGAGGATTTCAGGTGCCCATCCATCATGATGATATTGATCGCACCGTGACCTACCCCGGCGCGCCCTACAAACTACCCGCAAGCCCGTGGCGTATCAGTCGGCGAGCACCTCATCTCGGCGAGCACAACAACGAGCTGTTCGACGGTGACTAACACGAATATTGCACCAAATGCGCGCTAGCTTTCGATGGCATCGATCAGTCCCCACTCCAGCGCCTGTTCCGCCGCCAACGTCTCTCCCGTTATCGCCAGATAAGCCGTTCTCTGCCGCCCGATCCGACGAGGAATGCTGACGCAGCCACCGGCGCCCGGTATCAGCCCCATGCCAATCTCGGGCAAGCGAAATGTGGTTTCCGGATGAGCAAGGACCCGCCCTGCAAAGGCTGGCATCTCTATGCCCGCACCGACGCAGGCACCATGCAAATGCATGGTATAGATCTCAGACCGTGCTGCCAGACTCAGAGCAGGCATGCGCAGCATCCTGGATTGATGGGCAACAGCAGTGTCCCGGGACTGGCCGAACTCGGACAGATCACCGCCCGCACAAAATGACGGACCGGCACCGAAGACATCGACTGACTCGATCGAGTGATCAATCTGCGCCAGGCGACAGGCTTCTGTCAGCGCATCCCTGAGTGGTGCGGACAGGGCGTTTCTGTTCTGCGGAGAATTCAGCGTCAATCGGAGGCTTGCCCCCTTGCGCTCCACCAGAACCAGATCCTTGACGTCGGTGACTTTCGATTCGCGCTCCGGTTGTACTTCCAGCCAGTTCTGAAATTCCACGCCACCCTGCAACGTTGCATAGGCAAGGGATTCGACCGACAACGCCTGATCAACCGGCAAGGCAACCGTTGTTCGTAACACCTGCACCAGAACCGCCGCTGCCAGCGGATTGCGTGACACGCCATCGAGGACCACGGGCAGCGAGTCATCGTCAACCAGTATATCGACAAGGTCGGCGTAGGGGGCATTCGACTCACCCATCCCGACTACTGGAACCGGCTGCCGTGAAAGCCAGTCTGCATATCCCGCTGCATCCGCCGTCAGCGGAGAGCCAAGATCGACCACAACGCTGTTCAGGCCGGCCATATCGGCAAGATTGGCATTGAGAAAGAGGGTCGAGACCTCTTCCCAGGAATAAATATCAACTGTCATTGCTGCATCTTAGTTCAACGTTGCTGATTGGAACATGCAGGAGGTTCTGACATATCCTTGGCCTTTTGCAGAACGGACTATCCTGGATGTCGGACGACACACTCCTCTTTGAAGGCCTTAAGGTACTGGATGTTGGCAGCTGGATCGCAGGCCCCGTTGCCGCCACCATGCTCGCCGATCGCGGCGCGGATGTACTCAAGGTGGAGTTGCCGGAACTTGGTGACGGCCTGCGACGGTTCTCGCTTGGGCCAACCTCTCCCGACGCGGACGTTAACTACACCTGGGCCCAGGACGGCCGCAACAAGCGCTCTCTGGCACTGAACCTGAAAACGCCCGAAGGCATGGACATCCTCAAACGGCTGATTGAGGACTGCGACGTCTATCTCACCAATCACCCGCTGCCACTTCGTCGCAAACTCGGCCTGATGTATGAAGACATCAAGGCCCTGAACAAAAAGCTGATATACGCATCGCTGACCGCCTACGGTGAACAGGGCACGGACCGCGATAAAGAAGCCTTCGATATGATCGCCTACTGGAATCATTCTGGCATGATGAATCACATACGCCCGGCAGGTCAGTCACCGCTGCAAGCGCTGCCGGGAATGGGTGACCATGCCACAGCGGTGGCTGTATACGCGGGGATCGTCACGGCGTTATTGAAACGGGAACGTACCAGCGAAGGCAGTTTCGTCCACACCTCTCTTCTGGCCAGCGGTATCTGGTCCGCTTCCTGTCTTTCACAGGCCAGCTTTGCCAACGCCGATTTCTCGCCAATGGAGAAACATCGAATCAACTACGTGATCCACAAAACCCTCGACGGGCGATGGATTCAACTGAACATGGTCCGCAATCACGATGAGTTCGACGCCATGCTAATTGCCATGGAAGCCTTCGACATTCTCGGCGACGAACGCTTCTCGACACTCGAGTCCAGGGCAGAGAATGCGGAAGCCTTCTCTGCCGCCCTTGGGGAGATTTTTGCCACCAAAACACTGGACGAATGGCTGCGCCTGTTGCGCGACGAGAACGGTGTACAAATCGAGAAGGTCACGACCTTCGACGAACTCGTGGATGACGAGAACCTGAAGATCAACAGGATCGTTTCACCGCCCGTGGAAGAGATCGGTATGGAGTTCGTTGTCAATGACCCGGTCAACGTAGAGGGGGTCAAACGAATCGGCGCAAAAAGGGCTCCTGAAATCGGCCAGCATTCCGTCGAAGTGCTGACCGAGATGGGATTTGACCAGGCTGCAATCGACAGCTTCCGGGGAAAAGGCGTGATCTGACAGTGTACCGGAGGTCGCTCTGCCGGTATGCCTTTTATGCCGACTATTCGGCTGATACCATCTGCTGGTTATTCAACAGGGTGGCCGTACGTTGACTGCTTCAACCGAACCACGATGGACACGACAGGCGGTCCTGGAACTTTATGACCTGCCGTTCAATGATTTACTGTTCCGGGCAATGACCGTGCATCGGGAGCATCACGATGCCAACAGCGTTGAGGTGGCCGCACTACTGTCCGTGCAAACCGGCGGTTGCCCTGAAGACTGCGCATACTGCCCGCAAAGCGTTCACCACGATACCGGCGTTGATACCCATGCGTTGATGGATGTTGACGAAGTCCTCGCCGCGGCAGGCAACGCGAAGGCCCAGGGCGCAACACGTTTTTGCATGGGCGCTGCCTGGCGTAGTCCGACCAAACGCCAGATCGAAAACATGGCAGAGATGATTGAAGCCGTGGGCGCGACCGGCATGGAAACCTGCGTCACCCTCGGTATGCTGACGCGAGAGCAGAGCGATCGCCTGGCTGAAGCCGGGCTGGACTATTACAACCACAATATCGACACCTCACCCGAGTATTATTCAAAGATTATTACAACTCGGACCTTCTCTGACCGACTCGAAACCCTGTCCAATCTTCGCGCCTCCGGCATCAAGCTGTGCAGCGGCGGCATCATCGGGATGGGAGAAACAAGGGAAGATCGCGCCGCGATGATCGCTGAACTGGCCAGCATGCCGGAGCCACCGGAATCGGTACCCATCAATCGGCTGGTACGCGTTCCAGGTACACCCCTCGCGGAAGAACCGGAACTGGATATCTTTGAGTTCGTTCGCACAATTGCGGTCGCCCGCATCACCATGCCGACCTCGGTGGTCAGACTCTCGGCGGGTCGTAATGACATGTCACCAGAAGCTCAGGCGCTTTGCCTGTTGGCTGGCGCGGGTTCAATTTTCGGTGGCGACAAACTGCTGACCACGCCAAACCCGGACGCCAGTGAGGATTCAGCGATGTTCTCTACACTGGGTGTTACGCCAAAGGCGGCGGCAGAGACCTAGATTCGCCGGGCGACAGACTCAGTCGCCCGCACTGCCTGTTGCGCGACTCGGTACACTGGTCTGTCCCTGGCCGTTAAAGCCCCAGCAATAAACATCATTGCTGGCATCGACGGCGCAGCTATGATGAGTGCCCGGCTGGACAAGGGCGACCTCAGCCAGTTCACTGGGCACGATCGCCTGGTCAAATGCATTTCGACCCCAGCACTGCAAGCCATACCGATCGATGGCGCAGGCGTGATTATGACCAGCGATAACCGCCTTTGGTTCCACCAGTGAAGGTAACTCGAGCTGGCCGAATTCATTGTTACCCCAGCAGACAACCTGCGCACCATCCAGTGCACAACTGAACCAGCCGCCAGCCGAAATCTGCGTCGGGTTATCCAGCGGCGGCACGTCAGTTTCACCAAACTCGTTACTACCCCAGCACTTCACGCCATTGGCGTCGAGTGCGCAGGTGTGCGTCACACCTGCCGCCACCTGAATCGGCTGGTGAATGTCCACCGGGATCTCAAGCTCACCATATTGGTTACCACCACGGCTACACCAGACGCCTTCATCTTCCACGAAGCAAACATGAAAACCGCCGACCGAAAGCGATCGACCATTTGATACCGGTACGGTAAACCAGCCATCGATACCCCAACAGCTCATCGTCTCCGGCGTCAGCACGCAGGTGTTCTGGTCTGCGGCAGAGATTTCATTCACGTCGATCAATCCTGCCGGCACTGTTGTCTGGCCATAGTAATCGCTGCCCCAGCAGAAAACTTCGCCGCCCTCAAGGTAACAGGTGTGGTTGTGGCCCAGCGCCAGTCTGGCAGCGAAAACAGCAGCCGTTTCAGTCTGAGTTGGAGCTGGCGGCTGAACATCTTCCTGCTCATCAAGAAAAATCGAAATCGCGTCAACAACAATCCCGGATTCATTGGGCGCTGATTGGTCAGTTGACTCGGATTCAACACTGACTTCAACGGTCTCTTCGACAATAGGTTGCTCTTGCAGCACATCTGCGGAATCCGTCGCGTTGTCATCACTGCCACCAAAGCTCAGGCTTAAGAAGAGCATCAGAGCCTGAAAGATTGCATCAAAGTCCATTTACTTCACCATACAAGCATCGCTTTTCAACGCTTACATGATGTCAATCCAATGTTAATCTGATGTGCCCAGCGGGTTGAGAATTGGGTTTTCTCGTTAACAACTGTAATCAACGAAGAGCATCACTCGCTTCTTCGTCGCCAGTTAGTGCGCTACCGCCTGGATAGTGGGGAGAGCTGCCAGCGCAGCCAGCAGCTTGGTGTCG
This sequence comes from Pseudomonadales bacterium, assembly GCA_028281885.1. Taxonomy (GTDB): domain Bacteria; phylum Pseudomonadota; class Gammaproteobacteria; order Pseudomonadales; family Azotimanducaceae; genus JANQJA01. Next base: position 462,170 of record JANQJA010000008.1, on the reverse strand, counting down.
TACCGATGTGATACAGATGACAGCACTTTGATAGCGTCGTCGTGACAGACTCCCTGACGACGCTCATCAACATAGTCCTGAATCAGCACCAGCACGCGGGCACCCAGGGGAATGTCATCGCCCTGAAGGCCAAGGGGGAAGCCGGAACCGTCAAAGTACTCATGGTGGCAAGAGATAATCCTGGCCGCCACCTGATATGGTCTGAGCCGTTCCAGAATTTCACCACCATCAGTGGCGTGGCGCATCGTGCCTTCCACATGGGGCTGACCCAGCAACGCAATGTCACGCAGCATGGCTGCGACGCGAATCTGCTCGATCTCACCAGGCGGAAGGCTCTGAGTTCGGGCAAATTCGACCGCGGCCCCAACCAGCACCTTGTCGACACCTGTCCCCATCTGACAGGACAGTGCCGTCAGAACATCAATCACCTCATCGTAGCTCTGTTCTACGCGCCGTTTAGTATCGGCAAGAACTCGACCCAGTTCCTTGGCCCGCTGTTTGACATTGTCCTGCCGTTCCTTCTTTCTTTTCTCTTCCGCCTTGGTCTTTTCGCGTTCCAGTATTGCCTGGTAGATCGTCAGCTTCAGATCCTTGTCGTTGAACGGTTTGACGATGTATCGATGAACATGACCGCGATTGATTGCATCAATCGTATCGGCCATGTCGAACTTGCCGGAAATAATGATGCGAATGACATCGGGATATTGTTTGTGTATGGCCTGCAGCAGTTCCGTGCCATTCATGCCTGGCATGCTCATGTCAGACACAACAACATCGACTGCCTCATCCGCCATCATTTTGAGTGCCTGCTCCGCGGAGCCGGATGCGACAACTTCATAGTCCGAGGATTCAAAACGCCTCGCACACATCTCCAGAAAGGCTTGATCGTCATCGACGAACAGCACCTTTCCTCGCTGTCCCTGACCATTCCAGCCAACCTGAACAGGGGTATGATCAACACCGGCCGGCAACTCTGGCGCCGTTTCCTGATCCGGGCTCTTGCCAGCAATCGTCGGTTCATCAAGCAGTTTCATAGCAGTTCTCATATGACTCTTGGAATACAGTCTAGAGAAGCGATGTGAATGCTGGGTCTACTGAATGTAACTAAGTGTAAGGAATCTAGCGCGCATATTGCGCTAGGTTTTATCGACCTTGGCGGAGAACTGATAACCGACGCCGCGCAGCGATTTGATCAGGCGACCGCCCTCACTGCCGTCCTCCAGTTTTTTGCGCAGTTTGCTCACCAGCACATCGACGCTGCGATCGTCAGGAAACCACTCGCGATTTGACACTCGCTGTGAAATTTCTTCCCGGGAGAATACCCGGTTCGGTCGCTCTGCCAGCATGACCAGCAGGTTATACTCATGACCGGTCAGATAGATTTCCTCGTCACCGGCCATCAGGCTATGGGTTTCCAGGTCCAGCCTGAAGTCGCCGAATACGAGGCCGGAGAATCCCTCAGTGGAAGTCATGTTGACCCGACGGAGCACACTGCGAATTCTTGCAAGCAACTCCCGTTCATTGAACGGCTTGCAGACGAAGTCATCTGCGCCGACTTCCAGCCCGACGATACGATCAATCTCGTCGTTACTGGCAGTCACCACAATGATGCCAATTGATGGCGACTTCTCTCGAATTTGCCGGGCAAGATCCAGGCCATGCGTCCCCGGCAGATGAAGGTCAAGCAGAACCAGTTCAGACTGATCAAGATGCGCGTGCATCTGTTCCGCTTCGTGTGCGATAACCGGCTTGAAACCTTCGCGACTTAGATACTGCTCGATCATCCGACAATAACTGACGTCATCATCAACAACCAAAATCTGTGCGATCTGTTGCGACACCCTGCCTCCTGCCTGGGCAATTGGCGACAGTGTAGCAGGGGGTACTAGTTCGCTCTACCGCTTATTTCTTCTGGCATTAACCCCCGAATGGCATCTTCGATGGCTACTCGTAGTTCGTCGATCTGAAATGGCTTCGTAAGTACCGCTGTCACATTCACAGGCAGACGTTCCCCGTCCGCCATCGGCTCGCCGTAGCCCGTCAGCATGATCACCGGCACTCCCGGAAGACGTTTGGTGATTTCTCTCGACAAAGCGATGCCATTCATCCTTGGCATGACGCAGTCAGTAACCACGAGATCGTACTTAGTATCACCCAATGCCTGCAACGCGGATTCACCATCAATTGCCTCGGTAACCTTGTGTCCCAGCTTTTTGAGCGTCCGCTTCAGGATACCTCGAATGGCCGGTTCATCATCGACCACCAGCACCGAGCATTGCACCTCGCCGAGCCAGGCCTCGGGGATACTGTCCACCGGTCCACTCACCTTCACCTGGTCGGTCAGCGGAAACGTCAACCGAAAGGTCGTGCCCTCCCCCGGCTCACTGTTGACATCAATCGTGCCGCTGTTACGTTCCACATTGCCCTTAACCATGGCAAGGCCCAGTCCTGTCCCCACCTCCCCTTTGGTAGTAAAGAACGGGTTAAAGCAGTTCTCCATGACCTCATCGGCCATACCAACGCCGTTATCCTGCACCGCGAGCGTCGCTGTCCCTTCATCCTTGCAGAGGAGTATCCTGATCATGCCTTCTTGTTCGATCGCATCCACCGCGTTGATGATAAGGTTAGCCAAGATCTCCTTGATTTCGATCTGATTCGCCCAGATCAGTACATCCGGCGCGCAGTCAACATCAATATCGATCGTCTTACCATGCCGCTGCGCGTCGTTTCGCCATTTCGCCTGGGTCAGCTTCACCGCGCTTTCGACCACATGCCCCAGGTCAACCACTGACTGTTCAATTTCCTTCTCGCCGGGGCTATAGAAAGCTTTCAGTCTGCCAACGACCAGTCCGGCATCCACGGCAGATACCTTGATCGACTCCAGCACATCGAGCAGTTCGTCTTCGTTGGCAAGCGTTTCCGGAAACGACAACAGAAAGTCGACGTGGCCAAGGATCGGCGACAGGAAGTTATTGAAGTCGTGAGCGATACCGCTTGCCATCTGCCCAAGCGCGGAGAGCCGTTCTTTTTGGATGACCTCAGACTGGGTACCACGTAACTGTTCCAGCGTTCGCTCAAGTTGATCGTTGGTTGACTTGAGCTGGTTTTCTATTTTTTTTCTATCCACAGCGTAACGAAGTGCACGATCCAGATCTGAACCGTCAAGATTGCTCTTGCTAAGGTAATCCTGAGCACCCGCACGCAAGGCAGCATCCGCATCAGACTCATCATTACCCGTCAACACCACCACCGGCACCGTTGGACAGGCCCTGTCCATTGCGTCGAGCGTCGCCAGGCCAAAACTGTCATGCAGGGCAAGGTCGAGTAGGACGACATCGAAGGTGTCACCCCGCGCCTTGTTCATCGCGCAGGAAAGGCTATTCGCCCACACTACCGAATGACCCGGCGTGGTGATGCGTATCACCTGACGTGCGTCTATTTCGTCATCTTCGACCAGCAGTATTCTCATGCTGTCATCACCTCATGCGGGCAGCTTCACCGCAATCTCAAACTTCTCGAGCATCTGGGCCAGATTAATAAAATCCTGTCCGGCTTTTGCCTTGATCACATAGCCCGCCACACAACTGTCATACGCCCGGGCAAGGTCACGTGCGTCACTGGACGTGGTCAGCACAAATACCACGGTCGACTTCAGTTCACTATCAGCTCTGACTGCGTCCAGAAATTCGAAACCGTTCATGCCGGGCATATTGAGATCCAACAAGACGACGTTAGGTCGCCTGAGCGGTGGTTCGCCGGTCTCACCCCGCAATATCGCCAGCGCCTCACTGCCATTCGTGACCCGGACAATCCGATTACCGATATTGCTCTTTCGAAATCCACGCTCCACCGCTCTTGCGTCGACATCATCATCCTCTACCAACAACACTATGGCTTCTTCCATAACTACGGTCTCATCTGGACGCTGGTTGAATCGCTTTCTTTCGGTAGTTGAACGACCATGGCCGCGCCGCCAAGCGCAGACATATCGATCCTGACATTGCCGCCCAGATATTCAGCCGTCTTCTTAACCAGTGCGAGACCGAGGCCCATTCCCTCAGCCGCGCCGCCAAGTTTCTGAAACATCTGGAAAGCCCTGTCCCGCGTGTCCTCCGGGATGCCCGGTCCACTGTCCGCTACCTCAAATTCCCAGAATCCGGCATCTTCGCGACCGCGAATTTCCACATTACCTCCATGGATACAGCCATGCTTAATCGCATTGCCGATGAGGTTGCCGAATATCAGGTTGATTGCACCTGGGGCAGCCCTGATCGTGGGGAGTTCCGAAGCGATGCTGACTGACACCCCCTCAGGCACATCCTGAATCGCGATCAGATCCGCAACCACCTCATTGAGATTCAACTCAATCACATCATCCTTGCTGCGGCCGACACGAGAATAGGTCAGCAGCGAGTCGAGCAATCCTTCCATTTTCTTGACGCGCCGCCGCAGCAACTTCAGATCGTCACGTGCCGCCTCCGGCAACAGCTCGCCGTAATCTTCATACAACCAGGTGGACAGATTCTCTACCGCCCGAAGCGGCGATTTCAGATCGTGGGAAGCGACGTATGCAAACTGGTCGAGTTCCTCGTTCGAGCGTTCCAGGCGCGCCGTGTAGAGCTCAAGTTCGTGCTGGCGATCAGTCAGCAGCGACTCCATCTTCCGTGACCGCTTCAACTGATATCGTAATGCCATTACCAAAGCCGTGAACAGTATCGTTGCCAGGGAACCCGATACCGCGGCGACCCGTGGCTGGGAAAAATCTGCCAACAACTCGCGCTGGGCATCCGTCAGCGTCGATTGCAGCTTCCAGGGCTCATCAAAGATCGCAACCTGCGTGGTCTGCCATTCGCCGTCGCTGGTATCGCCGTGTCGAAACAGTTCTCGTCCTGATTCATCGGTCAATACCACGTTGAGTTCCAACAATCGCGGCCGCATCACCGACATGATCAGTCGGGAGATGTCGACCGCCGCCAGAACCGTCGTCTCATCCAGTGTCGGTGCTACAATGACCCGCCGGTCATCGACCCGGTATCCCCCCAGCCACTGGGGTTGATCTGCAATAATGGAGGTCGATATCTGCAGTTCCACCAGAGCGCGATAGGTATCAAGAATCTTGGTACGTGTCCGCGTCCAGGTTTCCGGCGCCATGGTCGCTGGCGACAGCTTGGACATGGTTCGCGCGAGCTGCCGCAGCTCCTCCTTCAGCTCGACCACGAACTGCTCAGACTGCACGGTGGCAATCTGATAGGCAGTCTCCGACCGGGCAACGACTGCGGCCTGCCACAGGGAAAATGTCAGGCAGCTTCCGGCAAAGAATGCAACCAGGTGCAGGGAATCCACCAGGCTGACCCGAGATCGCAGGATGGCAATAAACGCGCCTGACAAGAGCAGGTGGGCAAAGGCCGTATTCAGCGACATGGCATTGCCGCGATAGACACTGTAATAAGACTCAACGCCAGTCAGATACCCGATAACACCCACCACCAAAGGAACCAGGGCCGCCAGCGCCAGTACGGTCAGCAGACTCGGCGATATCCGTTTGTACTGCAGCGCGATCAAGAGTATCGCGAAACAAAGCTTCCCCGTTGCCGACAGCTGCGAAAAATCGATCTGCAGCCGGTCAATTCCGGCAACCACATCGGGTGCAAGGAAATGGTAGATGACGGCGTCAAATACCGCGTCGTTGACAAGCCTTAAGCCGCAAATGAGGCAGACCAGCACCGCAAGCCCTGTCGCAGTTCGGTGGAATCCGGCTTGACAGGCAACTACGCCCGATGAGAGCAGCAGAAAACAAAGCGCGGTAATGTAGTGCATGCCCTGCTGAAAACCGGGAAGTTGCACCAGCGTCCACCAGCCCAGATGCCAGGCAACAAGCTCCAGCAAGGCAAACACAAAGCAGGCGAAGGCAAAACCCAGGGAAACGGGTAGCCGGAGCGCCGCGATGGCCCCGAACCCTTCGCGGCTGATCAACTTATCGGCAGCTACAACTACCATCTCAGGTCCAGCGATGACCCGCCGACCTCATCACGACTGATCAGCAACGACGCATCGTCAGCATGGGCCAGCGACTGAATGTAGAACGCATCAAAATCCAGTCTTGCCGTCATATCGGCCTTGGAAACAAAACGATCAAAGAAGCTGGTCACCGGCAAAGCGGCAGCATCGCCCACATCGAGTTCGATCGTCAGCGCAGACTCACCTGACGATACGGTTATTGCAACCTGACAACGGGTGGCATAGACCAGCGCGGCTTTTCGGAGAATCGAACAGAGTGCGCACTTGACGAAGTTCGGAAACTCGACGTCAGTACTAAGATCGACGCTGAAGTCCGCGTGACGGGTACGGATTTCCTCGACCAGTGTGTCAATTGACAAAGGCGCCGTCCGGCTTTCCTGGGTAACCAGATCACGAATCTCTTCGTCAACAAGCAGGAGTTCATCACAGGCGCGCTCAATGACCGCAACGTCTTCGATGGCAGCCACCTGCCCTGCGTCGGTCAGGGCCTCCCTGATAAATTCACTGTATCCCTGAATCACATTGATCTTGGATCTGAGATCGTGACTCATCTTCGACCGAAGCTGGGGCAGCAATTCCTGCTTCATAGACATATCCGAGAGATTGACGGCCGATATAGCCTAGAGGTTTGTAGGCAATAACTCGGACTCCGGGCTGTTAACAAATGTAAATTTTCGTAACTATCAACGCCCCGCTGCTCAATAAGTATTCAATCAGAACACTCTGCCATCTCCTTGCGTTTGATCAGGCTGATTACATTTCGACCAGACTCCCATCGGTAGACCATGCGATCAACCAACTGCCGACAGAGATGAATACCAAGGCCGCCCACCTCCCGGTCTGCCAGCAATGCATCGGTATCTGGCTGCGCTACCGCAGTTGGATCGAACGGGCGGCCATTATCTGAAACCCACACGACAAGCTGGTCATCCTCGACCTCGATGCCACCCGAGATTTCAAGCTCGGCATCGCCATGATCACCGTGCATCAACACGTTGTTGATCAACTCATCGAACAGAATTTGGGCCAGTCGTCGATCGACATCGTCCAGTTGCGTGCCTTCCAGGAATCGACCAAGTGCCACCGCGAAAGCCCCGTTTTGAGCCTGGTCCCTGGTCAACGAGAACTGATGGCAGGGTGTCACTGCACCCGTGCAGTGCAGGCTCATCACTGTAATATCGTCAGCGCCCCGCTTCGCACCGGCAAATGTTTGCACATCGTTCAATACCGTGCGAACCATCTCCGCCGGATCCTCAGCACAGCTCATTACCAGTTGCTTCAGCCGTTCCCTGCCATAGAACTCGGCTGAGTCAGATCGTGCTTCAGTGATGCCGTCTGTATAAATCATGAGCGTGTCGGATGGCTGCAGATCAACCACCGACGCGGTGTAGTCAAAGCCGACCACACCCAGCGCTGGTCCATGCATATCATCCAGTTCAATGGCATCTCCGGAGCGGAGCAGAATCGGCGGAAGATGACCCGCATTTGAATAAGTCAGGGTATTCCTGCTGAAATCAACGATGCCAACAAACAAGGTGACGAACATGCAGTGTTCATTGGCCGTGGCAAGTTGCGCATTTGTCTCTGTCACAATCATCGAGACATTCTGCAATCTGGATGCCTTGGAGCGAATCAGCGCCCTTGTCATACCCATATAGATAGCTGCAGCGACACCTTTTCCTGACACGTCGCCAACAACGAGGCAGAGTTTTTGATCGTCGATCCAGAACGCATCATAGAAATCACCGCTCAATTCAAGCGCCGACTCGATCGCGGCCGACAGCCGGAAACGAGCATCCTGAGGAAGATCCGGGAGGAATGAACCTTGCAGACGCTGGCCGGTTGCCAGTTCTTCCTCCATTCTAAGATTCTGGCGCCTGATCGTGTCGGACGCCCGCTCAAGCGCCTCATACTGTTGCCGGAGTTTAAGCTGGGTAGCAACCCTGCTCCGAACCACGACAGATGAAATGGGCTTGGTCAGAAAGTCGACCGCGCCTGCCTCAAAACCTTTCGCCTCATCCATCTCGCCATCCTTGGCGGTCACAAAAATGATCGGAATATCCCTGGCCAACGGGTGTGCCTTGAGACGCGCACAGACCTCGTACCCGTCCATGTCCGGCATCATGACATCAAGCAGGATCAACTCCGGCGGATGTCTGCCTTCGACCGCAGCCAGGGTCTGCTCAAATTTTGTCGCCGCCATGACCTGATAGTCATTCTGCAGCGCGTTGGCCAGGACCTTGATATTGAGTCGATTGTCGTCAACGACCAGGACGCGAGGCTTGTTGGCGTTCATCCGGTTTTCGCTCACCTCAGCGTGTTTCGTTCAACACCTGTTCGAGCCGGGTGACGGTCTGATACGCACCCTCGAAATCGAAACTATCCAGTTCTCGCGATAGCGATTCCAGCAGGTTCGGAGGACATCCTTCCAGCGATCCCCTGATCGCCGAGTAGGCTTCATCGACCCCGGGATCCATCTGCTCGATCTTTTGCTTGAGGACATCCAATCCCTCGTTCCTGGCTGCAACAGGTTCTCCAGACGAGTCTGACTCGCTCATCCGGTTGATCTGGTTGATGGTTCGGGTGAGCAGATCCTGAACCTGATCAAGTTCCTCCGCGGCGACTTCTTTTTTCTCCGCCAGTGCCCGGTCAACCTTTTTGACCGCCTCATAAAGCTGTCGCGCACCCAGCATGTGGGCAAGCCCCTTCAGGGTGTGCGCCGTGAGCTTGGCTTCATCGGCCCTGCCCTGCTCAAGCGCAGTCCAGATGGTCACAACGTCCTGAGTATTCTCTGTCGCAAAGGCCTTTAACAGGGACTGATAGAGCGGCTCATTATGGTCCAGCCTCGCCAGCGCTTCCCTGGCGTCAATCAGGGTTACATCCTCATCAGCCGCAGGCTTCGCATCGTCTTCGCTGTTCATGAATCGGCTCAGGGTCCGCAGCAGCAGACTGCTGTCGATAGGTTTAGCGATATGGGCGTCCATGCCCGCAGATCGCGTCGCTTCACGCTCTTCCATCATCGCGTTTGCCGTCATCGCCAGAATCGGCAGGTCGGTAAAGCCCAGTTGTCTGATTCTCCGGGTCGCTTCGAGCCCATCCATAACCGGCATCTGAACATCCATCAGCACACAGTCGTAGCTATTCTCCTGCACGGCAGCGACTGCCTTTTCCCCATTGTCCACGACGGAAATGATTGCACCGGTCACCTCCATTAGACCCAAGGCAACCTGCTGGTTAATGGCGTTGTCTTCAACCAGCAGAATTCGCTTGCCAGCCAGCGAGATGGCTTCCGGCCTTTTGCTTTCAACACTGACCATGTCACCGTCCGCCGCACCGATGATGGCGTTAAAAAAGAGTGAAGGATTGGTCGGCTTGGCGATGGTGTTGGCAGTGTCACGGACGATTTCTTCCGGCACGCCGGAAGGGTCGCTGGCGAGCGCAATCACTGTCACATCGGCGTTTTCTCGTCTGATGGTTCGCAGTGCCTGAGTTGATGCCTCATCGTCGACATCTATCACCGCTAGTTTCAAATCTTGCAGTCGAACGATGTCACTCCCCAGCGAACGCGTATCGCAGGTCATCACATTCATACCAAATGCCTCTAGGTACTTGGCCAGAATGCTCTGGGATCGTTTGTTATCGTCGACAACCAGGGCCTGGTGTCCGACAAAATCTTCACTGACGCGGAACCGGCTACCGGCGGGCTGAGCCAGCATGGGCTGAACGATGTTGAACACAAATGTAGCGCCAGATCCGGGGGAACTGGTCACACTGATGTTGCCGCCCATACGCTCAATAAAGACCTTGCTGATATACAGGCCAAGTCCTGTGCCGCCATAACGGCGCGAAATCGATCCATCCGCCTGCATGAATGGCCTGAACAATTCACTCTGTTGCTGAACGGACATGCCGATACCGGAATCACGGACATACAACTCAAGCTCGCAATTCTGGTTATCGTGGCCAACCAGTCGAATACCCAGTTCGACTTCGCCTGCTTCGGTAAACTTGATCGCATTCACAATGAGATTAAGCAATACCTGGCGCAGTTTGGCAGGGTCGCCAATCAATTGCGGCGGCAAATTGACGTCCCTGTCAACAAGTAGCTCCAACCCCTTGTCCCGGGCCTTTACCGCACCAACAGTGACAACATCCTCCAGCACAACGTCCAATTCGTAGGCGGTCTCATCAAACTCAAGATGTCCCGCCTCGATTTTGGAATAATCGAGAATACCGTTTAGCACATCCAGCATCATTCCTGCCGTGTGATTGAGCTTTTGCACATAATCCCGCTGCCGTTCGTCCAGGTTCGTTCGAAGACAGAGTTCCGCCAGACCAAGGATCGCGGACATGGGTGTGCGAACCTCATGACTCATCGACGCCATGAATGCACTCTTTGCCTGGGTGGCCGACTGAGCCTCCCGCAGCGCACCCTTTAATCGCTCGTCCCTTTCCTTGCGATCCGTGATATCGATAACGTAGATATAGAGTTGACGCCCTCGATAGGTTTCAAGATCAAGAATGTCCACTTCAGCCGGGAAGGTTGAGCCATCGGCACGCCGGGCAGTCACTTCTGAGCGTTTGCCATGCTCAAGCCTCGGATACTTCATGAAATCGAGAAAAATCCCCGCCTCGTTGAGCGACTCTTCGTCAAATGCTTCGGTAAAGTGGCGACCGACGAGAGGCTGCGCATCGCTGTAGCCGAGCATCGAGTTGACAGTGCCGTTACTGAGCTTGATCACGCCTGAGTCATCCAGCGACAGAATTCCGTATACACCCTTGTTCACAACGGCACGCAGGGTTTCGAACCGCCCCCTGGCTTCCGCTACGCGACCGTCGAACTCCGCCTGCTTGTTCATCGTCCTACGATACTGGGCATAGGTGAATACAGCCCCGATCACAGTGGCGGCGACTGCCGCGATCCAGCCGCTATATAGCGGATCGACCAGCGTCGAGAGCGCGAGGGCTACCGGGACCACAAGACAGATCAGGCCAAAACCTGTCCAGAAAATCAGTTGATTCCTGTTCATCACGAAGGTGCTCCCGCAGAGGCTAGAGATTCATCGGCCACCACGGCAGCGACGGCGTCTTCATAGGAGGGACAAATGCTGAGAATCTTGTTGAATCCCGTCATCTCAAAGACCTCGATGACGGCCAGGTTACAACCGTAAAACGCGATCGCCCCACCCAGTTGGTTGATATGTTTGGCGACAACCAGCAGTACTCGCAGACCCGCGCTGGTGATGATCGCCACATTCTCAAAGCTGACTACCAGGCGGATCCTGCCCTCGTCGATAAGGTCCTGCAGCTCTGACTCAAACTGTGATGCGGACGCACTGTCCAACTCGCCAGCGACCAGCACTTCCGTGTGCTGCCCGAACGAAGCGTGGGAAGCAAGAATATTTGAAGCCATTGACCTGTCCCAAAACCGAAGAAGTTTCAGATCATAGGCTCTCGGGCATTGAGATTCGGCTGATTAGTGTTGCAAAACGTAACTAATCGTTAGGCCGCGACGCGTTTCACGGCCTTACATAAGCTTACAGTTCTGCCCAATGAAATAAACATCCCCTCACACTACTCCATTAGTATCCGCTAACAGAACCAATGAAACAGCGGAGCTGCTACCACCGTGAAACGAATTCTCATCGTTGAAGATCACCAACTTAACCGTGACATGTTACGGCGTCGGCTCGACTGCCTGGGATATGACACCCTGATAGCTGCCGACGGCGCTCAGGCCGTCGAAATTGCCCGGCAGGAAGGGCCGGACCTTATCCTCATGGATCTGAATCTGCCGGTGATGGATGGCTGGACCGCCACCCGCGCCATCCGGAAGTGCAACAAAACAAGCAGCATTCCAATCATCGCTCTTACCGCTCACGTCGAAGAATTCGATCGAAATCATGCCCTGGAGGCAGGCTGCGATGACTATATTACCAAGCCCATCAATATGAACCGTCTCATTGCCGCAATGGAAGCGTTGACCGTTTCCGTATGAAGACTCGAAGGTTACTCATGGCGGCGATAGTGACTGCAGTCACCGCCACGATAGTAACCGTCACCATCGTCTCGACACTGGCCTGGCACCAGTTGGAGACGAGCGGGCTGACGATGGGCGCTGCGCTTCTTGTATGGAGCGCCAGTCTCGCGGCAGCTTTTTTCGCGGCGTATATTCTGCTTGAGCATGCCACGACAAGAACGCCAACCGAGAAGCAACCTGACCTCACGGCAATCCGTGACCGGTTACTCAGGAACATCAGCCACGAGCTGAGAACGCCTTTGAGTTCAATTGTCGGGTACTCAGAGCTGATTCTGGAGTCGAATGACAGCCTCGACCAGGGCGTAACAGATGACCTGAAGAAGATACACCGCGCAGGGATCGATTTGCTTGAGCTGGTGGACACTGTACTTGATTTTTCCGCGTCTTCACCTGCCCCGCTGGTACTTGAATCACTGGATCTTGAGAAATTCGTCGGCGATCTGTTGTTCGTCGCGGAAACAATGGCCTCAGCGACCAACAATAGATTCGAAGCCACCAACGAGGCTGGTCCGCTGGTCCTGGAGACAGAACAACGGCGCCTGGAGAAAATACTGCTGGCACTGCTGAGCAATGCCTTCAAGTTCACAGAACACGGTGAAGTCAAGCTCGTCATTTCACTCTTGAAAGACCAGGTCCGGTTCGACGTTGTTGATCGAGGTTGCGGCATATCTGCACAGGATCTTGAAGTTATTTTCGATCCCATGATCCAGATTGATGTCGAGTCAGACTGCATACCCGGGCTTGGCATGGGTCTTGCTGTTGCACAAAAGCTGGCGGGCGAGCTCGGAGGCAGCCTTACCGCCCGCAGCGAACCGGGCCATGGCTCTACCTTTACCCTGCTAATCCCGAAGCTTGAACCCAACATCGTCGTGACCGAGCCGCAGAGATTCACAGCAAGCCACTGCAGGGCACTACTCATTGACGAGCATGACGAGGCGGCGGAGCTGTTTGAACGCGCTCTGCATGAAGTATGTGCCGTGACGCATATCAATTCCGTGCGAGAAGGCGTATCGGGTGTCAAACGGCACCATCCGGACATCGTCTTCCTCGACCCGGAGTCCGGCAGTTTCAATGGCTGGGCAATCCTGCAGCATCTGAAATTCGACCCCGAAACTCGTCACATCCCCGTCGTCGTGTTCTCTGCCGAGCAGAACTATCCGCTGGCAGAACGCTACGCCGCCGACGCCTATCTGATTAAGCCAGCATCGATGGAACAGCTGAGGCAAACACTCAAAAAGAACCTGCCCGAATCAACAGAAGACAATGTATGTGGCGAGCGTCACGCCGGAGAAATACTGGAGCTGCGAGAGTCTGGAAACCATGCTTGAACACCAGATGACCCGCGAAGACCTGGATCTGCAAGGCATGCGAGCCGATAAGACGGCACGGATTCTAAGAGTATTCAACTACTATCGCGTAGTATTGTCTTTCGCTTTGCTTCTGCTGTTTCTGGAAGTCCCGGGACAGCAGCTGGTGGGAACAGAGTACCCGCAGATATTCCAGTCTGCGATCGTTCTGTACATTGCCACAAACACCCTGGTCAGTTTCCTGTGTCTGGTACTGAACGCCACCATCGTCTCCCGAACAATGTTCCTGCTGACCATCTTGACGGTAGATGTCATATTTCTAAGCGTTCTTCTATATACAAGCGGCGGCGTTCAAAGCGGTCTTGCGAACTTCCTGATTTTTCCCGCCGCCTATTCAGGGGTGCTCATTCGGGGACGAACATCCGTCTTTGTAGCCGCAGTCGCTGTCATACTCGCGTACTACTCAGAGCTCAATATCATGATGCACTCCGGAGATATCGACGCGAGCTCCACATTTAGTATCGGAGTGCTTGGCCTCGTACTATTTGCGGTAAACGTCTTCTTTCAGTACCTGACCACGCAGCTGCGCAAACGAGAAGATCAGGTAGACGAACTGGAACGCCTGAATCAGGTTCAAAGACTGGCGGACGAGCGAAAGTCTCAGCTTGATCATTCAAATCGTCAGTTCGAAATTCTGCTTGATTGCGCAGGCGACGGCGTACTTGGATTGGGACTAAACGGGAAGATCACATTTGCAAACCCCAGCGCCGCCCAGTTGCTGCAGATGCCGCGTGAGCAATTGAAAGGGAAGTACATCAGCGACTTCGCATCCCTGGGGGAGAAGCCGAATGCATCGAGCTTCCAATCCTCCCATATTCTGCACAATCTCGAGGTCCTGTCCCGAACACCTTCAAGACAGCCAGCGTGGAAACGCACCAACGGTGAGGAATTTCCCGTCGACTACTCCTGTCGGGCGACTACCGACAACCAGAACAATGTTACCGGCGCCGTCGTTGTGTTTACGGACATCACAGAGAGACGGCGACTCGAACAGAAGCTGCGGAAACTCGCCAACTTCGATGTCCTCACAGGACTCGCCAACCGTTCTCACTTTCACACCAGGCTTGAAAAGGCTACAGCACGAAGTCGTCAGCATGATGAGAATCTCGCCGTCATGTTGCTCGATCTCGACCATTTCAAGCTCATCAACGACCAGTTCGGACACAGTGCGGGGGACGACGTGTTTAAAACCGTTGCCAAACGAATATCTCAATGCACCAGGAATTCCGATCTTGCTGCCCGGCTCGGGGGCGACGAGTTTGCGTTGATTCTGCAGGACTTCGGATCGACGCGGAATCTGTCCAATATTGCAAAGTTACTGATCGAACAGATTGCCCAGCCCATTGACTCCGAAGGGCGACAGCTCGACATCAGGGCAAGTGTCGGAATTGCAATCCATGACGGATCTGAAACAACAAGCGGCGACCTGATGAAGTGGGCTGATACCGCACTCTATGCAGCCAAGGCGGATGGCCGAAACACGTTTCGCTTCTTTCGACCAGAAATGCTCCTTGAAGCGGAAGCAACCCAGCGAATTCAGGTAGCGCTACAGAACGCGATCAGTCGCGATGAACTGTCGATGAACTATCAGCCCATCGTGTCACTGAAGAATCCGGACGAAATTGTCCGATTTGAGGCTCTGCTTCGCTGGAACCTTCGTCATGAGGACCCGATTTCCCCGGATCTGTTCATTCCTATCGCCGAGGAAACCGGCAAGATAATAGAGATTGGCGGCTGGGTTGCCAAAGATGTGGTCCGCCAAATCCGTGAATGGCACAACAAGAATGGTTTCTTCTCGCACGTTGCAATCAATGTCTCAGCCAAGCAGCTTAGTACCGATAAATTGCGCAAGCAGATGTTGAAACTGCTGAGTGACATGGAAATTCCACCAAAAGCGATCGAACTGGAGCTTACGGAAACCAGTGTCATGAAGCATCCCGAAGCCGTCATCGAAGAACTGGTCGCTTTTCATGACCTGGGATTTCAGATCACCATTGATGATTTTGGAACAGGGCACTCGTCTCTCGACTACCTGAAACGCCTGCCAATTGATGGTCTCAAGATAGACAAGAGCTTCATCAGCGGAATCGGCCGTGAGGGACCCGATCAAGACATCATCAGGGTTATTGTTGCCATCGCAAAGACAATGAAATTGAAGGTGGTCGCGGAGGGCATCGAGACCGATGAACAACTCCAGTTCCTCAGGGATCTGGGCGTACACTACGGACAGGGGTATCTGTTTAGCGCGCCACTGGACCGGTACGAGGTCGCCAAGCGACTGGCTTCCCAGGATCGTACAATTTCTGATCGCAAGGTGACGCCTTTTCGTCGAAGCGTCGCGCCCGGTTCGGCAGTGCCAAAAAGCTGAAAGCAGGGAAACCTGGCACCCACGGCTAAAAGTTGTTTCAATCGAGTTCCCGCAAGACTAAGCTCCGGGCGACAGTTGCTTACACGTTTTTACACGGCTGGAACTCAATGATAGCCTGTCCACACTACCGCTATTCACAGATGTACTGTCAAGGTAGGTCATGAAGAGCACTATTCTGGTCGTCGAAGATCACCAGATGAATCGCGACATGATCACCCTCCGATTGAAAGCTCTGGGTTACGATGTCGTGATTGCACACGATGGCCGTGAAGCCGTCGACGCGGCCAGCACCCAGGAGATAGACCTGGTGCTGATGGACATGGGACTTCCCGTCATGAATGGATGGGAAGCCACGAAGGCCATTCGTGAAACAGGTAATCGTGTACCCATTATCGCGTTGACTGCCCATGTCGAAGAGTTCGACCGCGACAGCGCACTTCAGGCTGGTTGTGATGAGTTTGAGGTCAAACCGCTGGACATGCCACAACTGATTGCCAAGATGGAAAACCTGCTGGCCGGTTCGCCCCGGACGTAACCTGCTCAGCTACTCCGCGAAGGATGGCAGATTCAGCCACTATCTCAACCACCATCTCGACCACCAGGGTCCGGCCACTAGAGCGTATTGTGCGTCAGGCGGTATGCTAGACCCTGCTCTGTCACCCCAATATCAGGACCGTCATGCAACCAGTTCAACGGGATCTGCTCGCCGTCGATCGAGAGCAGATCTGGCATCCTTACACGTCAATGCGAAACCCGCTGCCTGTGTACCAGGTAGCCTCCGCCAGGGGCGTCAGGCTCAAGCTCAGCGACGGCCGGGAACTGATCGACGGCATGTCATCCTGGTGGACCGCCATCCATGGTTACAACCACCCTGCTTTGAATGCAGCGGCGACCGCCCAGATCGAAAAGGTGTCTCACGTCATGTTTGGCGGCATCACCCACGAACCGGCAATCACGCTGGCCGAGCAGATATTCAGGCTCGCACCGCGATCGCTGGACAGGATCTTCTACTCGGACTCTGGCTCCGTTTCCGTGGAAGTGGCTATCAAGATGGCAATCCAGTTCTGGTTCGCCCAGGACAGACCCCGTAAAACCCGACTTCTGACCATCCGTTCCGGATACCACGGCGATACCTTCGGCGCCATGTCAGTGTGCGATCCTGACAATGGCATGCACGGCATGTTCGGGGGTGTGTTGCCGCAACATATCTTCGTCCCCGCGCCTCGCACCCGATTCGATGAGCCGATGCAGAACGCTGATATAGAGCCCGTGCGTGATGTGCTTGAACAGCAGAGTGACGAAATCGCCGCCATCATCGTTGAGCCTGTCGTGCAGGGCGCGGGCGGCATGCGAATCTATTCACCCCAGGTGCTGACACAGCTGCGAGCACTCTGTGACCAGCATGATGTTCTGCTGATCTTTGACGAAATCGCGACCGGCTTCGGTCGTACCGGCAAGATGTTTGCCTGCGAACACGCAGGTGTCGCGCCGGATATCATGTGTATCGGCAAGGCACTGACCGGTGGCTACCTGAGCCTGGCCGCAACGCTGGCAAATCGACGGGTCAGTGACGGGATCTCCGCTGGTGACAACGATGGCGTATTCATGCATGGCCCCACCTTTATGGGCAATCCCCTCGCCTGCGCCGTGGCATCGGCCAGTCTTTCACTCCTCGAATCGGGAGACTGGCAAACTTCCGTCAGACGCATTGAAGCGCAACTTAAGTCAGACCTGTCGCCGTTGGCTGACCACCCGGCCGTGGAAGACGTCAGGGTATTGGGCGCCATCGGTGTCATCGAGTGCCACACCGCAATTGATGTCGCGAAGGCCCAGGCCTATTTTGTCAGCGAAGGCGTCTGGATTCGGCCTTTCGGTAAACTGCTGTACATCATGCCGCCTTATATAATTGACGACGATGACCTTTCGCAGCTGACCACGGCCATGGCGGGACTGCTGGACCAATGAGCGACAAATTCGATTTCGTTCGCCAGGAACTGGAACGCCGGGAACAGACCCGGCAAAGACGTTCGCTGCGAAGCGTGTCTCCTCTCTCCGCCGTCGAAGCCAGCGTTGACGGGCAAACCATGGTGAACTTCTGCTCCAACGATTACCTCGGCCTCGCCCGTGACCCCAGACTCATCGCTGCATCCCTCGACTACACCCAGCGGTTCGGTACCGGCGCTACCGCATCGAGACTGATCTGCGGTTCGCTGGCATGTTATGACGAACCGGAAAGGAAACTGGCTGAGCTGAAGCAAACCGAAAGCATTCTGATCTTCAGTGCCGGCTACCAAACCAATATGACCGTCATTCCAGCGCTGGCGAACAGGCATTCGATCATTTTTTCCGACGAGCTGAATCACAACAGCCTGATCCAGGGGATCTCACTGGCAAGGTGCGAAAAACGGTTGTTTCGGCACAATGACCTGGATCATCTTGAAGAACTGCTCGCAACCGAAAGCGATCCATACCATCGCAGACTGATTGTGACCGAGTCAGTCTTCAGCATGGATGGCGACCGGGCCGATATCGATCGACTGGTCGGGCTGGCCAGCACCTTCGATGCCATCCTGGTAGTCGACGAAGCCCACGCGACCGGCGTGCTGGGACCCGCGGGCATGGGCCTGACCGTCGGCAAGGGCGTCGACGTCACCATCGGCACCTTCGGCAAAGCGCTCGGCTCTTTTGGCGCCTACGTGGCATCGTCCATGGAGATACGTGATTACCTCATCAACTGCTGCGGTGGATTCATCTACACCACCGCCCTGCCGCCAGGAACACTGGGTGCGATTGATGCGGCACTCGATCTTGTGCCGACGATGGACGCGGATCGACAACGACTCATGGAGAATGCGGAGTATCTTCGAAGTCAGGTGCGCGCCATCGGCTTCGATACCGGTCCTTCCTCAACCCAGATCATTCCCGTCATGGTGGGCGACGAGAGCAAGACATTGGCGCTTTCCAGACAGATTGAAGACGCCGGCTATCTGGCCAGCGCCATACGGCCGCCAACCGTGCCACCCAATTCTTCCCGCATCCGCATCGCACTATCGTCGGCGCACAGCCGTGCACAGATCGATGGATTGCTCGACAGTCTGGATTCGAAATGAATTTCCCATACCAGTTTTTTGTCTCAGGCACAGGTACGGGTGTTGGCAAGACAGTAATCTCAGCGATGCTTGTCGCGGGTCTGGGATACGATTACTGGAAACCGATCCAGACAGGCGTCAACACGGAGCAATCAGACAGTGACTGGCTGAGGCAAAAAGGGGGTATCGATGATGCGCGAATTCACCCGGAATACTGCGTCTTCGGGGAACCACTGTCACCTCATGCGGCGGCCGCACTCGAAGGGAAGCAGATCGACTTCAGCAAGCTGACCCTGCCCACCGATCGGCCGCTGGTTGTCGAAGGCGCGGGCGGTTTGCTGGTACCCATCAATGACAAGGGCATGATGACCGATCTGATCAGGCATCTGGCGCTGCCGGTTGTACTGGTCGTCGACAGCGGACTGGGCACCATCAATCACACGCTGCTCTCCATCAGGGAACTCTCCCGCCAGG
The DNA here is from genome assembly GCA_028281885.1 of Pseudomonadales bacterium. GTDB lineage: Bacteria > Pseudomonadota > Gammaproteobacteria > Pseudomonadales > Azotimanducaceae > JANQJA01. The sequence goes on along the minus strand of JANQJA010000008.1, from coordinate 442,814 downwards.
GAATCGAGCTTTGCGGCATCATCATGAACGGCCCGAAGAATCCCGGTAACAGGCACGCCATAGAATTCTATGGCGATGTCACGGTGATTGCAGAAGTTGAGGAAATGCCGTCACCCGGCCCTGAGGCGTTGTTAGACGCTTTTGGTCGGGCGTTGCCAGACTGGGGAAAAAACTAACCGTCCTGTCGATGGGATTTCTTTGACGGCAGGGCGCCAGCATTCGAGGTAATCTCTGACAAGACGCGGGCGAACCGATCCCTGCTTGCACTGCTCGCATTGACAAACAATGCCGAATAAACCGCATACCGGAATTGGGTTCGGAACGTATTGGCGTCGATCTCATCCCTCGCCCAGTGCGCCGCCATACTCTGGAAAAGACGCAGAAAGTGATGACCCAGAAAATTCACATCTGTTTCACGCGTTAGCACACCTTCCAGCTTCGCGGTTTCAAGCAGCTCTAACGACTGGTCATAAAGGTGTCGAAGATTCTGCTTCGCGTCACTGACTCTGGGACCCCGAAGGTCACACAGAATCACCGCCTTGAAGAAAGATCCGTTGTCCAGATAGGTATCCATGGCGATATCCCATGGCCCCTTCCCTGGCTCGTCAAGACTGATTTCCGAGTCATCGGGGAAGGTCACTGCGGCATAGGCATCCATGACAATCGCGTCGATGATGTCATCTCGGGCACCGCCGAAGTGTCGGTAGATAGTATTGGCCGACATGCCCGTTTCACGCGCCAGGCGCCTCAGGGTGAGCGCTTCCTCGCCGCCCTCTTCCATCAGCTCCCGTGCAACCTCGAGTACGCGCGCGACTCTCGCTTCCTTGTTAATTTCCCGTTTTGTCTTGATCGCCTGATACCCTTTTCGTCTTCGTCATCCGCCCCGCTGATTGATGCCCGCCAGTTGCGCCATCAATTGCAGCGCTTCTTGCTGCGCCGTGGCCACCGTAATTCCCGTCACACCCGCATCGCGCCAGCTGCTATAGCGTTCAGCGATGCGCTGTTCATCGCCCAGCAATGCCGCCTCGTCGATAAACTCATCGGGCACGGCATCGATCGCTTCCTGTTTTCGTCCAGCGAGGTACAGCTCCTGGATTTTGTCAGCCGCATCTGCAAAACCGCGGCGAATCATCTGTTCCTTGTGGAAGTTCAGCGTCTTGTGCCCCATGCCGCCGACATAGAGCGCCGCGTTGGGCTTGCGTGCATCGATCGCGGCCTTGACGTCACTGGTAATCTCGACTGAAACACCGGTCTGAATTTCAACATCATCCGGCGAACGTCCCGCTGCTTTGGCGCCTTCGTGAAGCCAGGTTCGCGATTCGCTGATCGTTCCAGGCGTCGCACGAAGCGGCAACCAGCCGTCCGCAATTCGGCCCGTGAGCTTCACCATGGCCTCCATGCCGGTACCCAGATAGATAGGAATATCGGGATTGGTGTGCAGAATTGACTTCAACGGCTTGCCGATACCCAGGGTTCCCTCGCCATGGTAAGGCAGCTGGAATTCACGACCGTTATGCGTCACAGGTTCTTCACGTCGAAACACCTTGCGCATGATCTCCACGTAATCCTTGATGCGATAGTAAGGTTTACCCCAGGGTTCCCCGTACCAGCCTTCGACGATCTGCGGGCCGCTCATACCCAGTCCGACAATGACGCGATTTCCGCCCGACAGGGCGTCAATGGTCGTCGCATGCATGGCTGCCGTTACCGGCGGACGGGCCGCAATCTGGGAGATCGACGTACCCAGCCGAATGTGTTCAGTACGCGCGGCGATATAGGCCAACGGAGACCAGGCGTCGGAACCATAAGCCTCAGCGGTCCATACCGAGTCATAGCCGAGTCGCTCGGCCAGGAGAATCAGATCCATCGGCAACTTCAATTCGCTGCCGGAGTAACCAAGGGAAAATCCGAGTTTCATGGCACTTTACTACCCGAACAAGGGGCGATCGAACGCCATCTTGATTGCCTCCTGGACGTCGCGATTCGCCCTCCTGCTCACCTCCGCCTGTGGCGCCAGTCCCATATGTCCATGAGTTGTCCCGGCCCAGACAGTAAGATTAGTCCTGACATTGGCCGCTGCCAGTCGGTTGGCATATTCGACGGCTTCGTCACGCAACAGGTCCATTTCTTCGGCAAAGACGCTGGCCGGCGGAAGTCCGGAAAGGTCCGTCGCCCTGGCCGGTGAAGCATAGGGAGACACTTCACCTGCGTGACCCTCACCAAGATACATCTGCCAGGCCTGGAGCGACTTGTCCCGGTTCCAGACGCGAGGATCGTTTACGATTTGGGCCGTTCTGGTTTCCATCCGATCATCGAGCACGGGTATGACCAGCACCTGATAACAGATCTCGGGGCCCTTCAGGTCACGAGCCAGCAGCGAAGTTGCTGCCGCCAAGCAACCGCCGGCACTACCACCCCCGACAGCAATCTTCTTCTGCGTGCCGCCAAGCAGTTCAGGGCCGGACCCGACCCAGAGCAGCGCGGCATAGCAATCGTTGAGTCCGGCAGGAAACGGATGCTCCGGTGCGAGACGCCAGTCGACGGAAACCACATTGATATTGTTTCGCTTCGCCGAGACGACACACATAAGGTCGTTTTCGAAGGCAGTACCAAACACAAATCCGCCACCATGAATCCAGACGAAGGTTTCTTCCGCAGGTCCCGCCACCGGGACATAAACGCGAACGGGCACCTGGTAGTCGCCGGATTCATAACCCGGCAGCGTGATGTCATGAATGGTGACATCCTCGGTGGATGTCATGGGACTGCCTGGCCTCGCTGCTCTCGCCGCACCGAAGTCATCGATTTCGCGCCAGTCAACGGCGGGTTGCTGCTCCAGTGCCGCGGCAATGTCCGGGTCCAGGTAAGGCGTCAGATCCGAGATCTGTTTCAATGCTCTTCTCCCTCTCTTCCAGCTCTACGTTCCCATAAAGAGGAATCGGGAACGTCTCGAAAAACCATGCTCCCGGACTATACACGCTATGGTCTATCGAACTAAAACCAGCGTGGCCAGGCACGACTCGGTCTATGCAGAGAAGGCTGGCGCATAAAGCCGCCGCGCCGCCATCCACTTCCCGCAAACACTGGTCAGGCGGTCGCTGTTTCCGCCGGTCGTTCAGTCGGATCCGCAACAGCGTATTCTGCCCGACCGGACCGGATATTGGTCGTGCGCGTCAGCTTCACCAGCCCCCGGGCACTATCGACCACAACAAAACTCGCCTGGTGTTTTTGCGCCCATCGCCTGAGCAGCGGGGCTTCGGCATGGACATCAACGCGCCGACAAACAGCCGTGAACTCCGTAGCAAGGTTGGGGGCAACCGTTAACAGGGTCGACAGGGCGGAACCCGGCGCCGTACCGGCTCGCTCACAGATGATCAGGCTGATGTTCTTCGGTAGATGACGTGGATGAATCTGGTATCTGACCATACCGCCAATAATCCTGACGGGCACCTGGATCATATAAGCACCCTTGATGGCATATCGCTTGAACCAGGATCGCAACACCGCGATCCAGTGCAGGTCATGCTCAAGACACCACACCTGGCGTCCTTTATCTCTCTCCGCTGCGACACCAAGAATAAATGTCATGAGCCCGGCGCTGGAAATCAGCACATTACCCGGATGACGATCAAACTCATTCAGGCTTGCACGCAGATAGCTCTTGCCGGCCGCATCCAACTCATCCCCCCATCGCTCATAGAGACTCACGGCCGCCTCAACGCGCCCTTCACCGTTATTCTCCAGCAACCGAATGACTGCATCGTGAATTGCCACCATCCGCTTTGGCCCCCGCTGCCTTTCCCGCGATGTCCTCATTCGCTCAACGAGTGCTTTTCGATGATTTTCAAACCACTCTGCCAACGACATAAGTTTTCTCCTGACATGATTCATCGCGGAGTGTAGAACGATGCCCTGGTCAACAAATGACAAGATGTCAGAACTGTGACCAGCGTCAGAACGAAGATGCGAGCTGGCGCACAATGCAGCGGCTTCGACTCGGTCTGGAAATAGGCGATAATCCCGTAGCTTTTGCTCATGCTCATATAAAAGGAGATCACCTTGCGTATCATTGCACGGGTCCTCGGGACCGCCATCGTTGTTGCCGCCATTCTTGGTGCCTATGGATACGGCGCTCTCGTTGGGCAATACCGTCCGGAGTGGGGACAGCCTTTTAGTACCTGGGTGTTACCCATTGCCATGCTGTTCGTTGACGCCGGGTGTCGCGAAGACGACGTCACGAGCTGTGGATTTTCAGATGTCAGCGAAAAACAGCTCGTTTCCTGCGACGATTTCATGGCCGCCGACCCACGCAATGCCGTGCTGTTTACCTTTGGTCAGTCAAACGCTGCAAATTTCGGTCGGGGCATGTACACGCCTGACGCGGATGTCGTGAACTTCAATTTCCATGACGGCAACTGTTATGCAGCGGACGATCCACTACTGGGCCCTGACGGCAATACCGGATCTGTGTGGGGCCGGGTCGGCGACAAGCTGATTGACCGCGGCACCTTCGACAAGGTGCTCGTGGTCCCGTTCGCCATCGGCGGTACCGCGCTCAGCGAATGGATCCCGAATGGCGGACGCCTGCACCCGCGCGTCGAAAGGGCAGCTCAGGAAATTGCATCCGCCGGCATCGTGCCAACCCATGTCCTCTGGCACCAGGGTGAAGCAGATGTGCTCTCGGAAACCACCGAAGAGCAATATACCGCCATGTTCAGCCAGCTGGTTTCGTCGCTGCGTGATTACGGTATTGATGCCCCCGTTTTTCCGGCGGTCGCAACCATCTGTAACAATCTGGGTAGCGACGCGGTTCGCGACGCACAAAGATTGCTTCCGGAACTGCTACCTGGCGTCTATCCCGGCGCAAACACAGATACGCTCACGCATTTCCAGTATCGACCGGACAATTGCCACTTTTCTGAAGCCGGCCTGGAAGCGCACGCAGAACTATGGGCAGAAACCCTGGCAAATCATGAAGCGTCATTCATTCTCACCGCAGAGGAGTCGGCCGAGGACGTCATCGAGGAAACCAGCGACAACGCCGGCGCATCCATGTAACTACTGACCGCAGGGGGACTCGAAGCGTTCCAGCACCTCTCGCGCCGATTCCCCCGCGATGCCCTGCTCCAACATTTCAGCAAGGGCGCAAGCACTCTGGTTAGCCGCTTCAGGTCGTTGCTCGATCGACATCAGGTAGTACTCCTCCGCTCTCGCCGGGCCGTCCGGAGGCAGGTTCTGGATATCACCAACCAGTCGATAGAACAGCGCCAGGCTGTCGCGCGTCGCATACGTCGGGATAGCCTGTTCCGCGATGGCTGCCATTTCGAGTAATCGATTGCGATCCGACTCATCTCTTGCCTGTGGCACCATGTACTGCAACGTGATGAGCTGCCCCGGGAAAGTCTGCTGCAGCCGGGCAATGCGTTCATGCACATAGTCCGGCAACTGAGCCCCCGTATTGCCAAGAGCAATTGCCATGTATTGTTGCGAGAAACGCCCAAGCAGCTGAAACAGAAAGTACCGCTCGTGATCGTCGGTCACCAGATCATTCAGGTACAGATCGACCATGACATCAGCAAAGTTGTCGAGGGCTCGATCAAAAATCACACCATTGCCACCACCAGGGTTGTACTGAACATAGGCGCCGAAATCGATCCGCGGTGAAATGATGGGAGCGGTAACAAAAACGGGTCGCGTCTGACGCTCGACAAACCTGGAAAAAGCTTCGAAGTGCTGCTCATCACTGGCATATGCCGATGCCAGTCGATTGGGAAATACCAGGTTGTCATAGTCCAGCAGCATGACATCAGGGCGCTCGCCCTTGACATAATGAAGGTAACCAAGCGGGCCCGTACGGTTATCGCCACGGGAGAACAGCACAGCGTCCGGGGGAAGCGACGACAGCAGTACCCGGTGGAACGATTCAACCAGTGAGGATTCACTGCGATCCCGGCGCGGAAATTCTGTAGCAGCGATCACCAGCAGCAACAGCGGACCGACGATAATGCCACGACTGCCGAGCAGCCGACCGACCGCGCGAACACCAAGGGCAAACCAAAAGGCCACCGCTGACACGGCGATAATCGGATAGGGCTTGACGACCGCCCGGTATAGATCACTGTATTCGAAGTTCAACAACGCGACGAGCAATACCGTCGATCCGGCAAACATCAACAGCAGGCCAACTGACGCTGACCGGGCCAGCACCGATACTGACACCAGGCATCCCGCCAGAATGAAAGGCACACCAGCGAGGGAAAGCTGGGTCAGCGTGAAGTACAACACGAAACCGATAAACTGAACCTTGTCCCAGGGAGTAGCAGCACCGGAAGCATCGGTGTAGTCCAGACGAAAAACATAGCGAAGTAGATGCGGCACTGAATCAATGGTCCCGAAAATCGCGAACGCCGGCTCCTTCACCGTGATCAAATACAGATAGGGCGACAGGCCGGCAGTCAGTGCCAGCAAAATACCAACGATATTGCTGGGCCGCACGACATGCTGCAGCAATCGATCACGCGCCGGCCATACGAAGGCCAGCATCGCCGGGGAAGAGAGCACTGCCAATGGCCAATGATTGGCAAGCTGAAAACCAAACATCAGTGCCGCCAGTATCAATAGCCTCACCTCCCCGCGCATGACATACCACTGCACCAACAGCAGGTTCATCATGAACAGGAGTGCGGCGAGTGAATAAACCTCGATGACGATTGCCTGCGACCAGAAGGTCGTGGTCAGCGACCAGCCAAGGCTCGCCAGCCACGCGACCTGTCGGTCGCCACAGAGATTCATCGAAACAAGAAAGAAGACAGCCACGGCCAGGGCAGCAAACACCGCAGACAAGGCATGGCCGAAGTAGATGTCAGGGCCCAGCAACAATCCCTGACACAACATCGTAAACAGCGGGTAGCCCGGAGGATGAGACAGGCCGCCGTTGTAGCAGACCATCTGGAACAGACCGACATCTTCCAGCGTGATGCTTCGCGGCATGGTGACGAGGTAAAGCGCCAGCGCCAGACAAAAGACGATGAACGGCTCAGCCGTTCTTGCTGAGAGCTTCCATTGTCGCTGCAGACTGATTGGCGTTACTCCTTCATGAAGTCGTTAATCAGTTCAACCACCTGCGCCGCCTGTTCCTGCATATGCAGGTGATGATGCCCCGGTACATGAACCACTTTCCGATGGGCATCCTTCCTGTCCATGATGGCGTCAATCGCTCGCTGGAACCACCGGTCTTCGTGGCTCGCGACGATGATCAGCGTTGGCGCTGTAGTCTGGTCCAGCAGCAGGTCGAGCTGCGCCCGGGTAAATTCCAACGCGCCTGTGCCAATAATCCTGGGATCGGTACGCCAGACGAAACCACCTTCGACGGGTCGATGACCACGTTCCAGCAGGCAGCGCGCCGAAGCCTCGTTCTGTCTGGTCACCTCCTGCAGGCGTTGCGCCATGGCATCGAGGGTGGGGAAGACCTTCAGACTTGATGCGGCCTTAAAGGAGGACGCAACCGTCCGTCTCATCAGTTCAAGCGCCCGGGGCGGGCTGGCGGTTCCGCAATAGCCGTCAATACAGACCAGTCGGTTTATCCGTTCCGGGAAGAGCCCGGCCAGCTGGGAGCCAATCTCACCGCCCATGGAATGGCCCAGGTAACTGAATCGGTCCCAGCCCAGGTGATCCGCCACAGCAAGCACATCTCGCAGATATCCCAGCCCTTCATAGGTATCCCCGCCACTGCGATGGTCCGACCAGCCGTGGCCGGGCAGGTCGAGGGCGAAAATACGCAGCCCCTCGAGCGAGGGTGCAATCATGTCAAAGCTGTTGGCGTTGTCGAGGTAACCATGCACAGCCAGCGTCGGTTCGCCATCTTCATCCCCCCAGAACTTGCCAGCAATCTTCAGGTAACCCAGGTCAACCTGGTATTCGTCGGCCACAACTTCTCCATCGTTCAAAAGCGCCGCATTATAGCGGTTACAACTGTATCCGAGGCCAGACTGTAACCCATGCCAGCTCTGAATCACTTTGACGTCAACGAATTTCTCACCGCTTATTGGCAAAAGGCTCCGCAAATGATCAGCCAGGCGATTGCCGATTTCACCAGTCCGGTCAGCCCTGACGAACTGGCTGGACTCGCGCTCGAAACTGACATCGAATCGAGGCTGGTAAGCTTCGACCGCGAATCCCATACCTGGTCGCTGGAACACGGCCCCTTCGATGTCAGTCGATTTGGTCGACTGCCGGAACAAGACTGGACGCTGTTGGTCCAGGCCGTCGATCTCTGGATTCCGAGCGTCGGAGCACTTCGGGACTACTTCGATTTCATCCCGCCCTGGCGTATCGACGACATCATGGTCAGCTTCGCTGCCCCCGGTGGCGGCGTCGGCCCTCACTTCGATCATTATGATGTGTTTCTGCTGCAGGCACAGGGCCAAAGAGAGTGGCAGCTGGGTAAACCACTGGGCAGCGATGCCAGGTCACGAACCGATACCGATCTCAACCTGCTGGCAGAATTTGAAACCAAGGAAACCCTGATCGCCGGTCCCGGCGACATCCTCTACCTGCCACCACGCGTACCCCACTGGGGTACCGCCATTGACGATTGTCTGACACTGTCGGTGGGTTTCCGGTCACCGACCCGTGCCGAAATGCTGGGTGATCTCGCCACCGAGTTACTGGCCCGGGACGACAGCGTTCACTATCTGGACCCGCCCATGGTTCCGGCCATGGCCGATGAGCACATCGATCCAAAGTTTATCGGTCAGGTTCAGGTGATGCTGAATCAGCTGGCCAGCGAAACAGACCTGTTAACCGATTGGTTCGCCCGTTACATGACCGGGCCAAAGTACCCTGACCTGGACATCGGTGAAGTTCGCCGGGCGAACACTACAACCGGGCGCTATCAAAATGGCGAGCGAATCGAGTAACCGTGGTCATGAAATCGTGGCTGCGTCGTCCTCACCACTCGCCGGTGATACCATGACGCAATCACTGCGGAATGAATATGGAACTCACAGATACCATTGCGGTCGTAACGGGCGCAGGCTCCGGCATCGGCCGAGCCCTGGCGCTCCGTTTTGCTGCTGAGGGCGCTCGCCATATCATCTGTACCGACCTGGATGGGGACGCCGCTGCCGAAACTGCAGGGATGATTCGCGATGTCGCCTCATCTCGCACGCTGGACGTCGCCGAAGGCCAGGCCATCGAGCAACTGGTCGCCGAGACCGAAGCCAGGATCGGTGGCATCGATATCTTCGTTTCGAATGCCGGTTATGCACACCGGGGCGGACTCGATCTCACTACCGGTGCATGGTCACGGATGATGGAGGTTCACACCTGGGCGCATCTCGATGCGGCCCGTGCCGTTATTCCCGGCATGATCGAACGAGGTGGCGGTTACCTGCTGAACACTGCTTCCGCCGCCGGACTGCTAACACAAATGGATTCCGGCCCCTATGCGGTCTCCAAGCATGCCGCCGTGGGCCTCGCCGAATGGCTTGCTATCAACTACGGCGAGAAGGGCATCAAGGTATCCGTACTCTGCCCCCAGGCGGTCCGCACCAATATCGGCGTCAATGCCGTGCGTCCCAGAAAGGAGACAGCGACAAGCAGTCAGGCAAGTAACGATGGTGTGCTTGAACCGGAGTTTGTCGCTGACTGCTGCATTGAGGCCATGCGTGAGGAGAGATTTCTGGTGCTGCCTCACCCCGAGGTGGAAACCTACTTCCAGCGTAAGGCGTCAGACTATGACCGGTGGTTGCGGGGAATGCGCAGGTTCAGGGAACGCCTCGGCTACGACGAGCCCTGATGGCCATCACGACAGGGCCGAGGCAGCAGCTTCCATCGTTTTTCTCACCACCAGTCGTCGATCATCGCCCCATGGCATGGCCATGAGCACCGGATGATCGATCCCCGCGTCGACATGTCCGCGCACAAAATCGCTGACCTCGCTCTCTGAGCCAATAAAGTCGATAGCCTGCACCATCCTGTCTGACACTGCAGCAATCGAACCTTCGCGATCACCGGCCGCATAACGCTCGCGCAGCTCATTTACCTCGTCAGAAAACCCCGCCCGGCGAAACATATTGGCGTAACCATCGGCCATGGCGTAGTTGAATATATCGCGGCGCGCTGAATCAACGTTGGGCTCAAAGTCAGTCACCGCGGCATGGACATAGGCATAAATTGTGGCATCACCGCCTTCCCTTACCGCTTCGATTGAGGGGCCGACCATGGCCTGGGGAATGTAGTTAAACAATACGCCGTCGGCGAGTTCGCCGGCCAGTTTCAGCATCCTGGGATTCAGCGCAGCGAGGACGATCTTCGGTCGTCGCTCTCCCTGTCGCAGGCCCAGCCTGAATCGTTTCACCTGGAAGTAGTCACCCTCGAAGGTGACAGATTCTCCACTCAGGCATTCCCGCAGCAAGGTCAGGTACTCGCGCATGAAGCGAACGGGCTTGTCCGCTGCTTCGACGCCGTGCAATCGCAGGATACCCGGCGCGGAAACCCCGACTCCCAGCAGCACATCAGCATTCGGATTGAGTTGTTGCAGGGTTGCGGCCGACATTGCCGCCAACTGGGGCGTACGTAACTGGGCGGGAATGATGCCGGTGCCCAGCTGCATGCCTTCGGTGCGCTGACTGACGGCGCCCAGTATCGTCATGGCATCGGTACCAAATGCCTCGATCACCCAGAAAGAAGCATATCCAAGCTCGCGGGCTTCAACGACAATATCAACCATGGTCGCCGGACCAAAGCTGGCAAGCGAACCATTGGTCAGACCGAGGGGGACATCTGCCATAGCCCTGACCTACTGGTAAACAAAAACCGGGTCATCCAGATCGATGTCCGGGATCTCGTCTTTCTCGAGCCAGTAATTCTGGGTATGCTGCCACTCCGGTTTATCGATGCGCTTGGGCATGATGTCCATCGCCCGCCGCAGATAATTCGGATTAAAGTTCTCGGGATCGATCCAGTCGAAGCGCTCCATCTGCTCTTCTTCTACATTGAGGACCGGTGTGACAGCAGAAACGCCTTTCTCGTCCATATGCTTGAGCAGCCGGATGACGAAATCTCCCAGCAGGTCAACGCGCAGCGTCCACGCCGCCCTGAAGTAGCCAAATACCCAGATCATGTTGGGGACACCGGTGAACATCATGCCCCGATAAGTCACCGTCTTTGCAAAATCGACTTTCTCGTTGTCGACAAAGAAATCGATACCGCCTAACACCTTCATATTGAATCCCGTGGCGGTGACAATAATGTCTGCCTTTAACTCTTTACCCGACTTGGTCCGTATGCCATCAGTCGTAAAACAATCGATCTCGTCGGTAACGACATCCGCTGCACCATCGCTGATCGCCTTAAAAAGATCCGCATCGGGTACGAAAGCAACGCGCTGTTGCCAAGGTCGGTAGCGCGGCGTGAAATGCTCCTTAACAACATCGTCAGAGAGATACTCCCTGACACCATCCAGCATCTCTTCCTTGACCAGCTCAGGGTCCTTTCGGGCACGCTCAAGCCCGATATAACCCATGTAAAGCATTTCTCGCCTGACAATCTCATGAATCCATTCCTCCGGAATCTCAAGCTTGCGCAGGCGTTCGGCCGTATCAATCTTGTTTTTGCCGGTGCGGAAGTAAGTCGGAGAGCGCTGTAGCACCGTACAGCTCTTGCAATCTTCTGCCATCGCTGGCACCAGCGTGGCCGTAGTCGCGCCGGAACCGATGACGACAACATCCTTGTCATGATAATCAAGGTCTTCCGGCCAGGTCTTGGGATGAACAATCGTACCCTCGAAATTCTCCATGCCATCCCAGTGCGGCGTGTAGCCGGTCTCATGATCATAATAACCCTGGCACATCCACAGAAAACCAGCCTCGATGGTCACTGTCTCGCCGGTCTCTTTGTTCGTCGCAGTAATCGTCCAGCGTTTCGTCTGACTGGACCAATGAGCTTCTTCTACCCAGTGGTTGTAGCGAATATGCGGGGCAATATCATTTTCTTCGATTACCTCGCCCATGTAATTCAGAATCTCTTCTGCGGTTGCGATCGGTACACCAGTCCAGGGTTTAAAGCGATAACCAAAGGTGTGAAGGTCACTGTCAGAACGGATACCGGGATATCGATGGCTCCACCAGGTGCCACCGAAAGATTCGTATCCTTCGAGCACCAAAAATGACTTGTCGGGAGCCTGGGTTCTCAGGTGGTAGGACGAGCCGACCCCGGCAATACCCGCACCAACAATCAGTACATCAAAATATTCCATCTATGCCTCATAACAGGCTGCGCACAGCCTGACCCAAATCAGAAGTTAATAACCGAGCGAGCGACAGCTCCTGCCTCGATATCGGCAAACGCCTCGTTGATCTCTTCGAGCGGACGACGCTTTGAAACAAGCTCGTCCAGCATCAGCTGACCCTCCATATACATGTCCACAAGCCGCGGGATCATGTAATGGACATTGGTTGATCCGTACAACGAGCCAGTCAGGGTGCGCTCGCCCAGGAACATGCCGCCAGACACCGTTACATTATCCTGGGTGACACCTACCACGACCGCCGTTCCGCCACGACGGATCATGTTGAATGCCTGCTCGATGGTCTTGCCAAGACCAATGGCCTCGAACGCATAATCCAGCCGCCCATCAGTCATCTCGACGACAGTCTTGACGACGTCATCTACCTCACTGGCGTTGACAAAATCGGTGGCACCGAACTTCGCTGCAAGCTCAAGTTTCGAGGTCAGGGTATCGATGGCGATGATGCGATGCGCCCCCGCCATTCTCGCACCCTGGACACAGTTAAGGCCAACGCCGCCAAGACCGATGACAGCCACCATGGATCCCGGTTCTACCTTGGCGCCATTGATGGCGGCACCAACCCCGGTCGTGACGCCGCAACCAATCAGGCAGACCGTATCGAGTGGTGCATCCTTTCTAATCTTGATCACGCCACCCTCAGGCATGCAGGTGTATTCCGAAAACCCGCCGACGCCGATGCCCTGCCGGGCAGGTGTCTTGCCGTCAAGCAGCAGTCTCGGCCGCGCCCCGGTAACTGCCCGCTCAGGAAAATCGGGGGACTCACAGATCTGCGGTTGCGCCCGACGACAGAAGTAGCAGGTGCCGCATTGTGGATGGAACGCCATGATCACATGGTCCCCGGGCTGTACGGTGGTCACACCGGATCCAACCTCTTGCACCACACCTGCGGCCTCATGACCGAGGATGAGCGGTTCCGGCGCAACACCGGCACGGCGGATGCGGTTGATATGGTGAAGGTCGGAATGACAAACACCACAGGCTGTGATCTTGACAAGGACCTCGCCAGCCTCTGGCCCGTTCAGCTCCACTCGCTCAACGGTCAGCGGCCCGGGTCCGGTAACGACGGCAGATTTCATCGATACCATGAAACTTTCCCTCTCTTTGACACGCAGTATCAGGCTTTCGATACTAGTGAACATCATGTGGGTTTGCCAATGAGCTTGAGCATGAACCGGTGAATCTTTAGCAGGCGCAGCCGATCTTCGGTGCCGTCTCACCTTCCTTCAGGCCACGCTCATTTTCGCGGACCCAAACATTTTTCGCTGCGCAATCCGCACGCCATCATCACGGCGAGTGATGCCCCTGGGTTTTCAACGGCAAGAGAAGCATCTTCCTTCCGGGTCACGCATCGAAAACGTGTTCACCGCCCGTTTCCAACAGAAACTCAGATCACCCTGAGTCGTCCCGGAAAATCAAGGCAACAGCTCGTGAATGCATCTTCATGAACAGGAGTGATAACGAGCTATTTCCGTTGCTTAATAGTCATGAAGCAAGGTAGTCTTTTCCGCCCCGAAGTGGCTACCAGCAGGAAAAATGACGACGTCTGTTCCCGATCTAAATTACGGTGATATCTACGACGCGCTTGCGCCCAGAATTGGAGATCGCAAGGCCATCATCCAGGGCGATCACGTACTGACGTGGAAGGAACTGGACGAACGCAGCAACAGACTGGCCAGAAGCCTGCAGGAAATCGGGTTGCAACCGGACAGCAAGGTTTCCTTCTATCTGAAGAACTGTCCTGCCTATGCGGAACTCTGGGCCGCCTGCGTCAAAGGTCGTTTCGTCCACGTCAACATCAACTATCGTTACGTGGATCACGAACTGGAATACCTGTTTGACAACTCCGACAGCGAGGCCATCGTTTACGAAACCGAGTTTCGTGATCACATCGAACACCTGAAGCCAAAGCTGACCAAGGTGAAGGCTTTTATCGAGGTGGGTGATGACATCGCTGACTTCGCGCTCGACTTCGAATCCCTGTGTACCAAGGGCAACAGCTCGAAACTGGATATCCAGCGATCCGGCGACGACATGTACTTCATGTACACCGGCGGCACCACCGGATATCCGAAAGCAGTCATGTGGCCGCAGAAACAGCGGATCGCTGCGATCGCTTCAGTCGATAGCGCCGACATGGACGAGATCGTTCAGTCAGTTCTCGATAGCCCGCAGAATGTTTCCCTGGCTGCGGCTCCGCTGATGCATTCTACAGGCCTAACGACCTTGATGAGTGGCCTGGCCCGCGGTTCCTGCATCATCATGCTGCCAACCCCACGCTTTGACGCCGCCGTCTGTCTGAGCGAGATTCAGCGCAACAAGGTCAAGCGTATGGCCATTGTTGGCGATGCATTCTGCGTACCGCTGCTACAGGAACTCAGGGCCAACCCGGACAAGTACGATCTCTCATCCATTGAACATATTTCGTCAGCAGGCGCCATGTGGAGTGACCACTGCAAGATGGAGTTACTCGAGTATCTGTCAGACGACGCGATTCTGACCGACGGTCTTGGCTCGTCCGAGGGCTCTGGCCTCGGACGCCTGACCATCACCAAGGGTGAGAAGACCCAGACCGGCAAGTTCGTCGTTGGCGCTAACGTCAAGGTATTCACCGAGGACCTGCGAGAAGTGGAACCCGGTTCAGACGAAGCCGGCATGATCGCCAAGTCCGGTCCCTTGCCGATCGGCTACTACAAGGATCCGGAAAAATCCGCCAAGACCTGGCCGGTTATCGACGGGGTTCGCTACTCTATGGCCGGAGACTGGTGCAAGGTCGCTGCCGACGGCACCATGACGCTACTGGGCCGTGGTACCAACTGTATCAACACCGGCGGTGAGAAAGTCTACCCGGAAGAGGTCGAAGACGCCCTGAAAAAGGTCCCCGGTATCGACGATGCCGCCGTGGTCGGCATACCAGATGAACGTTTCGGTCAGGCGGTCGCCGCAGTGATCAAGACCACCGACGATCAGCCGATTGACGAAGAGTCAATCAAGGAAACGCTGGGGGAGTACATCGCCAGGTACAAGCAACCACGGCTATTCAAGTTCGTCGAGGACGGCAAGATCCGGCACGAAAACGGCAAGATCAACTACCGCGCGGTGAAGCAGATCGCAGAAGGTTAGCGCGGATATTGCACCAAATCATTAGTACGGGTCGTCTGGGTCAGGCCATTCAGGCAGGTATATGAATGCGATGAAATCACACGTTGTCCGCCACCAGCATTTACCTGAATCTCGCTCGTTCTTTATTCCCCCTGAGCTGCCGTGCTCGCTGCGCCGTGCTTCTCGATGGGGTCGCCCAGACACGGCTGCGCTCACGAGCCAGCTCAGGAGAAAAACGTCCTTCGCGATTTTTCAGGCATTTGGTGCAATATCCGCGCTAGGCGGTCCATGACCCAGGAGACACGGACGGTTGCAACCGGCATCCATTTCGGCGAAGCGCCTCGCTGGCGCGGCGACACCCTCTGGTTTTCAGACACGATTGGACGACGCGTCTGCACGACAAACCTCGAGGGCCACTTCAAGGAAGTGGTTCGTCTCGAAGACGAGCATCCCTGCGGCCTCGGTTTCCTGCCCGACGGTCGGCTTCTTATCGTCTCAACCGGCACCCGCAGACTGCTGAGCTTCAACGGCGAGGATCTGTCTGTCTTCAGTGACTTCTCCGACCTGGTTTCAGCGCCCTGCAACGACATGGTGACCGACGCCACCGGAAGATCCTATGTCGGTAACATGGGCTTCAACTGGGCAGCCGGGGAAGAAAGAAAGCCTGGCTCGATTATTCTCGTCGACGCCGACGGCGTCGCCAGGATCGTCGCCGAGGGACTGTCGTTTCCCAACGGCATGGTCATTACCGCCGATGGCAAGACACTGATCGTCGCGGAATCATTCAAACCGGGTCTCACTGCGTTCACCATCGAGACAGATGGCACACTCTCCAACCAGCGCGTATTTGCCGACTTCGAGAGTGATTCACCGGACGGCATCTGTCTCGACGACAGCGGCGCAGTCTGGACCGCTTCACCACCTACCCAATCGGTCATGCGGGTCCTTGAAGGGGGCGAGATTACCGACAGGATCACCATCGACAAGTCTGCCATGGCCTGTACACTGGGAGGCCCTGATCGCAGAACATTGTTTATTATGCGCCTGGAACATAGTCGCGACATGAAAAAAGCCCGCGAGGAAGCCAGCGCGACCGTCGAGGCGATTGAGGTTGATGTCGCCGGTGGCGATTCACCCTAAGACTCTACACATCCCTTCTCAAGAGGAGTACATACATGACTTTCAAGAGCGTTCATCACTTTGCCATTCGCGTCAACGATTTCGATGCTGCCGTTGAGACCTGGCGTGACAAGCTGGGTGTCACCCTGGACAAGATTACCGACAGCGAGGCATTGGGCGCGAAACAGGCCGTCTTCACCCTGCCCGACGGCAGCTACATCGAAATCCTGAGCCCGACGTCCGATGACTCGCCCATCGGCAAGGCCCTTTCCCGGGGTGAGGGCATGCACATCATGATCATGGAAGTCGACAACCTGGAAGAAGCCCTGAAGCACTATGAGGCAAACGGTATGACCGTGGTCAGCAACGCCGGCGGCCAGGCCGTGCTGCATCCCAAGGCCACCAATGGGCTGATGCTCGGCGTCCGCGAAGCCTGACCTTGACCCGGTGAACTCTCCGGCGAACCCTCGCCGGAGAGTGCCATCGCCTCGCGCCCTGATTTGGGGCTTTATCCAATCTCGTCTGGCAAAGATCGCACCTAGTTGGTGCGTCGGTTCGCACGCCATTCCGCTGTTCTCGACTAATTTCTTTAAGAATCAAAGACTTTTCCAAACTGGAACAGTGTTTGCAAACTAAGGCGTCGTAGAAGCTACGCGCTTTCTACTTTACGTAAAACTGGGAGGATTTTATGAAGAAACTAACTCAACTTGCTGCTGGCGCAGTACTCGCGTCTGCTGCGGCAGTCGTACCCACGACTGCGATGGCTGAGGTTTCATACAACATCGGATACGCGTCCGAGTACTATTTCCGGGGGGTTCACCAGAAGAATTCTTCAGCTAGCGCTGGCATCGACTTCGAAAACGGTGGTTTCTACCTGGGTTCCTGGACCGCAGACGTCGGCGAAGGTCTGGAAGTAGACGTCTACGGCGGCTACGGCATGGAATTCGATGGCGGCCTGTCAGTCAGCGTTGGCCTGACCGGTTACTACTACACTGGTTCCTTCGATGACAAATACGAAGAAGTCAACCTGAACCTGGGCTTCGGCATCTTCGGACTGGAATATTCCTTCGGTGAAGCCGGCTACTCCAGCGCATCATCCGACTACGACTTCCTCGGTCTGACCATCGCTCCTGACAACGGCCTCTACGCCACACTGGGCTTCTGGGGTGACGACGCCGACGGCGAGTACGTCGAACTGGGATACGGCACCACCATCGCCGACCTCGACTTCGGTATTGCACTGATCTTCTCCAGCGAAGAACTCAATGCATCATGGGACCGTTATCAGAATCTGGATTCTTCAGGCGCGCCTGTTGAAGACGAAGCACTGGTCCTGACTATCGGCAAGAGCTTCTAACACGCTCTACCGACGGTAGTGATCGAAAAGGCCCCGTATGGGGCCTTTTTTATTTCTGAGCCTTCCAGAGGTTAACCAAGCACGCGGCTCAGAAAGGCTTCGGTCCTGTCCGCGATCCGTTCACGCTGACCAAAAAAGAAATGATCCGCCTCCAGTGATTCGATGACCGCCGGTGTATCGGCAAGGTGATCCGCCATCGCTTCATAATTCACCAGCTCGTCATGGCGGCCGAGAAACACCATCGTCGGCACTGCAGGTGGTCTGATTGCCTCAACCATCGCCATGGGCGGCGCAACCAATACCAGGGCTTTCGCACCCACATCAGATGCTCCGCGCCAGGCAATACCGGCACCAAACGAATAACCGCAGACCACCAGCGGCAAGGCCCGGTCCCGTGCCCATTCGCAGACCGCCACCAGGTCATCCACCTCACCGCCACCGCCGTCATGGCTGCCCTCGCTATCGCCAACGCCTCGGAAGTTAAACCGGACGGCCGCGACGCCGGCCTGCAAACAACCTTGCTCAAGGAAACCGAGGACCTGATCGTCAAGACTGCCGCCATAGAGCGGATGGGGATGACAGAGTACGGCGCGGGCGATGCAGTGTTCCGGTTCGACCCGGACGCATTCAATCAGTCCCGCAGGACCATCGATACGGTGCAACTGCATGCTCGGAGACTAGGACGCTCTCGCGAAGGGTATCCGATCCACCTCGGCAAGAATCCCGTTCAGCGTCCTGCTCACCAGCGAGCTGATTCGGATCCGCTCCAGTCGCGGCCAGGCAGCCCTTTCGCCCTCCGTAACCAGGGCGTGAGCCTCTTTGGCACTCAGCACGTGCAACAGTGTGGTCGGGTCCCGAAAACGCTGCCCCGGCATAATGTTCACATCCGCCGTGTAATCCTGGGTCGCGATGCCGTACCAGAGCCGCGTCATCACGTTGAAGGGGTAGATGTCCTTGACCGCCTGCATCGCATACGGATAGGCGACACGATAGAACTGCTGGATGCTGGAGCGGTAGTTACTCGTGAACTGGATGTAAGGATTCTGGGAGTTCGGATCCTGCAGCGCCCAGATCACAAACGGATTGATCTGGCTGGCAATGAAGAAGTTACAGCCGTACATGCGGGTCAGGCGACTGGCCGGCATGTCGTCGGTGACCGATCCATCTACCCAGCGGCGGGAATTGACGTAAGGTTGTTTCTTGCCGTCGGCCGTGCGCGACAGCAACCTGACCGCCGGAAAGAGCCCGGGAATGGAAGATGATGCCAGTACGGCTTCGCGAACCAGCAGGTTGGGCGCAATCACGGCATTGACCGTTCTCGACTGCTGATGCATCTCCGATGGCGCCAGCGGCACGTTCAGCTGGCGACCGGAAATCTCCAGCGCTTCGGCAAAGGTCACATCGGGAATCCAGGTTTCAATGATCTCCCGCAGGTCATCGGGACTCAGCCGCTTTCGCACCAGGCCAGTCTGATCGTTGGATACCCGTCTGAAGGTACCGGACAGCTTGTCATACTTGAGCAGGTCTTCAAGCTGACGATCATTGTTGGTACACAAAATGGCCGCCACGATGGACCCGGCACTGGCGCCGGAGATCACATTGGGCAGCACGTTCTGCTCCCACAGCGCCTTGGCGACACCCAGATGGAACGGACCGAGCGAACCTGCGCCACTTAGCATCAGTGCCCCCTGTCCCCAGGCATGGGTGACCCGGCGAAAAAACTCAGCCTTGGTTTCCGCCAGAAAGTCGCCATCCTCTGCCTGACCAACCAGTGCCAGCGACTTTGACAGTTCCGTGACGTAATCCACGATGAGCTTTTTGGTACCGAAATTCGCTCTTCGATAGAGTGCCGGCGCGCCGATGCCACCCATGTTGCCGTGAATGCCTTCGTTCATGTAATAGATCAGGCCACGAACATTACCCGACGAGCGCAGCCCTCTCAGTTCGTCGAGGCGGCGCCGAATCACCTTGTAGTCATACCGGCTGCTGTGATCCTTCGCTTTCCATTTATCGAGGCCAAGCCGGGCGTCCTTGGCCAGCGCCTGCTGTTTCCACTCTTTATAAGTCTTTGCGCCCATCGCGGCATCTCCGGAAAGCGGGTCAATTCATTCTGCAAAGTATCTAACAGCAAGATACGCGCCAGTGCCAGTGACCTGTGTAAATCAAAACTTATCGTTGGCACGGTACGTGCTTTAAATCCGTGGTCTCTACTACTACACATCCTTTCGAGGGATCAAACATGAAAACGAAGGCTGCGGTACTGGAACGGATTGGCGCAGAGCGCCCCTACGAAACAACCAGGCCACTGGTCATCAGTGAGCTCGACCTGGAAGGCCCGGGACCGGGTGAAGTACTGGTCAAGATCGCCGCTGCCGGCCTCTGCCATTCCGACCTTTCGGTGATCGATGGCAACCGGCCGCGACCAACCCCTATGGCACTCGGCCACGAGGCGTCCGGCATCGTGGAGGAAGTGGGCCAGGGAGTCACCATGTTTGCTCCCGGCGATCACGTGGTCATGGTATTTGTACCAAGCTGCGGACAATGCATTCCCTGCGCTGGCGGACGCCCCGCCCTGTGCGAACCCGGCGCCGCCGCCAATGGCTCGGGTTCCCTGCTGACCGGGGCACGTCGGCTGTACCGCGACCGTACCCCGGTTCACCACCATCTGGGCGTTTCTGCCTTCGCCGAGTACACCACCGTATCGCAGCAGTCGCTGATCAAGATCGATCCCGCCTTCGACCTGACCAAGGCTGCACTATTTGGGTGCGCAGTACTTACCGGGGTCGGTGCAGTGGTCAATACTGGAGGTGTTTCCCCTGGCATGACCACCGCCGTGGTCGGACTGGGGGGCGTCGGGCTGTGCTCGCTGCTGGGCGCAATCGCATCGGGTGCGCGTCAGGTGATCGCAATCGACCTGGCCGAGGACAAATTGCAAATCGCCAGGGACCTCGGTGCGACTCACACGGTAAACGCCGGCGCGGCCGACGCGATCGAGCAAGTGAAAGACATCAGCAGTGGCGGCGTCGACATGGCTTTTGAACTGGCGGGGTCCGTACGGGCGCTCCAGCTCGCCTACATGATCACCGGCCGAGGTGGCACGACAGTCACCGCCGGGCTGCCTCATCCTGAGCACAAACTCGATATTCCAGCCGTTTCACTGGTGGCAGAGGAACGCACTCTGAAAGGCAGTTACATCGGTACCTGTGTGCCGCGGCGCGATCTGCCACGCTACATGGACCTCTACAACCAGGGCAAGCTGCCGGTCGACAAACTGCTTTCCGAAGTGATGACACTGGAAGACATCAACAGCGGGTTCGAACGACTCGCCAACGGCCAGTCTATTCGTCAGGTCATCGACATGGCGGCCTGACACCCAGGGAGTGCAATCACGTGCCCAATGACTTTCCAAAATTCGATAGCCTGTTCGACTACCAGCACAAGGTCGTCGAGCTCGCTGCCTCCTCTCAGGCGCTGGCCACCGCCAGTGCCGGCTACCAGATGCTGAATGCGGCAACCTGGTGGCAATCATGGATGGATTACGCCGCGGAAACCGAAGGGGTCGCCAGTCCCGTCGAATATATCGACCGGGGTCTCGCCCGGGCCAATGATGCGATCGTGCAGTTTCAGCATTCGCCCGAGTTTCAGGATGCACAGCGAGACCTGGTGAAGTCCTTTGCCGAATTTCGTCGCCGCCACAAGGAAGTGGCCGAAATCTGGCAGGAGATCAACCACGCGCCCACGCAGCAGGACATCGATGACCTCAGTGAAACTGTCTACGAACTTCGACGGGAACTGAGACGATTGCGCAGTGAACTGAACGCGTCGCGGGAGGAAACACCATGACGCCGGCCGACATCGCGCTCGACGGCGCACTATCGAAGTGGACCGAGTACCTCGACGGATTCAGGCATCTCAGCACGATCAGCGATCAGGAAGTCGCTATCGCCACCACGGCGAAGCAGGAAGTGCTGAGCATCGACAAGATGAAGCTGTACCGATATGAACCACTGGCGCCGCGTACGGTATCCCGGCCGCTGCTGATCGTGTATGGCCTGATCGGTCGATACACCATGCTCGATCTGCAGGAGGATCGATCAATCGTGCGCAATCTGCTTGAGAAGGGCATTACCGTGTACATGCTCGACTGGGGCAACCCGCGTCGCGCTGATCGATTCCTCCAGTTCGAAGACTATGTTGAGGAATACGTCGCACGCTCGGTGGACTTCATATGCGAAGCGGAGAACACCACCCGCGTGGCACAACTGGGTGTCTGTGAAGGCGGCGTGTTCAGCACGATCTATTCGGCCCTCCACCCGGAGAAGGTAAGTTCACTGGCGCTCTCCGTTACCCCCATCGACTTTCATGCCGACCTGGAAGAAAGTGAATCAATGCCGGAAAACGGTTTCCTGAATCGCTGGGCACGCAATATCCCCAACGAGGAAATCGAGGCGCTGATTGAATCGTTCGGTTATCTGCCCGGCGAGATGACGGGGCTGATCTTCCAGGAAATGACGCCGGTTCGAACGCTCGCCAAGTACAACTGGGACCTGCCCGCAGCCATCGCCCCGTCGCGGGAGCAGGCGCTCAATTTTCTGCGCATGGAAAAATGGCTCTCGGACCGTCCACACCATCCTGCCGCTGCGGCCAAACAATGGATGATTGAACTCTACCGTGAGAATCGTCTTGCCAGGGGAACCTTCGAGATGGACGGCAAGCGAGTCGACCTGGGCAGACTGACCATGCCGATTCTGAACATCTTTGCGCTCAAGGATCACATCGTGCCCGCGCCGACCAGCCGTGCCTTAAGGCACCTTGCGGGCACCATGGACTACACGGATCTCGAACTGGGCGTTGGCCACATCGGAACCTTCGTTAGTCGCAAAGCCAATCGCCAGTTCAGCGACACGCTCGCGGCCTGGCTGGCAGCCCGGGAACCCAGCACCTCAACGCGAGATGACCGGGAGTCTACGGAGGCCGCATGATCAGCAAGGTCATGGATATCAGGCAGGTCGATGAAGTTACCCGGCGACGAGCAGAGAAGGAAGCGCAGCTCAGCGAAGTCGTTGGATCAATCGTTGATGGCTGATTACCGCCCACTGGATCCGCAGGTCAAAGCGATTGTCGATGCCATCAATTCATCAGGGGCTCCAATCTATGCGGACATGACACCAGAGCAGGCGCGCCAGTCCCATAACGAGAAGGCGCCCCTGCTGGGCGCGCCATTTGTTGATCTCCCCTCCGTGGAAGATCTGATTGTTGCCAGCAATATCCCTGCCCGCCTGTACCGGCCCATCGCATCGGACGATGCATTACCAACCATGGTGTTCTATCACGGCGGTGGCCACGTGGTCGGCAGCCTCGATTCCTACGACACCCTGTGTCGTCAGCTCGCCGTTCAATCAGGCGTTGCCGTTCTTTCCGTGGACTACCGGATGGGTCCGGAACACCGCTTCCCGGCCGCCGTCGAAGACGCGCTCGCAGCCTATCGCTGGACCGTCGCAGAGGGCACCGCAAAGAATATCGATGTTGGCAAGGTCATCATCGGTGGTGACAGCGCCGGCGGAAACCTGGCAGCCGTTACCGCCATCCTGGCCCGCGATGAGGGGCTGACCAAACCGCTTCATCAACTCCTGATCTACCCCGCGACGGCGGCCTATCCGGATAGCGCCTCGCAACTGGCGTTTGCGGAAGACCATGTGCTGACCCGGCGGATCATCCTGTGGTTTCACGAGCATTACCTGAACTATGGCGCATCGGACCACACCGATTTTCGCTGGGCGCCGCTGCTGACATCGGATCTCACCAACCTGCCAGCTGCAACGATAATACTGGCGGAATGCGATCCGCTGAGGGACGAAGGAATCGCCTATGCCCGGCGCCTCGCCGAGGCCGGCAACGAAGTGCTGCTCAAAGTCTATCCGGGCATGACCCACCCGTTCTTTTCCTGGTCGGGCGCGGTAGACAAGGCAAAGGAAGCTGTCAGTTTCGCGGCACGAGAACTAACGTCTGCCGCTGGCTAAACGCGCTACCGGCTATGCCGTGGCGCCACTCACCGGCTCCATGGCATTCAGTTTCTGCGTCAGTTTGAGATTCTCGGTGTAGTCCACCTGCATCACGACGAGACTGGGCCCCGATTCCCTGAAAGCCGTTTCCAGCGTACTCGCCACGCCAGCAGCGTCTTCAATTTCAAAGCAATTCCAGCCAAAGCTTTTTGCCAGCATGGTCCAGTCAGGATTTCCAAAAGACAGGTTGGTATGACGATCAAACTCAACATCCTGCTTCCAGGAGATCAGGCCATAGCCACCGTCTTCCCAGACCATCACAACAAGATTGCAGTTCAGCCTTCGCGCCGTTTCCATCTCCTGCACATTCATCAGGAATCCCCCATCGCCGGCAATCGCCAGCACCCGTCGATCCGGATGCACAATACTGGCAGCGATCGCGCCCGGCAGGGCAAATCCCATGGAGCAGTAGCCATTGGGAATCAGGCAGGTATTAGGCTCATGGCAATGATAGTGTCGCGCAATCCACATCTTGTGGGCGCCGACGTCCGACAGGAGGATGTCCTCGGCGCCCATCACACTTCGCGCATCGTAGAGCGCCTTTTGTGGCTTCACGAGCCGACCCCGGTCATCGGCATGCTTTGATAAATCTCCAAGCATTCGGCCGCGCAACAGTTGCTGTCGTTCCAGATCAAATGACGGCAAACCCTGCTTAATCACCCGGCGGGTTAGTTCCTCGAGCATGTTCGCCAGGTCGCCCACCAGTTCCACTTCAGGATGGTAATGCTGATCGATTTCAGCGGACAGGAAGTCGGCGTGAATGATGCTCTTCTCTTTCTTCGGGTTCCACAGATGCGGATGGTACTCAACCATGTCAAACCCGAGTGTGATGATGAGATCCGCATCGTCAATCGCGAGATTGGGATAGTCCTTGCCGCCAAGGCCAACCGTAAACAGACAATAGGGCTCATCGACATCGACGCAACCCTTGGCCATAAACGTAGAAATCACTCCAATCCCGGTCAGTTCGCAGAACTCCCTCAGTTTCTCGCTGGCGCGCTTTCTAACGCAGCCGTTACCGGCAATGATCACCGGCGACTTTGCCTGTGCGAGCTGTTCGTATGCCTGGTCGATAATTTCGGGATCAGGTACTGCTCGTCGAAACCGACGGGGCACCAATGGTACATCCGGCGTTTCCAGTTTGGCGATGTCTTCAGGCAATTCGATGAGCACCGCACCAGGCTTCTCACGCCGCGCCAGTCGCACTGCCTTGCGCACAATTTCGGGGATCGTGCGCGGACTCCTGATCGACACCGCCCACTTGGTTACCGGATCGAACATGCCAACCACGTCCATCACCTGATGGGACTCTTTGTGCAGACGATTGGTGGAGCCCTGTCCGGTCAATACCAGCATCGGTGCCCGGTCCATGTTGGCGTCGGCCACACCGGTGATCAGGTTGGATGCGCCCGGCCCCAGTGTCCCAAGGCAGCACGCGGGGTTACCGGTCAACCGGCCGTAGGCTTCGGCCATGAATGCCGCGCCCTGTTCGTGCCGCGTCAGGATAAATCGAATACGTTTGCTGGATTCTAACGACATCATGAAGTCGGCATTCTCTTCACCGGGAACGCCAAAGATGTACTCGATACCCTCTTCCTCAAGGCACTTGACTAAAAGATCAGAGGCTTTGGTCATGTGTGTGGACTATCTGGATTCGGTTAGCAGGATTGTAACGTGCGAACTCACAATTTCCGTGCCAATCAGATAAAGATTCGCCGCAGCAAGGTCAGACGGGACGCGGCCTCACCTGGCCTCATGTCAGCAAGCAACAAACCCTGCACCAAATTCGAGCATTCAGCCTGGGACGCCTTCACAACAGGGCGATGGACAAGCACCAGCCAGACTCACACAATCGTGCACTTTCAACCTGACCCGGATACCCCGTTTATGGCCCTGCGATCACCCGTTGCAATTCTACCCAACAGCGGCCCACTGGAAATTGCTGAAGTCACCATTCCCGACCCGGAACCCCTCCAGGTCGTGGTCAAACTGCTGGCCAGCGGCGTCTGCCACACGCAGCTGCACCAGCTGCACTATCGCGCTGATCATCCTGTGATCCTCGGTCACGAGGCAACCGGGCAGGTTGTGGCAACGGGTGAACAGGTCAGCCACGTCGCGCCCGGGGATACGGTGATGCTGACATGGCTCCGGCGCAATGGGGAACTCAGCCGCCATCCTGATGCCGCGACCCTGACCCTCGACGACGGTACTCTCGCGAAGTCTGAAAATATTTTTACCTGGGCTGAGTACACCATCGCTGACGAGCAATTTGTCGTCAAAGTGGTCCCGGAAGCGGCCGTGGACGTTACGTCGATCGTCGGCTGCGCCGTCATGACCGGTGCCGGGGCGGTCGAAAATACAGGGTCAGCCCGAAAAGGGGACAGTGTTGCCGTGTTTGGTGCCGGTGGCGTCGGCATCTCAGCAATCGTGGCAGCTCGAAATGTGGGGGCCGATCCCATCATCGCCGTGGATATCGACGATGAGAAACTGACATTCGCGCGCAGGTTCGGCGCGACTCACACGATCAATTCATTGCAGGAAGATCCGATCAGATCCATCCGGACCCTGACCCGGTCTGAAGACAGATTCGATTCCTTTGGCCGGGCCGTGATGGGCGCTGACGTGGTGATTGACTGCATCGCCATACCCACGACGCTGGCGCAGGCAGTCAGGTCATCCAGAACCGGTCAGTTCGGCATCCGCAAAGGCGGCAGGACTGTGATCGTGGGTGCGCCGGTGGCAGGTGCACCGGAGCTCAATCTGGTGGACATGATGAGACAGGAAAAGGAACTGGTTGGCAGTCTGGGCGGGTCCTGTGTACCCGACCGGGACTTTGCCCGCTACGTGGAGTGGTACCAGAACGGACGACTGGACCTGGACCGCATGGTCACCGCCCGCTATCGGCTCGATCAGATTAACGAAGCAGTGACCGCCCTCGAATCCGGCGAGATTTCCGGTCGCGCGATTATCGTGTTCGACCAGGATTAGAAGTGAGCAGTCAGGTTGACGAAAAATCCGTCAACCTCCACATCAACGCCCACATCAATGTCGTCCGCATCACCGTCGATGGTCCAGCGGCGGTAGCCTCCCTCAATACCAAATTCCGGCAGGATGAAGTTTTCGGTTTCCCAGCCAACCCGGAGCGCAAGATCAGTGATCTTGCTTTCACTGAATCCAATGCCGTGAACATCCGCACCAAGATACAGGCCCGTAAATGGCAACGGTTGCTTCCACCTCAGATAGGCAAGCGGAATCGGTGCCGTGATCTCCTGCCGGACGCCGTCAATGGCGAGCGAGCCGTCCAGCAATCGAAAAGTCACCCCCGCATCAAAGTCGAGACCGGTATCCCAGAGTTCGTAATAGAGCGTGACATCGGTATGGGTCATGTCGAGGTCGGTCGTTACCTGCTGATCCGGCACAAAACCAACGCCCTCAAAACTGAACGCACTGCTGAGCGTACCCTCTCCCGAATCTGACACCTCGGATCGAGCCAGCCGGACATTCGGCAATAGCGGGACCGGATGCTCCAGCGCCACATAGGCGTGCAGATTGGCCGCCCGGTTCAGTGCCAGATCAGAGGAGACCGACACGACATCGAGCACCTCACCGGAAAAGTCAGCCCGCCAGCTGCCTGCTCCGATATAGAGCCCAATAAAGTCTGCGCTGGCGACAGAAGAGCCCAGACACAGCGAAATACACAGAAAAAGTCGATTCATCATCCTTGCTCCCTCCCCTGAAGGGCCCATGTTAGCACCCACTGCCCGCTCATCCCGAACGGTAGATTACCCACAACCACATGGCTACACTTACCCGATGAAGCGACTACTGACCGCCTGTACGCTGTTGCTCGTCCTACCTTTCGCGGCGGCTGAAAGTACCCTGCTGACCCGGGAAAACTTTCGTGCATCCCTTTGTAACATCGACTCAATGACGCTGGACGTCACTGTGGAAGAAGCCTTTGGTGAACCACTGCTTTCTTCACGACTGAAATGGCAATCCGGGCCCAATACCAGTTCCGATTGTCTGTCCGGACTGACCGCCGTCTGGTTAACCGCGCGCGGCAGCAACGACCAAATCAGGTATATCAAGCTCGCGCCCTTTATCGACCCCCCGGGCGATCAGTTCAGTCCCACCGCTACCGAGTCACCCACCTGGTCTTCGCTCTTCTGTGAGACGCCAGCAGAAGGCGCCCGGTGTGACGATGGCAACAGTGCGCGAGAGTTCTTTGAGCAGTCGTTTCAGATAGAGAATTTTTCAGTGGTGACCAGCACCAGGGCCATTTCATCGATCACTTCCAGCATCGACAACAACACCACCGAACAAAAACTGGACAACGACGACTTTTCCCTCGACTCGCTGCTTGAAGAAGCCGTGGCTGCAGCCGCCGGCGCGACAGAACAGGAACCGGAACAGGAAGTGCCGGTACTCTCGTCCGAACAGCTGGCCGCGCTGGAGCAGGCTCGTCAGGAAGAACATGCACAGATGGCACTCAACAACGTGGTGACACTCATTGCCTCATCGCTGGCGGAATTCAGGGCGGCCGATCACACCTGCGAGACAGATCGCACCACGGCAAACTGGGTTCAGGCGCGAGGCGCGTGTCAGCTGAATTTCCGCAGCGAAACCTCACATCATTTCATCTGTGGCGACGGTGAGAGGAATATCCGCTCGACACGCCGCGCCAATATCGATTTATCCAGGGACCTCCGACGTGTGACACCGGTTCGTATCTCCGACGAGGGATGGGCGACCGTAGTGCTCGAACTGAATGACAAGATAAGAACCACATCGGAAGGCCCCTACAAGACTGATCGCTGGCACTTCACCAGTTCGGCCGAAGGCGTCGCTGACCTGCAACAGCTTGCCGGCAGCATCCTGACGCTGAAGGACTATTGCGAATCCGGGCACTCAGGCTGAACGATATCGAGAAACCTATGAACAAGATCCTTTTCAGTCTGTTTCTGGCCAGCCTTTGGTCATCGTCATACGCGGCGATCGATGCGGAACTGCCGCTCGAGGTCCGTATCGATCTACTGCGGGAGCAGCTGGCCGAGCAGCTCAAGAACGATAACAACCAGGGTATCGTCGACCTCATACCGCAATTCAGGGCCCTTGGCCTCGCCATCCCCGACAATCTTTACTTTCTTGAAGGCCGGGCCCTGTTTCGCCTCGGCCGCGCCCTCGAAGCGCAGGATCGACTGGTCTACTACCTGCAAAACACCGGACGCGAAGGCACCTACTATGAAGAAGCGGCCGAGCTGTTGCTCGCCGTCAAGGAACAGGCCCAGATTCAGGCCAAGGTCAGGGAGGAAGAAGAACGACGACGACGGGAAGAGCTGGAACGCCGCGCCGAGAAGGCCAGGATGCTGCGGATAAGAGAAGCCCAGCGCAACCTGTACGCACTCGGGTTCCGGCAATCCGTGGAATCGGGCATTCTGACCAAGCCAACCCGCGAAGCCCTCGCTATCTATCAGATTCGTCGCGACCTGCCGGTCAGCGGCGATGTCACAGACGAGACGCTGAATCTGCTGAAATCCGAGGTGCCGGACAATCACACCTGCGACACCCTGGCCGGGTATTCCCGCGAGCCCAGCCAGTCCGGGATTCCACTGGACGATATTGCCGCGACCGCAGCCATTCCCGCTTGCAACGAAGCACTCAGGAACTATCCGGAAGTGATCCGCTTCCAGGTGCAATATGCGCGGGCGCTTGTCGCCGGCGGCCGAATCGAAGATGCCAAAAACGGCATTGACGCCGCCATCGACAAGGAATACCCCGAGGCGGAAATGCTGATGGGACTCATGCACCAGCGAGGTCACCTGGACCCGAGGGGTCGCGGCGATAGCGGTGCGGCCATGACCTGGTTCCGGCAAGCTGCCGAAAAGTCCTATGCACCTGCCCAGCAGGCGATTGGCCAGATGTACCTGGCAGGGACCTCCCCGGAAGGACGAAGTTACGATCAGGCGTTCGAGTGGTTCTCGAAAGCTGCCGAGCTCGGCTTTGCACCGGCCCAGACTTCCCTCGGGCAGGCTTACGTCGCCGGTCGCGGCGTCGCGCGCGACTACACCACCGCGCTGGAATGGTTCAACGTCGCCGCCCAGAATGAATACGCGCCGGCTGAATATGAGATCGGCCAGATGTACGAACGGGGACGGGGCGTCAAACGAGATCGCAACATGGCACGGGTGTGGTACCGACGAGCCAGCGACCGCGGTCATCCGGCCGCAGCCAGTCGCCTGGTGTCACTGGGTGGCTAGCGCATCCAGATTCTGTCGCGCCGCTGCATTGCCCTGTTCCGCAGCCTTTCGATACCAATAGGAAGCGCGGTCCAGATCCTTCTCAACGCCGATACCCAACTGGTACAACCGGGCAAGGTTATTCTGCGCCACACCGCTGCCGCCTAACGCCGCCTTCTCATACCAGCGCGCCGCTTCGACCACATCCTTCATCACCCCGGTGCCGTTTTCATACATATAGGCAAGCGCCATCTGGGCTGGCGCATCGCCTGCATCCGCAGCCCGCCGGTACCAAAACGCTGCTTCAATCAGGTCAGGGCCACCCAGACCTTCGCCGGACTCGTACAACAACGCCAGACTGACCATGGCGACCGTCTCACCTTTTTCCGCGGCGACCTTGTACCAGCGCACTGACCTGGACTGGTCGATCGGGAAACCACTCTCGCCCGTTTCGTAGAGATAACCGAGCGAGGTTGCCGCTTTCACATTGCCGCTTTCCGCCGCGCGCACATACTGATCCAGATATTCAAAACCGCCTACCCCCGCCTCCTGCTGGTTGTCAGCAGCATCTTCGACGATGGTCTCGGGGGCTTCCTCGACTAAAGTTTCATGTGTCACCACCTGAGCGGCATCAGGCTCTGTCCTTGTCTCCGGCTCGCTCAAGGTCACTTCAGGGACTTCGTCTGCCACAACTTCATTGGCCTCGTTGGCCGGCGCACCAACCTCCGCAAGCGAGGGCAGGGGTTCGTCGGTTAACAAGGCGACGATCTGATCCTCTTCCACAGGCGCGGTTGCGACTGGCTCCGCCGCTTCACTTACCGTGAGCGTCTCCATTGCCTGCAGAACCGGTTCCGCCAGGTCCGTCCCGACAACCACAACCGGGTCAGGTGCCTGTTCCGTCGTCGCCACCGTGTCAGCACCAACCTCTGCCATCTCGTGCTCTGCCACCTCGTGTTTCGTCATCTCATGGTCAGGAGAAGCGTCCGTTTGAGCTGTTGCCACTTCATCCACCACTTCGTCGTCGAGTGCTAATTCCGTATCGACCGGTTCCACATCGTCGACGTCGATCCCGGAGTCAGCAATGACCGCTTCTGCAGACTCAACATCCTCCAGTTCAGCTAACATCTCTCCTGAGGGGACGAGAGCGGTATCCGAAACGGTTTCAGGCTGCACCGGCCGGTCAACGCTATCCTGAACCTGTTCCGCAGCATTCCCTGACACAATCCTGAGTGCGCCATCCACCACCATGGTTCGAGGCTGATCGGCACTGACCGCGTCCGGTGCATTGGGGGTCGCGACCTCTTCAAACTCAATTTCCTGCAGCAGGTCTTCAACCAGGCCAGAGAGTTGATTTTCCGGGGCTGGCGCAGTGTCCGGCCCAGCTGACTGACCTGCCTCGGCAACCATCGTTTCCTGCGTGATCTCTGGCTCAGCCATGGGCAGCGGCACAACCTGCACGTACTCTGCATCGGTGGCAATGGAATTGAGCAGCGGAGAATAGACAAAGCCCAGCTCAACGCCGTCCCGGGCAATCTTGTACCAGAGCCCGCCCGGCGTCCGCGTCTCGCCAATCACCCAGACGGTGGCGCCCTGTGCCAGTTGCCCAACCCGCTGAGCGTCGGGGAACGGTGCCACCCGAACATTCGCCGTGCTGCCGGCCATCATGTCCTGATCGACATAGGCGACCTCGAAGTTCCGCCGGGCCTCCTCCACTCTTTTCGCCTCAAGCTCCTTTCGCTCAATCTCCTGCTTTCGCGCCCGCGCAAGTTCGGCAAACTTGCCGTCAGGGTATTGAGAGAGATAAGCATCAAACTCCGCGGCGCTGTTACCGCCCTGGATGGAATTCCAGAAAATAATCTCGGGGTCCGGCGCCGTCCGTGACACGATGGGCGTGCCTCCTGTTCGCTCCCCACCCGGCAACACAAAGACAAAGTCTCCCAGATCGAAATTCTTGTCGCGCAACTTACCGTAACGTGGCGTCTGCGCCTCTTCGGTCAGGTTGGTGACCCGATCGTTCAGATACATGCCGAGCTCGCTGGCAGTCACGTAACCGTCACCGTTTGCGTCGGCCCTTTCTTCGCCGCGAATCGCACGGACAAAGAGCTCCCGAAAGGTGCCGTCATCGGAAACTTCCTGGTTCGCGTCGCCGGAGGTCAGGAACTGACGCACCGGTTTAGTGGTCGCACGCGTGATTGCGGGCGGTGGCAACGCACGGGCAGAAGCGAACACCGTGCCTGCAAAACACGCATCAAAAACCGCATAGGCATGTTTTGACTTCGCGGCTCGCATCAGACCGCCAAAATCCCGCAGAAAATAGGCTGAAAACTTGAACTCACCGATGGTCATGGAATCCGACGGCACCGGCGCATCGGCGGGCACCAGGTAGCCCTCTCCATCCAGCGTCATACCATGGCCGGCAAACCAGACGAACAATCTTGCCGATGGATCCTGGCCGCGAATGGTAAAAAACCGCTTGAAGGTGGTGGCAAGCTGCTCAGAATCCAGATTCTTGTAGAGCTCGACCTCGAACCCCTGCTGCTTGAGTTCCGAGGCAACAACCTCGGCATCCTTGACCGCATTGCTGAGCCGAGGCCAACCATTATTGTAGTCGTCAATACCAATCACCAGCGCAAAACTCTGGGTATAGAGCTCAACGGTTTCGCTCACGGGCGCATCAATTGACGCAGACTCGCGAAGATCGATAGAAATACCACGACTTGTCGCCGTCGCCGCCATCGAAAGCAGTAACAGCAAGCAGGTCAGGAGCAGGCAGTATTGTCTTTGGGCCATGATGTAAATACTGCTGGAGTGCCTGTTGGCAACTCCAGAATCTTATAGAATTTCGCCCCTCTTGGCAGCCCGACCGCCCACCCCTGATTCGGACGCAGCCACCGGCTGGTAGAGCCAATCGCCAGAGTTCGATAGTCTTGACCTCGCCCTGGAGGATTGTGTTGTGCAAAAACTGTGCATCTATCTGCTGCTTCTCCTGCCTCTGATGTGCGGCGCAGCAACCGAGAACCCTGAATCGCTGGTGGAACAAGCCGCGCAGCTGGTCCGCAATGACCAACAGAATGCGGCACTTGGCCTCCTGGCTCGCGGCAGACTGGCGCATCCCAGAGATATTCAGATTCTCGCCGCCTACGCCAATCTGCTCTACGACCTGGACAAACTGGCACCGGCGATGCTGGTCTATCGCGAACTGCTGGAGTTGGGCGACAACCCGGTCGCCCGCGAGCGACTGGCCGCCATCAACAAACAGTTCGAACGGCTGACCAGCAGCGTCAACCTCGCCACCATTGCGATCCAGAAGAATGTGGATGCCGGTAACTACCAGACCGCCCTGGCAATCGGCAATCTCGCGATCGAAAAATTCCCCGACAGTGCGGTTCTCTATACCGCCATGGGCGAAGCCCAGTATCGCAACGGCGATCTGGACGAGGCCGAAGTCACCTTCCGCCGGGCACTGCAGATCGATCCTTTCAATCGTCAGGCGCGGTCCTATGTCGAGGAGATTCGCACCACCGAGCAGGCCCAGACCAGCACTGAACTGGCAGAATGGATCAGTATCGCCAAGGACAAGGTGGGCGATTTCATCGTGACTTTTCTTGCGCTGTTCGCGGCTTTCGTCACCAACTCCCTGGTGGCACCGATTATTCTGAGAATCAAACTAAATCGCGCGAGACGAGCCTTTGAACTCGGTCAGTACGACGAATTTACTGACCTGATAGAGGGACTACTGGACAAAGAAGACTTCGCACCTCTGCGCGCCAATTTTCGATTTCTGCTGCGAGAAAAAGATATCGATGAGGCGAGGTCCATTCTGGACAAGTACGTCAACACACCTGACCGCCTGCCCGCACTGCTACGCATTCTGGAGCGAGAACATGAAAAAATGGCGCAGTCTGCCTAGCCTGCTTTTCTCGCTGGCTGTGGTCGGATGCACCTCGTCGGCACCGCCACCGACGTCGGTTGATCCACTGGAACAGAATGTCTTGAACGCATTTGAACTGGGGGCTGACTACCTGCTGGACGATGCGCTGAAGACCGCACTGACCAACTTCGAAGCCGAGGACAATCTGCCGGGCCAGTGGCGCATTAATCGGCTTATCGCCCTGCATGCCCTGGCCTCTAACGATATTGAAACGGCGCAACGGGCAGCTCGCCGCCTGGAACAACTGACGCCACTGGATGTTGGCAATTTCAACGTGACCTACGAAACACAGTTGATTCTCGGCCGCGCGTTCGATGAGTCTCAAGCCTACGAGCGTGCGCTTTCCGCCGCCAGGGCGCCGGTTGATCGTGCCGTGGCCCTGTCCTATCTTGGCAACCCGACCGAAGCACTGGGTTATCTGGATGCAAACAGTATCGATCGCCCCGCCGATCGCGCCTTTGTGCTTTACCGCTATGGCGTCGCTGCAGAATCGGGCGCCCATCTGGAACGGGCGCACTACTTCTACGGCCTGGCCGGGGACCCTCGCGGTCTCGCAGACGCGCTGGTCGCACTGGCCCGCCTGGCTCGAACAGCAGGTAATGAGACTGCCGCGCTGAACTATGCCGATCGCGCCGCACGCACACTGCTGGCCATCGGCGATGCGGAACGGGCAAGGTCAGTGCAGCAATGGATCAGCAACTAATCCCGCGCACCCTGGAAACCGTGGGCCGCTGGCCCAGGCAGTCCGTGGTCTACGTGCTGGATATTGTCGGGCTGATTTCCGTCGCCCTGTCCGCCTGCCAAGAACTCACCCACCCCAGCCGCCGCCGCATCTTCGTCTCACTGTTTATGCGCCAGCTTTACAACACCGGCGTTCGCGCCCTGTTTGTCAACGGCGTCATTGCCGCGATCATCGGCGCCTTATTGATGTCCCGACTGTTCGACTACATACCTGCCAGTGTGCTGGCGGACCAGTATGGCTACCTGTTTGTCGTGGTGATATTTCGGGAGCTGGGGCCACTGATTTCCGGCATCATTCTGATCGCGCGATCGGCGACTGCGGTCACCTCCGAGATTGGTTATCTCAGAATTTCCCGCGAGTTTCAGGTGCTGAAGGGCATGGGCATCAACCCGGTATTCCTGTTTCTGTTGCCGGTATTCTTCGCCTTTCCCATTTCACTGTTTCTCATGTTCGTCTACTTCGACTTCGTCTGCATGCTGTCCGCCTATGCCTTTATCTGGTTCTCCGACCCCACCATCAGCTTCCATACTTTTATCGTCAGTATTCTCGGCCAGATCACCATGAACGAAGTCTCCATCAATGCAGTGAAGGCCATTCTCGGCGGCATGGTTATCGGCGTCATCTCGATTCACTTCGGGGCGAGAGCCGATGTCAGCTTCGATGAAGTCTCCGAAGCAATCTCGAACTCCACCACCTCGCAATTGATGGCGTTCTTCCTGATCAACGTTGTCCTGTCGCTACTGGCCTATACGCAGTAACTGATGTCCCTGATTACCGTATCCAATCTGCACATCGAATTTGAAAGCGAGCTGCTGTTCGAGAGCGTCGATCTGACCGTCGACGCGGGCGAGATCGTTGCCATCAGAACCGAAGTCCTCGATGGCGGAACAACGCTGCTCAAGGCATTGGGCGGACTGTTGAAGGGCTGCGGCGGCTCGGTCATCTACAAGGATCGGGAACTGCTCGACGACCCCGACGAATCAATCTACGCCGATATTGGCTTCGTCTACGAAGAGAAGGGACTGATCAGCCTCTACAGCGTGTATGAGAACATCAGCCTGCCGTTACAGTTCCATCACGGCGTCGGCGGGCAGGAACTGGCCGACAGAGTGCTGTCCGCCTGCGCGCGGGTGGGCGTGGATGAAGCCCTGCTCCGGCGCCGCCCCCATGAACTGAACGATGTGCAAACCCGACTGGTCAACCTCGCGAGGGCCCTGGTCATGGAACCGGGGCTGCTGCTGATCGACGAACTGGAAGGCGGGATGTCAGAAGAAATGCTTGTCGCTACAATGAATAGTCTGCACGAGCATCAGCAGGAACACAGCGTGGCGATTGTGATGACTACCTCCAGCGATATCGTCGAGTCGCACGCTGACCGATTGTTCGATATTCACGAAAAGGGACTGACCTCCCTGGAGCGCTCATGACGGCCTCAGGATTCACACCTTTCGAAGTGGGCGCCCGCGACCGGGTGGTCGGCGTGTTCGTCATCCTTGCCGTGCTGCTGTTTCTCGTCGGTTTCCTGATCCCGCTGGTACAGCGCCTCAATCAGGAAGATGGCATCCCGTTCTATACCCTGCTTGACCAGACTTACGGTATCGGCATCGATGCAGCCGTTTCCCTGCGGGGAGTTCCCATCGGCAATGTCACCGATGTCGGCATGACCGAAGACGGGCGGGTGCGGGTCAATATCAAGCTGTCGCCCAAGTTCGCAGACTTTTACACCGAGGGCAGTTCCCTCGAGGTAGATACAGAAATCGGCGTTGCCACCATTCTGACCGGTAGCGGACTGCTGCTTCATCCGGCATCGGACCAGGCGCCCCTCGAGCCCGACAGTTTTATTCCCACTGCGACGCCACAGGGCATCAGCTCGCTGCTCGATGAGATCGATGTGGTCTACCTGACGGATCAGGTCACCGAAATCGTTGCCAACGTGGAAGAAATTACCCGGGGCTTTAACGACAACCAGGACAAGATTTTCCGCAGCCTCGACAACCTGGAACAGGTCACGGCGAGCCTGGCGGAGGTCAGTCAGGCACTGCCCCAGATGGTGGGTTCGGTGGACCGGAGCATCGGCTCACTGGAGCAGAGTCTGGCCGGCGTTGATCGCCTGATCGCCAACACGGATGAAGATCTGCAAGCCACACTGGCCAATACCGTTGCGCTCACCCAACAAGCCTCGCTGACACTGGCTGAGGCCGAGGTACTGTTTCGAGAAAGCCGACCGGTACTGAGACAACTCCCGGCGACGCTGGTGTCGATAGACATCGCCCTGCAAAGCATGACGACGCTATCGGATCAGATGAGTCGCTCATGGCTGCTTGGCGGCAGTGAGGCCAGTCCGACGCCTGAGCGCACGCCGGGGCCGCCATTACACCCGCACGACGATTCGCTGTACCCTTGAGACTAATAAAAAAGAGACAGCAACCATGAAAAACTGGATCCAACTCAATCTGCTATTAATCATGCTGTCTGTCCTCGTAGGTTGTACTGTTTCAACCGACACAGGTATTGCCACGATGCCTGCGGCACGCACGGGAACCCTGCAGGAATCAGATCGAAAAGAGCAAAGCCTGCCCACGACGGTCGCTATCCTGCCTTTCAGCAACGATACCAACAGTGAATTCGCCTACGAGGTGGTTCGCCGTACCATCGCGAATCATTTTTCGACGACGAACTATCGCTGGCTGCACTGGCGGGACATCGATCGGCGTCTGGCGCTCGCGGGCACCACCGATGTCGATGCGGCTGCCGCCGATGAACTGATGCAACTGCTGGGCGTCGACGGACTCATCTACGGCAACATCACCCACTTCAACAAGACCTTTGCCGGCATCTACTCTCAGATCGCAGTCGGCGTCGAGCTTCGGTTCATCGATCAGCACGGGGAAACAATCTGGTCAGTGGACGACGTCCGCAGAAGTCACGCCGGCGGCGTTTCCAGTTCACCGGTTGGGCTTCTGATCAATGCCCTCGCCTCCGCCAAACACCTTTACGGTGATATCAATCTGTACCGGGCAGCCGATGACCTTGGCCGGGACCTGGTTGCCGAGCTGCCACAGCCAGCGGCCCTTGCTGGGCGAAGCAAACCGGTCATTCGGGATGTGATTCATTCCGGTGTCGGCCAGTATCTCAGGTATGGCGATACCCTGGAGATCGCCCTCGAAGGGGCCCCCGGCATGACCGCCGCCGCCGTCATTGAAGAGCTGGGCGTCATCGATCTCAGCGAAACAGCACCCGGGCAGTATGTCGGGCAGACAACCATCGGTCGCGATGTGGATCTGACCAATGTGGTTGTCACCGGTCGGCTGCTGGATGAGGTTGGCCTGTCAGCCGACTGGATATCGCCCTACGGCCTGCTGAATATCGACAATACGCCGCCAGCGTCTCTCACCGATGTGCACGCCGAGTCGCGAGACGGTGCCGTAATCGTCTCCTGGGCACTGCCCGCCGAACCGGACCTTGCCAGCTTTGAGGTCTCACGACTGGCGTCAGCCACTGGCGATGCCATAGAGACACGCACCTCTTCGAATCCCCGGATCGAGATCGACGGACTCGTCAATTTCGAGCAGCAGTACATCAGCGTGGTCGCCGTTGACCGTGCCGGCAATCACGGTACACCCACCATCACCAGCGCCGTCGCGGCACCCGACGCGCGCTATCAGTCTGCCCGGACACTCGGCAATCCGCTGCCGGAAGTCATCTCCGGCGTGGTTCGGTTAACCAGGGAGGCCAGTCCATATCAGGTCGCAAGGCCACTTCGCGTCGCCACTGGCGGCGTTCTGCTGATCGACGCAGGCGTTGAGATCGTGGCCGCATCAACGGGTTCTATTAATGTTCTTGGCGAAATGCACGGTTTCGGCAACGCCGATCTGCCAATCCGCGTTTCTGACGACGGCCAGGGATACGGCGAATTCCTTGTCCTGCAAACCACCGCCCCGGTCACGCTGGAACACTTCATATTCAACAAGGGCGGCTCACCGGTCAGAATCGTTGCCGGACAACCGCTCATTACGATGAGCGAGTTTATCGACAACGCCTTCAGCGCCATGACCATCTCAGGCACCGCTCGCCCGACCATCCAGTACTGCCGTATCAAAGGCGCGGGGTCGTCGGGCGTCGTCATCGAAGGCCAGGCGCAACCCAGGTTCCAGAGTAACGTGTTCGAGTCCAACGACCCCTTCCACCTTCAGAATGGCTCTACCTATGAGATCGACGTGACCGACAACAACCGTTTCGATCCACCCGCATCCGCGATGACCATTCTCGGCAACGTCACATTTTCCGAGGACTAACGCTATGCGCCTACCGCTTTGTTTTCTCGTCGTCTTTGCCCCCGCCGTGTTTGCTGACGATTTTGTTGAGTGGGTCGGTGCAAACAGCGGCGTCAACTGGAGCGCTGGACAGGCGCAGGCTGAGGGCGCAGGCATCGGCCCGGACAACACACCGCCGGCGATTGCTTCGCTGATGGCCTGTCGGGCTGCCGTGGTCGATGCCCAGAGAAACCTGCTGGAATCGATGCAGGGCGTCCGCGTTCACGGCACAACCCTCGTCTCCAACATGATGATCGAAAGCGACACCATTCGAACCACCGTGGAAGGCGTGCTGAAAGGCGGTCAGATCGTCGAACGTCAGCCCAGGGATGACGGTACCTGTCGGGTAGTGATGACGGCGCCCCTGTCCGGGCCGCTGGCCAAGACCGTGTACAACGAAGTGTTTGAAGAACCAGCCACCTCTTCGGCGGCGAGAACAGATCGCCTGTGGTACGCGCTTTCTACATTCTTTATTCCGGCGGCCAGCGCAGAACAGGACTGGCGCCCGGCGATCGACCAGCTTTCCAGCCGTATCTCGGCACTGGAAGCACTGCTTTCAGCCAAACCCATCACCGGAACCAAGGATGCGAAACCCACCGGGCTGGTACTCGACGCCCGGGGCAGCAATTTCATTCCTTCCATGTCGCCGAAAATCCGTAAACTGCGTGCGGGCGTGATCTACCCCGCCCGGGCCCACCAGATTTCCAGACGAGAACGCGGCCAGCTGGTTTCGCTGTTCACTCGGGATCTGGAGACGGCCAGGCGTCACCCGGTGGTCGGCGAAAGACCCATTGTACTGAAGGGCCTGCGGACTTTTGGCGACACTCGAACCGAAATCGTACTGGGAACAGAATCGTCAGAACGTCTGCAGACGCTCGTCGACCAGGGTTTCCTCGACGATGCCGGCGTCGTCATTGTGTTATAGGAACATGTGCTATAGGAACCTGCCATGAGAACGACACTAAAGTTTCCGATTGCCCTTTCCACGCTATTGCTGTGCCTCGCCGCGCCGGCGGCCCACGCGATGCAGTCATCGATCACCGAAGCCGATGGCGAATCCTGCATGGGCGAAGACAAGTCCCGTCGGGAGACCGAACAGGTCGCACTCGAATCCGCCAAACGGATGGCAGTGGAATACACGTCGTCCCACATCAGCAGCACCACCATCGTTGAAAACTTCGAACTGAAGAACGACATCGTCGAAGCCTTTACCCAGGCCGAAGTCAAGCTGCTCGAAATTCTGGACAAGGCATGGCAGCAAAGCAGCGTCCGCGACAGCTGTGTCAAGATTCGCATCAAGGCAGAAGTGATACCGGCCGCCGAGCCCATGAAGCGGGTCGACACCGAACAACTGATGGCCGACCCTCGCCTCCCGCTCAACGTCTCGCTATGGGTCAACTCGGCAGCAGGCAAGTTCCAGGAAGGGGACAAGATGAAAATCTACCTCCAGGGGAACAAGCCGTTCTACGCCCGCCTCGTCTACATCGACGCCGCCAAGAACCAGATTCAGCTACTGCCCAATCAGCATCGACTCGACAACTACTTCGATGGCGGGACGATACTTGAGATTCCAACCGGACGGGACAAGTTCGAGCTGACCGTGACCGAACCGTTTGGTCAGGAAAAACTGATTCTTTACGCCAGTACCGAACAGCTTGGCAGCATTGAAACAACGCCCGTCGGCGCCGATGTCTACCTGCTGAGCGAAGACATGGAACAGGTTGCCGTAAAGACGCGCGGCATCGCGCTGGATATCAGGGATTCCAACATGGCGCGGCCGGGCATAGCGGAGTTTGCGGAAGCCGAAGTCGGTCTGACTACCGGCCCGCGCGCCGAGGACTAGATCCCCACAACGATCAGTACGCCGGTTTTGTTCATCGCTGTCAGCGTACTCGGGCTCGAGGCAATCCGAGCCGCGTCCGTATTACTGATGACCAGATCGGAGTACTGGTTCTTGTAGGTCCCGAGTGCGCCGATAATAAAGGGTGAAGTCGCGACCCGTTCATTGCGAATCGCGTCCTCCAGATCCAGGTCGTAGGTGACGCCTCGCTTCTCGATGATGTCCTGAAAAGAAGTCGCCGCCGTCGGATAGATGATGTCTCCGTTCTCATCACGAATGTTCGGCACGGTCGCAATTTCGAATCCACTCACCGCCGATGCGTCAATCAGTACACCGGAATAGAGTGCGCCCGATTCGTAGCGACCGAGTGCCTCGGACAGACTCGTTGCCACATCGGCTGGCTGCGAGGTGTCGATCCACTGCAACAGTTTTCGAACCGTTTCCGCCTCGTGGTGACTTTGCAGCAACAGCTGTTGCTCGCCATAGGCACGAGGCGCCAACAATGAAAGCAGACCGTCGAGACCGGTCGCCATCCGCTCCCGGAGGGCAAGCTGGAATCTGTCCTCCGGACGAACAATCCTCGCCTGCTCCGGTTGCTTGTAAACCGCCTGCAACAGCTTGCCACCAAGGGGCATCATCATGGTGACGCTGTAGACATCGTTCTGGTAGTTCTCCTTCACCACGACCGCACCCTTGATCACGCCCTGGACCCGGGTCGCGGTGATGTCATCGGCCACCATCATGTCCGATACCTTGGTCATCGAAGTGATCCGGACACCCTTGGTGATCTCCAGCAGGTTGCGCTGCGCATCGACGATGGCCGCCCGACGGCTCAGCAGCCGGCGCTGGGCCGAGATGGCAATGTCCGGGGCCGCGATGCCGTAGCCGTCCGCCTTCACCAACCCCTGGGACCAGTTGACCTCACCACCCGGGAGCACCTGAATCGCATCTTCCGCCTGCACTGATACGCACAGTGTCAGCAAACCAAATATGAATATTCGAATCATGATGACCTCATCTGCTGATCCAGTGGGACAAATTTCTGCTGGGCATTGAGCACCTTCTGAAGATACCGCCGCGTCTCCTCATAGGGTAGATGATCCCGCAAATGTCGATAAACCTCGTCCGGCGTCATGGCATTGATCCGACGAGCGGCCTCGGCAACGTTCGTTGTTCCGACAAAGGCGCGCGCCACATTACCTGCACCGGTATTGTAAGCGGCAATCGTACAGTACTTGCGACTGGTAGGATTGGTGATGAGTCGCAGATAC
Organism: Pseudomonadales bacterium; assembly: GCA_028281885.1. Lineage (GTDB taxonomy): Bacteria > Pseudomonadota > Gammaproteobacteria > Pseudomonadales > Azotimanducaceae > JANQJA01. The sequence continues at coordinate 400,531 of JANQJA010000008.1, read as the reverse complement.
CGTGTGTTGAGCAGTTTCAGGTAGGCAGCACCCAGCTCCACATTCTGGGTGGGATCATAGAGGTACTCGGGTGCCAGCAGTTCCTTTTCGCCATACACATACTCATAGGCATCCATGGCACCGGAACGAGGTACGAGCTGCATCAGGCCAAAAGCCGGAACCGAGGAGCGCGCCCTTGGATTGAAAGAGCTTTCCGTCTGAATCACCGCATACATGAGACTGGGCGCAACATCATGCTGGGCAGCTTCGCGCATCACCGGCTCACGAAACCTGGACGCCATCGTCGACTGGTATCCCGTGGCCAGCGGCAGCTTCACCGACACCTTCTGTCGACCGTTCGCCAGTTCCTCCCTCGCAATCGCCTGATCCAGTTTCTCTGGTGACGGACGAGCAACGAGATTGCCCAGTACCGGTCGCGAGTCATCGGCCTGGTAGTCAACCAGATCAACGGACTCTGCCGCCAGCTTTTCCCTGGCGTACTGCATCACCACATCGCGCTCGGCAAGATCCTGACTGGTGGACTGCACCAGCTCATCGATCGCTGCAAGCAATGACTCGGTCTCAGCCACCGCGTCTGCATCCGGTTCCGCCAGCATCGCCACTTCGACAACCCCCTGCTCGAAATCGATCGTCCGCCGGGTCCTGAGATCCTCGGAATAATCGATCCAGCGCTTCTTGTCCGGCAGCGTCGCCTCCTCGTCCCCCCAGCTCTCTGCGATCTCCCGGCGGGCCCGCTCAAACGCCTCATCGAGCGCCCGGTCCAGCGCCTGAAAACGGTCTTCGAGCGCTTGATCGGTCGCCTGGAATTCAGCCTCGAGCAGCTGATCGAGCGCCTCAAAAGGATCGTTGGATTCGGCGAAGGCTATCGCCGGAAGGACAACGCAGAAGATCCCAACCAGTCTCATGAACGAACGACAAAAATCACGCCACCCCGGCGCAGGAAATTATCCTCGCCCTGACTGGCCTGGTAGATACGATCGGCATCACCGTCCGAGACAATGACTTTATAGCCATCGATCACCTCATCAGGCTGCACGACGAGCGGCGCGTCACCGACGCTGGCTGAAGCCGTTGCCTCTTCAACGCTCGAGGCGAAGGTGAGCCAGTCCGACCCGGTTTCAAGATATACCAGCGACGGGCCGTAGAGTTCCTCGCCTGCCGCATTGCGAATCCGGGCATCCATCAGGGGCACAAAATCCAGGCCAGAAAGATCGACAATCAAGCCGGTTGCCGGTTGGACGCGCTCCGCATCGTTCGAAGGCTCAAATGGACTGACGTCCTCAGCTTCGGCAATGGCTTCCGCGACCGCCTGCTGCAGCGTCGGTTTCTCCCGGCATTGCTCATGCGCAGCATTGACGCAGACGCCCATGGTGAGTTCGGTGATCCAGCTCTCACCCTCTTTCGATATCGACTCATCGACAACAAAGGCGCCGCGAATCATGCCTTTGACGCGAGTGCCAATCTTGTCCGAGGTCACCATCATGTTTTCTACCGTCGTCCCAGCCGTCACCTGGACGCCGTTGATGGTCTCAAGCAGATTGCGTTGCGCATCCGCCATCGCTGCGCGCTTTGACAGCATCTTCGCCTGCAGCTCAGAAGGAAATCGACTGCCATCGGCAATGCCGGCACCCGTGGCCGTCAAGATCTGTTCTTCTGCTGCCTGACCGTAACAGGCCACCAACAGGATGATTGCACCAGGCATTCGGGTCATCGCAGTCACCTCAGGGATCCTCCGTAAACACGTGGCGCGAAAACTCGAGATCGACGCCAGAAATATTCGTGCTGTCGCGGGTGAAGTCACGAGTCAGCCTGGGGTCCGCCGCCTCCAGCGCAGCCAGGGTCAGCAGCGTTTCACCACCGTCTGCCAGATCCTCTCCCAGTTTCGAGGCCAGATTCATCTCTTCACCAAAAAAACCTTCCAGCGTTTCCGAGTAGAGCAGGTCACCATAACCGATGCCGATACAAACCTTGAAAGGTTCTTCCTGCGTCAGCATCAATCCATCGCCGCTAACCGCCTCGTGGATCGCCAGGGAAACGGAAACCGCCTGGTCAACATCCTCGAAGGCCAGGAAGATGTTGTCCGCTTCAAACTTGAACTCGACCGGTGCAAAGCTTTCGATGACCGGCGTGACCAGTCGTCGCAGTCTGACCAGACGGGTCATGAAATGAATGATGCCATGCTGTTGCGACACCCGGGAAAATCCGACCGAATCAATCACAACCACAGCAACCCGACGGCCGTACCGCGACCAGATATCGTCCGCCAGCCTGTCAGGTTCTTTGCCCTGATCCATCAGTGATGCAAGGTAGCTAAACAGGTTCTGGTCTGAAGTCATATCTGTCCCTAAAGCCTGATTGGAATCATCGGCAGCCATTCCGAAACGATCTCGCTGACGACACCTTCAGCCTTGAGATCCTCCAGCACGAGATTCACCATGGTTTGCAATTCAGCGTCATCCGGATGGATGGCCCAGGCCAGCTCTTCCCGGGTCAGGAAACGATTCAGGCTGAGCAGGTTGTCATTGACGAAGGATCGGCTGAGCTGCCAGCTGGTAATGGAGTCGTGAATAAACGCATCCAGATTCCCCTCGCGCAGCGCCTGAAGACCAGCCTCAACAGAGGGATAGGCAATCAGGTTGGCTTCGGGCAGCTGTTCGACCACATAGACCTCGCCGGTGGAACCGAGGTGAGCACCAATGCGGATACCCGATCTGCTCAACGCGTTGGGTGCAGCGAGCCGATCGGCATCGGCGACCCTGACAATCGCCATCTGGCCGATCTCCATATAGGGGTCGGTAAACCTGACCCGCGTGGCGCGCGCTGCGGTGATGGACATGCCGGCCATGACGATATCGATGTCCCGGCTTGTCAGCGCATCGATCAGCCTGGGAAAGGGATAGACCCTGAACTCAACGTCGCGGCCAATCTCGGCAGCAACTCGTCGCGCGAGATCAATCTCAATACCCTGGAGCTCGCCACTGACTTCAAAGGTCATGGGCTCAAACTCGACCGTAACCCCGACGCGAAGCGGCAACATGGATGTTTCACCCGATGTGGGCGCTGCCACAAAGATCAGTAATGCAAGTATCAGGCGCACCATTCGGCAGACCCCTGGTAACCCTGACACCCGATTCTATCAGGCTTTTAGAGTATCGGACGCTGCCAAATAGACAGGCGTAAACCCTTCTCTATTCCTCTGTTGCAGCGATGCCGGCCTCAACCCGCGCTGCCTTTTCTGCGTCAAACCACCAGGCATCCATCCAGGGGACACGCTCCAGCGGCGGGCTGTCAGGCTGACCGAACTTGTCCCAGTACACCAGTGGATAACCCGGCAGGTAACCCATGGGCAGCATGTAGAAATTCCACATCATCACCCGGTCAACGGATTTCACCGCCGCTTCGTAGCTACGGTGTGTGCCGGCGCCAATAATGTTTTTGATGAGGTCATCAAGGGCCGGGTTCTTGACGCCGGCAGGATTGGTCCCGAACTTCACGTCGGCATTGACCGAACCCCATCGATTGCGAAGCCCCTGTCCGATGGTTCGCCAGGCGTTGTCGTTTCGAAGCGACGCGTCGAACTGCCGGTGCCTGATGCGGTAGGCCCAGTTGGATACCTCGGGGATTCGGACTTCGGTGGTAATGCCCACCTTGTTGAGTTGCTGCACGTAGGGCAAAAGTGGCCGCGCCAGTTCATGAGACGGCAGAATGAAATCAATATGGAATACCTCACCGGTATCGACATTCACCAGCTCGCGATCGCGAATCACCCATCCCGCTTCCGCAAACAAATCGATGGCTCGCTCCACATGGTGACGATCAATACCGTAGCCATCGTTTTCCGGTGACTGGAACACGGCCGTAAAGACACGGGGAGGGACCTGTCCTCGCCAGGGTTCCAGCAATTCCAATTCGGCTTCCGACGGAAGACCCGTTGGTTCCATGTCATCCGGCCCGTGATACATGGAGCGGGCCGGGTCATAGAAATTGAAGTGCATCACACGATTGACGTACTGGAAATCAAACAATAACCACAGCGCTTCACGAACCCTGACGTCCTGGAACTTTTCCCGCCTGACATTCCAGTAGATGGGCCACCGCGGCACAATCGGGCTGGTGATCTTGAACAGCTCGGTCTTGAACAGGCCATCCCGCCGGGCGGGAAAATCGTATTCAACGTGCCAGTTCTTGGGATTACCGTCCTCCATGACATCGACGAGGTTGCCGCGCAATGCTTCCATACGCACCTGATCATCACGAAAGTAGTCAAACTTGATCCGTCGGAAGTTGTACCGCCCCTTGAGCAACGGCAGATTATTTGCCCAGTAATCGTCATTGCGTTCATAAACCACATAACGGCCCAGCCGATAGTCCGCAATCTTGTAGGGCCCGCTTCCCAGCGGCGGCTCGGTCATGTTCCGGGTGATATCACGCTCTTCCCAGTAATGCTTGGGAATGATCGGGATGATGCCAGCGGAAATGGGATGGGGCGCATTCTCGACCCCTTCCCTGAGCACCACCCTCACCTCCCAGGGACCAATCTTTTCAACGTAATCAACATCCAAAAGGATGCCGATGATCCAGGCGGGACCCCGGGCACGCAGTTCATCGAAGGTATACACCACGTCATCAGCGGTGATCGGTACACCATCGTGCCAGTAGGCATCTTCTCGAATCTTGAAGGCATACCAGCTCTTGTCCGGCGCATGATAGAAACCCTCGGCGAGTAAACCGTAATGGCTCACCTTTTCATCGGCGGAGACCTGCATCAGGCTGTCAAAGTACAGATCACGGTTCGGATCGAGCGGATTCATACCGTCCGCCCGTCGACCCGTATTGGTGAAATAGTTAAAGGTGTCGTAGGTACCCAGAATCGGGACACGTACTTCACCCTGCTGGGGCGCATCCGGATTGGCCCAGTCAAAGTGCTCAAAATCCACCGGGTACTTCAGTTCGCTGAGATAGGAAAAGCCGTGGCTGTAATCGATCCCGCTGGCAGATTCGATCGTCGCGGCTGCCGGACTGCCGGCCAACAGGGCGGGAAACAGACCAACGACCACCAGATAACGAAGAAGGACTCTCGCCAGCCTCATCAACACTCAAACACCATCAGCTATTCGACAGCCGCCGCGACCCGTTCATCGATAAGGGCAGCTTTTTCTTCGTCATACCACCAGCCATCCAGCCAGGGTACACGCTCGATGGGCGGACCTTCAGGTTGGCCGAATTTGTCCCAGTACACCAACGGGTAGTCTGACAGGTAACCCAGGGGGACCATGTAGAAGTTCCACATCATCACCCGGTCGATCGACTTCACCGCGGCTTCGTAGCTTCGATTGGTTTGCGCACCAACGATCTGCCCGATCAGGTCATCAACGACCGGATTCTCCAGTCCCGCAGGATTGGTTGTACCCAGCATCGTATTGGCATTCACCGAATGCCAGCGATTGCGAAGCGCAGAACCAATCGTGCGCCAGGCACGATCGTAGCGAAGCGAACCATCGAACTGCCGATGCCGGATGCGGTACGCCCAGTTTGACAGTTCCGGCACCCTCACCTCGGTCGAGATACCCACTTTCTCAAGCTGGAACACATAAGGTAGCAGCGGACGCGTCAATGTATGGGACGGCAGGATAAAGGCAATATGAAACACCTCGCCGGTCTTCTCATTCACCATCTGGCCATCGCGAATTACCCAACCGGCTTCCGCGAACAGTTCGATCGCCCGCTCCACGTGCGCCCGATCGATACCATAACCGTCATTCTCCGGCGGCTGGAACACAGTAGTGAAGACGCGGGGCGGGATCAGGTCGCGCCAGGGCTCCAGCATTTCCAGCTCTGCTTCGGATGGCAGCTCGGTAGGCTCCATATCCTCCGCACCGTGATACATCGAGCGGCCCGGCTCATAAAAACCATAATGCATGACGCGGTTGATGTACTCGAAGTCATACAAGAGCCAGAGCGCTTCCCTGACCCTGACGTCCTGAAACCTTTCGCGCTTCAAATTCCAGAACAGCGGCCAGCGCGGTGCGACCGGGGCTGTAATATCGAACATCTCTGTGATGAACAAACCTTCTCGACGCGCGGGGAAGTCATATTCCACGTTCCAGTTCTTCGGACTACCGTCCTCCATCATGTCGACCACATTGCCACGCAGGGCTTCCATCTGCACCTGGTCATCACGAAAGTAATCGAACTTGATCCGCTTGAAGTTGAAGCGACCCCTGAGGGTCGGTTGATCGTTTCCCCAGTAGTCCTCATTACGCTCATAGACGACGTAACGGCCGAGCCGATAGTCGGAAATGCGGTAAGGCCCGCTGCCGAGCGGCGGTTCCGTCAGATTCCGCGAGATGTCACGCTCTTCCCAGAAATGTTTGGGAATAATATGCAGCGATCCCGCCGAGACCGGATGTACCGCATTCACCGCGTTCTTTTTCAGCACCACCTTGATTTCCCAGGGACCAATCTGTTCGACGTAGTCGATATCGAGCAGGATGCTGATGATCCAGGCCGGGCCGCGCGTTCTCAGGGTATCAAAGGTAAACAATACATCGTCGATCGTGATCGGTGTGCCGTCATGCCAATAGGCATCTTCACGGATCTTGAACGCATACCAGCTTTTATCCGGGGCGTGGTAGAAACCTTCTGCCAGCGAACCGTACTGACTGACCTTTTCATCCGCCGTCACCTGTAACAGGCTGTCGTAGTAAAGATCGCGGTTTGGATCCACCGGGCTCATGCCCTCAACCCGCTGGCCGGTATCAGTGAAGTAGTTAAACGAGTCGTAGGTACCGAGGACCGGAACTCGAACCTCACCACCCTGAGGGGCGTCCGGATTCACCCAGTCGAAGTGCTTGAAGTCACGCGGGTACTTCAATTCATTCAGGTAAGAAAAGCCGTGGCTATAGTCGATGCCGGCGGCAGATTTGATCGTAGTGGCAGCAGTACCGCCTGAAAAACTACAGACTGCTATCAGCCAGGTCGTTGCAAGAATTCTCATAAGCCTGCCACCACGATTGTTATTTTTATCTACTCTATAGCCGCTGCCACTCGCTCCTCGATCTGGGCGGCTTTTTCTTCGTCATACCACCAGGCATCGGCCCAGGGAACACGTTCCAGAGGAGGTCCGTCAGGTTTCCCGAACTTGTCCCAATAAACCAACGGCGCACCCGGCAGGTAACCGAGCGGCAAGTGGTAAAAGTTCCACATGATAACCCGATCCACCGCCTTGACGGCTGCTTCGTATTCATCGTGGGTCGATGCGGCAAGAATATGGTCTACCAGGTAGTCCACCGCCGGGTCAGTCATGCCAAACGTATTGGTGCCGTATTCCATGTCAGCGATGGCTGAATCGAAGCGGTTACGCAGGCTCTGCCCCACCGTTCGCCAGGCCGAGTCGCTGCGCACCGAAGCATTGAATTCACGCTTTCGAATGCGGAACGCCCAGTTGGAAATCTCCGGCACCCGCACGGTTGTCGAGATACCAACCCGGTTGAGCTGCTGCTCGTAGGGCAGCAGCGGCCGGGTCAGACCGTGCGAAGGCATGACGAAGTCGATATGAAACTGCTCGCCCGTCTCCGCGTTCACCATTCTGCCGTTGCGGATGACCCAGCCCGCTTCGGCAAACAGGTTGATGGCACGCTCAACGTAGTGGCGATTGATGCCGTAGCCGTCGTTTCTGGGCGCCTCGAAGGTTTCTGTATAAACGCGGGGCGGTATCTGGTCGCGAAAAGGCTCAAGTAATTCAATCTCATCCTGCGAGGGCAACCCGGTCGCTTCCATGTCTTCAGCCCCGTGGTAAAGAGAGCGAGCAGACCGGTAAAAGTCGAAGTACATGACCCGGTTCATGAACTCGAAATCAAACAACAACCACAGTGCCTCGCGGACCCGGACATCCTTGAATCGCTCGTCCCGGAGATTCCAGAATAGTGGCCAGCGCATCGGAATCGGTGCGGTGATCGGAATCAGCTCCATCTTGAACAAGCCGTCCCGCGCACCCGGGAAGTCGTATTCCACATTCCAGTTCTTTGGATTGCCGTCTTCCTGGATATCCACCAGGTAGCCGCGCATGGCTTCCAGCAACACCTGATCGTCCCGGAAGTAGTCAAACTTGATGGTCTGGTAATTGAAGCGACCACGCATCGACGGGACATTGTTGCCCCAGTAGTTTTCCTGGCGTTCGGCAACGAAGTAACGGCCCAGTCGCCAATCGACAATTTTGTACGGGCCGCTGAACAGCGGCGGTTCAGTCAGGTTCTTGGTGATGTCCTTGTCTTCCCAATAGTGCTTGGGAATGATCGGCATAAATCCCGCCGCACGAGGGCTCGAGGAGTTGGTCATCCCCTCTTTCATCACGAACTTGATTTCCCAGGGACCAATCTGCTCAACATGCGAGATGTCCTGATAACTGGACAGCATCCATGCCGGCCCCTCTTTCGTCAGCGTATTGAAACTGAAAATGACGTCATCGATGGTGAGCGGTTTACCGTCGTGCCAATAGGCATCTTCCCGGAGTTTGAAGGCATACCAGGACCTGTCTTCGGCATAGTAGAAGCCTTCCGCCAGCAACCCGTACATGCTGACCTTCTCATCGGCGGAGAACTGCAACAGGCTGTCATAGAAAAACTTGAAGTTGTCATTGAGCGGATACATCCCAACGACACTGCGGCCAGTATTCGTGAAGTAGTTGAACGAATCGTAGCGGCCCAGCACCGGGATACGCAGTTCGCCAGTCCGCGGTGCATCCGGGTTGACCCAGTCGAAGTGCTCGAAATCTGCCGGATATTTCAGTTCACTCAGATAAGAGAAACCGTGGCTGTAATCAATGCCCGCCGCTGACTCGATCTTCGCTGCCTGAACGCTGCCGGTAAGCAGCAACAGGCCCCAGCCGCATAACGCGAGCATCCCCCTTCCAAAACTACACATCCTCTTCCCTTTCCCCTCTCCAAAAAGGCGCCCAAGGATAGCAGACCGACTTATCCCTGAGGACCGGATTGACGTTATTTATCGTGATATATGCGGCTGCTGAACAGTGCCCGCCACATCCTTTATCGCGTGTCGATCAATTCGCTGATCGAAACAAATCGAAGTTCCTTTCACGGCGCAGCTGATAGTAACTCACCGACGCTGCGCTGGTCGCCATTTCACTGACAACGATTGTTGCGATGATCTTCGCGCCGGTACCAAAACGGAAACCAAAACAGCACCGAGAAACAATGTGTCAGTTATCCTGGTGTGATGCGCCGTCAACGACTGCGTGCTTTCATCGAACTCACCCTTGCTTTCAGCATCTGGCCGGACCCCGGATCACTTCCGGAAGAGAGCGCATCCGCGTCGAATATTCGCAAACGCAAACTTGTTTAGTGAACAACAAACAAGTAGACTCTTACCCAAGTTCACAACAGGTTTGGTAGCCGCTTGTTGAACTTATTCCCTCGGGCTCGTCCCTCTTCAGAGCCCGGGGGGATCTCTCACTCCCTGGCACCTTGCCGGACCTCAAGTCTCACCATTCATCATCTCTATCGATACGCCTTACCGGCGAACTTATTTCTGACGGTGATGTCTACACGCCCGATGTCACCGCGCAAACCTCTATGATGGTTAAAAAATAGGCAGGCTTGCACAAAACAATTGTTTTTTTTGATAGATGATCATAATCTCCACCTATATTAGTCATCTCTGCTCGTAGACCTTGGCCCAGCTCAAACGTTTTGATCTGAATCTATTTCTCGTCTTCGCGACAATCTACGAGAGCGGGAGCCTGACTGCAGCCAGCGAGAAGCTGCACGTCACCCAGCCCGCTGTTTCCAATGCACTGGCCAAGTTGCGCACAGCCTTTGACGATCCCCTGTTTGTCCGCAGCGGCCGTGGCGTCGCACCCACGCCGGTGGCGCGCCGAATGATCCTTCCCATCCGTCAGGCGCTCGACGTGATGAACAACAGTCTTGAAGGAAGAATTACCTTCGAGCCGGCGACCAGCACCCGAACATTCCAGCTCAGTGCCTCGGATGCGAACGCATCGCTGCTACTTCCGGGGCTCTATGAAACCGTCAGGCGGGAAGCACCCAACGCAAATCTGCAGTGCTTCCAGTTTCCCCGCCGGGACCTGGCTGACATGATGCAGGCAGGCGAACTGGATGTCGCCCTGGATGTGCCGCAGCTAACGGCACCGGCCCTGCGCAAGGTGAACCTGGCTGACCGCGATCTGGTCTGTGCCATGCGCATGGATCATCCCACGGCAAAAGAGCCATGGACGCTGGACACATTTCTGACCCTCGATCATGTCACGGTTTCAACCCAGCGCTTCGGCCAGAGCCTGCTCGACATGACGCTCGGCCAGCAGGGCGTGCACATTACGCCTAAAGTGAGGTTGCAGCACTACCTGCCTGCCATTGAACTCGTCGCAAACACTGATCTGGTCACCATCGTGCCACGTGAACTTTGCATTCACACCGACCTGATCTTGAGAAGCCTGCCATTCGAGAAACCTACCACCGGCGTCTGGCTCTACTGGCACCAGACTTCGCACAACGACCCCGCCAACGAATGGCTGCGAACCAAGATCATCGATCACTTCGCCGGGCTCTACCACCGCGCCGACCATTCGGTCGCTTCCAGCCAATAAAAAAAACAGAAGTTTTGTTGCGTCAGGCTTGCCGCCACCAGGCAACGCCATGATTGTCTTCTTCCACCGTCAGCATGCGCCGATCTTCCGCGCAGTGAAGATGCGCGATCGATTCACCCGTGGCCGGGAAGAAACTCATGTCAGTAATCTGACTCTTGAAGATGGCCGGGAAAACATCCACTGCCCGCTTCGGTTCCTTGCACAGGTCATAGAGTTTTTCGAGCGCCACTTCATGCCAGTCCACCAACGCGGTCAGTCGTTCATGCAATCCAAGATAGAGACTTTCATGCGCGGGCAACACCAGCAGGTCCGGCGGTAACTGCTGACGCATCCGATCGCAGCTGTTCAGGAATTCACGCAGCGGATTCGCCTTCGGCTCCGACGGCTGCACGCTGACGTTGGGCGTAATCTTCGGCAGCAACATGTCGCCGCCAATGACCAGCTTCAGTTCCGGGCAATACAGCGAGACATGTTCCGGTGAATGACCGTGGCCAATCACGCTGCGCCACTCTCGCCCGCCGATATTGATGTACTGGCCATCCTGGATACGCTGGTAACCAGCGGGCAGAGGGGCGAGACTGGCACCGAACTTGCCGAACCGTTCGCGATATCGTTCCAGGCGTTCATCCGAAAAACCGGCGCGCCGATAGAACCGGATCGCATCGTCCGGCACGTCCGACGGACCATCGGCTCCCATCACCTTGCACATATAAAAGTCGGCGCGACTCATCCAGAGTTCACAGCCCCACTCGGTAGTAATCCAGCCTGCATTCCCGGTGTGGTCCGTGTGCAGGTGCGTGGCGATGACCCGGGTAATCGGTTTGCCTTCCAGGCAGCGATCAAAAATCTGCAGCCAGTGTTTCTGGACTTCCTTGGTAAAGATGCCAGTATCGACAATGGTCCAGCCGTCGACATCGCGCAGCAGCCACAGATTAATGTGGTCGAGCCGTCCCGGCATCGGCATACGCACCCAGAACACGCCCTCAGCCACCTCAAAAACCTCGCCGGGCTTCGGGGTGTCCGCTTCAAACTGATAGGTCAGCGGGTCGAAACCCCGCCTGGAGAAATTATCGGTCACGTCTGTCCTCCGCTACTGCCACCATGATCGGAGATTTCACCTGAGATTGCATCCGACCCGGCATCTGCCTGATCGCCATTCGCATCGTAAGGATAAAGCAGGCCAATCCCATAGTGTATTCTGGCGCCATCGTACCAGTTCAGGAGCGCGCCATATGAGAAGGGCTGCTATTGTTTCGCCACTGCGAACCGCCGTTGGGAAATACCTTGGCACACTCAGCGGATTCAACGCCGAAGACCTGGGCGCCATCGTCGTGCGCGAACTGGTGGCGCGAACCGGCATTGATCCGGAACGCATCGATGAAGTCTCGTTCGCGCAGGGTTATCCAAGCGGCGAAGCACCCTGCATCGGTCGATGGGTGGCGCTGGCCGCCGACCTGCCACTCGCCGTGCCCGGCACCCAGGTTGACCGGCGCTGCGGCAGCGGCGTTCAGGCAATTGCCAATGCCGCCATGATGGTGCAGACCGGGGTTGCCGATGTGGTCATCGCCGGCGGCGCGGAAAGCATGAGCAACGTGGAATACTACACCACCGCCATGCGCGGCGGCGCCCGTGGCGGCGCGGTCACACTGCATGACCGGCTCGAACGGGGCCGGGTGCGCTCACAACCGGAAGCCCGATTCGGCCACATCTCCGGCATGATCGAAACGGCCGAAAACCTCGCCAAGGAATATCAGATCAGCCGCGAAGAGGCCGATGAGTTTGCGGCCCGCTCGCAACAGCGTGCCGCCGCAGCCTGGAAAGAAGGCAAGTTCGACAGCGAACTGGTCACCATCGAAGTCCCCCAGCGCAAGGCCGACCCCATCACCTTCAACATGGATGAAGGCGTCCGTGAGGGCACCACCGCAGAATCTTTAAGCAAACTGAGGCCGATCCAGCCGGACGGTGTGGTCACCGCTGGCAATGCCTCGCAGCAAAACGATGCCGCTGCCGCGTGCCTCATCGTCGCTGAAGACAAACTACAAGAACTGAAACTGGACCCCGCCGCCTGGTTCGTCAGCTGGGCGGCTGTCGGTTGTCATCCGGCCACCATGGGCATCGGCCCGGTCCCGGCGGTAGAGAAACTATTCAAGCGCACCGGGCTGAGCTTCGACGACATGGACCTGGTCGAACTGAATGAAGCCTTTGCACCACAGGTCCTGGCCGTCTTGAAAGGCTGGGGATGGCATGACCCGGACCGCCTCAACGTGAACGGCTCCGGTATTTCACTCGGTCATCCGATCGGTGCCACTGGTGGACGCATACTGGCCACCATGCTGAACGAACTGGAACGCCGCAAAGGCAAGTACGCGCTGGAAACCATGTGCATCGGCGGCGGTCAGGGAATTGCAGCCATTTTTGAGCGTGCGGCTTAGTTATTTCGTTAGCTCACTCGAATGAGCAATTGAACTCAGTTGATCAAATTCTGATCAAGCGATGACCGGATAGTTGGGAAAGTCTATTTTTTCCGGCGTTATGTGGATAATGTCCACGTTACGCCGGATTAGGTGGACAATGTCCATGTCGAATATTCGCATCTCTCCTGAGCAACGTTGCTCAAAAATTGAACGTAGTGTTGCAACATGTTGTTTCCGTTCAGATTCTGATGCTGTTTCAAGTCTAGGTGGAAAAGTTCCACCTAATACGTGTTATGTATTTTCGGAGGGATTGTACCTAAACGCTAATCTGATTCGACTTGGCTGAAACGGTGAGCATCTAGTAGCCTTGCCACTCCGACAAATATGCCTTGGAGGTAAGGATGCCCCTTAAGTTAACAACCCTCGTGATTCTCGCAATTCCTCTATTCAGTTTTGCTCAAGATGACCAACGTCAGTTTGCCGGCTTGAACTTTGGCGTCGGAATCTCTCTGACCCTTGATACCGGCTCGAACAGTAGGATAGATGCTGCGCAGATCATCCAGAGCACGGAGAATGGGGTTACGAGCAGCATCGTCAGAGTAGACAAAGAGTCAAACGACCGAGCGAGAATAATGCTCGAAAGCCACTACTTCTTCACCCCAAACAACAAGTTCTTAGGTAGAGATTCAGGTGCGTGGGGCATCGGCCCGTTCATTGCACTTCAGCCTGGTACTGACGAGATTATTGAAACGATCGGTGGTGGTGTGATGATTGGCTTCAAGCGCCCTGACTCCAGCGGTAGTTGGAATCTTGGTTTGGGTTATGCAGTAGATCCTCGAGTTCAGATATTGGGCGACGGCTTTGTAGAAAACGAAGCGCCTCCTGCAGGAGAAACTGCCGTGAGGTTCAAAGAAACGTCGCAAGGAGGTGTTCTGCTCATAACATCCTTTAGTTTTTAGGTGTAGTAGGCACATAACATGCAGTTTAAGCCGGCCGCAGGCCAGGCCTCGGACGTGGCACACCGCTTAACTGGGTGTTATGTGGCAACCTAGCCGCGCGACCTCAAGGATGAGCGTATGTGGATAGCTGTTACTCAAAGATTCAAGAAGTTTCACGAGAACCTTCGCCTTACCGACGGTCAGGTTGAAGAGGGTACATCTCATCATGAGGGAGTTCGGAAGTCCTTAAACACTCACTACTATGGCTACAGCTCCGAAACTGATAATAGTTTTCTGACAGGATCTTGGGGCAAGTGGACGAGGATGCGCCCCCCTCGTGACATCGACATCTACTTCATCCTTCCGATTGAAGTCTACAATCGGTTTGAGCAACATTCTGGGAACCGACAGTCACAGCTTCTTCAGGAAGTTCGTGCCGTGCTCCAACAAACCTATCCAGGAACCAAAATCAAAGGTGATGGACCCGTGGTACTCGTTGCATTTAATCGGATGAGTGTGGAGGTGGTGCCTGCTTTTCTTCTAACATCCGGCCAGTACTGGATTTGTGATACTAAGTCTGGTGGCAGGTACATGGTTGCGGACCCGCAAGCGGAAATTGAGCAAGTGTCTTCGACGCAAGGCGCTTGCAACAATAATCTGCGCCCGCTAGTCATGATGCTGAAGGCATGGCAATCTCATTGCAATGTTCCCTTGAAGTCTTTCTATCTGGAACTACTGGCAAATGAATTTCTGTTGGCGTACGCCCATCGCCTTCAAGGCTACTTCTATTACGACTGGTTCCATCGAGACTTCTTTTCGTTTCTGATAGCAAAGTGCAACGGCTATGTGGTTGTCCCAGGAACATACGACACGATTGCGTTAGGAGATGCTTGGCTTAGTAAGGCTCATAACGCACACTCGAACGCCTTGTCCGCGTGTTCGTATGAGTACAACGACATGGTGATTCATGCTGGGGAAGAGTGGCAGAAGATCTTTGGCACAATGATATTGGTAGATCCTCGTGACTGAAAAAAGTGATGCCCTCAAAAAGGAATGCTTGCGACAAGCTGAGTCATGCTTGTATACGTCCGTGAGCCTTTATCTCTGGCTTCGAAGTGCGAGGCGATGGCGCAAGTTCTTTGTTACTGCACCAGTTTTGCTTGGGGCGCTCGCGGGATGGTCCGTCTTAGATGATCCCCACAATGAACTCTTTACATGGTTTACTGCAGTGTGTGCTTTGGGTGCTGGCATTTTCCCAGCTCTCTTCGTGGCACTGGACATGAATATGAGTATCGAAGAAATGTCTAAGATTGCCGCAGAGTTTAAGGGCCTACAGGATCGATTCCGCCAAACGGCCGAAGTCAAATCTCTAGGCGAATTCGAAGAGTTCGAAGCAACCTTTGAAGGTCTAATGGATCGAATGGACGCCGCAAGAGCAAATTCTATAACACCTCCAGAGAGGTTTTTTGTAGCGGCGCAGAAGAAAATTGATGCAGGCGACTATTCCTTCAGTGCCGACAATGCCAAGTGAGCTGCCCGCACATACATGATATTGAAGCAGACGAAGGAACCTGTCACGTCCACTGCTTGCGCAACCGCTGACTTGAGCGTCACTGACGCTATGAAAAAAACACATAATTATCAGACTGTTAGGGACAAGTCACTGATGTTGACAATTCTAATTTACCTATCATAATGATAGGTCATGGACAGAAAGCCCAATGCCGAAAACGTGGTTCAGTTTAAGCCTTCAGCTGGTGAGCTGAACTCGACGATTCGTCGGTTGTCGGAAGACTCGTCAAATGTCTCTTGGTCCCGCCATGCGCTTAGCCGCATGGCAGAGCGTGGGATTTCGACATTGGATGCGCTGCGTGTCCTGAGAACAGGAGATATCGATGGAGAAATTGAACCAGGAAATGATCAAGGAGAATGGAAGGTTAAGGTGGTTGCAAGGATTAAAGGCAACCGCGATGTGGGTGTTGTGACTGTGGTGATACAGGGACAACGAATTTTCGTCAAAACTGCCGAATGGGAGGATTTGAAATGAGTAATAGCTTTGTTCTTTCAGGAGAAAGTGTTACAGATTCAAAGCCCTACCTTTATGGTGCATGTGGTCTTGATGGCATCTATCTATTGAATGGATACACCATTGATGAGCGCGATGGCGAAGAGTATGTAACAATCAAAAACATTGATGGCCTGCATTGTGCTATAGGCAAACATCTTGTAACTGAGCGTAAAGCGCTTTCACCGCAGGAACTACGTTTTCTGCGTAATACAATGGACCTAACGCAGGCTGAACTTGCTAGCGCGCTTGGTAAGAATAGCCAGTCTGTTGCGCGTTGGGAGAAAGGAACTAGTGAACTTCCTGCCGCTGAAGAGAAACTTCTACGGATATTGTTCCTTGTTCATTGTATGGACGAAGAAGAAGTGAGTGAGTTAGTTGATTTCCTCAAGGTTCAACTTGAGCAGTTGGATAGTGTCGATGAAATAGGCACGCGTCCTGTACAATTCTGTCTTAATGAACATTGGAGGCAGAAGGCTGAAGCAGCTTAAGGATGTTTAGTTCAAGGAAGGCCCGCCTCAGAGCGGGTCTTTTTTTGCCACGGAATCGCCCAACATGAAGTTGAACCCGATAAAGCAACATATAACGCCGCTTGCTGCCGCAATCGTCGCGCTAGAACGACTTCGCTATTTAATTTGATGTAGGTCACGGATGGATCGACAGCAGCTAGAGGCAGAAGCTACGAAGGCAAGACTCGTCTTTGAGAATTACTCTTGAAATCTAAGGGGTCAGAGTAAAGTGCCAGAGTAAATCTCATCGAGAGCTAACCTGGGAATCTAATAGACCAAAGTTCATGACCGACGCCTGTAACGACTTTATTCGCGAGATTCGCAGCGCCCTGGGTGATGCGCCGCTACCCGATGTCGAAACAAGCGGTGAGGGAGCACTTCCTTCCATTTACGCGGTGACCGATCTGGCCGCTGCCAGCATTGGCAGCGCAATGTCAGAGATTGCTGCATTCTCGGCAGAATCACATGGTCAGGAGCCGACAGGAGCGGTTCAAGTCGATCGCCGGGTAGCATCGTACTGGTTTCGGGGCTCGCTGCGGCCGGATGGCTGGAAGCTGCCGCCAGCCTGGGATGACATTGCCGGCGTCTATCGTGCATCCGACGGCTGGATTCGACTGCACACAAACGCACCTCATCATCGGGCAGCCGCGTTACAGGTGCTGGATTGCACAGGCGAACGGGAAAAAGTTGCGGCCGCGGTCAGCAAGCAGACCATCAACCAGCTGGAAACAGATATCGTGACTGAAGGTGGCTGCGCCGCCGCGATGCGAAGCGAGCAAGCATGGCATGAGCACCCCAACGGAGCCGCAGTGGCGCGAGAGCCGCTGATCGAACAGATCGCAACTGAGAAGAGTCCCGGCGATCTTCCAGAACCGGATACCAATCGGCCACTCGCCGGTATTCGCGTGCTCGACTTGACGCGGGTGCTGGCAGGCCCCATTTGCACGCGATTTCTTGCCGGTTGGGGAGCAGACGTATTAAGACTCGACCCAAAAGAGTGGCGGGAAGATGGAGTAATTCCGGAAGTCGCGCTCGGCAAACGATGCGCCCATATCGACCTGAAATCACAGGCCGGGCGCGACACATTTGCGCAGCTGCTGGCCAAAGCGGACATCCTGGTACATGGCTACCGCGCCGACGCGCTGGAACGAATGGGATTTGACCAAAACCAACGCCAGCAGATCAGGCCGGGCCTGATCGATGTCTGTCTTAACGCCTATGGCTGGACCGGGCCATGGGTGAACCGTCGGGGATTCGACAGTCTGGTACAGATGTCATGCGGCATCGCCCATGCGGGGATGACGGCCGCCAATGGCGACGAACCATTGCCGCTACCGGTGCAGGCGCTTGATCATGCCACGGGTTATCTCATGGCAACTGCGGCCATAAGAGCACTGCGCACCCGACTGAAAACCGGCATGGGAACGCAAGTTCGCTGCGCTCTGGCCTGCACGGCTGAACTCGTCATGGCGGGTCCGAACGGCAGTCTGGAGGATCGGGTCGAAAGACCCACTGATGCGGACTGGTTCGACGATTTGGAGGACACCAGCTGGGGCCCCGGTCGTCGTTTACGACCACCCTGCCGCGCAGAAAAATTATCGATGTCGTGGGATCTGCCTGCGGGCGAACTCGGCCGGCACGCACCTGCCTGGTAGGCTCAGATCACAGACCCAAAACTCGCCGCGCAATGATGTTCTTCTGTATCTCGTTGGCTCCGCCGTAAATCGACTGGGCACGGCCACCAAAGTAATCCGCCATCGCTTTCGCTGCCTTTGGATTCGGTGCATCCGAATCCAATACGGCGAGACCTTCATAACCGTACACCTGCATGCGCAGCTCGGAGATGTTCTGAGCAATCTCGGTGGCCATGATCTTGAGGACGGACGATTCCCTGCCCGGGGACTCCCCATCCACCAGGCTCGACAAAACACGCAGCATGGTCATATCCAGTGAGTCGAGGCGGATCGAGAGTTCGTTGAATCGATCCCAGAACGCAGCGTCATCTTTCAACTGTTCATTCGATGATGCCAACGCTTCGATGGATGCCATGCCCATGCGCTTGGCAGCCACGTGAGCATAGGACGTGCGCTCGTTGCCCAGGAGGAAGTTGGCGTATTTCCAGCCTTCACCTTCTTCACCGATGCGGTTTTCCACCGGCACGCGGACATTATCGAAGGTCACCCGGTTAAGCCGATGCCGGCCGTCGATGGTAATGATGGGATGCACGGTGATGCCGGGCGAATCCATCGGCGCGCACAGGAAAGTGATGCCCTGCTGCTTGCGTTCTTCCTTGCTGGTGCGGACCAGCGCAAAGATCCAGTCCGCATGCTGGGCGAGCGTCGTCCAGATTTTGGTGCCATTAACGACGTAGTCGTCGCCATCACGCTCGGCACGGCATTGCAGTGAGGCCAGATCGGAACCCGCCTCCGGTTCTGAATAGCCCTGCGCCCAGAAGGTTGTACTCTCTTTAATACCGGGCAGCCACCGGGCTTTTTGTTCTTCCGTGCCGAATGCCCAGATCACTGGGCCAACATAGATCACGCCCATGGGGACCGGACTGATTGCACCGGCGTGCTGCATTTCCTGGTCAAAGATGTACTTGCGAGTGACGTCCCAGCCGGGG
Organism: Pseudomonadales bacterium; assembly: GCA_028281885.1. GTDB lineage: Bacteria > Pseudomonadota > Gammaproteobacteria > Pseudomonadales > Azotimanducaceae > JANQJA01. Next base: position 381,361 of record JANQJA010000008.1, on the reverse strand, counting down.
CCACCCGCCTCTTCCGGCCAGTTGATACAGAGCCAGCCCTTCGATGCGAGTGCCCGCTCGGCACGCTGCAGGTCGTTCTTGGTCAGCGCCGCCCCGCTGCCAGCCCGTGCGAGCAGATCGCGGGGATACTCTTCTGCGAAGAATTTGCGAACTTCGGCGCGAAACTGCTCCGCCTGCTGGTCAAATTCAAGATCCATAGCCAATCATCCTAAGGCTGCATCACATCAGATTCCACTTCCTCGACGTCCTTCGGGTCCGGCGCCGGCTGGCCACGCCTGACTGAGATCCGGCCGATGACAATCGCGGCAAGGACATAAAAACCAAGCAGGATCTGGAACGCGAGGTCATAGCTGCCGGTGACGTCATACATCCAGCCCGCCAGCGGCACGCCAATTACATGCAACGTCGCCATCGGCGGGCGCAATGCCCCCATGGCACGACCGAGCGACTCCCGCCCGAACACATGAGCGATGGTCGCCGCCTGCATCGGCACCATCCCGCCGGCACCGAAACCGAAGATGCAGGCGCCGGCCAGGAACACCAGGTAGCTGTCAGAGAACATGAGCAGTTGTCCCGCCACCTGCACAGCGATGCAGAACCACCACACATGGCGAATATCCCAGCGGTCGGTCAGGGTGCCGAATACCACCTTCCCGAGAATGCCGGTACCGGCTGTGATCGAGGCAATAAAGGAAGCCGCCACCAGATCAAAGCCGCGGTCAGTGACCTTGGGAATCATGTGCACCAGGGTTGCGCTCACGCAGGACAGCACCAGCCCGATGGTCACCACCAGAATCCAGAAGTCCGGCATGCGCAGGATTTCCCGCGAGTGCAGTTGCGGCTGGGGCTGCGGCAGGCGACGCACCTCGGTTTCCCCGTCAGGGTGGAGGCCGACTTCTTCCGGCGTCGAGACAATGAACCGCAGCACCACCGGCACCACGATCAAGAGCGTAAACAAGCCATAGAAGGTGAAGCCTTCACGCCAGCCATAGTTGCTGATAATCCAGGCGCCGACGACCGGCATGACCACACCGGAGGCAGAAATCCCCGTCGCCGCGATGCCAAGCGCCGCGCCGCGGCGCCTCACAAACCAGTTGCTGATCAGCTTGGAGGTCGCGATCTGCCCCATGGCGCCAAGACCGAAACCGATAAACAGGGCCAGCACGATATAGAACTCGATGGGCGATCGGACCTGGCTCAGCAGCAGAAAACCGATGCCCATCGTAAACGCACCGGTGAGGATGATGCGTTTGAGTGAATAGTAATCCAGCGCCCGGCCGATAAAAGGCGCCATCACGGCGCTGACTACCTGGATAATGGTAATGCCAACGGATACACCGAGGCGCGAATCGCCGAACTCGACCGCGATCGCCTTGAAGAAGACGCCATAGGAATAGAAGAAGAAGCCGACGGCAATAAAGTCGACAAAGAAGGCGACAAGCACCATCCGCCACCCCATAAATGAGAGGCGGTCAAGCCAGGACCGGACCATACGGTTTGCAACAAGTAAGAACTGCTTAACCCGATAGTATCACTCTCGCCGCGCCGTCGTTTTGCGACGCACTACCGCGCGTAGCTGACACCCATGCCCTCGCGCACATCATTGTTCACGCCATAGGGCGCGATGGGATAACGCAGGCCGTTGTTGGAGAGGGTCGCCAGCCCGGCAATCACCTTCGGCAGGAAAGCGGGCGGCATCGCCATCAGGAGTTCATCGTCCTGCACCCCGCCGTATCGGCGCTCGGCGAAACACGGGATCGACAGGCTGGGCTCGCCGGTTTTCAGCGCCCGCCCCCAGGAATCGGCGCAGGAGGATTCGCCGACGCAGCCCCAGGACAGTTTTTGGTAACCGGAATACTGCAGCCCGTTAATCAGCAGGATCATCTGCGCGGGGGTCGCATAGATCAGGCAGATATCGGGCGGGTCGAGCCGGCCCGATGCCAGCGGGCTGACTGCCATCGCTTGGAACCTGCCAAACTCGAGCACATCCATGGCCACCTGGTGGGCAGCGGCATCTTCCTCAGTTTCATACCAGACGCCCTTCATGCGGCTGCCATTCAGCCATTCATCGCTGCGAGGGTGGAGCCCGATCACGGTGCCGCATTGCGCGCCCACCAGGTCATCCATGGTGATACCGACCGTCCAGCCATTGCGGCAGGCCTGACCAACAATCTGATCGGTGGTGTGGACATGGCTGGGTCGGCGAATTCGCGGTACCGCTTCCATCTCTTCCCGGGTTTCAAACATCTTCATGCCGACCGGTGTCGCGCGCAGGCGCAGGTAGCGGTTCAATTCCGCGACGATTTCAGCCCAGTCAAAAGACCCTGCATCCGTTGTGATCATCTTCTCGGCCATGTGCCGCCCCTCTCGTCTCTTTCTATTTCCATCGATCCAACCAGCATAAGACCGCCCCGGACCCGCCGGCAAGGCGGCTCGTTTCAGGGCAACAGGTGAGTGATACTATGTGTCCGTTTCCGTTCGCATCAGCATCATCAAGAGGGCAAGGCATGAGCCACTACATTCGTAGCAGTGACGAAGAACGCCGCGAGTTAATGAACCGTCGCCGCAGCGGTGACCTGACGGTGAGTAACCAGCAGATCGCCGATGCCTTCGAGATCGATATCGACCGTGACCCCTACGATCTGCCGCTGGAGCGCCTCGAACCGTCCCATCCAACCCTGTTCCAGTACGGCAAACACTGGCGCTACTTTGAGCGCCTTCGCGCAGAGGCCCCGGTCCACTACCACAAGCACGCGATGGCCGGGCCGTACTGGTCGGTCACCCGGTTCGATGACATCCGGTATGTGGATTCCAATCACGAAATCTTTTCATCCGACCAGAGCAGGGGCGGCATCTCGTTGAATGGCCGAAAGCCACAGGAACTGACCGCAGATTCCTTCGTCAACTTCATTGCCACCGATCCGCCCAAGCACGATGAGCAAAGGCAGGTGGTGACGCCCATGTTCACGCCGAAGAACCTGGCGGAGATCGAACCGCTGATTCGCGAGCGGGCCGGCCGGATCCTCGACAACCTGCCGATCAACGAAGAGTTCAATTGGGTGGAGAAGGTTTCGATTGAACTCACCGGCCAGATGCTGGCGACCCTGTTCGATGTACCCCAGGAAGACCGCCTGAAACTGATCGACTGGTCAGACACCATCTCCGCCCTGGGCGACCCGGAACAGTTCGACAACCCGGAACAGGGCTGGGCCAAGTTGCAGCATTGCGTCGGCTACTTTCGAGAGTTCTTTGATGAACGAAGGAAGCAGCCACCGAAGTTCGACCTGCTATCCATGATGGCCCACGATCCGGCCACCAATAACCAGACGCCGGGAGAATTCTTCGGCAACATCATGCTGCTTATCGTCGGCGGCAACGACACCACGCGAAATTCCATCTCGGGCGGCGTGCTGGCGCTGAACCAGAACCCGGATGAGTACGCCAAGCTGAGAGCGAATCATGATCTGATCCCCTCCATGGTGCCGGAAATCATCCGCTGGCAATCACCGGTGCTGCACATGGCGAGGACGGCGACCCGGGATACGGAACTCGGTGGCCAACAGATCCGTGAAGGGGATCGGGTGTGCATGTGGTATGTTTCCGGCAACCGCGACGACGACAAGCTGGAACGCCCCAACGACTTCATCATCGATCGTGCGAGACCGCGGGAACACATGTCGTTTGGCTTTGGTATTCATCGCTGCGTCGGCAATCGACTGGCAGAGATGCAGCTTCGCACCATCTGGCAGGAAATCCTGAAACGGTTCGACACGATTGAAGTAACCGGCGAGCCGAAGCGCATCCGCTCAAACTTTATTCACGGCATCCGCGAACTGCCCGTGACCATCAGAGCCTAGGCTGCCGCCTGTTTTAACTGCAGCTGACGGGACACCTCGGCATGCTTCTCCTTTGACAGGGGATAGCCGATCATCGGCAGGATCGACAGGAGGAGCATGGACGCGGGAATCGCGATGTAGGTAATGAGCAGGCCATCGACCCCTTCCTGGGTCACCTCATCGCCCGGCGTGAAACCGAAAAAGATCTCGACAAAGGCAAACGTCAGCCCAACCGCGATGGCACTGCCCAGCTTGCCGGTCGTGGTCAGCACGGCGAAGAACAGACCCGCGCGCTTGGTGCCGGTCTGCAATTCATCAACATCGGTGACATCCGCCATCATCGAGCGGATCAGGGTCGGCGGCGCACCATAGGCGATGCCAAAGAGCAGCGTGTAACCCCACAGCACCCAGACCGCGCCAGGCTCGGCAAAGAAGAACAGGGACACCTGGATCACCACCGCGTAGATCAGGGCAATCCGCGTCGTCTTATCCTTGCCATAGAGGTAAGCCGCCTTCAGCCAGAGCGGCATGAACATAAAACTCGACAAAAAGAACAACAGCAGCGCGAAGCTGGCATGACTCGGCAGTTCAAACACATAGGTGGCGACAAAAATATAGGTCACGCCCGATGCGGAGAAACAGAGCCCCGTCGTAAAGTCGAGGAAGAGCAGTCGCCACATGGTGGTGTTCTTTACCATGACCTTCACGGCTTCAACCCAGTCCACCGTCATGGCCGTCGCCTTCGATGTATCCGGCACGAATAGCAGCGTGGGGATCACGGTGATGGGAAACGCGATCAGACAGAACCAGCCCATGCTGGCGACCTTGGCGGCGGTGTCACCCTGGTCCATCAGCTCAACGAAGGCAGGAATCGCCAACACCGTGGTCATGCCAGCGAGGACAAAGATTTCCCGCCAGGCAAACAGGCGTGAGCGATCGTCATAGCTGGTGGCAAGCTCCGCGCCCCAGGACTGATGCGCGATGGCCATCATCGTGAAGCCGATGTAAAGCATCACCAGCCAGAACCCCAGGTACATCGGCGAGACCCAGTCCGGGTCAGGCAGGAACACCATGTACACTGACAACAGCAGAATCGGTATGGCGAGTGCAATCCAGTGTTTGCGCCGACCCCAGCGTGTGTCGTACTTGTCGATCAGCACACCCATGATGGGATCGGTGATCACATCAGAGACACGGGCAAGCGTAAAGATGAGGCCCACCACCGCCAAATCCAGCCCGAGGCCGGCGGAGTAAAAAGGCGGCAGGTAAACCGTGATCGGCATGGCCATGGCGGCCATCGGCAGGGTCACGCCCGCGTAGCTGCCGAGAATGCGCCTGTTCAACACTACTGCCATTCGGTTACCTCCGACCTCACGTTCAGTCTTTCCTCGATTGAGAAAGCCCGCGCCATCGCACGCCGCTGTTCCATTCTGTAATGAGTTGCCAGGTGACTATCACGAATACCCTGGAAACCATGACAACCGCCGATATTAACAATGAGGTCCGTGGGTACACCGGCACGCATCAATCGCTGGGCATACGCGATATTTTCATCGCGGAACAGGTCAAGACCAACGGTGTGAATCCACGCTGGCGGCAGACCGGCCAGGTTTTCGGCCCGCGCCGGCACGTCAGGTGCGCCCGGCTCGCCGCCGCCCAGATAAGCCTTCCAGCCGTGCTGATTGTAAGCGCGCGTCCAGACGAACTCACCGGTCAGCGGATCGCCCGGATAATCCCTCGATCCGGTTCGATCATCGAGCATCGGGTAGGTGAGGAACTGATGGCAGATGGGCAGCTCGCTTTCGTCCCGCACTTTCAATGCCAGCGCCGCCGCAAGACCGCCACCGGCGCTCTCTCCGCCCACGGCGATACGGTTTTTGTCCAGGCCCAGCGATTCAGCTTCGTTAAACAACCAGCTCAGCGCGTGATAACAATCTTCTAAAGGCGCGGGAATGGGATGTTCCGGTGCCAGTCGATAGTCAACGGAAAGAATGCAGATATCCAGCAACGAACAGAGTTCGACGTTGGCCACATCCGCCATCTCGGGTGCGCCCAGGATGTAACCCCCGCCGTGGATATGAAGATAGGCCGGCATGACGCCCGACGATTCACGCGGACTGTACATCAGACAGCGAATATCACCCCCAGGACCAGGTACAGAGATTTCTCGACGGACAACACCGGCCGCCTTCTCGTCAGCGATGCCGCGATTCGCCATGAAGGCATCACGCAGTTCATGCAGGTCCCGGGTGTCGACAGCCAGGTTGGACGTCGACATGGCAGCAAGCTCCGGATCCAGCAGATGCAACGAGGTCATGAGTACTGCCTTCCACCTTGACCTGACACGACGATGATCAGTCGTCGATCACGCCAGCGCGGATCAAAAACCGGCGGATCTGGTTCATCACATCGTGACTCTCGGATTCAGAGAATCCGCCGTGTACACCCTCCTCGATGGTTACCAGCTGATTCGGTACCTTGAGTTCGGTCAGCGCTTCATGCAATTCAGTAGCGTGGGCATAGGGCACCGCAGGATCTGCATCGCCATGAATGGTGAGTATCGGCGGCAGGTCATCGCGCAGATGGCTCATCGGTGAAACGCGGCGAGCGATCTCGTTTCTGTCCGGCATCGAGCCCAGCCAGGCCACTGCGTAACGTTTTGCATTAGGCCCATCCAGCAGGTCAACAACATCGGTGATGCCGTACCAGTTAACGATGGCCGCAACAGGCATCTCGGCGGCCTCTCCGACAGCCACATCGGACCTGCCGCCCCCCTCAAGACGTGGCGGGCAGCGACGATCGAGACCGGCATCAGCTGCAAGCATGCCGGTCATCAGCGCCAGGTGACCACCGGCCGAGTGGCCGGTCACCACAATCCGGTCGGTATCGAAACCATACTCTTCGGCGTTGTCATAGACCCAGCGCAGGGCGCAGCGCGCATCTTCGACGGCAGCCGGTGCCGGCGCGACATGCGCGAGCCGGTAGCCAACGGTCACCAGGTTAAATCCCAATGCCACGTACGGCAGGGAATAAAACACGTAGCGATCTTTGTTGCCGCCCACCCAGCCACCGCCGTGGATGTAGACGAGCGTCGGTGCGGGCGAACGGTCACGGCGATAAACCACATCGAGTTTTTGTTCCCGGCCACTGGACCGGGAGTAGACGATATCGGTGGCCATGCGATGGTCGTAGACCATCTGGACGGAATCGGTAAACGCATCGTCTGCCTGGGCCAGGCAGGCAAAAAAGAGCAGCACGCTCGCAAACATCGACCTCAGCACGACATTCCCCCTCTCTGTGTCCGGTCGTTCATTCAACGGTGATGGTTAATCTGGCAGGCCCAGCACCCGTTTGGCAATGATGTTCATCTGCACCTCGTTGGTACCGCCATAGATCGTCACCGCTTTTGAAGCCAGCCAGGAACGCGCGACACCGACCTCGTCGTCGGTAAATGCATCGCCTTCCCAGCCAATGCCGTGAATACCCATCACGCGATCCGTCAGATCCTGGCGATCGCGGGCGAGGGTTGCACCATATAGCTTGAACACGGAAGTGAGCTCGCCGGCCGGCTTGCCCTGACGACTCTCTTCCGCCGCACGCTGCCGCGAAAGGTTGTAGGCAGACTCACGCATACGCCAGCTAATGATTTCATCGCGTAACTGAGCATTCGCAATCCGCCCGTCGTCCAGACCCAGGTAATCTCTCGCCACCTGGTCAATGGAAAGATCCACCGTGACACCCACAGGCAGGCGCGTACCCGTTGATGCCGTCAGGCCTGCCTGACCGGAACGTTCATGCTGGAGCAGGCGCTTGCCAACGGTCCAGCCCTCGTTCAGGTTGCCAACGAGGTCATCCTTGCGCGCGATGGCATCATCCAGAAAGGTCTCGCAGAAGGGCGATGCGCCTGAAATCAGCTGGATCGGACGGGTTCTGACGCCTTCCTGGTCCATCGGCAGCAGCACAAAGCTGATGCCCTGGTGCTTGGGCGCATCGAAGTCGGTTCGCACCAGGCAAAACATCCAGTCCGCATACTGGGCGCCGGAGGTCCAGATTTTCTGGCCGTTAATCACAAAGTGATCGCCCTGGTCTTCCGCGCGGGTCCGCAGACTGGCGAGGTCGGAACCGGCACCGGGCTCGCTGTATCCCTGACACCAGGCAATCGCGCCAGTGGCAATGGGAATCAGGTGGCGCTTTTTCTGTTCCTCGGTACCGAATTCCAGCAGGGTCGGACCGAACATGCGGGTCCCCATGTTGCTGAGAGGCAGACGCGCGCTGAGCTCTGACATCTCCTGGTAAAGAACCCTGGTCTTGTCCTGGCTCAGCCCGGCGCCGCCATACTCCTCGGGCCAGCCGGGCACGGTCCAGCCGCGTTCGGCCATAACTTCCATCCAGCGCTGGGTATCGCTGTCATAAGAAAGCTTGGTGCCACCGCCATGCACGGCACCGGGTGCGCGAACGCCCGCCGGGCAATTCGCTTCCAGCCAGGCTCGCGTCTCCGACCTGAATTCTTCAAGTTCAGACATAGTTCCTTCGCTCAATTTCGAATAAGGGGGTTCCGTGCGAACCGCGACACTCGATCCCTGCAAGCTACCACCCACGCCGTCACACCTGCAAACGGGAATAACCTTTGTGTCAGGCGGACTTTTCCATCGTACGCCGCGATATCTCCAGCACTTTTTTTCTCGGCATGAGCGGCAATACCCATCGGCTCATGAACCGGACACTGGGATCATTGACCACCACCAATTCGCCCTGCTGCATGGCTTCATAGCCAAACGCGGCGACATCCTCCGGCGAGGCGGCATTGTCCCAGAGATTGACGCCGTCCAGGTCGCCGGCGGCCTGAAACCCTGTCTTGACCGCGCCCGGGCAGAGCGCGGTGACGGTGACACCGGTGCCTTCCAGCTCATTGGCGATCGCCTGGGAAAAAGAGGTCACGTAGGCCTTGGTGGCGTAGTACACCGCCTGCAGGGGACCGGGCAGGAAACTGGCAGTTGAGGAAACGTTGAGAATACGTCCCTCGCCCCGCTGCAACATACCCTGCAGGAACAAGTGAGTCAGCTCGGTCAGAGACACCATGTTCAGCTGCATCATCGCCTGGTGCTTCGCCAGGTCCCGTGATGCAAAGGCACCGTGACCACCGACACCCGCATTGTTGATCAGGATATCGATCGACAGCCCCTGCGATTGAACCGCATCGAAGACGCGCTGTGCGGCACCGGCAACGGACAGATCTTCAACGACGATGCTGACCCGCACGCCTGCCAGTTCCTGCTTCAGTTCAACCAGTTTGTCCTCACTACGCGCCACGAGGACCAGATCGCCGCCCAGGGCGGCATGGTGTTGGGCCAGGGCGCGGCCGATACCGCTGGAAGCGCCGGTGATAAGTGCTGTATTTGGCATCTGGATAACTCCTTCTGGAACGGTAGACTGATTGGCTCGTGAAAACAGGGGGTTTTAAACTGACCGCGGGTCAGCTATATTAATGACCCTCGGTCATCTGTCAATTGAGTTTTTATGCCAAAGGTTACGCCACTCCAGCGCGCACGCACTGATCAGCAGAAGCAGCGACGCAGAACCGACATCCTGTCAGCCGCAGATACCCACTTTAAGGAAGCGGGCTTCGAGAATTTCTCAATGGCCACGCTGGCCAGGCAGGCAGGTATCGCCAAGGGAACGCTGTACCTCTACTTCCAGACCCGCGAAGAAGTGCTGCTTGATCTTTATATCGACAAGCTTCTGCTGTGGGAAGAGCGATTGGTACAGGCACTCCAATCGGACATGAGCGACACGGAGTTTGCCCAGTCTTTCCTCGAAATTTCCCATGCTGATACTGGCTTCGTCCCACTGGCGACGCGCTTGTCCAGTGTCATTGAGCAAAACATCTCGATTGAGAAACTGATCGAATCCAAACGCAGCATGGCAGCCATGGTGCAGCGACTGTCAGGTCCGGTGGCGAATGCACTTCGTCTGGAAGCCGGCATGGCGCTCGATGCGGTGGCATCGTTGGGCGCGCTTTTGATCGGGACAGCACATGCAGACCAGTCACCAGCGATCAGCGACGAGGATCTGCCTGAAGACGTCAGGGCATTTATCGGCGCCTTCTCTCACCAACAGCGGTTCATTGACAACGCCTGTCGCATCCTAAGCGGCATCCGCGCAGGCAACTAAAAGAAACCTTCAGGAGTCATCATGATTGAATTCACACTCAACGGGGAAACCGTTGCCACGGATGACGACCCGTCCACGCCCCTGCTCTGGGTCGTTAGGGATACGTTTAAGTTAACCGGTTCGAAGTTCGGATGCGGTGCCGGATTGTGCGGCGCCTGCACCATGCACGTTGACGGCGTGGCTGCTCGAACCTGCAACCTTCCCGTTTCCGCGGTTGCCGGAAAAGACGTGACCACCATCGAGGGACTGGGCACACCGGATAACCTGCATCCACTGCAGGCTGCCTGGCACGAACTCAGCGTCCCCCAGTGCGGGTACTGTCAGTCAGGGCAGATCATGTCAGCAGCAGCCCTTTTGGCCACCAATCCTTCCCCGACCGAAGCGGACGTCGACGCCGCCATGGAAGGGAACATCTGCCGCTGCGGCTGCTATCCGCGTATCAAGAAGGCAATTCTCGCAGTCGGTGAAGGCAGTCTCGCCTACGACGCTACTGAGAATGCCGCTGAGTTGGCGGAGGTGCAGTCATGAACACAATCAACGTTTCACGTCGTCGCTTTCTGCAGACTTCTGCCGTGGTCGGCGGCGGACTGGTGGTCGGTTTTTCGCTCAGCGGCTGCTCGGCCGGCCCTCTGCCCATCGACACTGCCGAAGGCGGTTTAGTGCCCAATGCCTTCCTGCAAATCACGCCGGACAACACGATTACGTTCTATTGCCCGCGCGATGAAATGGGCCAGGGCGTCACCACCGGCCTTGGCACCCTCGTCGGTGAGGAACTGGATATCGATCCCATGGCGCTGACCATTGCCTTTGCCGGCGTTCACAGCGACTACAACCATCCCAGCATGGGCGTGCAGGGCACCGGAGGCAGCGGTTCGATGCCAGGTCATTACCTGCCGCTCCGCCAGGCCGCCGCCAACACCCGCGCCGTCATTCTCGAAGCGGCGGCGATGGCGTTGGGCGTGCCCGTTGGCAGCCTTACCACCGACAATGGCCATGTCATTTCCGGTGAGGAACGCTATCCCTACGGCCAGTTCGCGGAAGTTGCTGCAAAGCTTGAAGCGCCCGCAGAAACGCCCCTGAAACAGGACAGTGAGTTCAAATATATCGGCAAGGAGCGGCCGCGCATCGATTCCATCGCCAAGGCAACCGGCACTGCCCAATACGGCATCGATGTCGACATTCCCGACATGCACTACGCGGTGGTGGTTCGCTCGCCGGTGGCAGGGGCCAGGCTCATGAATGTCGACAAGACGCCAGCCGAAACCATGCCGGGCGTGACTGACGTGGTTGAAGTCGCCAGCGGTGTTGCAGTGGTTGCCGAAAAATACTGGCAGGCAAAGATGGCCGCCGGCGCACTGAAGCCCGAGTGGGAAGAGGTTCCGCTCTCAAAGGTGGACACGGCGCAGGTGAAACAGGACTACCAGGCCGGATTCAACAGTGACGAGGGTGTCGTTGGACCTGAGGAAGGCGACATCGCCGGCGGTCTCGCGAGTGCAGAAACCGTGGTGGAAAGCGAATACTGGACGCCCTACCTTGCCCACGCACCGCTGGAACCAATGAATGCCGTGATCCGGATTGAAAATGGTGAGGCAGACTTGTGGACAGGCACGCAATCACCCGCGGCCGCCCAGGGCCTCGTGGCACGTTTTGCCGATCTGGATACCGAGCAGGTTCGGGTGCACAACACCTATCTTGGCGGCGGCTTCGGTCGCCGAGGCACCCAGTCTCATGTGATCGAAGCAACCCAGATCGCACTCGCTGCCAACAAACCCATCAAGCTGCTGTGGTCGCGGGAAGATGATATTCGCCACGGCCTCTACCGTCCCGCGTCACTGATGAGGATCAAGGCCGGGATTGCCGACGGCAGGATTACGGCGTGGGACGCACATCGTGTGGGTGGCAATCAGATGCCGGACACCCTCAGGCAGGTTCTGCCCGGGATACTGCCGGGTATGGGTGACGGTACGCTCAACTCGCTGGTCGGGTTCTCCGACAAGGTCTTTCGGGACTGGTTCGTGGACCCCTCCAGTATCGAAGGTCTGTCCGAGAACTATGACGCCGAGAACCTGAAGGTCACTCACACCACCGTCAATCACGGTGTGCCGCTTACCTTCTGGCGCTCTGTCGGACACTCATATACCGCATTCGCCGCCGAATCGATAATGGACGAACTGGCCGAGCGGGCGGGAATCGATCCGGTGGAACTTCGGCTCAGGAACACGGAAGGCAATCCCCGCCTGCAGAATGTCATCCGCGCTGCCGGCGAGAAGATGAAAGCCATGAACCCCGCGCCCGGTCATCACCTCGGGTTCGCCGCGCACCATTCCTTCGCCACCGATGTGGCACAAATCGCGGAAGTCTCCGTCGTTGACGGGCAGATCCGGGTTCATCGCGTGACCTGCGTCGTTGACTGCGGCATCGCGGTGACGCCCGATGTGGTCCGCGCACAGATGGAAGGGGGCGTGATGTATGGCCTGACCGCAGCACTGTACGGCGAGCTGAACCTCGAAAACGGCGCCATCAAGGAAAGTAACTTCCATGACTATCCGATTTTGCGGATGGACAAAGCACCAATGGTCGACGTCGTGATTGTCGATAGCGGCACGGCGCCCACCGGCGTTGGCGAACCCGGCCTGCCACCCATTGCGCCCGCGGTTGCAAACGCGGTCTATCGGGCAACAGGCCAGCGGCTGCGGTCGCTGCCACTCAGACTGACAGCCCAGGCTTGAAGGAACGGTGCAGAGTCACTGACACTTGGCAGCGACCCTGCACTAATCCCACCTGCTAGTCGCCGGCGAGCACTTCGCGGCGCCAGGACACCATCTCTGTGAGGATGGTGGGTATGTCCCGAATCTCCACCCCCAGCGAATCACGTCGGGTGAAATCAAAGCTGGTCGCCTCCGCCTTGGGTTCATCGAGCGGCGCCGGCATCGGCGCCTCCGGGATCAATTCAGCCAGGCAGGCGTAGATATCTTCCCAGTGCCAGGAATCATAAACGCCGAAGTATCGACCCTTCGCCTCGGAACTCTCGATGGCGGTCAGGAACATACTCGCCAGGTCTTCCAAGTGAATCATGGACGTCGAGTCGTTGGGAATCTTCTGGTGACGACCCGGCTCACCCTGGAGCAGCCGATCAATCAGGACCGGCATTCCCCGCTTCCCATGTTCCGGCAACACAGCGCGCCCATGCATACCTGTTGGCAGAAAAATTGAGAGACGGATGCCGTTCTCGTCAGCAAACGCCAGGGCCGCTTTTTCCATGACCGTCTTGGCAGCCGAAGTATATTTCTTCGCACGATACTGTTCGTTTTCATCGGACCAGTGATCAACTTCATTCTTGTTGGCCACCGGCGGGACAGGATTGGTGCTGCTGGTACTGCTGCAAATCACCGCCGTTTTAACTCCCTGGGCTTTTGCCGCCTTCAATATGTTCAGGCAGCCATCCAGCGTCGGCCTGATAATCTCATTGAACCCGCGCTCGTCATCGAGTTCCCGTGCCGGCGTGCCATCCGGCGCAAAGTAGGTGGGAATCAGGCAGGCGATCACAACACTGTCGACACCCTTCATGGGTTCATCCAGCGAGTCCGGATTCGCCATATCCGCCGAGAAAAGCTTCAGGTTCTCCGCACCCGGCAGCGCCTGCAAGGGCTCTGCCTTGCTCGCATCACCAGCATCGCGCAGCGTCCCGTTCACCGCATAACCCCTGGCCAGGGCGGCCTTGGTAATGTTCGCACCCACCAGCCCGCTGGCACCAAATACCGCTATCGTTCCGGGCATAACTAACCTCACTGATATAACAGAGTGACCATGGTCACGACTCCACGACCACTTTTCAACCACGACCAGTCTGTACTATTGTGATTAGCTGGTGCGACTAGCTGACCGTATAGCTAGTAGGAAACAGAAACGAGGGAAACAACATGTACGACACGATCATTCGCGGCGGAATAGTTCACGACGGAACCGGCGCCGACCCCGTTAACACGGATGTCGCCATCCAGGACGGCAAGATTGTGGAAGTCGGTCACCTCGGATCAGTCAGCGCAGCCCAGGTCATCGATGCCGATGGCGCCATCGTCGCGCCATCGTGGATTGATCTCCACACCCATATGGACGGCCAGGTCACCTGGGACGACAAACTCGACCCGTCTTCCAGTCATGGCGTTGGCACCATTGTCATGGGCAACTGCGGCGTCGGCTTCGCGCCGGTCGAACCCGGCGGCGAACAGGAACTGATCGATCTGATGGAAGGCGTCGAGGACATTCCCGGCACCGCACTCTATGAAGGCATCCCCTGGGGGGCCTGGAGTTCCTATCCTGAATATCTCGACTTCCTGGCATCCCGGGAATACGCGATCGATATTTCGTCGCTGATTCCCCACGGCAGCGTGCGTAATTTCGTGATGGGAGAACGCGGACGCAATAACGAAGCGGCCACTGAGGGCGACCTTGAAGCCATGGGACAAGTCGTCGAGGAAGCCTTGCGAGCCGGGTCAGTAGGTTTCTCCACCTCACGTATCCTCGGCCACCGCTCGATCCACGGCGATCCTGTGCCGGGCACTTTTGCCAACGATGCCGAAGTGATGTCAATCGCCCAGGCACTGAAGCGCGCGGGCAAGGGCATCTTCCAGGCCATTCCCTCAAGCACACTGGGACCAGGCCGGGACACCATGAACGAACACAGTTCGCTGGAGTCAGAAATCGACCTGATCAGCCGGGTCAGTGAGATCAGCGGACGACGTGCAACTTTTACCCTGTTCCAGGTCGATTCCTGGGCCGACAAATGGCGCGAGGCAATTGAACGTTCCAAGGCGAACAACCAGCGCGGCGGTGCCATCTACCCGCAGGTGAGCAGTCGGCCGACAGGCATGGTGCTGAGCCTCGAAACCTATCACCCCTGGATGGTAAGACCGACCTACAAGCGGCTGGCATCACTGCCTCTGGCGGAGCGCAAGCGTGAAATGGCAAAACCGGAAATCAAGGCAGCCATCCTGAAAGAAGATAACGACATGACCGGGGTGCAGCGCGGCTCAATGGTATTCGGCATTGTCAGCCGGACCTACAACTACGACATGGTCTTCAAACTGGACGGTTCCAGTACCTATGAGCCCACCCGGGAAGAAAGTTTCGGTGCACAGGGCGCACAGGCAGGCGCGGACCCGGCATCGGTTTTCTACGATTACCTGATCGGCAACGGCCGCCACATGGCCATCCTGTTCTTCACCAACTACACCGCCTATAACCTGGATACCACCCGGGAAATGCAGATGGACGACGTCACCGTGACCGGCCTGTCCGACGCCGGCGCACATGTGTCGCTGATCTTCGACGCGGTAAACCCCACCTACCAGATGACGTACTGGGGTCGTGACCGCACTCGCGGTGAGAAGCTGCCGCTGCCGCTGATCATTCACCGGGGCACGCAGAAGAACGCTGCGCTGATGGGCTTCAACGACCGCGGCGCGATCAAACCCGGCATGAAGGCCGATATCAATGTGATTGATTTCGACAATCTGAAACTGGGTGAGCTCGATATCATTCATGACCTGCCCGCCGGTGGTACCCGCCTCATGCAGGGCGCAACCGGTTATGTGGCATCGATCATCAACGGCGTCCGCACCGTCGACCATGACCAGGACACCGGCGCACGGCCCGGCCGCCTGGTCCGCAGCAGCTAATCCGCCGGGGGATCGTGCAGGATGTAACGGGGGCCTGCCCCTGAGGCATGGGCGCGATCCTCGGGGTTGTACAATTCGCAGTTGCTGAGCGAGAGACAACCACAGCCAATACAGCCGTCCAGCCGATCACGCATTCTCTCCAGCATGTCGATCCGTTGTTGCAGCGATTCCCTGAACTGCCGGCTCAGTCTGGTCCAGTCTCTTTTGGTTGGCGTTCTGCCATCCGGCAGACTCGCCAGCCGACGTCGGATCTCATCGATGGAAAAGCCCAGCTGCTGCGCGATCAGCACAAATGAGAGTCGCCGGATGTCGGAACGAAGGAAACGCCTTTGCCCGCCGCGATTGCGCACTGGGCTGACCAGTCCCTCACTCTCATAAAACCGAATAGCAGACACGGAAAGCCCCGTACGCTCCGCCACTTCGCCAATCGAAAGTCGTTGTTGTGACCGCCTGCCCGATTTCATTGCCGCATCTCATTTTTTCCTTGACCTCAAGTAAGGTTGAGGCATCAGAATGGCTCCGTCAACCCGCAAAGGAGCCAAAGCCAATGGACCACGCACGTATTGAGCACGCAAACATTACCGTCACCAACCCGGAGGAAACCGCAGCGGCCCTCAGTCGAATGTTCGGCTGGCACATTCGCTGGCAGGGCCCGTCAGCCATGGGCGGGCGTACCGTCCATGTCGGCACCGATGACGAATACATTGCCGTCTACACGCCGGAGAGGGCGCTGTCGCAGGCCGAAGGCAACTACGAGACGCCGGGCGGGCTTAACCATATCGGTGTGCTGGTGGATGACCTCAACGCGGTCGAAGCACGAGTGCTGAATGAGGGCTACAAAACCTTCAATCATGCCAACTATGAACCCGGTCGACGATTTTATTTTCTCGACGCCGATGGCATTGAGTTTGAGGTGGTTTCATACAGCAGCTGATTTTGCGTCGCTAAAGCATCGACGTTGATGACGAGGCCGACGATCACCCGGCTTTTTATTGCCAATGACGAAGCCACTGTTGAGAAAGTCAGGGTTTAATCTGAGCAATGACAACAAACGCCAGGTAGAGCATCATCTTGCGTCCAGTAGTGATACGTTAGTGACCTCCATGATTGATCAACCAGATCGGCGCACCTGGTTTGACCGCATCGAGCGGTTGGGAAACAGGCTGCCCGATCCCGCATTCCTTTTTCTCATCCTGCTCTTTGCCGTCTGGATCTGCTCTTATCTCGCCGCGGGTCGTTTTGAAGCACACATCGACCCCCGCACCGGCGAAGCACTATTGGTCAATAACCTGTTGACCGCGGATTCGCTGACGTCATTCTTAAGTGGCATGGTTCATACCTTCATCACTTTTCATCCGTTGGGCGTGGTACTGGTTGCCATGCTGGGGATCGGACTTGCGGATCACACCGGATTTATCAAGGCGGGTATTCGCTCACTCATGAGCGCCACCTCGAAACGCATTTTGACGCCTATGCTGCTGCTGGTTGCGATCGTCAGTCACAGCGGCGGTGATGCCGGATACGTCCTCGTCATTCCGCTGGGCGCGGTGATCTTTCATGCCGCTGGACGTCATCCACTGGCAGGCATTGCCTGCGCTTTCGCTGGCGTCTCGGGTGGTTTCAGCGCCAACTTCGTACCCTCGCTGCTGGATCCGCTGCTGCAGGGAATCTCGCAGGAAGGCGCCCAAATCATTGACCCGGATATCACGCTGAACCCCCTCAATAACTGGTTCTTTACCTCGGCATCCTGCCTGCTGGTGCTCAGCGTTGGCTGGTACATCACGGACAAGGTAATTGAACCCAGACTCAGTCATCTGAATGTGGATGGGGACCTGCAACAGGAAACGTCGCTCGATCCCCTCGACGCCAACGAGAAGCGCGGGTTGATCGCCGCACTCATCGCCATGTTCCTTTCCATTGCCGCACTCATCGCCACCAGCATCCCCGAGGACTCGGCCTGGCGCGCTGACAGCGGCGGACTGGTAGGCGCCGGCTCGCCACTTATGGCGAGCATTGTCCCGCTGATCTTTCTGCTGTTTATCGTGCCGGGCGTGATCTATGGCTATGTGTCAGGCACGGTGAAATCACATCGCGACCTGGTGAAGGGCATGAGCCAGGCCATGTCCAGCATGTCCTATTACATCGTGATCGCGTTCTTTGCATCCCTGTTCATTGCGGAGTTCGGCCGATCCAACCTGGGTGCGCTGGTTGCCCTGCAGGGTGCCGCCTGGCTGCAGGCACTGGCACTCCCGTCGATGCTGACCATCGTCGGCGTCGTCCTGATCACCGGCATGGTTAATCTGTTCATTGGCTCAGCGTCGGCTAAATGGGCACTGCTGGCACCGATTCTGGTACCCATGCTGATGCAATTGGGTATCTCCCCCGATCTCACGCAGGCGGCTTACCGGGTAGGAGATTCATCGACCAACATCATCACGCCGCTGATGCCTTATTTCCCGCTGATTGTGGTGTTTAGTCAGCGCTACGTCCGGCAAGCAGGGATAGGAACCATCATTGCCCTGATGCTGCCCTACTCGATCACGCTGCTGGTGACCTGGACCCTGTTTCTGCTGGGATACTGGGCGCTGGGGCTGCCGCTCGGGCTTCAGGCGCAATACATCTATTCAGGATAGCGGATATTCGGAATGGGAGGACTCGCCAGGACCGGAAGACTTCCCATCTTTCCGGCCCTGGCCAAGTCAGCGATCAGGCGAAACCTGATCTGGAGCCCGGATGAAACCGGCCTGCCATCGACTTCCCATCGGATGGCACCGATTTCGAGGTGCTCTTGTGGACGCGAATATTACTGACGTCCAGTCGTTTGACAAGACTTTTTTCACTTTTTTCTTCACTTTTCGCCAAATGCCGGCTTTTTGCCGATGAACCGATACCTGGACACGCAGGAACCGGGCAACTACGGCAGTCGCGTCCTTCTGATGCAACGGGACGAAGTCAAAGCCTTCCCTCTCTACCCGGCCCCGCGCGATATTCGGCAGGACCAGCGACAGACCATCTTCCAACAAGACCTTTAAGTCGCACGATCTCCCCTCCACAAATATTCAGGACACCGTTCCTGCGTGTCGTAGCCGGCGGCCGCACCCTGGTGAACACGGCCGCCAGGCAGTCTCGCCTGCCCGCTCGACGAGCCTGGTCGGTGGGTTCATATTTCGGGATGCCAAGACTGGCCAAACGCCATTTGTTTAGGCACTCTTCCTCGATCTTTTGAGGAGGCTTTGCATTTTCCCAGCGCTCAGCCAAGTCGAACTGTCTGACCCTAATAATAAGGAGTGGTTGAACCACCATGACCGTGACAGACCCACATCAAGCACTTGAGCAGCTCAAACAGGGAAACGCGCGATTCGCAGCGGGCCGACCCACCCTGACGACCGTATTGAGTGACAGTGAACGCAAGACACTGCTGAAGGGGCAGTCACCCCTGGCTGTGATTCTCGGGTGTTCTGATGCGCGCGTTCCTGTAGAACTGATTTTCGATCAGGGTTTTGGTGAACTGTTTGTGATTCGGGTTGCCGGCAACATTGTCGCGCCATCACAGATTGGCAGCGTCGAATTCGCGGTCGAACAATCCAATGTTTCACTGGCGGTCGTCCTGGGACATTCAGGGTGTGGGGCGATCCAGGCAACACTTCGACACCTTCGTGAACCGTCTGCAGAAAGCTCGGCGAATCTTCGATCAATTGTCGATCGCATCAGTCCCGGACTGGAAGGATTGATGGCTACCGATCTGTGCAATAACGAGGACGCCCTGGTGCGGGAGTCAGTTCGCGCCAATGTGCGGGCATCCGTCAACACGTTGCGGCATGGATCAGAAATGCTGGAAGCACGCTGTCATCGCGGTGAGTTAATGATCGTCGGCGCGGAATACGCCCTCGACGATGGGGTCGTCGACTTTTTTGATGGGGTCGCCTAGATGGGATCGCCTAGATGGGGTCGCCTGGATGGGGTCGCGTCAGAGGTCCGGGTCACCCCGGACCCAGGCCCCGTTCGATATGACGCCGATAATCTCTCTGGTGGCATCGATGTCTTCGAGTGGATTGCGTTCCAGCAACAGCAGGTCCGCTTCCATCCCTGACCTGACCTGGCCCCTGACCGTTTCGAGCCCGAAGAACCTGGCCGGGCGCACAGTAGCCGCATAGAGCGCATCTATGGGTGACAAACCACTCATTACCAGCAGGGCAAGTTCAGCATGCAGACTCTCCCCCGGGATACCAAGTCCGATGGGCGTATCGGTACCAGCCCCGATGGGAACATCTGCGGCATGCATCCGACCGACCAGTTCAAGGCTCCAGTTGGCAAATGCAGGATCACGTCCGCCGCTGGCACCTGCGATCGCTGCTCGCCAGCGGTCGGCAACAAGCGCAGGCATCCTGTTCAATCCCTGTTGCCATTCCTCACGTTCAAACGGCCGCAGCTTTCCAAGGGTGTTGAGACGCAGGGTCGGAACCTGAATCGTCTCCGTCAACGAAGCCAGCACGTGTCGGCATCGCTGCTCGTCGTAAGTCGCGATCGCAGCCATGCGCTGGTCAAGATGCAGTCCTGCCCGCAGGTCATAACCTCGACCTTCAAACTGCGCGATCCGATGGCGACGTTCTTCGAGCAGTGCTTCCCAGTTGCTGGCACAGGCAAGTTCAACATTGCGCAGATGTTCCATCGAGTCGACCCCGGGACCTGCCGTATCCGCAGTCATGCTAAGTGGGACGTGAGCCGCGATGGGTAAACCTTTGGCCCGCGCGGCGCGCACCATCGCACGAAAAATCTCAGGCGTCACCAGCTCGTAGATTTTGATGAAGTCGACACCCTTGGCAGCAAGTTCCGAGACTCTCGCTGCCGCATCGTCCGGCGTAGGATTGGCGATACCGAGCGGCGGTCGACCAGAGTCACCACCATCGTAGACGACGTGTGCGCCATCCAGGAGAGGTCCAGACACGTAGATGTCCGGCACCGGTTTGTCGCCGTTCTGCAGCCGATGACGCAACGCGATCAGACGATCAACATCACCCCCGGTGTCCCGCACACTGGTGATGCCGTAGTCGAGAAACAGATCAGGCATGGCATCGGTCAGTTCCTCGTCGTAGAGGAAGTGAACATGCATGTCCCACAAACCGGGAATCAGGAACCTGCCACTGCCATCGATTACCCGAGCCGCCTCAAAGTTTACGGCGGGCACGGCAGGTACGACTGCCGCTATCTGATTCCCGACGATCAGCACATCCTGATGCAGCCTGGTGCCGAAAACAGCATCGACGACCGTGACGTCAGCGATCAACAGATCGACCTTGGGCCTGGCAAGGTCGGGGCTCTCACACCCGGCCAACCCGCAACACAGCAACACCAGGAACACTCGGTAATTCATGCTGATTCCCGCCGCAGAACGAAGACTTATACTATCAACAGGACCTTATTCTGTGTGTAGTTCGTGAACGACTGGTCAATCTACATCGTGCGCTGTGCCGACGGCACCCTGTACACCGGTGCGACCAACGATGTGGTCCGGCGTATCGCTCAGCACAACCGGGGCGAAGGCGCTCGCTACACCCGAAGTCGTCGCCCGGTCACACTGATCTATGAAGAGGCCTGTCGAAATCGCAGCGAGGCGCAGGCGCGGGAATATGAAATCAAGCAGCTAAGTCGGGCCGCGAAGCTGGCTCTGTCAGGCATCCGCTAGGAAGAGGCCGGCACATCCTCCAAAAGGATATCGACCCCCAGACGCTCACCAATATCGTCAAGCGTTTCATTGAGCTGTACCAGGTCGAGCGTATCGGGTGCCTCCACCTCGGCATCTGCCGAGAACGTCGGCACACCGGACATGGGCGCGGCAAATACCTGCGTGCTCATCTCGACCACGCTGATCTCCCGACTGGCCAGTTCGCTGGTGACATCGCGAAGAATCCCGCTGCGATCAGGACCGACGATATTGAGGTGCAGGCGCCTCTGGCCGCTGCCCTGGACGTTGTCGTCTTCCCGCACCACAATGGTGAGTTCGCCGTAAGCTTCCAGCGCCGCCGCCAGCCCGGCAACATCCTCCGGCGCGACTGCGATACGTGCGGTACCGGCGAACTGTCCCGCCAACCGGACCATGCGACTTTCTTCCCAGTTGCCACGATGTTCGGCAACAATGTCACTGAGCCTCTGCACCAGTCCCGGCCTGTCTTCACCAATAAAACTCATGACCAGGTCACGCATGTCTCGCTATCTCCAGATGGCAGCCAGCCCATACTAAGGCGCATGAATAGAAAGGCAACTGCGACCGCCAGTTGTGACTATTCGGCCACTTATCCATTAGCGATCTGCGCCAGTGGTTTTGAGCTTTCCAACCGATGGTACCTCGTTGTCGCTCCGCCAACGATTTCATTACGGCGATCCTCGCGGCACCATCGGACGAAATCGGTCAGCCAGTCGATTGAGACTCCTGACCAGCGCCAGCAGGCGCAGCCTCAATCTGTCGGATCAAACGCGCCAGTTCCGCAACCACCGGACTCCCGCCTCGTCGGGGCCGAATCATCTCCAGCAGGATATCCACATGCCCCAGGCCCGGATAGACCCGGTATTCAGCGCTGCCACCCGCTGCCTGCTGGCGCTCGGCAAGACTTCGTGAGTGAGCCGGCCTGACACGACGGTCATCTGCGCCGTGGAGAAGGTACAGCGACGGCGCGGCAGCACTGACAAAGTTGACCGGCTGGGATTGCGGATACCGTTCTTCCGGTCCAAACAAGGTCCAGTGATCCTCGTCCGTGAACGGATAGAAGTCGTAAGGACCGGCAAGCCCAATCATCGCGGCGGCCCGTTCCGACACGGCAGACAAATCCGGATTCAACGTCAGCAGTGCCGCCAGCTGGGCGCCGGCAGAATGCCCCATGACGACAAGCCGCTGGTCTTGGCCCAGCAGCCTGATCGTTTCATCAGCCGATCTCGCGACATCCACCAGGATTTCGGAGAAGCGGACCTCCGGGTAGAGCCGGTAATCCGGCAGCACAACCTGGCATCCGAGCGACAGAAGCGTGTCCGCCACAAACCGGTAATCCCGGCGACGTCCGCTACGCCAGCTGCCGCCATAAAAAAACAATACGGTGATCCCATTACCGCCGTCCGGCAGGCGATACCAGTCCAGCTGTTGACGGGCATGGGAACCATAGGAGCGGGTTTGAAGCTGGCCGGGCTGTGTCCTTGCCATCGCATTGACGGCCAACAGTCCCAGCCTGTCTGTTACCTGTTTGAGGGAATGACGAGTCTGACGATACATCAACGGGTACTTTGCGGCTCGCAGCCGGGAGAATCAACGCGTCTATTCGGAAGAACGATCCTCGGAGCGTCTGGCCCGATCGGAGCTGCGCCGTTCAAAGGCAACCACGATGCTGTGTTGACGGCGATCATTGCCCTGACGTCGATCCTGACCGGGCTCGTCCGCGGAGGGTGTCGCGGCCCTGCCATTGCCGGATGCACGAACCGGGATGTCCGCGGCCGGGCTGACCGTCATGGTGACTTCATCCGCCAGCGATATCCGGGTACGGCGGTCAATGGTCACCGCCGATTGCTTGATCAGACGATTATCCACGATCGTGCCATTGGAACTGGTGTCCTTCAGGCAAAGTCGACCGTCCTGCAGAAACAACTCACAGTGGTGCCGTGATACATGACCGGACGGAATCCGGATATCACAACTGGAGTCCCGGCCGATACTTAATGGCAGGCTATCCTCGTTGATCGAGAAACTGATGCCATTCTCCAGCTCGATCCGGGTGGCCGCGCGAGCTGTTGGATAGTTCATCTTCGTTTGATTCTGTTCCACGTCTCCACACCATTCGTGCGCCTTCCACGGGGCGCACGTTGATATTAGTAGACTGGCTCACGCCAATACCGTGACGGAGTTCACAGTTTTGTGTAAGGATTTTGTGGGAATTCGGCTGAGAGCTAGACCCTGAGCGCCTTTCCGACGATGCCGGCCATCTCATCCACCGCCTTGCGGGTACTGCTGACGACCCCGGTTTGCTGGATAAAGTTGTGCATCAGTCCCCCATAGCAATGGTAGGTCACTGCCACTCCGGCTGCCGACAATGCGTCTGCATAGGCCTTGCCCTCATCCCGCAGCGGGTCATATTGCGCCGTCACGACATGGGCCGGTGGTGCGCCAGCCAGATTCCCCGACATTATGGGTGAAATGCGCTCATCCGCCGGATCCATGCCGATGACGCCATAATAGTATTGATGAAAGTACTCCAGCGTTCTCTTGTCGAGGATGACGCCCTCCGCCAGGGCTCGCTTGGATTCGGTTTCCCGGGTCATGTCGGTGGAGGGGTAGATCAGCAGCTGGAATTTCAGGCGACCTGCACCCAGCGTATTGGCCACTACCGCTGAAAGATTACCCCCGGCACTGTCTCCTCCCACAGCAATACGACCCGGGTCGATCTCCATCTCCGCAGCGTGATCGCAGATATAGGTGACGGCAGCCACCACATCTTCCACCGCCGCCGGAAACGGATACTCCGGTGCCAGCCGGTAATCCAGCGCGATGAGTTTGCAGCCCGCGCCGTTGGCCAGCTGGCGGCAGACACTGTCGTGACTTTCCAGATCGCCGATCATAAAGCCTCCGCCGTGGCTGAAGACCAGGCAGGGCAACGGTCCTTGCGGGACGTTCACCGGAACGTACTCCCTGATCCGAATGTCACCGGCGGGGCCTGGAATCGACTTGTCTTCAATTGAACGGCAGACAACGCCGGCCAGGGATTGGGCCTGACTGAGCATGACGTATCCGGCCCGAAAAGCCTCGACCGGAATTTCCGCGGAATGCGGTCGATTCGGATTCGCAGCGCGCGCCGCTGCCATCAACGCTTCAAGCTCAGGATCAAGTTCCAACGCCATGGCAATCCTTCGAGTCAGTACTCTGTCGCATCGTGTTCGAAGACAAAACCATCGACATGCATGACCAGCCGATGCCTGGGCCCGACAGCATCCGCATCATGCGCCGCATAGCCCGCATCACCCGACCACATTGCCACCCGACTACCATCGGAACGCTCGGCGATGTGAGTCTCATAAACCCGGTGAGGCTTTGACTTCAGGCGTCTCAACAGCTCGGCGACGGGCGCACATCGCGACAGCTGGTACAGCGTCACCCAGGTCGGCGCCACAAGATCCACCTCTCCCGTACGATGCCGCTCCAGCATCAATTCAGGCTGGATCCATTGATGATCCTGAATTTCGTGACCATCAACGGTCACTTCGTCATCCTGGTCCAGCGCGGTTGCGAAAAACCAGGTGGCGTAACGCCGTGCCGTCGAGGGCGGTGGCGTCCAGTGCGAGAACCAGTGAAACTCGTCCGGCATAACAGTCAACCCGGTCTCTTCGAGCGTTTCACGGGCCGCCGCAATCCTGGCCGCGTGCTGCAGATCGGTCGCAGCTTCATGGTCTGCCGTATCGATACGGCCACCGGGGAATACCCACATACCGCCGAAGTGTACTTTGGAGGTCCGGTGCAGCATCAGTGTTTCGACACCGCCTTCACCATCGCGCAGCAGGACAACGGTCGCAGCCGGAATCGGCGGATGAGTTACATCATCGGCCGCGCCAACTTCCGTGCCTGCATAGATATCGTTTCGGTGGGTGGGAGACATCGCCTTGAGTCTACCATCTTGGCGACACCACCAGGTCGGATTATCCTCGCAAGCTGTTGTAACCAAGAGAAGGGTAATCCATGTCCTGGCAAGATCGTCTCCACGCCATTCAGACCAACAAGGCATTCGAAACCTTTATCATGATCATCATTATGGCCTCGGCGTTACTGGTGGGCGTGAAGACCTACGCGGTGCCGTCTTCGGTGATGACCGTGGTTTCGGTACTCGACGTCTTTATCACCATCGTATTTGTGACGGAGATCTCGATCAGGTTCGTTGCCTGCCACCCACGCCGGCATTTCTTTCGGGATCCCTGGAATATTTTCGACACGCTGATTGTGACTATCAGCCTGATTCCCATCGAAAACTCAGACACCGCCCTGGTCGCCAGGCTCGTGCGCGTATTCAGGGTGCTGCGGATGATCAGCTTCGTGCCGGAACTCCGCATACTGCTCACATCGCTGCTGAAAGCGTTGCCCAGGCTCGGCTATGTCATGGCACTCATGTTTATCATCTTCTACATCTATGGTGCCTTCGGCAGCCTGATTTTCAATCAGGTGAATCCGGTACTGTGGGGAGACATTGCCGTCGCCATGCTGACGCTGTTTCGCGTCATGACGTTCGAGGACTGGACAGACGTGATGTACGAAACGATGGAAGTCTATCCCTGGAGCTGGCTGTTCTACCTGTCTTTCATATTTCTCACCGCGTTCGCCTTCCTCAACATGGTGATCGGCATTGTCGTCAACGTACTCGAGGAAGAACATCGCGCCGCGGACGAAACGATGACGAACGAACAGCTCTACGAGGAGATTCAGTCACTGAAATCCCTGATTCAGGTCTCGAATTCGCGCCAGTGATAGACTGCACGTTACCAACAAAGGGGACACGCCAATGAGAGCTGCACTGGTTATCTGTTCGTTGTTACTCCTTGCCGCCTGCGAACCCATCGGACCCTTGCCAGGCAGAGCGCTGTCAGGGGAGGTTGTTCCCGCACCCGAAGACTGGGACGAAGTGGACGATGCGGAGGTCGTGCAAATCGAGATGGTGGGTCCCTACAGCGTGAATATCTGGGGTGTTGCTGCCGGAGACGCCTATTACATTGCGGCCGGCCAGGGTGACGAGACACGTTGGGTCAATCGCATCCGCCGGTCTGATGAAGTCAGGCTTAGAGTCGAAGAAGATGTTTATGAATTGAGAGCGATTGAAGTCACCGATCAGGCAGAACTCCAGGTAGTCGGTGAAGCCTACGCCGACAAGTACGATCTCGAGGCCGAGGAGGATTTTCCGGACGTTATCGTCTATCGCCTTGAGCCCCGTACTGCTCAATGAGCGATGGCGAGCGCTTTACGCCGCTCATCCACATGCCGTGGCTCAGGTGGCTCGACCAGACCGAGCTGCCGGCCATCGCCGCCGGCGCGATGCTGCTGGCCGTATTCATACCTTTCTATAGCTACAACGCTCTGACGCCGCAAACCCCCCTGAATGCCAGCGTATTTCCACCGGCAGCCGCCCTCTCGCTAACGATCCTGCTGGTGTTAACACGCGGCGCCTGTCGCGACCTGACACAGCTCCTGTCTGCCAACAAGATCAGCGTCGAAGTACTGCAGAAACTGGCGGCTGGCCCGCGCTGGGCGCTGGTGGAATTACTGGCAGGCGTATTGATTGGACTGGAAAGGCTCTACACGCAGATCACATATGTCGGTCACGGGTCATTCAATCTGTCAGCCATCATGAATCTTGATGGTGTCGCAGTGGGCCTCAGTATCCTCATTTACACCATCGTCCAGGTCCACCTGCTCGGCTTCTGTATCAGGCAGGTCTTTGTATTTCGTCAGATTGCGGCGTCGTTCAAGGTGGATCTTCTGACGCCTGAACTCAACACGGCATTATCCAATCCTCTGATACGATTTATCGTCGTCGGTCTGATCGCTGCGTCCTTCGCCGTCATTGTGCTCCAGCTCGCACCGTTTGCATCGCAGCAGTCACGCATCGTGGAAGCCGCGTTGATCGCCGGTTTCATCTGGATCGTGCTGCTGGTGATTTCTTTTCTGCCATTGCTGACACTTAAATCACGTATCGCGGTCGCCAAGACGCTGGAGATCAATGTGATAAGAAGAGCACTGCGAGGCGATTTCAGTGGCGCCCAGAATAGTCAGTTCGGTCAGCGGCTGCAGGACTTCTCACCCGCCGATCTGATGTTCTACGAGGATCGCATCAGGAACATCTGGGAGTGGCCTATCGAAGGACAGATTCGTCAGCTCGTGATCTTCGGCCTGCTGCCGCCAGTTACCTGGGTCCTGGCTGCCGGGGTCGAGATTATTTTCGAATCCGTGCTGATGAACTAGCCTGCAAGCGTCATCAGAGCGCGAAGCTCGGCAGCCAGCATGTCGCCGCTGACATGTCGCGCCGCTGCCTGGTGAAACTCATCCGCATCTATTTTTCCCTGGCTGTGGTAGACGCTCGCCTGCATGGCAAGCTCGAGCCGGTCGATCTGCTTCACGAACTTTGCTTCCGGCGTCACCTGACTTTCATATTCCTTCCAGTCCGCAATCAAGGCATCCCCACCCGGCAGCTTGCCAAGTATCTTTTCGACCGCGACCGCTTCGAGACGATGCTTCTCTTCCGACGTCACACCATCCAGCGGTGTCAGATCGCCGACATAGACCTCGCCCAGATCATGGATCAACGCCAGCCGCAGTACCTTTACCAGATCAAGGCCGGGCTGACGTGGCGCAAGCAACAGGCAAAGTAACGCGTTACCGAAACTGTGCTCCGCCACTGTCTCGCAGTGCTCCGGTTCAACGCCACGTAGCAACCAGCCTTTTCGGTAAAGCTGCTTCAGGTGAACAATCTCGTACCACGCTTCGATCAACGGGGTCGCGTTATTCACGTCAAGCAGGTTCAGTGGCAGGGGCGCCTTTTCATTCATCGTTGCTACTCATGCTTTTCAGTCGTTTTCCACAGTCGCATACTCGGGCTGTGGTACTCATCAACGTTAACTGAGGAGTCATTCATGAATCTCATTCAACCTGACCTGATCCTGCTGCCAGTCATATCGTTAGTGCTGTGGACACTCGTCATGCAGGGCTGGCTGCTGGCTGCCCGAATCCCCGCCATGCGCGACGCCAGACTCGTCCCCAATGACGCCCGACGCCCGTCCGACTTGGCTGCCCGATTGCCTGAGAAAAGCCAATGGCCCGCCGACAACTACAACCACCTGCTGGAGCAGCCAACCATATTCTATGCCGTCGCGCTGGCCCTCGCGGTCGCCCATCTCGGCGATGGCTTTAATCTCATTCTGGCCTGGTGTTACGTCGGCTCCCGGGTAGTGCACAGTATCATTCAGGCAACCTTGAACGAAGTTATGCCAAGGCTTTGTGTGTTTGCCTTTGGCACCCTCTGCATCTTCGGTCTCATCGTCAATGGTCTGACGGCCCTTATCTAGGGATAGCTTTAGGGATTGCGGGTTCAGCCGGGACCGCGATTGCTACCAACCGGGACTTCTGGCGTAATTGCGGCTCACAATTCGAAAAGCAAAGAGCCAACAGGAGAACAAATGGAAAGTTTTGAAGGCAAGGTGGTGATTATCACCGGCGCGGGAGGCGGTCTCGGCAAGGCGCACGCGCTGGAGTTTGCCCGTCGGGGAGCCAGGGTCGTTGTCAATGACCTGGGCGGCAGTGCCGACGGCAGCGGCTCAAGTGATGCGGCGGACCTGGTGGTCGAGGAGATCAAGGCTGCCGGCGGAGAAGCCATCGCCAACAAGGCGTCCGTATCTGACAAGGCAGGGGCGAAGAGTATCGTTGACGACGCCGTGGCCGCATTCGGCACTGTTGATATTCTGGTCAACAATGCCGGCATCCTGCGCGACAAGTCCTTCAAAAAAATGGCGCTCGATGACTGGGATATCGTCATGGACGTTCACCTCAACGGGTCGGCTTACGTGACCCATGCAGCCTGGCCCATCATGTACGAGAAGAACTACGGCCGAATCGTACTGACCAGCTCAACCTCGGGCATCTATGGTAATTTCGGGCAGTCCAACTATGGGGCGGCAAAAATGGGCATGGTTGGCCTGATGAACGTGCTGGCACTCGAGGGTGCATCTCACAACATCAAGGTCAATACGCTGGCACCCGCTGCCGCCACGCGACTGACCAATACCGTACCGGGCAGGAACGAGGATCTCGACAATCCGGATCCGGAACGCGCTCCCTCACTGGTCACACCCGCGGTGCTGTATATGTGTCGCGACGAGGCACCAACCGGGGCGATCATCCAGGCCGGTAATGGCCGTTTCAACATGGCGTCGGTGTTTCGAAATGACGGCGTGGTGCTGGGGGCAGGCGCAACCCTGGAGATGTTGCTGGAGAATGAAGAAGCCTTTACCGATATGACCAGCGTCAAGGATGGCCTGGCACTCCGACGCGCGAGATAGGTTCACGCTGGCAAAGGAGGCATAAGCGGTGTCACACGAGTGACGACTCAACCGACGATACCGCACCAACGACTGGCTGTGGTGCTTGCGCACGCGAGCACCGCACCGTTTCTCGCGTTAACCCTGATGATGTTGTTTCGCCTGAACTTCGGATGGGTGCTCCAGGCAATGCTGATCTATTCCCTCGCGGTGATCTGCTTCCTGACCGGCAGCTGGTGGGGATTCGCCATGGATATGGCAGCATCGGACGAAAAGACGCCGGTCACCATCCTGTGGAGCAGCGTCATCATCCTCTTGCTGGCGATTACCGCCATCCTGGCGTTGCCACCGGTTTGGACCGTGTTCGCGCTGGGTGCCCTGTACATTCTGATCCTTTGGCTGCAACGCCTGATACCGGGACTGAACCGCCACCCCGATGACTACCGTATCGCGACGGCGAGACTGTCCATGACGGCAGCGGGATGTCACCTGTTGTTCGGCTGGGGACTCAGCGCCATCTAGTTGCCATGACATGAGCACCTCCCGGCTACTGTCAAAGCTCATCATTCGCGCCCTGCTCGCCTCAATCTGGGTATTGCGGCGCATTGATGGCAAGCTCCTTGGCAGTTCCGCGCTGCGATCCGCGAGCGAATTCCGCGCCGATCCCTATCCAAGCTGGGCACGAATTCGACATCGCGGCCCTGTGCTTCGCAGCCTTGCCAACCGCGGCTGGCTGGTCATCGGATACCGAGAAGCCCAGCAGGTTCTGCGTAGTCCGGACTTCAGCAATGACCTGCGCCAGGGAAGATTTATCTCTCGCCTGTTACGCGCCTCAACCGGTGGCGAGCCTGTGCCGTTTCTCGACAACCCGCCGCTACTCAATCAGGACCCTCCTGCGCACACGCGCCTCAGGCGACTCGTTTCCTCCGGATTTACCAAGAGCTATATCGACTCGCTGGCGCCATTTATTGAACAGACTGTAGAGCGATTGCTGGGGGAGGTCGACAAGGAACATTGCGACGTTATCAGCGCGTTAGCAGAACCACTGCCTGCAATCGTCATCGCCCGAATGATGGGTCTTCCTGAGGCCGAACTGCCAACGCTACTGGACTGGTCTCACAAACTGACCGGCGCCACACTGATTGGTTCTCCCGGGCGTGTCGCCGCAGCGTCCCGCGCCGAACGGGAGATGCGGGAATACGTATCGACCCTGATTGACGAGAGAACCGCGCAGCCAAGAGACGACTTCATTTCGCAACTGGTCAGTGCACAGCAGGCCGACGATCAACTCAGTCGCAAGGAGATCATCGCGACCTGTATCCTGCTACTGGCGGCGGGCCATGAGACCACTACGCGCCTGATTGGCAACGGTCTGTATCTGCTGTTGACTCATCCTGAAGCCCTATCCCAGCTTCGCCAGACCCCTGCTTTGCTGTCCCAGGCTATTGAGGAAATGCTGCGCTTCGAACCACCCGTGCAAATGACGATCCGGTTCGCCAGGCACGCCACCCGCATTGGAACCCAGTCGATCCGGGCCGGACAGATGATTGTCGTGAGTCTGGGCGCCGCCAATCGGGATCCCGAGATCTTCGAGAACCCTGACGATTTCGACATCAGACGCACCTCGACCCACCTATCGTTTGGTTATGGCATCCATCTTTGCCTGGGGCTGATGCTCGCACGGCTGGAAGCCAGGATCGTCTTCAGGCACCTGCTGGCCTTCGAGCGGATTGCACTGCTCGATCCCCTGCCCGCCTGGCAGGGGAATCCCTTCTTCCGGGGACTCGAGCACCTGCCCGTGGCACTGATCGACACCAACTGACAAGGTGCCTGCTTCAGGCTGGATCAGGACATTCCCGACCGAGAACTACTGATTCTTTAAAATTCATTGGTTAAGCTAATAACACTCACCTTACTGTCAAGGAGACTCGCTCGATGATTCGATCGGCTGTACGTTTATTGACGCTGGCCCTCATTGTGCTGGCCCCTTTCAGCTACGCGGATACATTGGAAGAAATCATCGTCACCGCGCAAAAACGCGAACAGAACACCCGCGACGTACCGATCTCGGTCACCAGTACTGCCGGCAGGCAGCTTGACTCGCTATTCAACGGTGGTGCGGATATCAGGGCGCTGGCCAATCGCATACCCGGTCTTTACGTCGAGTCATCCAACGGTCGTGTCGCTCCCCGCTTCTACATACGGGGCCTTGGCAACATCGACTTCGACGTGGCTGCTTCACAACCTGTGTCTGTGGTCATGGACGACGTCGTGATGGAAAACGTCATCCTGAAAAGCTTCCCGATCTTCGACCAGGATCGCATCGAAGTCTCCCGCGGACCTCAGGGATCCCTGTTCGGGCGCAACACCACTGCAGGAGTCGTCAAGCTGGTCAGCCGAAAACCGACGATGGAAAATGACGCTTACATCAGTCTCGATGTCGGTAATCTGGACACCGTCAATTTCGAAGGAGCGATTAGCGGCGCAATCGCCGACAACGTTGCGGCGAGAGTCTCGGTGCTGTCACAAAATCGCGGGGAGTACATCAACAACGCATTCACCGGCGAAAGCGGCGTCACAGGTGATATCCAGGAATCTGCCGTGCGCGGCCAGATTCTTTACCAGGGTGTCGATTTGTCAGTACTGGTCAACGTGCATGCCCGTTCCCTCGACGGAACAGCATCGATCTTTCGGGCCAACACGCTCACCGCAGGCAGCAATGAACTCAACGAAAACTTCGACCGGGATGTGGTGTTCTTTGACGCTGGCGCAAATAACCCCCAGGAGTACGATGCCAACGGCGGCAGCCTGACGATCGCTTACAACTATGAGGGCATGACGCTGACCTCGATTACCGCCTTTGAATCCGCCGACGGTTACAGTCGTGGCGATATCGATGGCGGTTACGGTTCGTCCTCACTGCCCGGGCCCATGGGCCCCGGGTTTATCCTGTTCGATGCAGAATCCGAGGATCGAGCCGATGTTGAGCAGTTTACCCAGGAGTTCCGCCTGGCGAACGATGCATCTGCAGAGTATGGGTTCGACTGGCAGGTAGGACTGTTCTATTTCGACGCTGACGTGTCCGCCGTCACCAATCCGTTCTTTGCTCCGCCAACCACTGTTGAACACAGTAACCAGGCCTGGGCGATTTTCGGTCAGGCAACCATCCCGCTGAGTGATCAGATCGACCTGATTGGCGGACTGCGCTATTCAGATGACGAGAAGAGCCTGGTGGCGCCTGGCTACAATATCGATCTTGCAGATGACCAGGTCAGCGGCGATCTGGCGCTGAATTTCCGGCTGACGGATAACACCAGCATCTATGCCCGCTACGCCAATGGCTTCAAGGCGCCGACCATTCAAGGCAGGGATATTGCCTTTGGTGCGCCGCCCTCAACGGCCACATCAGAGACCAGCGATGCCTTCGAGATAGGCTTCAAGCAGCGCCTGTTCAACGGCCGGGGAGAGCTGAGCGGTGCCGCCTATGCCTATCTCGTTCATGACCTGCAACTCACCGCCGTCGGTGGCAGTGGCACCAACACCATCTCGATTCTGAACGCCAAACGCGGACGAGGAGACGGTATCGAACTGGAAGGCCGATTCCTGATCGGCGATAACTTCGAGTTGTCCGCCAGCTATGCAACCAGCGAAACTGAAATACGTGATGGCCCGCTCCGCGTCGGCGTCTGCGTCAGCTGCACAGTGCTGGACGGCCAGGACGTTAACGGCTTCGCCTTTATCGACGGCAACCCGTTCCCCAACGCGCCCGAGTACACGCTCAATGTTACCGGCGAGCTCTTCTTCCCGATGGGCAGTGGTGAAGTCTTTGCGTACATCGACTATGCACAGCAGGGCAAAACCAACATATTCCTGTACGAGTCTGCGGAGTTCTTTACTGACGATCAGTACGAGCTCGGTGCACAGTTAGGCTATCGGGCAGCCAGCGGTGCCTGGGAAGCTTACGTGTTCGGGCGCAATATCACCGATCAGGAAAACATCCAGGGCGGACTCGATATCAGCAATAATGCGACCTTCGTGAACGAACCCCGGATCATGGGTGTGACGTTCACAAGTCAGTTCTTCTAAGAACAAGCGTAATAAACGCGGGGGTGATCATGATCGCCCCTTTTTTTCGCCCTCACCTCTATAATGGCCGCGATGAATGTGCACACGCTATTACGGAACGAGGTTACGGCCTTTGATTTCAAGCCACCTGACTTTGATCTCCTCGTATCGGCCCTGCCCGAAAGCACCATCGTTCATCACGACAGTGACGAGTCCCTTCTGCAGCAGGCAAGGAACGTTGATGTACTGCTGACCTGGCACTTTGATCCAAAATGGTACGACGAGTTTCCCCGGCTGCGCACCATCTTTACACCCGCCGCCGGTGACGATTGGGTTGCTGCCGATCCACTCGGCCGCACCAGGGTTGTTCACGGCACCTTTCACGGTGAGCTGTTAAGTGAATCCCTGCTCGGTGCGATGCTGTTCATGAATCAGCAGATGATACGAATGACGGATAACTTCCGGAGCCGTCAGTGGAACAGAAATCTTCAGGCAGATAACCGGCTACTCGCCGGCCAGACAGCGCTGATCATTGGCTACGGTCACATCGGTCAACGCTGCGGTGATCTGCTGAAACGAGTTGGCGTCAAGGTTACCGGCGTTCGCACAAGTGCCAAGGGCCAGGCCATCGGAATCGACGGCATCTTCGATCATCTGCCGTTGGCAGACCACATCGTATTGTTATTGCCGGGCACTGATCAGACCAACGGTTTTTTCGATCTGGCCAAACTCGACGCCTGTCGCAATGGCGCCTTTATCTATAATTTCGGGCGGGGCAACGCCTTGCCCTGCGACGATCTCGTGCAGCATATCGGCAGACTCGGCGGCGCATTTCTTGATGTGGTTGAAGAAGAACCGCTCCCGGCAAATTCACCGCTATGGTCCGCACCTAACGTTTTTATTACGCCGCACTCATCCTGCGTCTACCAGGAATACAAACCGAGATTCCTGGCGGAAGTGACAGACCGCATCACGAACACTCGTTAAAAGATGCGTTAGATGACATAGCGAAAGGTCAGGTTGATTCTTGGACCTACCACCCGTTTCGTTTTCGGAACCTGATGCATCCAGTTTTTTTGCGTTTCACCGGACATCAACAGCAGTGAGCCACTTTGCAATACCAGCCGCACTCGGTCAGCATCAGCGAGGTACCGGTGACGAAGATGAAACCCTCGTTCAGCGCCCAGACTGAATGACGCAACCACCGGGCTGGCACCCAGTTCCGGCTCGTCATCGCTATGCCAGCCATTGGAATCACGACCATCACGGTAAAGATTCGCCAGCACACCATTGAACCGGTACCCCGTCGCCTCTTGGATGCGTGCTCTCAGATCTGCCAGCGAAGGGGTCCATGGCCTGGGTTCAAATCGAATTCGTGAGTAGGTATAGGCGGCGCCAGGGTCCCCATACCAGGCGTTGAGTCTTGGAATCTTGTGCGCTTTGCCAAACAACCGAATCGTCGACGACTCCCAGACCAACTCGTCCTGAAGCTGCAGGAAAAGATTTTCAGCGTCGCGATCGGGCATCCATGATTGACACAGCGTCAGCTGTCCGCCGGGAATCTCGATCAGCTCTGCGTCAACTTGACTGACGGCGCTCAAAGCCCAGGGCGTCCAGGTTCTCGACCAGATCAATGCCGGCCCGTTTCGGGTCGACGGTTTTGTCAATCAGCCGAATGATGCCTTTGTCGTCAATATAGAAGGTCCAGCGCCTGGCGAGACCCCGTTCAGACAGAACACCATAGGCACCGATCTGTTCCTTGCCGGGGTCCGACAGAATGGGAAAGGGTGCGTCGTTTTGCTCGGCAAACCCGCGGTTGTCTTCCGGTTCATCCGTACTCGCCATGAAGTAGGCAACGTTGTAGTTCTCAATCTCTCGACTGCTGTCCCGTAACGCCTTACATTCAATCGTACAACCACCGGTGTAGGCTTTCGGGAAAAATGCAATCACCACCCCCTGCCTGCCACGGTATTCGCTCAGTCGATGTACCTGTCCATCCGATCCAATCAATTCAAAATCCGGGGCCATATCACCCACTTCCGGCGCGGCCATGGCAGCACCACAATAACCAATCAGGCAAACAAGCATCAGGAAAGGCTTCATGCAAGGACTCCTATTGCTGCGGACAAATCAGGAACTTTCGACCGGTGGCCTTTGCGTGGTATGCCCTCATCGCATCGATACTCAGCGCGCCGGCGAGCGACACCTTGTCTGAGTACTGGCTGACAAAAGTCGTACGGATTTCTCGCGCAATCCTTTGCCGCATGGCTTCGGCAACCTCGGGCCCGACTCGTTCCAAAAACGGACGCAGCAACCACCCGCCCATGGACCAGGACATGCCAAAGTTTCGCCTGAAGGTCGTCGGCGTTGTATCAAGACCGCCATAAATATAGAGCTGTTTGAAAGTCGCCGATCCGTAGCGGCTGAACTCGGTCGCATTTCTCGAAGCCGCCACTTCCATGGCAGCCAATATCTGCCCCCCCAGCGAGCCGCCACCGGTGGCATCGAACGCGATCGTCGCCCCGGTCTCGGCGAGTGCATCTGCGAGATCTGCCTCGAAGTTTTCCGACGTGCTGTTGACAACATGAGTCGCACCGAGCGCCTTGAGCAAGGCAACATGTTCTTCCCGGCGAACGACGTTGACCAGTTCGATGTCATCGGCCAGACAGATCTTTACCAGCATCTGGCCAAGGTTAGACGCCGCAGCCGTGTGAACCAGTGCGATATGGTTTTCAAGCCGCATCGTTTCCACCATGGCGAGCGCTGTCATCGGATTGACAAAACAGGATGCGGCTTCCTCTGCCGTCGTGCCTGCTTCGAGCACCAGACAATGACTGGCCCGGACCTTTCGATATTCTGCGTACATTGCACCGTTTGCGACACTGACCACCCGACCGAGCAACGCCTGTGCGTCCGGGGATTCGCCAGCAGCAACCACCGTACCGGCGCCCTCATTGCCCACCGGCATCGGCTTATCGACCCGGGTCGCCAGTTGGCTGACAATCTGGGGTGGCAAATCAGCGACCACTCGCGGCGAATCTTCCGTACCCAGGTTGCGGGCCGTTGACAGGTCAGCAGGGCCAATCAGCAGGCCCAGATCCGATGGGTTGATCGGAGTCGCTTCAACCCGTATCAGCACATCGTCAGGACGCAGTTCAGGCATGGCTGCCGAACCCAGAGAAACCTCCAGCTGGCCATCGGACGTGATGTTGGACTGGATCTGCCGAAACTGCCTGGGAAGCGCCTCACTCATTTCAAACTCCGCTGGGTATTTGAACGAGAACATACACGCGGTGAGCTGGCGAAGCCAACCCGACGGGGTGTAACCTCTGCAGAGAGCAGCGAGGCAGTCATCAATGGGGCAAGGCACGCTGGTACTGAAGTATTCACTGGTCACAGCCGGGGCACTGGTTACCACCCTGCTGTGCTTTCTGACAATGGTGTTTCTGATAGACGCCAGGCCAGGTGGACCTGATCCCGAACTAACTCCGCGAATCGCTCTCGTTCATTCCACCAGGACAAAACCCGATGCGCGACGTCGTCGGCAGGAAAGGGAACTGCCGACTCGCGCCCTGCTGGATGGTCTGGATGCTCCGAAAGCCGTCCTGACGACACCCGCTTTGCCGAGGGCGGTCCGACCTGACTGGAAGTCATCCGGCGACATCATCGACCGGCACGATGGGGTTGAGATCGCGCCACCCGTGTCCGAACTGATGCCTCTGTACATCGCAGAACCCGCCTATCCGGCCCGCGCAGCACAACGTGAAATCGAGGGATTCGTGGTCGTTCGTTTCAGCGTCAGATCCAACGGTACTGTACTGAATCCTGTCATTACCGAGTCAGTTCCCGACCGGATTTTCGACGATGCGACACTGAGCGCCATCGACAAGTTCAAGTTCAGCCCCCGGACAATCAATGGCTCGCCGACGTCGGTTGAAGATGTTGAGATCAAATTTGTATTTCGACTGACCGATGAGGGAACGGGTACGATTGTCGCGAGACTCCAGCCATGACTGCCGCCGTATTTTCATTGCTCACCATTGTGTTGCTGGGCGGTCAGAGCGCTTCGATTCTCGGTTCAACGGACGCACATCTTTGCTTTGAAAGCAGCCGTGCCGACAATCTGTTTCACGCTCACGATCTTAAAGCCTGCAACGAAGCGATCCGAAGCGGCAATATGACGCCCAGGAACCTCGCCGCAACACTGTCAAATCGAGGCATTCTTCGCACCCGTCAGGGTCACTACACGGCCGCATTGCAGGACCATGACGAGGCCATCTCGTTGATGCCGGATCTCGCTGTGGCCTACATCAATCGAGGCAATACTCGATACTACATGCGCGATTTTCAGGGCGCCCTGTCTGACTTTGACCGGGCAATCGAACTCAACGCCAGGCCGGCCCATGTCCCCCATTTCAATCGAGCACTGGTATTCAAAAAACTGGGTCAAAAAGAAGATGCACTAAGGGCGCTGGAGCTGGCGCTCGAACTTGCACCGGCATCTGAATCGATTCGCGCCATGCGGGATGAGTTGAAGCAGACTGACTAGCGCACACTGGCGCCGCGTGAGCGCCACCGATCGCAGATCTGGCGGCCAACCTCGGAATCACTGTCACTGCAAGCCACTGACAATCTCTTCGATGCCGTCATGACCCGCTCACTCAGGAGCTGCAGTTGTTGCAACACGGCAGGGTCACACGCCTTTGGCGCCTTACGGCCCATTCGATCGCACCATTCGACGACGGTTTCACCGGGTTCGACCTCGACGAACGCTTCAGCCATCTGCGCCGCTCTCTGTTCAGGCTGTTCAGAAATCTTTTCGACAGCTGGGGGAATGGTTTTCGCAATGCTCTCCACGGCCCCGAGCGATCGGGAAACACGCCAGGCGTCGAGTCCGGCCTGCACCAGCGCCTCACGCGAAAGTCCTCGCAGATCGGTCACAACACGCCAGAGACCTCGCTCTTCCGCCATATAGATGTCGACGTTTCGATCAAGCAATCGGGCGAGCCGTCGCCCTTCCGCCTCGGCATTGCTTTTGTCCCTGAAGCTTCCCAGTACCCAGGCGTTGAGCTCGGCTGTCACCGGAACACTGACTGTTGTCAGCGCGATCAAAAACAGGCATCTACCCAGATAGGTTCGGATCGCCATCATGACATGATGACGATACTCCAAATGTGACCATTAACAAGTCGACGTGACTAGCCCAGGACCTTGTAACCACGTTGCCTGAGGCAGTTATAGAGGACACGTCGCTTTCGTTCCTCCGCGCTGAGAGCAGCGTTGGTGCCACCCGAAACAGCACCAACGCCGGCGCCGCGCTGGGCATCATCACTGTCACCAATCACGGCCCCCAGAACGCCGCCCACTGCCGCTCCGACTGCCGCACCCGTCGCTGCAGCCGTTCCAGTATCCACCCGGGCAGCATACTCACGACATTCCGCGAGGTCCTGTTGATACTGAGCCGGGTTGACGCCTTTGGTATCAACAATCGGCTCATTGGCACACCCCGCCAGTACCAGTAGCCCGACCAATAGCTTTTTCATCACACAACTCCCGTTGAGATCACCCGATGTTGCATGCCACAGGCTGAACTACGGCTGAATAAAGGGATGAATGGACGCCCTTGAAAGTTTGCAGTTGCACCCGATATTAGCCCTGATACGCAGACTGAAAAGACATGGACTTCAAGGACTACTACAAGGTACTGGGAATCGAGCCTTCGGCAACGGCCGAGGAGATCAAGCGCGCCTATAAAAAACTGGCCCGCAAGTATCATCCTGATGTCAGCGACGAAGCGGACGCCCAGAGCAGATTTCAGGAAGTTAGTGAAGCGTACGAAGTCCTGCGCAACGCCGACAAGCGCGCTGAATACGATGAGCTTCGCGCCTACGTCAACAATCCAAACCAGTTTCGCGGTACTGGCGGTCAGTTCTTCAATTTTGATGGTGATTTCTCCGCGGAAGATCAATTTGCCGATCTGTTGCGATCCATCTTTGGCGACCAGGGCCGATTCTCCGGATTCGGCCAGTTCGAAGACCACAGGCCCCGTCAGCCGTCCCGGCCGACAACACACGCACTCAGCGTTTCGCTGGAAGAAGCTTATCGTGGCGCCAGTCGACAGCTGAGGATCGAGACGCCGGGTAACAGCAAAACCATCTCGGTGAAGGTGCCGAAGGGGATCAAACCAGGGACAGAACTGCGACTTCGTGGCCAGGCGCCTGACGGCGGTGATCTTTACCTGAAGATCGAACTGGAACCTCACGCCGAGTTCAGTATCGAGGGCGACAGCGTCATGCTGACGCTTCCCGTCTCTCCCTGGGAAGCGGCCCTCGGTACGACCGTTCCCGTCAGGACGCTGGGGGGTACCGTGAATCTCAAGGTGCCGCCAAACAGCCAGTCCGGACGCAAGCTTCGGCTGAAAGGACGAGGACTTGGCGGAGGCGATCAGATTGTGACACTGAAAATTGTCAATCCGGATGTCTCGATGCCTGCGGCAAAGGCAGCGTTTGAAACGCTGCGCGACAGCTTCTCGTTCGACCCGAGAAAGCAATCGCAACAAGCCTGATTGGATTGACCCCATACCAGCAGTATATTGGCAGCTGGGTGCAACATACGGAGTGGTGCATGAAGATCGTCACCTGGACGCTGGCAGTTCTGCTCATACTCGCCGTCGCTTTTGTCGCGCTTGAGCGAGCCGCAGCAGAACGCATCGAAGTGATTGAACTCACGACCCTCGATGACAGCGGCGCGCCCCAAACCACCCGGCTGTGGATCGTGGATCACAACGGCAGCCAGTATCTGCGTAGCGGGACGGGAGCAGCCGGCTGGTATAAACGACTTAGCGAGACCTCCAGGGTCACGGTGAAGCGCGGTGGGCAATCCGCTGATTATCTCGCCATCTCAAGACCGGAACTGCGGGATATCATCAACCAGCTCATGCGCGACAAGTACACCTGGGGCGATCAGTTTATTTCAGTGGTGATCGGCGGACGAGACAACGCCATGCCAGTGGAACTGCGGCCGACGAGTACTACAGATAGGTAGCTTTCGCTTCGATGGCGAACTTTGATCCGCATCAAGAAGCACTGCGAAGGCGACCGTTAACATAACCCCAGCTGTCAAAAGGAGAAGGACTCGTGCTTGATCTCAACAATGTTTTGGTCGTACTGGACCCTGACCAGGAAGATCAACCATCGCTCGACAAGGTCCTGACCCTTGCCCGGCTCGCAGATTTCAACATCACACTGATGACCTGCGAGTACACCCAGTACCTGGTGGAAGGCTACTACTTCGATGCCGCAGAACTACCGAAGCTGCGCGAGGAATTGCTGAC
Source organism: Pseudomonadales bacterium (assembly GCA_028281885.1). Lineage (GTDB taxonomy): Bacteria > Pseudomonadota > Gammaproteobacteria > Pseudomonadales > Azotimanducaceae > JANQJA01. Next base: position 340,235 of record JANQJA010000008.1, on the reverse strand, counting down.
CGAACGAAAGCAGGAACTTGAGAGCCTCGCTACAAAACTCAGGGACGAAGGCCTCAGCGTTGACACGATGGCTGTCTGGGGGCACCCGGCCTACGAAACCGTCATTCACACCGCGGTCGATATCAGTGCCGACCTGATCATCGTCCACACCCGCCAGCACTCTGCCCTGTCGCGCATGCTGCTGACGCACAACGACTGGCAACTGGTTCGCTGTTGCCCCATACCCCTGCTGCTGGTGAAAGAGAAACCCTGGGCCAAGGATCCGGTGGTCCTGGCTGCCGTCGACCCGAAACACGCGCGACATAAACCCAGCGGGCTGGATCATCGACTGCTTGAGATGGGTTCAGACCTGGCCACCCTGACCGGTGGCACACTCTGGGCAGTTCACTCTTTTACCTCAACTCCGCTGCCCGACGACAGACTGGCGCAGGTGAAAAAGGACCACCAGGAAGCTTTTGACCGGTTAATGGCGGACTTTGATGTACCAGCGGATCAGCAGGTCCTGACCGAAGAATCGCCCGAGTTCGCTTTGTCCACGGTGGAAGCCGACATCGGCGCCGATGTCGTTGTGATGGGCGCAATATCCCGAAGCCTCCTGGCAGATGTGTTTATCGGCAACACGACCGAGAAGGTGCTGGACTTCCTGTCCGCTGACGTGCTGATTGTAAAGCCTGCCGATTTCCAGTCGCCGGTGTTTTCGAACGGGGCGTCATCGCAGTAACGCAATACCCGGCGCTACCCCGCCTGGCGCCCGGCCAGGTCCATTGCAGCGCACCATAAACGCAAGGTTTGACCATTGTGCCTGGTCGATGTATCCCTGTCAGTCCGGCAATCAGGCTCCGCCTGTATCGTTGAATAGCCGGAATACGTTAGTGTACAAATATTCCATTAACTTCTACCTCGGTGGTTGGTAGATTTCCCAGCCGCTAAAGAACAGAGTGCTATTTCAGGAGATTCTCACATGGCCGCCAACCCGAAAGCCATTATCTCTCCCTACCTCAAGGAAGTCGAAGCTTTCAAGGTACTGAGGGACCAACACAACGATACGTGGATGGGTATCAACCCCGAATACGCTGCGCGTATGAAACTGCAAAATCGTTTTGCTACCGGACTCGATATCGCGCAGTACACCGCCGACATCATGCGCCGCGACATGGCGGATTACGACAAGGACCCTGCAAAGTACACGCAGTCGCTGGGTTGCTGGCACGGCTTCGTTGCGCAACAAAAAGCGATCGCCATCAAGCGTCACCGGGGAACGCTCGACAAGAAGTACATCTATCTTTCCGGCTGGATGGTCGCCGCGCTCCGTTCCCAATTCGGTCCGCTACCCGACCAGAGCATGCACGAAAAAACATCCGTGCCTGCGCTGATCGAAGAAATCTACACCTTCCTGAAACAGGCAGATGCCGTTGAACTTGAGCGTCTGTTCACGGAGCTGGATGAGGCACGTGAAGCCGGCAAGGATGAATCTGCCATTATCGATCGCATCGATAATTTCGAAACACACGTGGTGCCGATCATCGCGGATATCGATGCCGGCTTCGGTAACGAAGAAGCAACCTACCTGCTGGCCAAGAAAATGATCGAGGCGGGCGCCTGTGCCATTCAGATTGAAAACCAGGTGTCGGAAGTGAAGCAGTGTGGTCACCAGGCCGGTAAGGTCACGGTGCCGCACGAAGATTTCATTTCCAAGATCAACGCCGTGCGATATGCCTTCCTGGAACTCGGCGTCGACAACGGCGTTATCGTCGCACGTACCGACTCGTTGGGTGCAGGACTGACGCAAAAAGTACCTGTCTCCAAAGAACCTGGCGACCTTGCCAGCCAGTACAACAGCTTCCTTGAAGTTGAAGAAGTCAGCAACGTCAGCGAGCTGCAGGAACACGACATCGTGTTCCACAAGAAAGACAAACTGGTCAAACCTGTCCGCCTGGATAATGGCCTGTACTCGTTCCGCGAAGGTACCGGCATCGATCGGGTTGTGCTCGATTGCATCACCAGTCTGCGTCATGGTGCCGATCTGCTCTGGATCGAAACCGAACGGCCCAACGTTGCCCAGATCGCGGAGATGGTCAATGCCGTTCGTAAGGAAATCCCAGACGCGAAACTGGTTTACAACAACTCGCCATCATTCAACTGGACACTCAAATTCCGCGAGCAGGTGTATGAGGAAATGAAGGCTGAAGGCAAGGATATGTCTCAATACCCTGACCCGGCAGCCGACCCACAGGGGCTGATGGACGTGTCCCTGGATGACACCGAACTGGCAAAAGTTGCGGATGACAAGATTCAGTCATTCCAGAAGGATGCCGCCAGGGACGCAGGAATCTTCCACCACCTCATCACGTTGCCGACCTACCATGAGACAGCGCTGGGTGTGGATACCTTGTCCGAAGGATACTTCGGCGACGACGGCATGCTGGCCTATGTGAAAGGCGTCCAGCGTACCGAGATTCGTCGCAGCATGAACGTGGTCAAACACCAGGAAATGGCGGGTACCACGATCGGTGACAACCATAAGGAATACTTTGCTGGTGAGAACGCGCTGCTTGCCGGGGGCAAAGACAACACCATGAATCAATTCTAGGAAACCTGCGTTGTTGGTTCCAGGGCGGCTTTCGAGCCGCCCTTTTTTATGGCGCTTTCAGGAGTTTTCAAGAAACAGACGCGTAGATGGCGCGAGTCCCCAACCCGCTTCTGTTTCCAGGCCAAGCTCCCGCATCAGCATGACCACAATCGCCAGATGGTGCGTCGAATGACTGTGGAGGAACACGAGTTCCCTGGCAACGGTGCTACGACTACGACTCAAGGCGCCGTCTTCGCATATTGAGACAATCTGCAGCCCTGTTTTCAGATCGGCGATGGCCGAAAGATCAGATTCCAGGCCTGCCAGCGCGTCAAGCTGTTGTAAGCGGTCGGTTTCCAGCCCCACGTCCCGGGGGCGTGCATCATAGTCGATGCGACCGTCATCACGGCCATCCAGGAAACATCGATAGAAGTCGATCACATGGCGAATATGTTTGCCGATCGTGCTGCTGGGAAACGTATCGGAGCACCGCGTCAGCTGATCATCATCAACCCGATTCAGCACCTCGAGAAACGCTGCCAGCGTAACCTTGTTTGACACAATTTCGGGCCGCTCGGTCACCACCGCGGTCTGGTTCATCACTGACATCTGCATCGTCGCACTGTGCTCTCGATACTTTCAGACCGGACGGGTGCGAAATTGTTTGCGTTTGAGTCACAGGGATCTTCGGATATTGTGACTATCTTCCAGGCCATGGAAAAACAGCTGGAATGGCTGTGGCAAAAACCGACATGTCACTCACTCGACCCTACGAATTCTGGAACCCGAGACTGTTCGAGGCACCCTATTACCTTTATCTGGCCTGGCAATGTCTCCGGCTTGGGCTACCGCCCCGCTTTCTCGCCAAGGCCAACTGGGCGCTGGACCACGGCGAAATCGGCATCGGTTCAAAGTACCAGACCCAACTTGCTTTCGATCAATCCCGATTTCCCATGACGACCCGCATTCCCGGGAATGCGACACGCACCGAGAAGCGTCGAATTGGGGCGGAGTTCGTTCGGCGTTCCGGGCTGCCCGTTGTATTGAAGCCCGATCAGGGCAACGTCGGCAAGGGCGTGACACGAGCCGATACGGAACAAATACTGAACGAAAAAATCGATCGGACCATTGGTCCTTACCTGCTGCAGAAGTACACCGCGAACAATTTTGAGTACGGTGTGTTCTTCGTTCGACAAAAGGGCGTGAACCGAATCACGGGAATCAACCGCAAACACTTTCCCACGGTGACCGGCGACGGTGTTTCGTCCATCGCCGAACTGGCGATTGCACACCCCAGGTTTACTCCCCACTGGCAGCTGTTTCTCGCCGATCAGGATACCCGTCGCGTACCGGCGAATGGCGAGGAGGTACAGCTTTCTTTCATCGGCTCGCACACCATGGGCTGCAGGTTTACCGACGATACACACCTGGTGAGCCGGGACCTGGAACGCAATATCTTCGCATTCTGTGACAGTCAGCCCGGATTCAATTTCGGCCGTCTCGATGTCAAAGCGGCTGACGAAAATGCCTTCCGGCGAGGCGAGTTCATCGTTATCGAAGTCAACGGCGTGGCATCGCTGCCGACAAACATGTTCGATCCCGCGTATCGGCTGAAGGATGCTTATCGCATCTTTTTTCAACACGGACGACTGTTGGCAGAAATCGCCCACGAGCATCGCGATCATGCCATGAACATCGCCTCACTATCGGAGGTTCTCACCAGGGTTGCTGCCAGCCAACGCCAACTTGATGCCGCCCACGACCAGTTCAGATCGAGCTAATGTTGCCGGCGCGAGATGGTATTTAGGACGGTGGATTCAAGCAACATGTCGCTTGCTACCACATAGATGGCAATAAACGTCGTGTTGAAAACGGGGTCAATGATCGCCGAGTCGCTGACTTTCGCGCCGAGCTTCAGATAGCCACGCAGCAATGTCGGAATATCGCGGGTCGCCTCATGCCAACCAGCGTCGGTATCGGCCAGTTCTGCGAGCCGAACATGATCCACCGGAATCGCCTTGGGCCGGAGGGATTCCGGCGCGAGATTATGCTGATAGAGATAGGTAAGAACTTCCCGGTGGGCGTGCGGGTCCATGCCAGGAAAAGACGCGCAGCCGATCATGACGTCAACTCGATTGTCGACAATAAACTGCATCGTGAATTTCCAGATCAGCATCAGGATCACGCCCTGACGCCCCGCCGGTTCGATACAGAATCGACCCAGTTCCAGGATGCTTGGATATCGCGCTCGCAGGCCCGAGATATCAAACGCCTGCTCCGTGTAAAACCGCTGGGCGGGATCAAGGCAGAGATTGCTGACCAGGCGCAGGGTACCGACAACCCGGGTGGCGGGTTCAGCAGTATCGACGACAATGACATGGCACGCGCGGGCATCCCATTCATCAGCATCTGACTGATACCGGACCTTGTCGAGGGAAGGACGACCGCCCTTTTCCTGATACATGACGCGATAGCGAAGATTCTGCGCGGCCGTGATCTCCGCTGGCGTACGGGCCAGGCGCACCTCATACTTGCCCGCCGCAATGGGGGTCATCGGTGTCGCACCAAAATCCGCCGTCGGCTTGTCTATGTCGTGCACGCCAGTGCCGCCTGTTTTTAGATCCAGTATGGGATCAGACCGGAACGATGGCCAGAATTATTCCCTGCCCGACCCGGTTTCAGATGCCAGCGCGCGCCGGCCATAAATGTAGATAGCCGAATACATACTGCCAATCAGAAATCCGGGCAGAATCGTCATCAGAATCTCCGGCGTACCGAACAGCCAGTTGACGAAATACGAGCCGGCAAAAAGGAACGCCACCGTGACCACCAGGGTCAACAGTTCCGCCCAGCCGGTGGCATGCAGGCGAACCAGAAGTAATTCCATACCGAGCGTCATGGTTAGCGTCAGAATGAAACTCCAGCTACCCTGCACGAGTCCCGCCCGCAACCCCATATCGGCGCCAAAGTCCATATTGACCCAGTAGGCCCAGCCGCCGTAGGCACAAAAACCTGCGATCGCCGCGCCCAGGCTGCGAAGCAACGCTGCGTTCACGGCTCGGAGAGCGCCGTCTCGAGTCCGGCGCGCACGACATTCTCACAATGCTGCGCGCAAGCCTTGCGCGTCTCAAAGTCAGACATCAATACAGGTTCGTGAAAGACCAGCTTCACGCCAGCACGCCTCAGCCCCATGGCATTGGCGAAGTGTGGGAGAAAGGTCATGGGCAGGTACCAGGCATAGTAGTCTCGCTCCGCCTGTGACATCGGCTGTCCATCATAGTCGCAGTAGGCGGTCGTGACCGGCTGGATCCAGACGTCGTCAACACCGTCGGGCACCGTCTCCGCCGCCGCAAACAGGCTGCTACGAAATGGTTCGACGTGCGCCCCCGGGGTACTGGTCCCTTCCGGAAACAGGATCAGGTTGTTCCGACCCGCCAGGTATTCCCGCATGGTCTTCACCTGCTCCGCCGCCCGTCGTTGATTACGTTCGAAAAACAAGGTGTTCTGCAGCCGTGCGAGCTTGCCGAATACGGGCCAGCCAGCCACTTCTGACTTGGCAATGAATGACCCGGGAAGAAACGAGCCCAGCACAAACACATCCAGGTAGGAGACATGGTTTGCGACATAGATGACCGGTGACTCCGTCCTGAGTTCGCCCTGACAGGTCACCTGCAGATTGAACAACCTGGCAACGCCGCGATGAAATTTCATCGGCAGGGTGTGAGCGCCCGGAACTCGAAGCAACACCGCAACAAATCTAACGCTCACCATGGTGATGATCCAGAGAACCAGCAGCACGGCGTTGCTTCCTATCCGGGTCCTTGCGGGACGAGCCCTCGAATTCGGCTTGCGCGCAGCGATAACTGAGGGGTCTTCGACGTAGGAAATGACCTCACTCCTGCCAGAAATTCGACGGCACGATCATTTTGCTATACCTTAGTGCACGTTTTGAGCAGCTACCAACCCGCGGTAGGCGATTCTTGTGCAAGTGCTCTTTGAGCCTGCCTAAGGTCGCCTGTCTTCACCGCGCTCAATTTATCCCGCTGCCTTCGCAGACAATGAACTTGCCCCGCTGATTTCACGAGTGTGACGCCCTCAGGCGTCCATAAAACTCCTGAGTTGTTCTGAACGGGCAGGATGACGCAGTTTTCGCAGTGCCTTGGCTTCGATCTGACGAATCCGTTCCCGGGTGACAGAGAACTGGCGGCCCACCTCTTCGAGGGTGTGATCGGTGTTCATATCGATACCGAATCGCATTCGAAGCACCTTGGCTTCGCGCTCGGTCAGCGCCGTCAGCACGTTCGTCGTCGTCTCCTTGAGACCTTCGTCAGTGGCGTGGTCCATGGGAGACTCGACCGACGTATCGCTGACCAGATTCCACATGGTCGAGTCGTCGTCATCGCCGACTGGTGTTTCGAGAGAAATCGGCTGCTTCGCCACATCGAGTGCCTTGAGTACCTTGTCCTCAGGCAGATCCATCTTCTCGCTGAGTTCTTCAATCGTCGGTGACCTGCCGAGTTCCTGCACCAACTGTCGAGTCAGCCGGTTTAGCTTGTTCACGGTCTCCATCATGTGCACGGGCACACGAATTGTTCGCGCAAGATCAGAGATTGACCGGGTAATCGCCTGACGAATCCACCAGGTAGCATAGGTGGAAAACTTGAAGCCGCGGCGATACTCAAACTTGTCGACCGCCTTCATCAAGCCGATGTTGCCTTCCTGAATCAGGTCCAGAAAGTGCAGACCACGATTGGTGTATTTCTTCGCGATCGAGATGACCAGCCTGAGGTTTGCCTCGATCATGTCCTTTTTTGCCGCCCGGGTATTGCCCACGGCCACGAACAGACGACGGTTGATGTCCTTGATCTCCGCAACAGACACTTCAGTTCGATCTGCTACGCGCCTGATGATCTTGATCGCATGTCGAATCGAGACCCGGTATCGCTTGAGCGCAGCAGAATAGGATTCTCCCCGCTCGATATGCTGGTCAAGCCATTTGACGTCGGCTTCATTGCCGACGAAGACCGACAGGAACTTATCCTTCGGCATCTTCGATTTGCCCACGCACAAATCGCGAATCATCTTTTCCTGATCACGAATCGTCTGCATATCCTGACGCACCATTTCCAGCAGTGGGTCCATCACCGCAGGAACCAGCTTCAGCGTGGAGAATACGTCCGCCGTCTTCTCAAACGCCGCCTGGGTCTTGTCGTCAGCGCGGCCGAGCTTGGCAATCTTCCTTTTGACGTCGTTATGGTGCCTGCGAATCAGCTTGAATCGTTTATGGGCAAGCTCTTCATCCAGCCCCTTATTAGGCTCGTCAGACTCACTGGCTTCATAGTTGCCGTTTGACTTCGCCTCGGCAATGTCTGACATGTCAGGGATGGAGTCTTCAGGGTCAAGAAATCCACTCAGGATTGCAACAAGATCGCCTTCTTCTTCCATCACCTTGTCGTATTCACCCAGCACGTGCTCGACGACGCCGGGATAACGACTCAGGATGGCCATGGTTTCTCGGATGCCTTCTTCGATACGCTTGGCAATGACAATCTCGCCTTCACGGGTCAGCAGCGGCACCGTACCCATTTCGCGCATATACATGCGAACCGGGTCCATGGTCTTGCCGACAACCGAATCGATGGAAGCCAGCGCCGCAGGATCGACATTGGCATCATCTTCTTCCTTGAGTGCGTCGCCCTGCGGTGCCTCTTCGTAGATGGATACACCCATCTCTTCGAACATCTGAACGACGTTTTCGAATTCGTCTGACTCGGTAATGCTCTCCGGCAGCTTCTCGGTCAGTTGTTCGTAGGTCAGATAACCCTGTTCCTTACCGAGAGCGATCAGCTGCTTGAGCCTGGAGCTGTCCGAATTGCCTTCCTCATCCTCGTCGTCACTGTCGTCCTCGAGCAGCGCTTCTCCCAGGGCGTCGAGTTCTTCGGGCGAGTCATCGAGATTTTCGTCATCAAGGATGGAGTCGAAATCTCCCTCGGTGGCATGGTTTGTCATAGGCGGCGAACTCCGTAGTTCGAAGAAAGGGGCTGACGGTCTGGGTTACAGTGTTTGGATCTGAGGAAAGCAGTGACCTCCGTTGCTGGGGAGCTAGATGGTGCTAGTCTTCTTGTTTTAAAGCCCTTACACGCGCAAATCTGTACAAAATTGACGCCAGACCCTATAATTTCGAGGCCTGATTGAGCATGGGCCCTCCGTGCTCCTGCCAAATCATTATCTGTACCACATCCGTGATTGTCCATAACTAATTCAAAAAATTGAAATTTTTCGACACGCATGTGGTTTGGTCAGTGCAATAACCCTGCCATTCATCTCACTTCGATCGCAGAAAATGGACGAGCGGCTAATCAGACACGATGCAAAAAAATCTTGTCGAGTTACCCACCGGTTACCCACCGATTGTTCATATTGATTTACGCGTGAAAACAGGACCTTGGATTCGTTTCCTAAAAGTCAAGCCAGTTAACGAGAAGGAATCTCCACTTTTCGGCCCTTCCAGCCCATTTTTTTTGTCGGTATAGTTTGAACCCTCGCTAGCCTAAGCTGTATGTTTATACAGTGTTCTCCTCGGCAGGATGGATACGGCATACAGCTTGGCTAGCCGAGACCAAAACTTCCCCAGGCACCTGTCCCGAGCAACCGTGATTCCCCTGCACCAGGTCGTTATATCGTCTTGCAGGTCAGGAAACCGCGCGCCCCAATAGCGCTTGCCAGTCGAAATCGACATCTCCGATGACATAGAAGAAGGGATTGAGCAAATCGGCCTTCTGGTTATACACCAGCGGCCTGAATGAGGTATCAACAACCTGCCCTCCCGCCGCGAGCACGATAGCGTGGGCAGCCGCTGTATCCCATTCAGCGGTCGGCGCAAGCCGGGGATAAAAATCCGCCTCGCCCGCAGCAACCAGGCAAAGCTTGAGCGAGCTGCCCATATTGACCGTCTCCGTCGCAGCGAAGTGCCGTCCCAGCAAGTCAAGACAGGTCTTGAGCTCATCGCCACCATGACGCCGGCTTGCAACGATAGTAAGCGCTTGCTTATTTACTCTTCTCGTCCGAATCGATCGTCGTCCATCGCCTTCATGCACCCAGGCCACCGGAGTCCCGTCCAGGCCTGCCACGCCAGCATAGGTCACCCCGGTCACAGGCACATGGACAACACCCGCGACAGGCTTTCCTGACTCGATCAGGGCAATGTTGACAGTAAACTCACCGTTCCGGCTGATGAACTCCTTGGTCCCGTCCAGCGGGTCGACAAGGAAATGTCGTGGCCATTGGCGTCTGACCTGGTCGTCAATCTGATCAGACTCTTCGGACAGAATTGGAATGTCGGGCCAGGCATCCTTCAGCTGTTCCACGATGATCCGGTTAGCGGCCAGATCAGCCTCGGTCAGGGGTGAATCATCGTGTTTGTTGCGGGCCCCGGCGGCGGCGGAGAAATCTCGCGCATTGTACACATCCAGAATCGCCTGCCCCGCCCCGGTCGCAATCTTCGCCAGTTGATCCAGCAACCGCTCTGCTTCCATCCTGTTCACTCTGATATCTGCTTAATCGCCTTTGGCGCGCGAAAGTTAACGTCGGTATCGCTTGTTGACCCTGAGTGAATATTCTCCGAAATATTCATCTCGCCGTCCGAGCCGGCACCCTAACTGATACCATACCCTGATGGATAGAGTCCGACTCGACAAGTGGCTTTGGGCGGCCCGTTTTTTTCGCACTCGAGCCCGGGCCAAGGATGCAATCGATGGCGGCAAGGTTCACATCGGTGGTGCCCGCGGCAAACCAAGCCGGGAACTCCAGGTGGGTGAAGAACTGCGAATTCGGCAAGGTTGGGAAGAAAAGACTGTGATCGTCAAGGCGCTGTCGGATCAGCGCAGGGGTGCCGATGAGGCGCAAAAGCTCTACGAGGAAACCGCCGAAAGCCTGGACAAGAGAACTCGAGAGGCAGCCCAGAGAAAGCTCGCCAATGCGACGATCGTCACCGAGGGACGACCGACAAAGCGGGATCGCCGACAAATTCACAGTTTCAAACGCGGCCCAGATTCCTGACCACGACCTGGCCCGGTCGTTTACAACCGCGCGTGCATCTTTGGCATAATCGCGCCTTACTTCGGCACCACGAGACACACCATGCACGCGATCGACGAAACGCAGTCCGCTCAGGCCTACCGGGATCTGGATATCGCCAGACTGATCGAAATTGCACTGTGCGATGGTGAAGGACAGCTGGCGCACAACGGAGCGCTGGTTGTGTACACGGGTGAACGAACCTCCCGGCACCCGCTTGACCGCTTTATCGTCGACGAGCCCAGTACCTCTGAAATGATCGAGTGGGGCCAGGTGAATCGCCCCTTTGACGCAGAAAAGTTTGATGCCCTCTGGCAGCGGGTCAAGTCGTACCTGTACGAAAAGGATCGCTACATCGCGAACCTGCATGTCGGTGCTGATCCCGAACACTACCTGCCCGTCAAGATGACCACCGAAACTGCCTGGCACAGCATTTTTGGCCAGTCACTGTTTATCGCGCCCGACACCTACAACCCGAAGCACAAGGCAGAGTGGAAGATCCTCAACGCCGCGAATTTCGTATGCGACCCGGTACGAGATGGCACGCACAGCGACGGGGCCGTCATTATCAACTTTGCCCAGCGCAAGGTGCTGCTGGCAGGTATGAAGTACGCGGGCGAGATGAAGAAATCAATGTTTTCGGTGCAGAACTTCCTGTTACCCGAGAAGGATGTGCTGCCGATGCATTGTGCTGCCAACGCGAATGAAGCAGGCGATGTCACTTTGTTTTTTGGCCTGTCCGGCACCGGCAAAACGACGCTTTCGGCAGATCCGTCCAGGCGTCTGATCGGCGACGATGAGCACGGCTGGGGCAGGAGCGTGGTTTTTAACGTCGAAGGCGGATGCTACGCCAAGTGCGTCAATCTCTCCGCCAAAAACGAACCGGTGATCTGGAACGCCATTCGCTTCGGCACCATCATCGAGAACGTGGTCATCGATCCGGACACCAGGATTCCTGATTACACTGACACCAGCATCACAGAAAATGGCCGTGCCTGTTATCCGCGGGAACATATCGAGCTGCGCGTCGAGGAAAACCGCGCCGGAGAACCGAAATCGATCGTGTTTCTGACCTGCGATGTGTCGGGCGTGCTGCCTCCCGTTGCCATCCTGAGTAAAGAGGCCGCTGCCTATCACTTTCTGAGCGGCTACACTGCCAGGGTAGGTTCTACTGAGGCGGGAGGCAGTGGCGATATCGAATCGACTTTCTCCACCTGTTTTGGCGCACCATTCTTCCCTCGTCCGGCCGGCGTGTACGCGGACTTGCTGATGAAACGAATCGAAGAGTTTGATAGCCAGGTTTATCTGGTGAACACCGGCTGGACCGGCGGACCGGTAGGAGAGGGCGGTGAGCGATTCCCGATTCCGACAACACGTCGCATCATTTCGGCCATTCAATCGGGTGAGTTGCTCAATAGCGATACCGAACAGCTTGAGATCCTGAACCTCACCATTCCCACTACCATCGAAGGCGTTGATTCAAGGCTCCTGAATCCGCGCAACACCTGGACCGACCCGGCAGCCTATGATGCTCGCGCTGCGGCACTCGCTGCTGAATTCAAAGAGAACTTCAACCGCTTCAATGTTCCGCCGGAGATCATCGCGGCGGGACCGAAGGGATAGCGAACGAGTCCCAGCGGAACGAACCGGATGGCGCAAGCATTGCGTGACCTGCTCCTTGCCCTGGAGGCCCGACCGGAGACCCTCCGGTTTCGGCGCGGCATTGAGCGCGAGGCATTGCGAGTTAATCCGGATGGCCAGCTCGCACTAACACCCCACCCGGCTTTGCTCGGTTCGAAACTGACACATCCTTCGATCACCACTGATTTTTCAGAATCCCAGCTCGAACTCATCACTTCGGTCAGCGACAGCATCGAGGACACTCTGCAACAGCTCGACGAGATTCATCGCTTTGTCGCCCAGAAGTTGACGGACGAGATTCTGTGGAGCAGTTCAATGCCCTGCTTGCTGCCAGAGGAGAGCCAGATTCCCCTGGCGGACTACGGTCCCTCCAACCAGGCAACATACAAAAAAGCCTATCGAAACGGCCTGGGACATCGATACGGGCGGGGCATGCAAACCATCTGCGCGGTCCACTATAACTTTTCAGTACCCGATGCCCTTTGGCAGCTATTGTCAGAATCCGAGGGAGAACCACTTGGCACCGCCTATCGATCGCGCCGCTACTTCGACCTGATCAGGAACTTTCGTCGACTGGCGTGGCTACCGATCTACCTGTTCGGCGCATCGCCAGCGGTTTGTCGCACCTTCGTCCAGGACCGGCCACATCCACTCCAGAACTTCGATGAAGGCAGTCTGTATTCGCCCAATGCCACTTCGCTGCGCAGCAGTGACCTCGGTTACCAGAGCGACACCCAGGGTGGTCTGCTCAACATCTGCTTTAACGGTATCGAGCTGTATGTGGCGGCACTGGCCCACGCGATCTGCACCCCTCATGCAGCCTATGAGGAAATCGGTCTGACTCAGGATGGAGAGTACCTCCAGCTCAACACCAACATCCTGCAAATCGAAGCCGAGTTCTATACCAACATCCGGGCCAAATGCGTACCACCGCCGGGTACCAACTTCCTGAAAGCACTGAAGCAGCAAGGTGTCGAATACGTCGAAGTCCGGTTGCTGGACGTGAATCCGTTCACGCCACTTGGCATAGACGCGCCCCAGATTCGATTTCTGGACATGTTGCTGCTGCATTCACTGTTGCTGGAAAGCCCGCAACATGACCAGCCGCTTTGCAGTGCGGTCGCGGATAACGTGCAAGACACTGTCTGGAACGGTCGGGACCCCGATTTGAAACTGGAAGACATCGGTACCGAGCGAACTGTCCGGGAGTGGGGCCGGGAAATCATCGAACAACTTTCACCACTCGCCGACACCCTGGACCGAGTCGAAGGCGGTGACGCCTATGCCGAAAGTCTGACGCTGCAGCAACAGAAGCTGGACGATCCCCGGCAGACACCCAGCGGCAGGATTCTCTCCCAGATGTCTGCCGAAGGAACCCCTTATTTTCGCTTCGCGATGAATCGCGCGGTCGAAAACACGTCGCAGTTGAGGTCGGAGCCCCTGGCCACTGATCGACGCGCACACTTCGAAGCGCTCGCCGCTGAATCCTTAAAGCAACAGCAGCAGATCGACCGGGCTGAACAGCCGGAGTTCGCCGAATATCTGGAGAAGATCAGAAACGAATATCGGGACCTGTTGTGAATCATCTCGCCCACTTCGTGACCGGGTTCCCAGACGCGGGACTTATCACCGGCGGATTTCTGGGTGACTTCGTCAAGGGCCCGCTCGGCGAACGATTTCCCAGACACATCGACCGCGGCATCCGGTTACACCGGGCGGTCGATGCATTCTCCGACAGTCATCAGACAACCCGAACCAGTGTGCAACGTTTCGACCCCGTATATCGCCGATACGGAGGAATCATGGTCGACATCATCTACGATCACTTCCTGGCTCGAAGCTGGGACAAGTGGCAAGCAGAGCCTCTCGATGTCTTTGCCACAAAAGTTTTTGTCATCATGGAAACACATCAGCTGACCGACCAAGCCCAGCGGGTGGCAAACCGAATGAACGCAGCGGCATCATTGCAGTCATATAGAGAAGAGGCGTTTATACCTCGGTCACTGACCTCTATCGGCCAGCGCCTGAAAAGGAGTAATCCGCTCGAAGAGGCGCACCGGGAATACCAACGACTCGAACATGAACTGCAGGCGGACTTCGAACAATTTTTCCCGCAGCTCATGGAATTTGTGGCCGAATGGCAGGCTCAAAACGCCTAAGGATTCGCTATGACCTTACCCGCACCACGCATCATCTTTGGATTCATTGCCATCGTCTGCCTCGCGGCGATGGCGGCGGCGCTATATATGGAACATGCGATGGGAATGGAACCCTGCCCACTCTGCGTGTTTCAACGAATTATGGTGATCGCCGCTGGTCTGATCGCCGTCGTCGCAGCGATTCACGGCCCGGGCACACTTGGCATTCGAGTCTATTCCGGGCTGATCGGACTGGCCGGCGCGGTGGGTATCGCCTTCGCCGGTCGCCAGGTCTGGTTGCAAAATCTGCCGGCGGATCAGGTGCCTGCCTGCGGCCCCAGCCTTGATTATCTGCTGGATGTTTTTTCCTTTGCCGAGGTACTGCAGATGGTTTTCTCTGGTGACGGTACCTGCGCGGAAATTCACTGGGTCTTTCTGGGACTGACCATACCCGGCTGGACACTGGTGGGTTTCATCGGGCTGATCGGGATCTGCCTGCTGCTGGTCGTCACCAGCAAGTCACAGCAGGTCTGAAGGACTCAGCGGTCTTGCATCATCTGATCAAGCGTCTTTTTACGTTCATCCATTGTCTGCTGAATGTTGGTCGCTGTATCGACGACTTCTCCCAACTGGTCCGGAGAGACCGACATCAGCCCGTCCGGCAGGGAGCTGACGCCCGATGCAAGTGACGATGTCGCAGAGGCGCGCGTTTCCTGCGCATCCATCGTTGTGATCACACCATCCAGCTCAACCGCTTCAGCCTCTATGCCCTCGACGACGTCACTGGCAAAATGCCAGGTGCCATTTTCATCCTGCCATCGATAGACCGTCACCTTCTCCGGCGGGCCCGCCGGCACAATACTCTGTTCAGGTTTCAGATCATCGAGCGTCATGAGCGGATGTCCATCGGGCCCCTTGATAACGAAGGGTGCGACACAGGCGCCCAGCGCAAGCAGAATCATGAGTTTGATGAAGATGCCCATGGCTCCCTCCGTGCAGGTCTGGAGCACATTAACGGACCCGCAGGGAGACAAGTCAACCCTGCGGCCCAGGCACAGGTACAAGCACAGGCATGACACCAGCAGCATAAAGTCCAGAAACCACACAGATCAGGTTTCGTCATGCCGAAACATCTCCGGGGCACGTCCGGCCCAATCCGCCGGAAGCGATAGCCTGGCAGCTAAAGATATGGATTCGACGACAACAACCGGCAGAAGCTAAACTCGCATCCCCACAACATTCAGTCCGTCGCTGTCATGCTGAGCCTGAACAACATCGCGATACGCAGAGGCGGCGAACTCCTGCTCGAAAGCGCGACGCTAACGATTAATCAGGGGCGCAGGGTTGGTGTTATTGGTGCCAACGGAGCGGGAAAAACCACCCTGTTCAAACTGATTACCGGTGAACTGGAGTCTGACAGCGGTTTGCTGGACATGCCGCAGCGAACCCGCATCGCGCATCTTTTGCAGGAAGTTCCGGCGACCAGTGAACGTGCATTGGACTATGTTCTGGGAGGCGACCCGGAGCTGGTACGCATCAGCTCGGCGCTGGCAAAGGCGGAAGTGGACGGTGCCTTCGACCGCATCGGTCACCTGCATGATGAGTTCGCAGCAGTCGATGGGTACAGCGCCAGAGCTCGCGGGGAGAAACTGCTGGCAGGCCTGGGATTCTCTGCCGAGGATGCCAATCGAACACTGGCAGAATTTAGCGGCGGCTGGCGAATTCGCCTCAACCTGGCTCGCACCCTGATGGCACCCTCCGACCTGCTTTTACTGGATGAACCGACCAATCATCTGGATCTCGACGCGATCATCTGGCTAGCGGACTGGATTCGTCGATACGAAGGAACGCTGTTACTCATTTCCCACGATCGTGAGTTTCTCGACGAAACTGTTGATCAGATCGCGTATCTGCATGACCGGCGGCTGGAACTTTTTTCCGGCAATTACTCCACGTTCGAACGCATCAAGGCAGAAAGGCTGGCTGAACAGCATGCCAGTTATCAGAAGCAACAACGCGAGATCAGGCATATGCAGGATTTCGTACGTCGTTTTAAGGCCAAGGCTTCGAAAGCCCGCCAGGCCCAAAGCAGAATCAAGGCGCTTGAACGGATGGAACGAATCGCCCCCGCTCATGTCGACTCACCGTTCGAATTTCGAATTCCCGCCGACGAAAAAACATCCAGCCCTCTGCTAAAGCTCGATCACGCATCACTGGGCTATGACCAGACCATCGTTCTCGACGACGTCAGGCTCAGTCTTGAGCCCGGCGATCGCATTGGGCTACTGGGTCACAACGGGGCGGGGAAATCGACGCTGGTGAAGACGCTGCGAGGAGAGCTGCCATTACTCGCGGGGGAAAGAATCGGCGGTGCAAATCTCCGGGTCGGCTATTTCTCCCAGCACCAGCTGGACGAACTCAACCTGGACGAATCAGCCCTGACGCACATAACGCACCTTGATCCAACTGTTGGCGAGCAGGGCATCAGAAACTTTCTTGGTGGGTTCGACTTTCGCGGTGATAAGGTCAACGAGCAGGTGGGCACCTTCTCCGGTGGCGAGAAAGCGCGACTGGCGCTTGCCATCGTCGCTCACAGCAAACCCAACCTGTTACTCATGGATGAGCCTACCAATCATCTGGACATGGAGATGAGGCAGGCGCTGACAGTCGCGCTGCAGGAGTTCGAAGGCGCGATTGTGCTGATCTCCCATGACCGGCACCTGCTCAGCAATACGGTCGATGAATTTGTTCTTGTCAACGGAGGACGCATTGAACGTTATCAGGGTGATCTGGAAGACTACCGCAAGCGACTGAACGAGCCTGCAGCGGAAGAATCGTCGGCACGATCTGCCGACCCAACGCCGCCAGACCCCGCAGCGGAGGGAGACTACCGATACGCCCGGCAGATTCGTACTCGCATCAAGACCATCGAGCAGCGGCTGGAGCGACTGGGTAGTAAGCTGGCAGAAATCGATGAGGCACTGTCCGATCCGGAAATCTACTCGGGACAGGCCGAGTCGGCGAACCTACAGGGTCTGCTCAGGGAGCAGCTTGGGCTGAAGGAAGAGATCACCATGCTGGAAACCGAGTGGATCGAGAAGCAGGATGCACTTGAACGGGCGGGGTGAGCTAGACCCCCTGTATTCCCTATAATCAGCACTCAGGATTCGGACACCACATGACCAGACGCTATCCCGCCACTCGAATGCGCCGAATGCGCGCCAGCGACTTTTCCCGCCGACTCATGCGAGAAAGCACGCTGACGCCAGCGGATCTCATCTACCCGGTTTTTATCATTGAAGGTGAGCAGCAGACTGAACCGGTACCCAGTATGCCTGGCGTCGATCGACTTTCGGTCGATTTGCTGGTTGAACTCGCTCGCGACATTGATTCCCTGGGGGTGCCAATGATCGCGTTGTTCCCGGTAGTGCCGATGGAGAAGAAATCACTGGAGGCAGAGGAGTCATTCAACCCGGAAGGACTTGCACAGACGGCAGTACGGGCAATCAAGGCATCGGTGCCAACGCTCGGGGTAATGACCGATGTGGCGCTTGATCCGTTCACGACCCATGGCCAGGATGGCATCCTCGACGACGCCGGCTACGTCACGAATGACCGCACCGTTGACACCCTGGTTCAGCAGGCAGTCAGCCACGCGGCGGCGGGCGCTGATGTGGTCGCGCCTTCGGACATGATGGATGGTCGAATCGGCGCAATCCGGCAGGCCCTGGAAGCGTCCGGGTACGTCAATACCCGCATCATGGCCTATTCGGCAAAATATGCTTCCGCCTTCTATGGTCCATTTCGGGACGCGGTTGGCTCAGCCACGAATCTTGCCGGCGGCGACAAGTACACCTATCAGATGGACCCGGCCAACACCAACGAAGCGCTACAAGAGATCGCGCTGGACCTGGAAGAGGGTGCCGACATGGTCATGGTCAAGCCGGGAATGCCATATCTCGATGTACTGCGCCGGGTGAAAGATACGTTTGGCGTGCCGACCATGGTGTACCAGGTGAGCGGCGAGTACGCGATGCTACGTGCGGCCATCGACAACGGCTGGCTCGGGCCGGAAGTCATCCACGAGAGTCTTGTGGGTATGAAGCGAGCGGGCGCGGACGCAATCCTGACCTATTTCGCACACCAGGTAGCCAGGGACCTGGCATCCTGACCCGATCTTGTGAAATTAGCATCCTGAGCTTACGATACACCCTTTCCCGACTTAGCCCATCCTAGGAGACACTTTGAAATGAGCGATATCACCCATGTGACTGACGACACCTTCGAATCGGAAGTGCTGAAGTCAGACGTACCGGTTCTGGTTGACTACTGGGCCGAGTGGTGCGGACCCTGCAAAGTTATCGCTCCGGTATTGGAAGAAATCGCGGGTGAATACACCGACAAGATCAAGATCTGCAAACTTGATATCGATGCCAACGAAGAAACACCTCCCAAGTATGGTATTCGAGGGATCCCCACATTAATGCTGTTCAAGGGCGGCAGCGTGGAGGCAACCAAGGTTGGCGCCCTGTCCAAGTCACAGCTCACTGCGTTTCTGGACAGCAATATCTGATCTATCGCGGTAGGACCACTACCCGCGGGAGTCTATCCGTCAGGGCTGGGGCAGGGCACCTCAGCACCTCGGTTAGGCCGTCGAGGCGTGCAAAAACGGTTGACAATAGAACGAAAAACGGACATTTTAGCAGCAAACAGATAACTGAAACTCGAACGAAGGCGTAACCTGCCGCGTTCCTGGTCGGCAAAACCGCCGCCGATCAACCTCTTCCGAACCAACTTCCAGACACACATCCCGTCGCCTGCGCGTGACGTTCCAACCAGCAATCAAATTCAAAACCTATGAACCTGACCGATCTCAAGACCAAACCGATACCCGAACTATTGGAAATCGCCCACGAAATGGGCATGGACAATCTCGGACGCTCTCGCAAACAGGAAATTATCGCCAACGTCCTGCGCAAACACGCCAAGGGAGGCGAGGACATCTATGGCGATGGCACGCTCGAGATCCTGCAGGACGGATTCGGTTTCTTGCGCTCGGCAGACAGCTCATACCTCGCCGGGCCAGATGACATCTACGTTTCACCCAGTCAGATTCGCCGCTTCAACCTTCGAACCGGCGACAGTGTTTCCGGCAAGATTCGTCCGCCCAAGGATAACGAGCGCTACTTCGCGCTGCTTAAGGTTGATCAGATCAACTTTACCGACCCGGGCGAATCCAAGAACAAGATTCTGTTTGAGAACCTCACCCCGCTGTTTCCGGACGAACCGCTCACACTGGAGGCGGGCAACGGCAGTACCGAAGATCTGACAGCGCGAATCATTGATCTGACTTCGCCCATTGGTAAAGGTCAGCGTGGCCTGATCGTCTCGCCGCCCAAGGCAGGTAAGACGCTGATTCTGCAGAACGTCGCGCAGTCCATCATGCGTAATAATCCGGAATGTCACCTGATCGTACTGCTGATCGACGAGCGTCCCGAAGAAGTCACCGAGATGCAGCGTTCGGTTCGCGGCGAGGTGGTCGCCAGCACCTTTGATGAGCCACCGTCACGACATGTCCAGGTCGCAGAAATGGTCATCGAAAAAGCCAAGCGACTGGTGGAGCACAAGACCGATGTCGTCATTCTGCTGGACTCGATCACGCGTCTGGCTCGCGCCTACAACACCGTCATCCCGGCGTCAGGTAAGGTCCTGACCGGTGGTGTTGATGCGCACGCACTGGAACGGCCGAAGCGTTTCTTCGGTGCCGCACGAAACATCGAAGAAGGCGGTAGTCTCACCATTATCGCGACCTGCCTGATCGATACCGGCTCGAAGATGGACGAAGTGATCTACGAAGAGTTCAAGGGCACGGGTAACATGGAACTGCACCTTGAGCGCAAGATCGCGGAGAAGCGTGTTTACCCCGCCATCAACATTCGTCGCTCGGGTACCCGTCGTGAAGACCTGCTGATGTCTGAAGAAGATCTGCAGAAGGTCTGGATTCTGCGAAAGATTCTCCACGAAATGGACGATCTTGCAGCTATCGAGTTCCTGTTGGAACGTATGAAGAAGTCCAACACCAATGAGGAATTCTTCGCATCCATGAAGCGGAACTAGATCCTGCCGCATTATCGATGCCAAATCGCGTCGAAAGAGGTCCTCGACGCTGACGTTCGGCGAATTCAGCTCACGTTACCCGAGCCGGTTGAATTCCGGGCAGGCCAGTATCTCGAGATCATTCTGCCTGACGGCAATCGCTGTCCATTTTCCATCGCCAGTGCGCCAGTCTTTGATACCAGCATCGAACTGCACATTCGTCCCACACCCGGGTCTGAAGAATCGGCACAGATTGAAGCACTGATCAATTCGACCGAACACCTGACGGTCGATATCCCCAAAGGCGACTGTTATGTCGATATCGCCCCCGCCAACCACCTGGTACTGATTGGCGCCAGTACCGGCATTACCCAGATGAAGAGCATCGTCGAGCATCTGCTCAAAGGCGGACTCACCAGCCCGGTCACCCTGTACTGGGGCGTTCCCACGGCAGAAGAACTGTATCTGTCGACCACCTGCCAGCAGTGGGAGACCCAGGACAGCAACTTCCGCTACATTCCTGTAGTGAGCGAACCTCACCGATCACCCGACTGGCAGGGACGTACCGGTCTGGTCGGTCATGCCGTGCTGGAGGACCTGGACGACCTCAGCGCCTGTGACGTGATCGTCGCCGGTAGTCCCGCCATGGTTTATGCAACCTTCGATGAACTGGTCGCAGCGGGCGCAAGGGAAACACACATTAGATCGGATATGTTCAGCTACGCACCACGCTAGCGGCTGCCCGATGAATCCCCATCGACAGTCAGCGCTCTGACAAGCTGTTCACTGCTTTCCTTGTAGTGCCCATCAAATGCCAGCAACCGGCCAAGCCGCGCGCGTGCTCCTCTCGCGCCGCCGAGGTCGATACTCTTCTGATAGGCTTCGCGAGCCCTTACGGCGTCTCCCGCCGACTCATACAACTCACCCAGACAATACTGAAGTGCGCCATCCTCCGGATGACGACGCAGCCAGTTCTCGGCTGTCTTCAATCGACGCTTTAGGGTTGATGTGCCCAGGGAGCCATACAGCGTCAGTAGATGTGGCAACCACTCGCGATTGAGCGCTTCCCGGACCGCCACCTCCGCCTCAACTTCGCTATTGAGCTTCCGGCAGTACATGCTGATAACAGCTTCATCATGGCGCACTCGTTCGGGTTGCCGCTTGAAAATAATCGCCAATGCATCATCGTTGGATGCCGACTCCAGACGCCTGAGGGCGATAGACTTTTGCAGGTCAAACAGTTCCGGTGAATCTTTCATCGATTTCTGCAATACAGGCATCAGATCGGACAATCCCTGCCAGTCGCTGGTTGCCAGCATGGCCTCGCTCTTGAGCTTCAATACCAGTTCGTTGTCCGGAACATCCTTCAGGGATTCCAACGCACGAATCGGCTTCGTGTTGCCCAGTTCCATCTCAGCACGAGCCGTTTGTATCGCAACCATCGACGCCGGGTCCGTTTCCACAGCAAGTCTAAGGCACTGTTCGCGAAGCTCCCGGTCACCCAACCTGTCGGCTGCCCGCGCCGAAAAGAGATAGTTCACTGCCGGATAGTCCGCGACGGGTGCCGCTCGCTTCAGATGTTTCAGGGCGGCCTGAAAATCGCCCTGGGTATAAGCCAGCAGCCCTCGCGCCGTCGCCTGACGCGCGTTCCTGCTCTGTCTTTCACTGCGCCATGCCCGGACTACACCCACGGCCGCCAGCAATCCGCCGACAAAGCGAACCAGGTAATAGGCACCGAAACACACAACGACCAGCAGCCCGATAAAAACCCACAGGCTGGTCTGCACCATGTGCCCGTCATGGGCAACCATGACGTATCCTGGATCGCGAGCCATCAAGGTTCCGACAATACCTGCCACAACCACGGTAACCAGCACGAGCAAAAGGGTTCGGTTCATGGCGTGTTACCTGGCTGACTGCCCGGCAAATCGGTCCAGCGCCGCTCGCACCGCACGGACCGATCCGCTGACGTCCGGCATCGCCATCGCAACATTGCTTGCTGCCACTGCTTGCAGGGACGTCAACATCGAGATCGTCACCGGATGATCAGGATCGAAATAGGACTCAATCCAGGCCACGGTTTCGTTCAGGCTCTGATCAAATATCGCCTGGTCACCCCGCAACACCGCCAGCTGGGCAAGTTGCAGCTTCAGGATAAGATTCTGGCGCAGGTAGTATTCTTCACGCGGCGGCAGCGCAGGCGTAATAACATTCTGATCACGACGATAGTCAACCAGGTTCAGTAACCGCGTTCCCAGCTCGGACAGAAATATCCCGACCCGGTCCATGGCAGCATCACTGACCACTTCGGCCGATTCGCTCTGCTCTGCCGCCGGTTCAAACTGCGCCTCGACACGTTGCAGATCGAACACCTGAGGTTTCAGGGCACCCAGGCGCAAAAAGATGCCATCGATATCAACCGGCACCACCGCTTCAAGTTGAGCAATGTCGTTGGCGAGGGCATCGCGCACGTCAAACGCGGCAACACCTTCGCCTGCCCTTAGTATTTCATCCGCCGCGCGAAACAATCGCAGCGCCCCTGCCGCATCGCCCTCGGTCTCAACCCGCTGGGCACCCAACCGGATCAGATACTCCGACTCGGCCAGCAACCAATCCTGTGGCGTAACGCCAGCGTCGGCGCGAAACTGCTCAAGCTGGCCGTGAAAGCTCTGTTCAACTGCCGCCAGATCTTCAGGAGTAACCTGTCCGCCAGCGGCAAGCTCCGCCGTAATCTCGTCCAGGCGTTCTCGGACTCCACCGACCAGATTGACCTGCCGCTGCAGGTCCTCGACCCGGGTAATCACACTGCTCAGTTCGCTGTTCAGCGATGCGACATCTCGTGCCGTCACTGCCAATGCCTGCTGAGTCGCCGACGCTGGCATCAGCATCACTCGATAGAGAACAAAGGCCGCGACACCGACTGCTACCAAAGAGAGCAACAATGCAACGGTTCCGGCCAGGTTACCCGGCCCTGACCGCTCACTCTCCACCGTGGGCTCATCGTCAGGTACCTGATCATGGCCGCTTTCAGACATTCTTTTTGTTACCTCAGGAACCTGCCTAACATTATCATGTTCGATTCTGGAGTACCGCCCGCGCCATGTCTTCCAGGCTCGCGCTGTCCGCAACGCTGATATCCCTCCAGCCCATCTGCCGCGCTGCATCCGCAATCCGCTGTGACGGTACAACCAGACCACTCTCAAGTGCCGCTCTATCCAGATTCGAACGCAACGACTCAAGCGCTGACAGACTATAGATCACCACCAGCCGCGGCGGCGCTGCCTGAAAGGATGCGATCTGATCACCAGCGGGACGAGCCGCCCTTCGTTCATAGGTTTCCAGGCAATCCACTGCTGCATCTCGTGACGCCAGCTGATCTTCGAGCGTATCCTGACCGCCAATCCCCTTAACAATCAGCACGCGCTGGCCTGCGATGTCACCAAGCCCGGCCATCTCAAGCAGACTTTCAGAATGAGGTTCAGCGGGCACCACCGGTTCTATGTCAAATCCGGCCAGCAAGGCCGCCGTCGCTTCGCCGATCGCATACCACGTCAGGCCAAGGGGCCACTGCGGCCAGAAATCGGCCAGGGCAGACACACCATGGCGAACGGCGTTGCGGCTGACAACAATGACGTGGTCGTAGCGATCCAGATCCGCGACGATCTGA
Source organism: Pseudomonadales bacterium (assembly GCA_028281885.1). GTDB lineage: Bacteria > Pseudomonadota > Gammaproteobacteria > Pseudomonadales > Azotimanducaceae > JANQJA01. The sequence goes on along the minus strand of JANQJA010000008.1, from coordinate 316,048 downwards.
CGATCTACCGACATCGGAACGATGTCCAGCAATGGCATGATATTTACCGATACACCGACCGACTGCAGACGCTGCAGCAACATCTGGCTATCTTCGATCGATCGGGTCAGCAGAACGTCAGTGCCCACTTGCCCCCACAAGTTCCCGGCCACCGCGCGTCAGCAGCTCGGTCACAAGCCCGTTCGCCACCTCCTGGGCCGCCTCACGGGAACCCCTCTCTTCACAGCGAATCTGTCGTTCACCAATGTCGTCGCTGACATACGCCGTCATCAGGAAACCGTCGTCCTGATCAAACCTCGCGTAGGCACCGATCGGCAGGTTGCAGGTTGCGCCAAGGCCGCTCGACACCATTCTCTCGCAGTGAACGCAGAGCGCCGAGTCAGCATGTTCGATGGCTGCAAGAATCGCTCTGACATCATCCCGATCTTCCGCACACTCAATGCCCACCGCGCCCTGGCCCGCAGCGGGGACGCACAAGGCAGGATCGATCGGTGCCTTGATACGATCCGCCAGGCCGAGACGTGTCAATCCCGCCGTTGCAAGAACAATTGCTTCGTAGTCACCATCGTCGAGTTTTCTCAGGCGCGTATCGACATTGCCGCGTAATTCAGGGAACACCAGGGATGGGAAGTGTCGCTGAAGCTGCAGTCGACGGCGCAGGCTGGATGTCCCAACCCGAGACCCGGCGGGCAGCGCCACCATCGACGCGAAATGGTTGGACACGAACGCATCGGTGGGATTCTCACGCTCGCAGATGGCGCCAATCATGAGCCCTGCTGGTAGCTCGGACGGCACGTCCTTCATCGAATGAACCGCAATGTCAGCCTCGCCGGATAGCAGTGCCTGCTCCAGTTCCTTGACGAACACACCCTTGCCGCCGATGCGGCTCAGTGGCGACGTTTTGTTTCGATCACCCTCTGTGGTCATGCCAACCACGGTCACATCCAGCGTGGGAAATTGATCAAGAATCAGTTGACGCACGTGGTTGGCCTGCCAAAGGGCGAGGGCACTCTCACGGGTCGCTATTCGCAGCGATTGCAGCATGGCGGCGATATCACAGTCTTCGTCAGGAAACTGCGACAGTAGGATGTGCCGCCAAAAGTTTCAAATCATTTAGAGAGTTTGTACCAGGCGTCTCAAACCGGAAACATGGCGTCGACTGACATCCAGACGTTCTGCCTCGGTTCCCCGGAGCCTGACCTGATAATGCCCGCGCGGGTCCCGCTCAAGACCATCAATACGATCAATCAGCACCAGCGCATTACGGTGAATTCTGACCACCCGGTCGCCGAACTCATCCTCCAGATCGCGGAGCGTATCATCAATCAGCACCTCGCCAGCTTCATGTCGAACCGTGACGTACTTGTGATCCGCCTTGAAGTACAGCACCTCGGTCAGCGGGACCAGTTCAATACCGCGCCGGGTCTTGGCGCTAATATGGGTACGCGCATGCTCAGTTTCCGGCGACTCACCATCCATTGAGCGAATCTGGACACGATTCACCCGGCCAATATTGCCCAGCGTTTCAACCAGTGACTCACGCCGGACCGGCTTTAACAAATAGCCCGCTGCCCTGACATCAAACGCTTCAATCGCATGTTCACCAAACGCGGTACAGTAGACGACTGCAGGGGGTGAAGGCAGTTCAGCAATCCGCCGACCTGCTTCCATCCCGTCCATTCCCGGCATCCTGATATCCAGCAATACAATGTCTGGTTCCAGTTCCATTGCCTGCGAGACGGCTTCCTGACCATTCGCCGCTTCGCCGGCGACCTCATAATCGGTCATCGTCCCAACCATGCGCATGAGTCGTTCGCGAGCCAATTTCTCATCATCGACTACCAGCACTTTCATCTTTTACCTGCCTTTTCGTTGTAGCTGTTATTGAAGACCACGAGGGCCTCCATGCGACAGTAAATTAACGGTCTGGCGCCAGAAAACTGCGACGCAGTGCACATTTTAGGACCTTTCGTCGGAGAAAAAGCGCCAAACTGTGCGGTGAGTCACATTTTTGGATAATGCAGCGTCGTGTCGTATTCATCGCCTACCACGCTGGTTTTCACTTCCGCACCAGGGCCGTAGATCGCATTCAGCCTGCTGCGGATATTGTCCAGTGCCATTCGATTCCCCGAAGCGTGGGTAAAGTCACCCGGTGGCAGGGGATTGCGGACATTGATCACCACTTCGTCATCTGTTGCCGTGACGGTTACCCGCACAACGCCACCCTCCGGATTCGGCTGGATGCCATGATAGATCGCATTCTCAAGTATGGGCTGAAGCGTCAGCAGCGGGATGCTCAGGGACTCGATGTCTGTCTCCACCTGCCACTCAACATCCAGGCGATCATCGAGCCGAAGCGATTCAATATGCACGTATTTGTCGCACAGCTCGATTTCTTCCGCCAGGGGTACCGGCAGGTCACTGGTGTCGTTCAGACTGGCTCGAAAGAGTATCGACAGGTCTTCTACCACTTCCTCCGCCGTCTCGGGATCGATCGCAATCAGACTGGCGATGATGTTCATCGAGTTAAACAGGAAATGTGGCCTGATGCGCGACTGCAGCGCCTGGATTCGGGAGCTGAGTTCTGCCTGTTCCTGCCGCCGCAGCCGATGCTGGAGAAAGAAATAACGAAACGCGATGCCTGCCATGACCGCGGCCACCAGCAGATTTCTGATCACCCGCCCGGTGTGTTCCAGCATCCAGCGATCTTCCAGCAACAGCAACTCGGCAACGATGCTGAATACCAGTGTCACAATCAGGATCAGGCCGAAACCCACCGTTGTCGCCCGCACAGTCGACATACCAGAGAGCAGGGGACGCAGATTACAGAGTACGCCGGCCGACACCAGCACGATCCACTGCACCAACAGCGATGAAAGCCCCAGCGCGATCCAGTTGAAATCCACCAGGCTCGAATCCGCCAGTACCATGACCATGACCAGCAATTCAGCCACCAGCACCAGGAACAGGATGCTCTGCGGATTACACAGGTCCGGCAGGAAGAAATCGTCAACAGGGACGTCGGTCTTGGCCACAGGGTCTCAGCACAGGATCATGTCAGCCGAGTATAGCCGAGATCGAAACTGCTATAATCCGCGCCTTTTCCCTTGCGGGGACGATCATGGCAACGACTGACAAGCCCTGGGCGGGGCGATTCACAGAGGCAACTGACGCCTTTGTTGAGGCATTTACCGCCTCGGTGGAGTTTGACCAGGCACTCGCGATGCATGACATCGACGGGTCGATCGCGCACGCCACCATGCTGGCCGAGGTCGGCGTGTTGACCCGGGAAGAATGTACCAGCATTACCGAGGGCCTCGCGAAGATACGTCAGCAAATCCAGACAAACGAATTTGAGTGGTCAGTCGCCCTCGAAGATGTCCACATGAACATCGAGAACGCCCTCACCCTGGAAATCGGCGACGTTGGCAAGAAACTCCACACCGGCAGGTCCAGAAACGACCAGGTCGCCACCGACGTCAGGCTGTACCTGCGAGCCCAGATCGACGAGATCGCAAGCCAGCAGCACCGTCTTGCCACTGCGCTACTGGATCTTGCCGAACGGGAGGCCGGCACCATCATGCCCGGTTTCACCCACCTTCAGGTGGCCCAGCCAGTGACATTCGGGCATCACCTGATGGCCTGGTACGCCATGCTGGAGAGGGATATCGAGCGGCTGCAGGACTGTCGCAAGCGCGTCAACGTCATGCCCCTGGGCGCCGCCGCCCTGGCCGGTACCAGCTATCCGATTGATCGAGCGCGCACCGCTGCGCTGCTCGGGTTTGACCGGGTTGCAGAAAATTCACTCGATGCGGTGAGCGACCGGGATTTCGCCATTGAGTTCGCCGCCACAGTCAGCCTCGGCATGATGCATTATTCGCGCTGGTCAGAGGAGATGGTGTTGTGGACGTCCGCCCAGTTCGGATTCATCGAGTTACCGGATCGCTTCTGCACCGGGTCTTCCATCATGCCGCAGAAGAAAAATCCTGACGTACCTGAACTGGTGCGCGGCAAGACCGGCCGAAGCTTCGGCCACCTGATGTCGCTATTGACCCTGATGAAAGGGCAGCCGCTCGCTTACAACAAGGACAATCAGGAAGACAAGGAGCCATTGTTTGACCTGGTACGTACCTATCATGACTGCACCATGGCATTTGCCGACATGGTGCCTGCGATCGAGGCACGCTCCGACAATATGCGTGCGGCGGCGATGAGTGGATTCTCAACCGCCACAGACCTGGCAGACTACCTGGTGCGAAAGGGCATGCCGTTTCGTGACGCCCATGAAGCCGTCGGCAAGGTTGTCGCCGAGGCAATCGCGGCAAATTGCGACATCTCGGAACTGCCGCTCACTAAACTGTTGAGCAGCAACCTCGTCACCGATGATGTGTATGACGTGCTGACCGTCGAAGGATCTGTCGCCGCGCGATCACACGCTGGCGGAACAGCGCCGGATACCGTGCGGGCAGCGGTCAGTGCTGCACGTGCGCGTCTTTCACCATGACCCGGTTGCAACGAGGCAGACACGTTGGCACCGCGCTGCTGCTGACGATGATGCTGGCAGCCTGTGGCCAGAAGGGAGATCTTTATCGGCCCTCCGACCCTGCACCCGAGCCCGCACAGCCAGGCGAGGAACGGCGGTCATGACCAATACCATTTATTTCTCTGAAGACCGTTTGCATGTCGAATCACTGGCGGTGAGCGACATCGTCCAGGCATTCGGGACGCCAACCTATGTCTACTCTGCGACGAAGATCGAAGCCGCTTACCAGCATTTCGTCAGCGCGTTCGCTGACCGGGATATCATGGTGTGCTACGCGGTCAAGGCGAACAGTAATCTTGGTGTCCTGGGGCTGCTGGCCGATCAGGGTGCCGGGTTCGATATCGTTTCACAGGGGGAACTGGAGCGGGTGATACGGGCTGGCGGCGACCCCCGGCGCGTGGTCTTTTCCGGTGTGGGCAAGCAGGACCCGGAGATCGCCCGGGCGCTGCAGGCAGGCATCGCCTGTTTCAACATCGAATCACGCTCAGAACTGGAACGGATTGCCCAGATCGCAGCCCCGCTGTCGATCAGTGCGCCCATCTCGGTACGCATCAATCCCGATGTCGACCCAATGACCCATCCCTATATCTCCACGGGATTAAAAGAAAACAAGTTCGGTGTCGACATCGAAACCGCTCGAGAGATCTATCGTCGTGCGAAAGAACTGCCCTGGATCAGCATCAAAGGCGTGGACTGTCACATCGGTTCGCAGATTACCGATCTCGCCCCATTTAAGGCCTGCGTGCAGAAGGTTGCCGGTTTCGTCGATGAGCTGGCAAGCGAGGGCATAGAGTTGGAGCATATCGATCTGGGCGGCGGCATTGGCGTAAGTTACAACGGCGAATCGGTGATCGATGTTCGCGACTACGCCAACGCTATCTGCGAGATACTCAAAGACTATCCTCAGCGCCTGGTGTTTGAACCCGGCCGAACGCTCGTCGCCGATGCCGGACTACTGCTGTGTCGCGTCGTTACGCTCAAGGAGAACGAAGGCAAGCACTTTGCCGTGGTCGACGCGGCGATGAACGATCTGCTGCGGCCGGCGCTGTATGGTGCCTATCAACGTATTGAACCCATCGCTCAGTTGCCCAGGAAAGAGCAGGTTTACGACGTTGTTGGGCCGGTGTGTGAATCCGGCGACTTCCTCGCCAAGGAGCGACGACTGGCGATTGCAGAGGACGACATCCTCGCGATTCACAGTTGCGGGGCCTACGCCTTTGTCATGAGTTCCAACTACAACACGCGAGGACGCGCCGCGGAGGTCCTGGTGAAGGGCGAAACCATGCAATGCGTCCGTGACCGGGAAAGCATCGAAGATCAGCTCAGACTGGAACGGCTGTTCTCCGTCTAGGGCCGCATTTCGGTTGCATCTGACCGGACCCGGGGTAATCTAAAACTTATCACTCAGGACTCAACGACGACGATGTTGATTCGGTTTACAAAAATGCATGGGCTCGGCAACGACTTCATGCTGATGGACCTGATTTCCCAGGAGGTTCGGCTGCGCCCCGAACAAATCCAGCAGCTGGCTGACCGTCGGCGCGGGATCGGATTCGACCAGCTGTTGACCGTCGCACCACCAGCATCTCCTGACATTGATTTCACCTATCGGATCTATAACGCCGATGGCAGCGAGGCCGAACAATGCGGCAATGGCGCCCGCTGCGTCCTGCGCTTTGTCAGAGACCGTGGGCTGACCACCAAGACCCAGGTTCGCCTCGGCACCCTCAGGGGAGTGATCGAGTGCCAGCTTGAGACCGATGGCAACATCACCGTCAATATGGGCGCACCGATCCTGCAGCCAGAGCGAATTCCCTTTACTGCCGACGAGCCTCGCATCAGCTATGAGTTGCAGGTCGACACGCCCATGTGCGCAGCAACGACGGGTAATGAGAAATCTTTGATCACTGTCGCTGCAATCAGCATGGGCAACCCTCATGCTGTTATGACGGTTGCCAACGTCGACACTGCGCCGGTCTCCACGCTGGGTCGGCTGGTTGAATCTCATGCCCGGTTTCCGGAACGGACCAACGTGGGATTTATGGAGGTGGTGGACCGAAATCATGTTCGACTACGAGTTTTCGAGCGGGGTGTTGGTGAAACCCAGGCCTGCGGCACAGGGGCCGCCGCCGCGATGGTAGCGGGCCGACTGCAGGGACTGCTCGACGAGACCGTCACAGTTGATCTGCCGGGCGGTTCGCTGGTGCTCGCCTGGCCCGGAGACAATGCGCCAGTCATGATGACAGGACCCGCCTGCCGGGTTTACGAAGGTCATTTGCAGCTATGAGCGAGCGAAAATCAAAGACCCGGCCAGAAGGACAGGATATCAACGAAAAGCAGGTTGAGGCGTACCTCTCGGCCAACCCTGATTTTTTCGCGGCTCGTGACAACCTCCTGTTACAGCTCGCCCTCCCGCATGGCCCGGATAGAACCATCTCTCTGGTCGAGCGGCAGGTAGGCCTGTTGCGGGAGAGAAACCGGACCCTGCGGCGCGAACTGGACGCACTACTCGTAGCTGCCGAGCGCAACGACGAGATATTTGCCAAATGTCGTGAGCTTCTGCTTGCGCTGCTCGACGCGAGGGACACGGACTCATTCTTCAATGCGCTTGAGCAGAGTTTTCGCAACGATTTCAAATCCGATGCCTACAGCCTGATGATATTCAGCGAACATGCCAAGCAGGTGAATCACTTCACGTCCTGCGTACCTGCTCAGTCCGCACATCAGTACGTCGGGGCACTGATGGACGCTGAAACAGCGTACCTGGGCGTGCTGCGATCCTCCGAGCAGGACTTCTTGTTTCGGCACGCCAGCAGTCAGGTGAAATCCGCCGCAGTTCTGCCCGTCCGACGGAATCAATTGTATGCATTGCTGGCCATCGGCAGCCGCGACCCGAACTATTTCAAGTCCGGGATGGGCACACTGTTTATCGGTTTCATTTCTGACGTGCTCGCCCGCCTGCTGCCTCGATACGTCTATCTGGACCCGGACCAGTGAACATCAAGGCTGGCGAAGAACTCATCCAAAGATTCATCGCCCACCTGACTAACGAGCGCGCTTTGTCGCAGCATACGATCAATAGCTACTCTCGGGATATCAGGACACTGGTTCGGTTCTGCGAAGATGAGAGTGTAGATTTTCCTCAGCTAAAAGGACATCACATTCGCTCGTTTGTCGCCGCCAGTCATCGCACCGGCCTGTCTGGCAAGACCCTCGCAAGGCGCCTTTCGAGCATCAGAACTTTCTACAACTTCCTCCTTAGGGAAGGCATCACCAGGAACAATCCCGCTGTGGGAATCAGCGCACCCAAGACCGCGAAGAAGCTTCCACATACGCTGGATCCGGACCAGGTCAACAGCCTGCTGAATCTGAAAGGTAACAGTTGGCACCTCTGTCGGGACCGCGCCATGCTTGAACTGTTCTACTCGTCAGGTCTGCGCCTTTCTGAACTGGTTGGTGCAGACATCAATAGCCTGGAGATGACGGCGGGCATCATCAGAGTTGTGGGAAAAGGATCAAAAGAAAGAGAAGTACCGGTGGGCAGAATGGCGAAAGAAGCGCTGAAAAACTGGCTTGGCGTACGCAACGACCTGCCAAATAAGAACCGGGCGGTAAAAGACCCATCGGCTCTTTTCATCAGTGAACGCGGCACACGAATCAGCAGCCGCACGGTCCAGGCAAGGATCGAGTATTGGAGCAGGGCGCAGGGGCTGCCCGGCAAAATTCATCCGCATATGTTGCGCCACTCATTCGCGAGCCACCTGCTTGAGTCGAGCGGCGACCTGCGCGCGATCCAGGATCTGCTTGGTCATGCCGATATCTCTACGACGCAGATCTATACTCATCTGGATTTCCAGCACCTGGCGGAAGTCTATGATCGAGCGCATCCGCGAGCACAAAAGAGCGATGACAGCGAAGATTAGAGTCGTCGGGTTCGATCTGGATGACACACTCTGGGAAGTGGAACCTGTCATTCTGCGGGCGGAACAGGCGCTGGCGGGCTGGTTCCGTGAAGCGGTTCCTTCATTCCGCTACGACAGAGTTCACCTGCGCCGAATCCGTGACCAGGTACTAGAAACTGAGCCACACCTGTCGGGCAGACTGACCGAGCTACGTCGACGCATCCTGATCGGAGCGCTTGAGGAAACCAGCCCGGACCTCAAAGCCACAACTATTGCAGATGACGCGATGAAGGTTTTTCTGGAGCATCGTCATCGCATTGAGCCATACCCTGGCGTCGCTGAAACGCTGGCAGAGTTGTCTCGTCAATATACGCTGGCCGCACTGACCAATGGCAACGCAAACATTCACCGTACCGACATCGGCCATCACTTCGACTTTTCTTTTTCCGCCGAGGAAATCGGCGCACCGAAACCGCATGCCGCATTGTTCGAAGCGGCACTATCCCATGCCGGCGTCGAGGCTTCCGAAATGGTTTACGTGGGCGACGATCCGAAACTGGATATCGACGCGGCCAACCGGGCTGGATTGAAAACAATCTGGATCAGACGCGATCTTCGTCAGGGCGAAGGCGAAACCCGGCCCAACGAAACCATCTCACAGGTGACCGAGCTGCCTGGGGCCCTCGCCAGGCTAAATCGAGCCGACTAGATCCGGCCACCTGTCTCGATAAAGGCCTTCACAGCATTAACATCTGCCTTCATCGGAGTTTTCCGGGTCGGTAATCCGGCAAGTGCTTCGAGCGTCGGATGAGTCACACCAACATCGGGCATGGCTTCCCGCATAGCATCCACGAATTTGGCCGGATGAGCCGTTGCGAGACACAACATTGGCACACCATCACGGCGATGCTGCGCACCGGCTGCCAAACCGATCGCGGTATGAGGGTCTACAAGGTATCCGAAATCGTCATAGACCGACCTGATCTGCGCCAGCGTTGCCTCGTTATCCACACTACTGGCCACAAAGGTATCGTCGAGCGATGACGTGTTGAACGGGTAACTGGCAACACCGGTTGATGCAAACGTTTCCATAAAGTCGCGCACCCGGTCCGGGTCGCTTCCCATCAGGTAATAGAGATATCGTTCCAAATTACTGGAAACCTGAATATCCATGGCCGGGCTATAGGTGAATTGCACCTCTTCGCGCTCATAACGACCGGTATTGAAAAATCGGCAAAGAATATCGTTGGCATTGGTTGCAAGCACCAGCCGGCCAATCGGCAGTCCCATCTGACGCGCGCAGTAACCGGCAAAAATATTGCCGAAGTTGCCAGTCGGCACCGCCACATCAAAACAATCAGGCTGCCCGAGCTGATTCCAGGCCTTGAAGTAATAAACAATCTGGGCAAGAACCCGTGCCCAGTTAACCGAGTTGACAGCAGCAAGCCCGTACTGTTGCTTGAACGAAAGATCAGAGAAGGCCTCTTTCAACACACCCTGACAATCATCGAAAGTGCCTTCGATGGCGATGTTGTGAACATTGTCGTCCAGTATGGTGGTCATCTGCAGTTCCTGCAGCTGGCTGGTCTTGCCCTCCGGGAACATGATATAGATGTTGATATTCGCCTTGCCGCGAACGCCCGCGATAGCCGCACTACCTGTGTCACCGCTGGTGGCGCCCAGAATGTTCACCTCCGCACCACGCTCGGTGAGGATGTACTCGAACACATTACCCAGAAACTGCAACGCGATGTCCTTGAAGGCGAGCGTCGGGCCGTGGAACAGTTCCAGCACAGCGTACGGGCCGAGGTCAGTCACCGGCGTCACCTCGGGATCGTCAAACGTGCTGTAGCTCTTGTCGATCAGCGCCTCAAGATCGGCGCGGGGGATGTCATCGACAAACCGGCTCATCACTTCCAGCGCCAGCGCCTTGTAATCGAGCGAAACCCAGCCATGCATCTGCGCGGACACATCAGGCAAGAACTCAGGGACCAGTAACCCGCCATCGTCGGCAAGTCCCATAATCACGGCGTCCTTGAACGCAATGCCGCTGACACCGCCACGGGTGCTCTGATATTTCATCGTATGGCCCCAAAAAGCGCGCCATTATAGTGGTGATAGGCGCCGATAAAAAACATAGGCATAAAAAAGGGCGCCAATGGGCGCCCCTGGATTGGATACCGCCGCGGTATCAGAGGGCTTCTGCGCCCTTTTCACCGGTACGGATTCGAACCACTTCTTCAAGCGAGGTAATAAAAATCTTGCCATCGCCAACCTTGCCGGTGTTGGCAGCGCCGCTGATCGCTTCAATCACAGCATCGATGCTTTCGTCGGAAACGGCGACTTCGATCTTCACCTTCGGCAGAAAATCGACGACATACTCAGCGCCACGATAAAGTTCGGTGTGGCCCTTCTGGCGCCCGAATCCCTTGACTTCAGTGACCGTCATTCCCTGGACGGAAATCTCTGAAAGGGCTTCGCGCACATCATCCAACTTGAAAGGCTTAATGATTGCTGTGACTAGTTTCATTAACGTTCTCCTTTGTCAGGACTGCCCTGATTGTTGTTATGGGGCAAATGTATCGAAATTTATAAGCGGATACCAACCGAAGGGTCGCTCAAATCAGACGCTTTCCTCATCCCTTTACAGCATCGACCGTGCCAAGTTCTATTACCCCATCAAAATCAATATCTTGCGGTTTCCCTCCGCAGAATCTGGGAACAGGAAAGCACTATTAGGGTGCATCATGCTTGCCCGCGGGGCTTTTGAGTGCACTCTTAAAGGGCGTCCGGGTTCTCGGACAAACCGGAAGGCAACCTACCTACAGACCTGACCAATACACCTGGGACAGCATAGAGCAATCCCCTGTGGGCTGGAACCCTGATCATGGATTACGCGAGTACGTTCACCCGTGCCCAGGTCGGACTCAACGCACCGACAGTGACCGTCGAGGCACTCGTGACTGCCGGGCTCCCCCAGATTCTCATCGTCGGGCTGCCGGAGGCGAGTGTGCGTGAGAGCAAGGATCGCGTTCGCGCGGCGATCGCCAACAGCGGGCTCGCCGCCCTGTCCCGAAAGGCCACGGTTAATCTCGCGCCCGCCGACCTGCCCAAGCAGGGCAGCCGCTACGACCTTGCGATCGCAATGACCCTTATCGCCGCCGCCAACCATTGGCCTTCAGAACGTTTGCAGCGCTATGAGTTCATCGGTGAGGTTGCGCTCGACGGCAGCCTCAGGGACTCTGGTGGCGCCTTACCCGCTGCGCTCGCCAGCGCCGATACCGGTCGTACCCTGATCCTGCCAATCGCTTGCAGACAGGAGGCTGCCCTGGCACCCCATGACCACATCCGTCTGGCAGACAGCCTCGCGGAGGTATGCAGCCACGTCCGTGGTGAGCAGGACCTGCCCCAACCCACGGCAGCACCACCCTGTACGACGATCGCCCCAACCTATCTCGACGACATTCATGGTCAGGCCATGGCCAAGCGGGCCCTCGTGATCGCCGCCGCCGGTGCTCACAACATTCTGTTTACCGGACCCCCGGGCACGGGCAAGACCATGCTGGCCAGTCGCCTGTCCGGCTTGTTGCCGCCGATGGAAACATCAGCTGCCCTAACGGTGGCTTCGATACGCTCTATTTCGAGACACGACTTCAACCTGTCGCACTTCGGGCAACGTCCGTTTCGCAGTCCGCACCATACTGCCTCGGCCGTATCCCTGGTCGGCGGCGGCAACCCGCCGCAACCCGGCGAAATCTCGCTCGCCCATGAAGGTGTACTGTTCTTGGATGAATTACCGGAATATGCCCGTTCCGTGCTCGAAGCCCTGCGTGAACCCCTCGAGTCAGGCCTGGTGACCATCTCCCGGGCCACTCATCAGGTTTCCTTTCCAGCCCGGTTTCAGCTGATCGCCGCCATGAATCCCTGCCCCTGCGGATATTTCGGCGACAGTTCCGGACGTTGCCAGTGTACCGTTGACCGGATCGAACGATACCGTGCCAGAGTCTCAGGACCACTCATGGATCGAATCGACCTGCATGTCATCGTGCCGCCGTTAACAGGCGAGCAACTGGGTGAAATCCGCGCGGGCAGTCCTGAGACGCAGCATATAACCGTCGCGCAGATCGCCCAGGCCAGGGCGATAATGGAAGCGCGAACCGGCAAGCCGAACGCGTGGCTATCAACGACCGAAACCACGCGTTTCTGTCACCTCGACAAGGCGGACAAGGAACGGCTGTCGCTGGCGACAGACCGCCTTAACCTGTCGGTGCGAGCCTACTTCAAGATTCTGAAGGTCGCACGAACCATCGCCGACCTTGCCGGAAGTACCACAATAGCAACCGCCCACCTGAATGAGGCAATCGGTTATCGCGGCGCGATTCAGCCATGAATCTGGCTGAAGGAATTTACTGGCTTGCTGAGACCATGTAGTCGGTGACAGCCTTCAGCTCTTCATCCGAGCAGGTAAAGCACATGCCCTTGGCCGGCATGCCCGGCGGCATGCCATTAATGACGCTGTCATAGAGCACTTCAATGCCCTTTTCGATGCGTGGTGCCCACTGGGCAACGTCACCAAGTTTGGGCGCACCGGCGATACCCATGGCGTGGCAGGTGGTACAGGATTGGTTATAGATCGCTTCCGGACTCTTGCCGCCACTTGCTGCGAGTGACACCGGAGCCGCAGGCGCCTCACCGGCGCAGTCTTCTCCCTGAACGCAGACCGAGCCCACCGGCTCAAGACGCTTGGCAATTTCATCCTTCACCGAAGCACCGCCCAACTGGACAGCGCCAAGCCCAACGACCACAGCCACAACTGACAACAACTTCTTCACGACAAGCGCCTTCTGATACGAATTTGAATGATCGACGAAGTATACCGCAGCAGAACCCCCAGCGGCAGCCATGGACTGCTGTCAGTTCGGATTGCCCCAACTATTATCGTCCACAATCCGGCCGCTGTTGAACTGAAATACATTGGAAGTGCCCGCCTCGATGACCGACTGTTCCGACACCAGGGTCAGCACCGCCTGCTCCCTGAATTCCGCCAGGGAATCGGCACCGACGTTGATCATGGTACCGCGTAACTTGAACAGCGTCGTATCCAGTACTTCTGCTGTGGTTCCTACCAGTGGCACATAGGCGTCTACCCCTTCTTCGAACTTCAGGTCACGGGTACTCATGTCTTCACTGTAACGTTGCCAGTTCTGTGCACGTCGGGTGCCTTCACCCCAGTAGGGCTTGTACATCTGCCCGTTGATCGATGTCTTGGGTGTCGGGCTCTCTTCAGTCATCGCAAAATAACGACCCATCATGACGAAGTCCGCGCCCATCGCGAGGGCTACAACGACCTGCGTGTCATTGGCGAGCCCGCCGTCGGAGCAGATCGGAATATAGCGGCCGGTCTCGGCGTGGTATTCATCGCGGCGTTTGACCACCTCGAGCAGGGCCGAAGCCTGACCGCGACCGATCCCTTTCTGTTCTCGCGTGATACAAATGGAGCCACCGCCAATGCCGACCTTCACAAAGTCGGCGCCACCTTCCTGCACCAGGAAATCAAAGCCTTCGGCAGACACCACGTTGCCTCCACCGATCACAATGTCATTGCCATATTGCTCCCGGATCCAGCGAATTCCATCCAGCTGATACTCGTTGAAGCCGTCGGACGAGTCGAAACAAAACACGTCGGCGCCCGCCTGGAGCAATGCCGGCACGCGCTGCTGGTAATCATGAGTATTCACTGCGGCGCCGACACAAAGGCGTTTGGATTCATCAAGTAATTCAAGAGGATGGCGACGATGGTCCTCGTAGTCCTTTTTGAAGACAAGAGCAGTCAGGTGACCCTTGTCATCGAGAATCGGCAGGCAATCCTTCTTGTGTTTGTGCAGCAGTTGATTCGCCTCACGCAGTGAGATCCCCTCCCGGCCGAAGATAACTTCCTCGATCGGGGTCATGTGTTCGCCCACCGAACGGGTCAGATCGTCTTCAAATTCCCAGAAGTCTTTGTCGGTAATGATTCCCTCAAGCTTGCCGGAAGCTGTGCCATCATGGGTCACGGGCACCGTCGAATGTCCGGTCCGGCCCATTAGCGCCAATACGCCTTCAAGCGATTCTGTTTTAGTGGTATTGGAATCACTCTGTACAAACCCTGCCTTGTGCGACTTCACCAGCCGAACCATCTCAGCCTGGGTCTCAATGGCCTGGGAGCAATAGATGAAACTCAGCCCGCCCTGGCGCGCCAGTGCCACTGCGAGGCGGGTGCCCGAAACTGACTGCATGCAGGCACTCACCACCGGAATGTTAATGCTGAATCGGGCCGCATTGTTGCCCTCAACCGCCGACAAGGGAGTGGATAGATCTATCTGATCGGGTCGCTGGCCCTTGCGAGTCAGCCGTGGAATGAGAAGGTATTCTGAGAATGTTCGTGAAATATCATCGAGGATAGTCGCCATCGATTGCTCCTTTGGCAGGTTGAAGGGGCCGGAACGGCAGGAAGTATGGCGACGGGATCAGACTGCTGGGGTATCGGCTACGAACGCAACTTTGGAAGGGGTCGTGATCGAGCCTCAGAGAGAAGGAGGTTCGTCTGCGTTTCGCCATGGCGAATTCTAGTCAAAACGGCCTGTCGATTCAATTTCGCGCCACTACTTAACTTCAATTTTAGTTTGCCTATATAAGGCATTGATATTACGTTAAAAATTCGTAAGATGAATTGAGTCTGCAGGACGAGAATCGCGATGAACAAGTCCGAACTCATACGGCGTATGTCAGATCGACTGGAACAGTTGAGCACCCGGGACGTCGATCTGGCGGTACAGTCCATCATCGAGATCATGTCAGAACGACTGGCGTCCGGTGAGCGAATCGAGATTCGTGGCTTTGGTACGTTTTCGAATCACTACCGCAAGCCCCGCACCGTTCGCAACCCAAAGACGGGCGAAGTGGGAATCTTCAAGCCCGGTAAGTACGTGCCTCACTTCAAACCAGGCAAGGAACTGAAAAGACGGGTTGATGAATCTCGCGTCCCGGAAATGAGTGGCCCCTGACCAGACGCGACCGGGCCAATCCGTAGGAAAGAAATCAGTCAGCCGCGTCTCGCGCAGCACGCTCTTTGCGAATCAGAAAGTCCACGACTCGCAGCATCTCGGCATTGCCACCCGCCATTGAGGCCTCGACGCGATACTTGCCATTAACGATGATGGCCGGTACGCCGCGGGCACGGTAGGCTCGCCCCCGTGCCTCCGCCTGCTGGACACCGGCACGGACGCCGAACGATGAAAAGGCCTTGGCAAAATCGACCTTGCTGACACCGTATTCGGAAAAGAACTCAGCCATACCTTCAGGGTTGTTGATCGCGCGGCGCTCTGCATGAATCGCCCTGAAAATAGGCCCGTGAACCACGTCCAGCACATCGAGCGCCTGCGCAGTGAAATAGACCTGGGCCAGGAACTGATAGTCGCGATTCCAGATCGCCGGGGTGCGACGGAATACCACATCTTCATCCAAGCGGGCCTTCCAGGCATTAACCAACGGCTCAAACTGGAAGCAGTGAGGGCAGGCATAGGAAAAATACTCGGCCACTTCAATCTGTTCCGGATTGCGGGTCTTGATCGGCAGATCCAGCTCGACGTAGTGGGTGCCTTCTTCGTATTCAAAGGTCGCCGCATTGGCGCCGGGTAAACCAATCATCAATGCCAGCAGGAGGCCATAAGTTCTCAACATAGCTGAATCCAATAAGATGTCCGAGTAATAGACCGAAACTCACCAGGCCCGTTCAATTCGTCAGACGGCCTGACAATTTCGGGTTACCGAAGGCCGTAGATATAATTGGAGACGGCCTCGATTTCCTCATCGCTCATATCCATGGCAATGCTGCGCATCATCCGGCTGTCTCCATCATTCTGTCGATCGCCGGTACGAAACAGCCTGAGCTGGGCGGCCGTATACTCAGGCCACTGGCCCGCCAGCATAGGGAACTTCGCCGGACCGTTACCCTGCCCGTCGGGGGCATGACACGCCGTACAGGCGGCAATTTGCTTGCGGGGGATGCCCGCCCGATAGATGCGCTCACCCAGCGTCACCAGTGCCGGGTCGGCCGCGCCCGTCTGTGCCTTTTGCTCCGAATAGAAGGCAGCGAGATCCACCAGATCCTGATCCGACATGTTGTCGAGCATACCGACCATCACAGCAACCTCGCGCTGGCCGCCCTTAATATCGCGCATCTGCTTCAACAGGTACTCGGCTTGCTGTCCACCGATACTGGGAAATGCAGATGTCGGGCTGTTGCCATCGGTGCCATGACAGGCGGCACAGGTGACGTTGATTCGTTTGCCACGGTCCGCATCGCCCGGCATCAGCTCGGCAGACGCCGCCGACATAACGATAAGTGAGAGAATCGCGAAGGTAATCTGGTACATGCCCGATACTTCCTGGGAGGTTAATCTGGTTCGAGACAGCTAAAATGGACCGGAATTATATATGAATCGACGGGTCTTGGCTCGCCGAACGACACCAACAGAGAGCAATGGATACAGCCCCGAAGTTTGAGCAGGCCTCTTTTCTGACCAGCGCCGCCAACCTTGCCCAATGCCCGCCGGATGAAGGACATGAAATCGCCTTTTGCGGACGTTCCAACGCGGGTAAATCGAGCGCATTGAACTTCCTGACCGGCCAGCGGAAGCTCGCCCGTACCAGCAAGACGCCCGGTCGTACCCAGCTGCTCAACTTCTTCGCCATCAGCGATCAGCAGCGCCTGGTCGATCTGCCCGGTTACGGTTATGCCCGGGTTCCCGACAAGATCAAGGAAGCCTGGCATCAAAACATCGACAACTACCTGCGAAACCGTCAAAGCCTGATCGGTCTGGTCGCCGTCATGGATATTCGACATCCAATGAAACCATTTGATCAGATGATGGTGGACTGGGGGGTCGAAGCGGGGTTGGGGGTTCACATCATCCTGAGTAAATGCGACAAGCTGAAACCGGGCCCACGTCAATCAGCTCGGCTCAAGGTGGCAAAACAAGTCCCTGCTAACGTAAGCGTGCAGGTGCTGTCTTCCACCCATCACATTGGACTCGATGAACTCAAAAACGTACTTGGTGGCTGGCTCCGTTGTTAAGCCGGTCTTTCAGTACACTCCATAATCTTTCCACTATTATTCCCGCGGGTTTCAGGAACTTCGCACCGACCTGAAAGTCATAATAGTCGCATCATGGATGCATGAAGTTTGGCAGCAAAACCTTCGGCGAATTTTTCCCCCAAATGACCCGAAGACACGGGCCCTGGCTACTCCCTCCCCAACAGGTGGCCAGGGCCTTTCTTTTTGCGAAGGTCAAACTCAAACTATTGAGTACGACACAAGATCAATGCGCGTCATCCCAGTTAAACCCCACTCCCGTTTCAACCACCAGGGGAATTGTCAGTTCCGCCGCGCCTTCCATCAGTCGTTGGAGCTGGCCTGTCACTTCATCAACAAGTGGCGTTGCAACTTCAAGCACGAGTTCATCATGAACCTGCATAATCACCCGAGCATCCATCCATGACTCCCCAAGCCACTCATCGACCCCGATCATGGCGCGCTTGATAATGTCCGCCGCGCTACCCTGCATCGGTGCATTAATGGCCGTTCGTTCCGCAGCCTGCCGGCGCTGGTAGTTACTCGCATTGATCTCGGGCAGATACAGTCGCCGACCAAAGATCGTCTCCACGTAACCCTGCTTAGCCGCACGCTCCCGGGTAGATTCCATATACTGGTGAACACCCGGGTACTTCTCGAAGTATCGATCGATATATTCCTGAGCGTCGCCCCGGGGAATACCAAGCTGTCGCCCGAGCCCAAAGGCGGACATGCCATAAATCAAACCAAAGTTAATTGCCTTCGCACTACGACGCTGATCGTCACGTACCTTGTTCAGCGAAACGGCGAACACCTCGGCAGCCGTCACACGATGAACATCCTGCTGCTCCCTGAAGGCACGGGTGAGGCCCTCGTCGGCCGACAGATGAGCCATGATCCGCAGCTCAATCTGGGAGTAATCAGCGGCCACCAGCGTGTAGCCTTCCGGCGCGATGAATGCCTTGCGAACCCGCCGCCCCTCTTCCGTCCGAATCGGAATGTTCTGCAGATTGGGATCCTGGCTGGAAAGCCTGCCTGTCGCCGTCACCGCCTGATGATAGGACGTATGAACCCTGCCCGAATGAGCATTGACCTGTTTTGGCAGCTGATCGGTGTAGGTCGACTTCAACTTGCTGAGCGCTCGATACTCCATGATGACCTGCGGTAGCGGGTAGTCCAGCGCCAGTTCCGAGAGTACATTTTCAGCGGTCGAGGGTTGCCCCTTGGCAGTCTTGCGCAAAACAGGTAACTCAAGCTTGTCAAACAGTATCGCCTGCAGTTGCTTCGGAGAACCGAGATTGAACGCCTCGCCGGCCAGCTCATAGGCTTCGTCCTGCAGCGAGGCCATGCGCTCACTCAGTTCCTGGCTCTGCGCATGCAACTGATCGACGTCAATCAGCACTCCCTGACGTTCTATTCGAGAAAGCACCGGAATCAGTGGCCGCTCGATCTCCTCAAAGACGGAACGCAACGTCTTCTCCCCCTGCAGCTTCGGCCAGATTGCTTCGTGCAGTTGCAACGCAATGTCCGCATCCTCGGCCGCATAGGGCGCAGCCTGCTCGATGTCGATCTGGTTAAACGTCAGCTGTTTCGAGCCCTTGCCAGCAATATCCTCAAAATGAACCGTGGTCCGACCCAGATATTTGAGCGCCAGGTCATCCAGGTTATGCCTGGAGGCGATGGAATTGAGCACATAGGATTCCAGCATGGTGTCATATTCAATGCCCTGCATCGCTACGCCATACTTGGCCAGGACACTCATGTCGTACTTCAGGTTCTGGCCCACCTTGGAAAGATCCGGGTCCTCTAGCAGCGGCCGGACCTTTTCCAGCACGACATCCAACGCCAGCTGCCGGGGTGCGCCAATATAATCGTGTGCAATTGGAACGTAGGCCGCCTCATTGGTTTCGATTGCAAAAGACAAACCGACCAGTTCTGCATCCATGTAGTCGAGGCTGGTCGTTTCAGTATCAAACGCGATCAGTTCTGCGCCCCGCAGGCGCTCCACCCATCGCTCCAGTTCAGCCAGTTCGAAAATCGTTGTATAGCGGGCGTCTTGGCGTTCCTGACTCGCCGTCGTGTCCGCCTTCGCCAGTTCTTCAACCCACTGTTTGAACTCATACTCCGCGAACAACTGGTGCAGTTCGGCTTCGTTTGGTTCAGCCAGTTGCAGGTCAGCCAGTTCAATATCAAGTTCCACATCACGGCGAATGGACGCCAAATCGTGGGACATGGGGAGAAAATCCAGCGACGCACGTAAATTCTCACCGACCTTGCCACCGATCGCCTCTGCATTCTCAATGACCTGATCGAGTGTCTCGTATTCAGACAACCATTTGACGGCGGTCTTGGGACCGCATTTGGGCACACCAGGAATATTGTCCGAGCTATCACCGATCAGCGCGAGGTAATCCACAATCTGATCGGGGCGCACCCCGAACTTCTCCCTGACGCCATCAACATCCATCGCTGCGTCAGTCATGGTGTTAATCAACGTGACCCGTTCATTAACCAGCTGGGCCATGTCCTTGTCCCCGGTGGAAATCACCACATCAAGATCGGACCGGATCGCCTGATCTGCCAATGTGCCAATCACATCGTCCGCCTCAACGCCGTCAACGATCAGCAGCGGCACCCCCATGTGACGAATGATGTCGTGGATCGGTTCGATCTGTTCACGAAGATCATCCGGCATCTTGTCCCGGTTCGCCTTGTATTCGGGGTAAATCTCGTTGCGGAAGGACTTGCCGCGGGCATCAAAAACGCAGGCAATGTGGCTCTGGGGATAGTCCGCCATCAGCTTGCGAATCATGCTGATAACGCCCTTGATCGCGCCCGTGTGGTGACCCTTCGTGCTCATCAACTTGGGTAATGCGTGAAATGCCCTGAACAGGTAGGATGAGCCGTCAATCAGGACGACCGGATTGTCCTTCTTCATCTAGACTTTTACTCCGATAAACTTTTTTCACGATACTTTGAAGACGCGCCTATTTCCATTCACTACCGGCCTGCTGCTCGCTTCAATCGCAGGCAACGGCATGGCTGAGCCGACGCTGATTGCACCACCGGACGAAGACGACATCCAGATCATCGCGCAGCAGGATCGAACCATCTATGAGTATCGATCAGGCGGCGTTCTCATGATGATCAAGATCGTTCCTAAAAATGGCCGGCCCTACTACATGGTTCCTGCTGACGGCTCTCCGCACTATGAGGCGCTCGACCACAGCAAGCGCCTTTATCCCCGTTGGGTCATTCTGGAGTGGTAAATGGCAGTATTCACAACCTTCCCTGAGGCGGCACTGGCTCGCTACCTGGCGATGTTCGGCCTGGGCGAGCTGGCCGGCTATACGGCCATCGAATCGGGGATCGAGAACTCGAACTACTTCGTGACATTGCGGCAGGAGGAGCACACCGCGGAGTTCGTCCTCACCATTGCCGAGGATCTGGATTTCCCGGAAGTTCCTTTCTTCAACGAGCTATTCAGAAACCTGGACCGGGCCGGACTGCCGGTACCCAACCCGCAGCAAACACTGCACGGCATGACCGATACGATCTTTTGCGGCAAGCCTGCCTGGCTGTTCCCACGCCTGCCGGGCAGCCATCCTGACAACATTGATCAACGTCACTGCGAACAGGTTGGCGTCATGCTTGCCTCAATCCATGAAGCTGCCGCCAGGTCACGCTACCACCGAGCCAACCCCTATTCATCCAGCTGGGCGCGTCACACACTGGAACAGTTTCGGCATCAGCTGAGCGCCGGTGAAGCGGATCTGCTTGAACAGAGTATTCGTGAATACGAAAACCTGGATCAGGCGTCGTTGCCGACGGGCATCATTCACGGCGATCTGTTCCAGGACAACACGTTGTTTACGAACGGCGAGCTGACCGGCGTGATCGATTTTTATCACGCCTGTGATGACTACCTCGTCCAGGACATCGCCATTACAGTGAACGCCTGGGCAGTGAACGACAACGGCACATTGATCGATGAGCTTGCCAATGCGCTGATCAACGGCTACCAGCTGGTACGAACGCTGAGCGCCGAGGAGGCTGAGCTTATACCTGCTTTTCGACGCGCTGCCGCGATGCGCTTTGCGTTAACGAGATTGCTAAGTGGCGGCAGCAGCGGCGAGTACAAAAAGGATCCACAGGAATTCCTGCAGATTCTGTCTGCCGAAAAACAGGAAACCGCTGGTTAGGCCGCCTTCGCCTGGAAATAGAACAGGCTGAACCAGCCGTTGTCGTCCTGCCATACCTCCGTGCCTTCAAAGGCTGCCCGTTCCGCCATGGAGACAAATTCTTCCGCACTGTACTTGTGGGAATTTTCGGTATGAATGCGTTCTCCTGCCTCGACGGAAATCTGCGTGCTGGCGAAGCTGACGGATTGATCCTCCTTCGCCACCAGAAACATCTGGATACAGCCCTCATCGGCATTGTATTCAGCCAGATGATCAAATCCGGTGACATCAAAATCCGCCCCGTACTCACGATTGAGATGCGCCAGCACATTCAGGTTGAATGCGGCGGTGACGCCGGCCCGGTCGTTATAGGCACGTTCCAGCGTGTCACGGTCCTTTTTCATATCGACGCCAATCACCAGCGCACCATCGTCACCCACCTGCCGCCTGACACGACCGAGGAAACGCTCTGCCTCCTCGGGGGAAAAGTTGCCGATGCTCGAGCCCGGGAAGAAGCCAACCCGACGACCGTCGGTCGAAAATGGCAGATCGAGATCCTGCGTATAGTCGATACAGGTCGCGCGTACCTCAAGCCAGGGAAATTCCATGGCGATCTTTTCCGCCGCCTTCGCCAGATATTCCCGTGAAATGTCCAGCGGCACATAGACTTTGGGCTTCAGGCTGTTGAGTAACAGTCGAATCTTCTCACTGCTGCCACTGCCATACTCAATCAACACACTATCGTCGCCGATAAGAGAACGCAGATGACTGGAAGTCTCGCCCAGCAGTTTCATCTCGGTCCGAGTGGGATAGTATTCCGGCTGCCGCGTAATCTCGAGAAACAGTTCCGATCCACGCTCATCGTAAAAAAATTTGGGAGCAATCCGTTTGTTTCTTGCAATCAGGCCCGAAAGCAACTCCGCTTCCGTATCACCTTCATCGGGTTGCTTGTCGTAGAAACTGATCTGCTGCACTCATATCTCCTTGTGCTCGCTAGTCCCTGGCAAGTCGAATACCACTGAACTGCCAGCGGTCACCAGGGTAGAAAAAGTTTCGGTAGGTCGAGCGAATATGTGATGCGGGCGTGACACAGGAACCGCCCCTTAACACCAGCTGGTTCGCCATGAACTTCCCATTGTATTCACCGAGGGCGCCCGAGAACGGTCTGAAGCCGGGATAGGGCGCATAGCTGCTGGATGTCCATTCCCAGACATCCCCCCACATCTGCTGCAACCCCGACCCCTCACTCGCCAGCGGATGCAGTTGACCACTTTCAACAAAATTCCCTGCCGGTTCTTTGCCGCTGGTCATCACACTCGTCGCCGCAACCTCCCATTCAGCCTCCGTGGGTAATCGCGCATTAGCCCAGCGCGCGTAGGCATCCGCCTCATAGGCGCTGATATGACAAACCGGTAGATTCAGATCCAGGGGCGTGAGGCCCGACAGTCCATATTCATGCCACTTGCCATCGATCTGACGCCAGTACAGGGGCGCGGTGAAGCCTGACTTCGCATCATTGACTCGTGTCCAGCCGTCCGACAACCAGAGTTCCGGACGCCGGTAGCCACCATCGTCCATAAACGTTAAAAATTCGCCATTGGTAATGAGCCGATCGGCAAGCTCGAAGTCCCGCAGCAGCACGTCGTGGCGCGGAGACTCATTATCATAGCCGAATCCCTCGGCGCCGCTATCCCTGCCAATCTGATGAATGCCACCAGCAAACGGCAAAAACGACAACGGTTCAGGCTGCCGAGCAGCGCTCCTTTTAAACTGATGGTAGGCAGGAAACAACGGATTGTTGCCAAGGTTATACTTAAGATCCGTGAACAGTAGCTCCTGGTGCTGTTGCTCGTGATGAAGACCCAGCGTGATCTTGAAAGCCATGGCCGGTTCAACACGTTTTTCCAACAATTTTATCATGGCGCGATCAACGTAACCACGATAGTCCATGACTTCGGCTACCGTCGGCCGCGAAAGCTGTCCACGGCGCGGTCGAGGAAACTGCTCGCCGACACCGTTGTAATAGGAGTTGAACAGATACTCGAAGCCGGGATTGAATAGCTCGTAGCCAGGCACATGCTCCCGCAGCAAAAAAATTTCAAAAAACCAGGTGACGTGCGCCAGGTGCCATTTCGGCGGACTCGCATCAGCCATCGGTTGAATGACATAGTCTTCAATGGCAAGGGGTTCACAGGCGACGAGGCTGGCGCCACGCACTGCTTCGTACTGACTGGACAGATCGAGAGTCGACATGGCACGCGCGGTCTGAAACTGCGCACCATCATACGCACCGAGTCTCACCATTTCATCCGTGCCGGATGAGTGGACTCTTAGATCAAACTTTCAACAATCTGCTTAATCCGAAGCGCATCGTGGGGCGCCTTGATAAATCCGGCGTAGTGTCCATCGGGATCAACAACGACAATGCTGACGGAATGATCGACCGTATAGGTACCCGGTTCCGGACCCGGCACCTTGCCAAACGCGACATTGACACCGGTCGCGAAACGAACGATTTCATCAAAATCACCGGTGTAACCTTTGAACACCGGGTTGAAGGCCGACAGATAGACAGACAGTTTCTCGGGTGAATCGCGCTCGGGATCGACGGAAACGAGCACCACCTGCGGGTCAGTGTCGAGACGCTCAACCGCCCGATTCAGTACACCCATGGTGGTAGGACAAATATCGGGGCAGTAGGTAAAGCCGAAGAACAGCAACGACCACTGCCCCTTAAGGCTGTCCAACCCGACGGCATCCCCGGACTCGTTAGTCAAGTGAAAGGGTGCAATGACACGTGGCTCATCAAACCGGAAGTAACCCAGTTCACGATACTGCGCCTCGGTCAGCTGGCCCCGATTGGTTAAATAGGCGGAAAAAAACAGGCCCAGTACCAGCGCAATAAAGCCCGCAATCGCAATCAGCGTGTTTCGAACACCGGTATTCATCGATCAGACGTTGTAACTAACCGGAAACAGATAATGATCAATCAGCAGCGCGACGAACAGCGCCATCAGGTAGAAGATCGAATAACGGAAGGTTTCCATCGGTGCACGCCGGTTGCGACCAATGAGCAATACAATGCTCCAGTACAGAAAGCCGGCACCCAGACCCACCGCAGCCACCAGGTACAAAAGATTACTCATGCCCGTGAGGTAGGGCATCAGGGTAATGAGCACCATGATGATGGTATATAGCAGGATGTGGAGCTTGGTATACGCCTCGCCGTGAGTGACCGGCAGCATTGGCACATCTACCTTGCGATATTCCGCAACACGATCAATCGCCAGCGCCCAGAAATGCGGCGGGGTCCAGGCGAAGATAATCAGTACCAGCAGCAGTCCGCCACTATCGATGCTGTTGGTTACCGCAGTCCAGCCAAACAGCGGTGGCGCCGCCCCGAACAGCCCTCCAATCACGATGTTCTGCGGTGTTGCCCGCTTCAGATAGACGCTATAGATGATGCCGTAACCAACCCAGGCCGCGAGGTTAAGCCAAGCGGTCAGGGGATTGACCAGCAAAGCCAGGATCGCCGTGCCGGTGATACCGGTGATACCGATAAATACCATACCCTGCATCGGCGTCACCCGTCCGCGGGCTACCGGACGATTACGCGTTCGCGCCATTTCGGCGTCAATCTTCGCGTCAACCAGATGATTCATAGCGGCCGCAGAACCGGCAACCAATGCGATACCAAGATTGCCAAATAGCAGGATATCCCAGGGCACCATCCCTGGTGTGGCAAGGAACATGCCCACCAGCGAACACAGCAGCATCATCAGGACGACCTTGGGTTTGCACATCTCCAGGTAGTCGTGCCAGGTCGCCTGTACTATTTCCTGTGCCTGTTCTGACATGGCCTGAGTATCGTCCGCGTAGGCTCGCATGTTAACGAATCTAGCCAATATTCGACAGCCTGAGCAAATGCTTCAGGTCGGCGAGCAGGTCTCCGCCCTCGGTCCCCGGTTCGTAGTACATCATGACGTTGCCGAGTGGATCCGCCAGAAACAGGCAGTCGCCCGGGGCACAACCGCTGGCCGCCGCAGCCAGCAAACTCAGGGCCTCTGGCGACACCGGCAGTCGTTTCATCGCCGGATAGTGGTCAGCAAGTCGGGCGCTGAGCCCGGCGTCGAGTAGTCCGCTATGCAGCAGGACCCGCTCCACCCGATCTGAATCCTTGCCCAGCGCCACGTGCACCTGTCGCGCAAGATACAGGTGATGATCACAGGCTTCGTTGCAGTCGGTCCCTGCAACCGGGGCAATCATCGTCCAGCGACCCGCAAAGTCGGCCAACTCCGGCCCCAGCGCAGAAGCCTCCAGTGGTGGAGAAATCAACTGGCCATGATTCGATCGCGCAGTGGGCACCATGGCGGGCAAGTAGAAATAGAGCAGGTATGCCCCGATCACCGGTGCGAACGCGATCGTAACAATCAGCAACAACTGGCGCCGAGATCTGCCCTGGTCAGGCCGTGAAGGCTGCTCATTCATCAGCGGTTTCTCCACGCTTGTGCCAGGTGAACGCAATCAGCGCGCCCAGTACTGCAACCGCCATGGCAAACCATTGAACCGCATAGGCTCGATGTTTCTCAGGCTGCATCGTGGTCACCGGCCAGTGACGAGGCAGGGCACCAACACTGGTCTCAGCCAGTCGTACCAGATGCGGGTACAGGGTCACGCCGGCCAGACGACCAATCTCCAGCGGATCTGCAGTCTGTACTATCATCGCGCCTGGCAATTCGCGCGAAAACAATGCTGATGACAGTTGTTGATAATCACCCGCGTAAACAACTCCCTCGATCGAAAGCGTTCCACCGCTCGCAGGCCAGGGAATCGCGGGAACAACATTGCGAGTACGATTCATCGGCACAAATCCCCGATTGACCAGTACCGCCATATCGCTGTTCTCTCCCCGGAAAACCGCTAGCACCTCAAACCCCACCTTGCCTTCCAGCACCCGGTTGTCCAGCAGAAACACCTGTTGCCGATCAAAATCTCCGCGAGCATGAATTCGCACACCGTCGACATCGGATGTCAAAGCGTTCAGCGCAGTAAGACCTACAGCCGGCGATCCGGTGCGCTGTTCACGCGCCTGGATCAATTCGACCTTTTCCGTTTCCCGCTGCAACTGCCAGCTGCCAAGACAAACAAACAGCACAAAAAAGAACAGCGAAAACAACGTCACTTTCCAATTCAAGCGGATGGCGTCGCGTATCATTTGGCTGGGACCGACATTATCATGTCGCGATGTGGCTTAAGATTCTGATCGTCGTCTTGTTGCTGGCGAACATCGTAGCTCTGGGAAGCGCGCTGTTTACCCTACTGGTCGACAGTGGTCGTGGGGGGAAACGGACGGCGTGGTTACTGCTGTTAAGAGTCTCCCTTGCCGCCCTGCTACTGATCGTAATCTCGGTGGGCGTACTGACCGGTCAACTTGTCGTGTCCGCGCCCTGGCATCCAGCCTGACCTGCGTCAGCTACCCAGCACATAAACGAAGACAAACAGGCCGAGCCAAACCACGTCCACAAAGTGCCAGTACCAGGCTGCCGCCTCGAAACCGAAACAGTCTTCTGCCTCAAAATGCCCTTTCAGTGACCTGAAGAACATCACAATCAA
This sequence comes from Pseudomonadales bacterium, assembly GCA_028281885.1. Classification (GTDB taxonomy): domain Bacteria; phylum Pseudomonadota; class Gammaproteobacteria; order Pseudomonadales; family Azotimanducaceae; genus JANQJA01. The sequence continues at coordinate 288,697 of JANQJA010000008.1, read as the reverse complement.
CATAAAGGTACCGAGGGTCACATGCGCCCCGTGAAAACCGGTCAGCATGAAAAAAGTCGTGCCAAAGATGCCCGACGCGAGCGTCAGCCCGAGGTCCTGATAAGCGTGATAGTACTCATAGCCCTGTACTACGAGGAAGATGAGCCCGAGCGCGATGGTGGCGGCCAGCCAGTTGATGATCTTCGATCGATTGCCTTCCTTGATGCCATGGTGAGCGAGGGTGATCGTGAAGCTCGAACTGACCAGCAAGATGGTGTTAACCAGCGGCAGCCCCCAGGGGTTGATGATTTGCGCTGGCCCCGGAAACGCCTCTGGGTCGGGATTGTTCAATACCGGCCATTCAGCGACGAAATTCGGCCACAACATCTCATTCGGTCCCCGATAGCCCTCACCGGCCAGCCAGGGAATATTGAAAAAGCGAATGTAAAACAACGCACCGAAGAACGCGGCAAAGAACATCACCTCAGAGAAAATGAACCAGCTCATACCCCAGACGAACGAGCGGTTCATCTGATCGCTGTAGAGCTTCTTATGATTCTCCTCGATCACCTGGGCGAACCAGAAGAACAAGGTAGTCCCCATTAATAGTCCGCCAAACAACAATATCCAGGTACCGAGTAATCCGGTTCCCCCGGCCGTCAGGGAGTTCAGAATATTGCCGATACCGAATACCGTCAGGAATATCCCCAGCGAGGCAAAGATCGGCAACTTGCTGCTGTGCGGCACGTAATAGGTTTCGTAGGTTTCCTGGGCGGACATGTCGTGTCTCCGTCAATAGCCGGTATCAGTCAGACGCCTGTTGACTGGTGTGTTGATCGGTAATGTCGAACATCGTGTACGAAAGCGTCAGCGACTTGATATCTGCTGGAATCTCTCGATCGATGATAAATCGCATCGGCATTTCAATGTCTTCACCTGCAGCCAACTGCTGCTGGTCGAAGCAAAAACATTCTGTCTTGTGCAGATATCGCGCTGCATAGTATGGCGTGACGCTGGGTATGGTCTGCGCCGTCATGGTCACATCTGCGGGATTGCGTGCATAGAAATCAATCTGGTTCAGTTCGCCCGGGTGCACGGTCATGGCACGTTTCTCCGTCCGAAACTCCCAGGGCATGCCAGCATTATTGTTGGTAAGAAACTGAATCGTTATGGTTCTACTCGTATCGGCAACAGCGGGTTCCGATGAGACATACTGACCCGCCGTCTTGCCGTTGAGCCCCGTGATGTCACAAATCACATCGTATAGCGGTACCAGGGCGAAGCCGAACACGAACATACCAACAACCGCAAACAGCAGTTTTCGGACTGTCCTTAACGTTCTGATATCTGCTTCTTCGCTCACGGGTATCAGCTTCCCTTAACCGTGCGCTTCGCGCAGGTCTTCCGGTGGCGTACTAAAGGTGTGATAGGGCGCTGGCGACGACACCGTCCACTCAAGACCATGTGCACCTTCCCATACCTGGTCTGTCGCCTGTTTCCCCCCTCGGATACATTTGATGATGATAAACAGGAACAGCAACTGGCTGAATCCGAACAGGAACGCTCCACAGCTGGATAGCATGTTGAACTCGGCAAACTGCAGCGCGTAATCGGGAATACGACGCGGCATACCCGCCAGACCCGTGAAATGCTGCGGGAAGAAGGTCAGGTTGATGCCAATGAACGAGAGCCAGAAGTGGGTCTTGCCCAGCGCCTCATCGTACATGTGGCCCGTCCACTTCGGCAGCCAGTAGTAAACCGCCGCCATCAGCGAGAACACCGAGCCCGGTACCAGCACATAATGGAAATGCGCCACCACAAAGTAGGTATCGTGATACTGGAAATCAACCGGCGCAATGGCCAACATCAGGCCTGAAAAACCGCCGATCGTGAACAGGATGACAAACGCTATCGCAAACAGCATCGGCGTCTCGAACGTCATCGCACCCTGCCACATCGTCGCCACCCAGTTGAACACCTTCACCCCGGTGGGTACCGCAATCAACATGGTTGCATACATGAAGTAGAGTTCACCCGCGAGCGGCATGCCAACGGTAAACATGTGGTGCGCCCAGACAATGAAGGACAGAAAAGCAATCGAGGCAGTGGCGTAGACCATCGAGGCATAACCGAACAGACGCTTGCGTGCAAATGTCGGGATGATCGCGGAAACAACACCGAATGCCGGCAAGATCATGATGTAAACCTCGGGATGCCCGAAGAACCAGAACACGTGCTGGAACAGTACGGGGTCACCGCCGCCGGCGGCATTGAAGAAGGCCGTTCCAAAATGGATATCCATCAACATCATGGTAACGACACCGGCAAGTACGGGCATTACCGCGATCAGCAGGTAGGCCGTGATCAACCAGGTCCAAACGAACAGCGGCATCTGCATCAACGTCATACCCGGCGCCCGCAAATTGAGGATGGTCACGATCACGTTGATCGAACCCATGATCGAGGAAATACCTGCAAGGTGCACCGCAAATATGAAGAAAGTGACACTGGGCGGCGCATACTCGGTGGATAGAGGCGCATAGAACGTCCAGCCAAAGTCCGGCGCACCGCCTTCCATAAAGAGCGTCGACAACAACATGCCGAACGCAAACGGCAGAATCCAGAAGCTATAGTTGTTCATTCGAGGCAATGCCATGTCCGGCGCGCCGATCATCATCGGGATCAACCAGTTCGCCAGACCGACAAAGGCTGGCATCACCGCGCCGAATACCATGATGAGACCGTGCATGGTGGTCATCTGGTTGAAAAATTCGGGCTGTACGATCTGCAACCCTGGCTCAAAGAGCTCGGCACGAATGATCAGCGCCATGGTGCCGCCGACCAGAAACATGATGAAACTAAACCAGAGGTAGAGGGTGCCGATGTCCTTGTGGTTGGTGGTCAGGACCCACCGCATGATCCCCTTGTCCGGCCCGTGATGGTGGTCGTCATGATGTTCTTCAATCACTGCGCTCATGATGTACTCCTATTGGGCCGCTTCGATCATTTCGTTAATTTCCATGGGCTGAACCAGATCACCCATGTCATTACCCCAGGCATTTCGTTCGTAGGTGATGACGGCGGCAAGCTCTGCCGGGTTAAGCAGTGAGCGGAAGGACTGCATCGCTGAACCGGGAACGCCATTTACAACCACATCAATATGATCATCCATGAGACCGACGGACACGCCCACACCTACGAGCGAAGGGAAGGCAGGCGGTAGACCCTCTCCGTTCGCCTGGTGGCACACCGCACAGTTCTGCAAGTAGACGCGTTCGCCTTCTGCCATCAGCTCTTCCATCGTCCATTCCTTGCCGACGGTTTCATAGACCGCAAGTGCCTCAGTCCGCTTCTGTTCTATCCAGGCATCGTACTCATCCTGCTCGACCGCATGGACTTCAATTGGCATAAACCCATGGTAGGCGCCACAAAGCTCGGCGCACTGACCTCGATAGATACCGGGCTCTTCGACCACGGTCCAGGCCTCGTGAACAAACCCGGGTATTGCGTCCTTTTTGACCGCAAAATCAGGAATCCAGAATGAATGAATCACATCCTCCGCTGTGACCAGAAACCGAACGCGCTTGTTGACCGGAATCACAATCGGATTGTCGACATCGAGCAGGTACTGTTCACGTTTTGGCGCGAGGTTGTTGTATTCCTCAGGGGGGGTCAGCAGGTTACTGGTAAACCGAATTTCCTTCGCAGGGTCTTCATCCAGGTAGGTGTATTGCCATTTCCACTGGTAGCCGCGCACTTCGATATCAATGTCGGAGTCAGAGGCGTCATACATCGCGCTCAGGGTTATGGTAGCGGGGACCGCCATGACCACCAGAATGACGATCGGAATGACCGTCCAGATAATTTCAATCTTGGTGTTGTCGTGAAACTCGGCAGGCTTTACACCCAACGACTTCCGGTGCATCAGCATTGAAACAATCATGGCACCGAATACAACGACGCCGATGACCACACAGACCGAGAAGATAATCATATGAAGCTCATAGACGCGACGGCTGATTTCCGTGACGCCCTGGCGCATGTTGACATCATCCCACCCGGCGAATGCCACCCCGCTAATCAGCAGTAAGGGCCACGCAATGAGCCAGCCGAATCGCTTCGCTTTATACATACTCACTCCAAATTGACTGATTCGGTCCGGGCAATGCGCATCACCAGGACTCGTTGACGCGTGATCTCGTCAGGAAAGGCTGTCACCAACTCCGCATTGGACCGCGAGACGGACCAATACAAACTCTCTCTCGCGTTTACGCTGCTGCGCAGCAGGCCGCAATTATAGCAATGCCGGGGTGTTTCTCAACTGACCAGGAAGCTGAGAATCCCATGCCTGCTGGGCCAGAGAATGATTCCTATCTGCGTTTGAGCGCGTCCTCGACATTTATCGGCCGCCATCGACCTGCTTGAAGGCTCGACTGAGACGATCCACCGTCAACACCGATCGATTGATTAAAGTCGCATCGCGTGCAATGTCGCGACTGCGCGGTGTCGGATTTGACGATATAGACAGTGTCGAGGTTTCCGCAACCAGGGCAGACTGCACCGGCAATGAATTGTTTCTTCGACGCCATTGACCCAACCTCTAGGCAATTCCATCTTGTCGCAACAATGCTTCCGCATCCGGTTCCCGGCCACGGAACTCGACAAACAGGTCCATCGCGTCAACCGATCCGCCTTTCTCCAGGACAGATTCCAGAAAACGTTCACCCGTCTGCCGATTGAAGATGCCGTCCTCCTTGAAACGGGCGAAGGCATCCGCCGAGAGCACCTCAGCCCACTTGTAGCTGTAGTAACCCGCGGCATATCCACCGCCAAAAATATGACTGAATGCATGCTGGAATCGGTGGTAGCCCGGCGGATGGAACACCGCGACCTCCTGGCGCACCTCGTCCAGGATGCGCTGTACCTGCCCCGGCGTGCCGTCATATTCCGTGTGCATCCGAAGATCGAACAATGCAAATTCCAGCTGCCTGACCGTCGCCATTGCCGCCTGGAAGTTCCTGGCAGCGAGCATCTTGTCCAGCATCTCGGGAGGGAGTGGTTCGCCCGTATCCACATGACCTGAAATGAACGCCAGCGCTTCCGGTTGCCAGCACCAGTTTTCCATGAACTGGCTGGGCAGCTCTACGGCGTCCCAGGCAACCCCGTTGATTCCCGATACATCTGCACAATCGACTCGTGTCAGCATGTGATGCAAGCCATGCCCAAATTCGTGGAACAACGTCACCACATCATCGTGTGTCAACAGCGACGGTTTGCCCCCGGCCGGCCGGCTGAAATTGCAATTCAGGTAAGCAACCGGCAATTGCAGACTGCCGTCAAGCCGAATACGCCGGACCCGGCAATCATCCATCCAGGCACCCCCCTGCTTGTGCTGCCGGGTATAGGGATCGAGATAGAACCTGGCGATCAGGGTCCCGGACCGATGGACATTGTAGGTGGTGACATCCTCGTGCCAGGTTTCAATGTCGCTGACGGCCCTGATCTCAAGGTCATAGAGACGCTGCACCGTTTCGAACATACCCTGGATCACCCGGTCAGCCGGAAAGTAGGGACGCAACTCATCATCGGAAATCTGAAATCGACTCTGTTTCAGTTTCTCGCTGTAAAAAGCAATGTCCCATGCTTCCAGCGACTCGATCCCAAACTGCTCGCGGGCAAATTCAGCGAGTTCCTCAAACTCTTCCACCGCCCGCGGCCTGGCGCGTGCCGCAAGGTCTCGCAAAAAGGCCAGCACCTCGTCGGTCGAACGCGCCATCTTCGTAGCCAGTGATCGCGCCCCGTAGTGATCAAAACCCAGCAGTCTGGCCTGTTCCTGTCGCAACGTGAGGATCTCTTCCATCACTGCCGAGTTATCGTACTCGCCCGCATTCGGTCCCTGATCGGAAGCGCGAGTTGCATAGGCCTCATAAAGATCCTGTCGAAGCCGTTGATTCTCGCAGTAGGTCAACATCGGCAGATAGCAGGGCAGATCGAGGGTCAGCAGGAAACCTTGTTCTTCTCTTTCCCGGGCTCGTTCTTCAGCCTCCGACCTGGCCTGTTCCGGCAGCCCGGCCAGGTCATCTGCATCGGTCACGAGCCTGGTCCATGCCATGGTCGCGTCCAGCACATGATTGTTGAACTGACTCGACAGCTCGGACAGCCGACGACTGATTTCCGCAAACCGGTGCTGGCGATCCGGCGGCAGGTCAACACCGCTTAGCCTGAAATCCCGAATGGCGTTCTCGATCACCTTGCGCGACGCGACGTCCAGTCGCCGGTACTCATCGCTGCCAGTCATGTCCTGATAGGCTGCATACAGCTTCGGATTCTGTTTCATTTCCGTGTAGTAATCAGACAAGAGCGGCAGGCAGGCGTCATGCGCTTCCCGGACCGACGCTGAATTCATCACACTGTTCAGGTGACTCACCGGCCCAAACGCCTGCGCCAGCCGATCATCATTTTCCTCCAGCTGCCTGAAGAACCCATCCCAGCTTCGATCATCGCCCTTCAGCAGGTTCTCAACGACGGCCCGGTTCGCCACCAGCAATTCCGCCACTGCTGAGTGCATATGTTCAGGCCTGATCTGATCGAACGGTGGCAACTTATGATGTGCCAGCAACGGATTCGTCATTGTGTTCATCCAAGACTGGTACGCAATTGCCGAATGACAGGTTGGGTAGCTGGCTGCACGTCAAACCAGAGCGCGAATGAAGCAGCCGCCTGTTCAACCAGCATACCCAGCCCATCGCTGCCACGCTCGCAGCCGAAACGGTGAGCCCAGCGAATAAAGGGCGTCTCGCCTGCGCCGTAAATCATGTCGTAGCAACATGTATTTTCGCCAAGTACCCGCGATGGCACAGGATCGACCTCGCGCTCAACAAGACCGGCCGCCGAGCCACTGATCACCAGATCGTAATCGCTTTCGACCGCGGCTGCAGTGACCGCTTCCACGCCTTCTTCCCTTTCCGCGAGCGCCTGCGCCCTTTCGTGAGTCCGATTCAGAATGTGTACGGTCGCCGGTCGCCGCGCCAACAGGTGCGGCAAAACACCCTGAACAGCGCCGCCCGCTCCGAGAATCAGTATTCGTCTGCCCGAAACCGACCAGCCGAGATTATTCTCCAGGTCTGCCAGCAGCCCGACACCATCCGTATTGGATCCTTCCAGGATTCCATCCGCGACGATCACCGTGTTCACGGTGCCGCTGGCCAATGCTGACCGATCCGGTCGATCTACCAGTTCGAATGCCTCTCGTTTGAACGGAACGGTCACATTAAAGCCATCACAACCCTGTTCGATGAAATCTCGAGCCGCTTTGGCAAAGTGGTCTACCGGCGCTTCAATTCGCTCGTAAGTAAGATCAATGCCTGCGGCTTCGGCAAAGGTAGCGTGGATTTCCGGTGATCGGGAATGTGCGACGGGGTTACCGAAAACTGCCAGTCGATGAATCATGAGGCCGGTCGAATAACGCCGCCGTCGCGCAGCGAGCGTATCTCCGTTGCACCATCCGCACCACCCAGATCGCCCGGGACAATAAAATCAATGCCGGTCGGGAAATACTGACGCAGCCGCAAGGCATCGCGAGCGGGGGGCTTGCCGGTCGGATTCGCTGAAGTGGAGACAATGGGCCCGCCAAACTCAGCGCAGATTGCACGTACCACCGGATGCGCAGATACCCTCAACGCGACGGTTTTATGCTGGCCCCGAATCCACTCCGGCACCTTGTCATTCGGCACCAGGAACGTCACTGGTCCCGGCCAGACCTCTTGCAGAGTAGCCAGCTCGGAATCCGTCAGTCCATCGAGCATGGGCGCCATCTGGTCGATCTCACTCGCCACAAGAATCAGGCCCTGGGTCCAGGGTCGCCGCTTGAGTACCAGAATTCTTTCCACAGCGTCCGGCAAACTGGGATCACAGCCAAGCCCCCATACACCCTCGGTGGGATAGGCAATGATCGCGCCCTGCTTGAGTCGTTGGGCAATCAGTTTGGCTCGCCAGCTTTGCATAGGCTTTCAGTCAACTCCGTCGGGACAGGCAAACTACCCGAGGGCATGCCGCCTTTCAAGCGCCTCAGCTGAGCAGATAGCCCGCGGGTGTCGATTCGACGATGCCGGCAAGTTCCAGTTCAGTCAGCGTCGATATGAGCAGGTCGACTTCCAGCGATAGTGCCGCCGCCAGATCGTCAACCGAGGCAGGTTCCCGTTCGAGGTACTCGAGGATCGGCTTCGCCGCTGGCGCAACAGTGACCGACTCACTCGGGCTGGCTGCATCCAGACCGAGCGAGTATCCGGGCAATTCCTGCAACAAATCTTCGACGGATTCCACGAGGCTGGCACCAGCCCGAATCAGTTCGTGACCGCCACGACTCTGTCGACTAAAGATGGAGCCTGGTACCGCAAACACTTCACGGCCCTGATCGGCGGCCAGCCGGGCGGAAATCAGGGACCCGCTTTGTTGCGCTGCCTCAATCACGACGGTTCCGTGACACATCCCGGTCACGATCCGGTTTCGACGCGGAAAATGGTGCGGCAGGGCCGCCGCGCCAAGAGGGAATTCGGACACGAGCAGTCCCCGGGCAGCGATGTCATCCTGCAACCTGCGGTTGGCGCGCGGATAAAACCTATCGCCGCCACATCCCAGAACCGCGATGGTGTTGCCGTCAGCCTCCAGCGCTGCACGATGCGCTTCCGCATCAATGCCCAGCGCCAGTCCGCTGGTGACGGTGAGACCGGCTCGCGCCAGGTCACCGCCAAATCGACGAGCCGCCCGCCGACCATATTGGGTCATGCGACGACTGCCAACGACCGCAATCTGAGCGGTCTGCAGCAATTCTGTTCGTCCGCGCACAAACAGCAGAAACGGCGCATCCGGTATTTCTTTTAGCAACGCCGGATAAGCCTGATGGTGTCGATCAATGACATCGTTGCCTGGCTGGTCCAGCCAGGCCAGGTCCAACGCCGAGCGGGCTTCATCTTCCGCATCCAGCAGTCGCCGGGTAATCGCTTCGGGGAAATTGGCGGCACTCAGCCAGGCCCGGTCGATATTTTCAAATATCGCGCCCGCATCACCGAAGGCAGACAGCAAACCCGCCATCGCCACCGGATCGCCATCCACGGCGCGATGGAGACGCAACAATGCCTGCAGGTCCGGTAATGGGATCAACTATCTGGTCCCGGGGAAATGACAACCTTTAGGCTAGATTAACCGTCCCGGTTCCGGTGTCAGCGACCGGCTAGGGATTCTGGACGACATCGCCCACGCGAAGCGGTTCGCGGGTATTGAGGACAAGCCCGTAGGACATCTGGTCGAAGGTTCGAAAGATCATCATCAGCCCGGTCCGCTCACTGGGAAGCCGAACACGCTCGCCAGCAACCGTATCGCGCACGATGTCGCCGCTCTTGTGAACCGCAAGCACATCGCCGACTTCAAGGCCGTCTCTCGCACCTCGATTAACGGCAACAACACCGTTCGGGCCAACCCGACTGAGCCCGCCCAGAATCGTCATCACAACACCTTCAATCTGACTCGCGGGTGCGGCCGGGTAAAAAGTCGATTCGAGCCGACGCTGTTCAGTCGGCAGCAATCGATCACCGATACGAACGTCCTGCTTCACATTGGTCAGCGTCATCGTGTAAAGGCTCTCCGTACGATCTTCGACCGTCGCGGCGCCTACCTCGATCGCTTCGTAGCCGAGTACTTCCCGGGTTTCCGGATCGATATAGATGTCACCTTTTCGGAAGATGCCATAGGCCGGCGACTCCTCACTGCCCCATTCGCCCCGGGCATAGAATTCATCACCCGGTCCAAACACCAATCGGTCCGATTTGCCCGCCAGAATGTGCGGCGCATTGTCCAGCGTGTCTCGCTCGACAATCCGACTGGTCGAGATGAGGCTGGCAATGGCGTCCAGGGGAATGGCGGGAATAGAACTTGTCAGCGGCCTGCTGCGAACCCGCGGTTCCACACGCACAAAGCGATCACCTTCATAGATGGGCTGCCCCGGACTGAGCTTATCGGTCCGTCCCGCCAGGCCTCGGTCAACCGTAAGGCGCGGCTCACCATCAACCATGGTGAGATAAACCGTGTCTCCCGGATAGATCAGGTGAGGATTTTCAATATCGGGATTGACGTACCAGATCTCGGGCCAAAGCCAGGCATCCGTCAGGAACAGGGTCGCAATACCCCAGAGCGTGTCGCCTTCCTGGACGCGATACTCTTCCGGATGATTCGGTCTCAGTATTGAATCGGCCGCCTGGACCGGCGCAAGCAGGGTGCAAAGAAGTACCGCGACGAGAACATTTTTCATGGGGCGAATCCAACCACCAAACTGGGTACAATAGCGAGTTCCCGGATGCTGCCACGGGACCCCTTTTGTATTCGTTTTATCAATGCGATCATCATCTTAGCAGCACAAGTTACATAAATACTAGAGGTACATCACAAACACGATGGCGTTGCTGAATATCCTCGAATTTCCTGATCCGAGGCTCAGAACCAAGGCTAAACCGATCGACAACGTCGACGGCCGGATTGCACGCTTTGCCGACGACCTGCTGGAAACCATGTATGACGCCCCGGGAATCGGGCTCGCTGCCAGTCAGGTCAACGTACACAGCCGGATCATTGCAGTCGATGTCAGCGACAACAAGGATCAGCCGCTGATCCTGATCAACCCCGAGATTGTCGCCCGGGAGGGTGAGATTGAGACTAATGAAGGCTGTCTCTCGATTCCCGGATTTTATGAGCCGGTGTTCCGGTCGCAGCAGATCGAGGTGAACGCCATCAACCGCGATGGCGAGCCTTTTACCCTGCAGGCCGAAGATCTCCTCGCGGTCTGCATCCAGCACGAGATGGATCACCTGGAAGGGAAACTGTTCGTTGACTACCTCTCCAGCACCAAACGACAGATGATTCGCAAGAAGCTTCTAAAACAGCAGAAACAGCAAGCTTGAAGATACTCTTTGCTGGCACGCCAGCATTTGCCGCAACTCACCTGAATGCCCTGATCGAAGCCGGACGTACCCCCGTGGCCGTTATTACCCAGCCCGACCGGCCGGGAAAGCGAGGACGCAAACCTGTGCCCGGACCGGTCAAACAGCTGGCATTGGCCCACAATCTCACCGTCATCCAGTCTGAGCCGCTGTCAGCTGCAGAACTTCTGCCATTTGAACCCGACCTGATTGTGGTGGTCGCCTACGGGCAGATACTTCGACCCGACGTGCTTGAGTTGCCGCGATATGGCTGCATCAATGTTCACGCCTCACTGCTACCCCGCTGGCGCGGTGCGGCACCCATTCAGCGCGCTATTCTCGCGGGCGATGCAGAAACCGGGGTCTGCACCATGAGAATGGATGCAGGGCTCGATACCGGCGATGTCTACCTGCAAAAGGAAATTAGGATCAAACCTGGCGATACCACGGCGACGCTGAATGATCGTCTCGCCAGGCTCGGCGCCGAAGCGCTGATGGAATCCATCGACCAGATCGAACATCAGCAAGCCGCGCCTACACCGCAATCCGGTGTGGGCGTGACTTACGCGCACAAGGTCGACAAAAATGAAGCACGACTGGACTGGACTCTGGACGCAGAAATTCTCGATCGTCAGATCCGCGCTTTTAACCCGGACCCGGTTGCGTTTACGTTTATCGGCGACCTTCGCGTCAAGATCTGGGAAGCAGCCGTCGACGCTCAAAACGGCGCTCCCGGAACCATTCTGGCCGCAGACAAGCACGGTATTGTCGTCGGCTGCGGTACCGGATCACTCAGGGTAACGCGCCTGCAACTACCCGTTGGCAAGGGTACTGTGCTACAGGCAGCTGACGTGCTCAATGCCCGAGGAAAAGATTTCAGTCCCGGCGCACAATTCAAGTGAACGACTACGAGGCTGTCATCCAGCTGCTAACGCCCGTACTGGGGCGCGGGCGATCATTTGACGCGGGACGCTGCCCCGGGGCTTCACCGCTGGCTCGTGAGATTGCCTATGGTGTGTTGCGGCAATACTTTCGCCTGCAGGCGATCGTAAACCTGCTGGTGAAGAAACCGCTGGCCGATAAACACCTCGACATTCGTCTGCTCATTTATGCCGGCCTTTACAGCATCGACATGCTCAAGCGACCTGCTCATGCCAGCGTCAATGCTGCGGTGGAATCCGTAGCAGACATCGGCAAGCCCTGGGCCAAGGGGCTGGTCAACGGAGTCCTCCGCAACTACCTTCGCAACCTGACGGACATCGAGGGCAAAATCAGCCAAAACAACGAAGCGGTGACGGGACACCCTGACTGGCTGCACGAACTGATATGCAGGGACTGGCCGGCAGACAACGAGGCCATCATCGCAGCCAACAACCAGCAAGCACCGATGACCCTCAGGGTGAACCAGCGCCGGATCGACCGCGCCGGGTATGAGCGGGAACTGGGTAGCGCGGACATCCAGTCACGCGTGGGCGAGCTCGCCACGACGGCGCTCTATCTGGACGCGCCAGTGTCAGTCAATCGGTTGCCCGGCTTTGGTGAGGGCAAGGTGAGTATTCAGGATGAAGTTTCCCAGCTTGCCGCCACTGTGCTCGATCCAGAGCCCGGAAACCATGTGCTGGACGCCTGTGCTGCGCCAGGGGGCAAGACCTGTCACCTGCTGGAAGCGCAACCTGACATGCAACTCACTGCGCTGGATGTTGATGGTGGCCGGGTTGAACAGATTCAGGAGAACCTGGCGCGCCTCGAACTTGAGTGCGAACTGGTCACTGCGGATCTGTCCAAGTGGAACCCTGCAGACCGGATTTTCGATCGCATCCTGCTTGACGCACCATGCTCAGGAACCGGTGTGATACGGCGCCATCCGGACATTAAACTGCTGCGCCGTAAATCAGATGTTGGTAAGCTAGCTAACACCCAGCTGACGTTACTACGTGCAGCCTGGCGGTTGCTTAAAGGGGGAGGTGTGCTCGTTTATTCGACCTGTTCTGTCCTAAAAGCCGAGAACGACGACGTCATCGGAAGGTTTCTCGACACAACATCAAACGTTTCAGTGACCAGGATGGAAGCTCCATGGGGGACCGCTACCAGGTTTGGTCGTCAGCTACTCCCGACACCCGACCGACATGACGGATTCTATTACGCCCGCCTCGTCAAACCGGCCAATTCATGAAGATCATTATTCTCGGTGCCGGTGAAGTCGGCGGTAACCTGGCCCAGAACCTGACCCATGAGGCGGGTGATATTACCGTGGTCGACACCAATAGCGATCGACTGCGCGAACTTCAGGATCGATTCGATATTCGTACCGTTCGCGGTATGGCGTCACACCCCGATGTCATGCGCCAGGCGGGTGCGGAAGATGCCGATATGCTCATTGCAGTGACCAACAGCGATGAGATCAATATGGTCGCCTGCCAGATCGCGCACACGGTATTTCACACACCCACCAAGATCGCGCGCATTCGTACCACCGCCTACGTGCAGGAAGAATATGCCGGCATCTTTCAGTCCGAGGCGATGCCGGTCGACTACATTGTCAATCCGGAGCAGATTGTTACCCACGATATACGCCGACTGATCGACAACCCAGGCGCGCTGCAGGTCATGGACTTCGCCGATGGCCAGGTCCAGCTGGTGGGCATCAAGGCATACTACGGTGGGCCTCTGGTCGACCAGGAACTGAAATATCTGCGTCAGCACATGCCCATGGTTGATACACGAGTCGCCGCGATATTCAGACAGAATCGACCGATCATTCCCCGCGGCGACACAATCATTGAAGCAGACGATGAGGTCTTCTTCATCGCGGCAACAACAGATATTCAGGCAGTGATGAGCGAACTGCGTCAGACCGAACGGCCGAACCGACGCCTTATCATCGCTGGCGGCGGACATATCGGTCGCGGTCTCGCGAGCACGGTGGAACAAAAATACGGCACCAGAATTATCGAACGCAGCCGCGAACGTTGTTATGAGCTGTCCGAGGTCCTGAACAGAACCATTGTGCTGGCTGGTGACGCTTCGGACCGCGACCTGCTGATCGAGGAAAATATTGAAGAGACCGATGTTTTCTGTGCAGTCACCAACGATGACGAAGCCAACATCATGTCATCCATGCTCGCCAAGAGTCTGGGTGCGAGAAAGGTGATAACGCTCATCAACAATCCTGCCTATGTCGACCTCATTGAAGGTAGCGAGATTGATATCGTCATCAACCCTCAGCAGGCCACATTGGGCAGTATCCTCCAACATATTCGTCGAGGGGACGTGGTCAAGGTGCATTCGCTCAGGCGAGGTGCCGCAGAAGCCATCGAAGCCATCGCCCACGGCGACCACCGAAGTTCAAAAGTGGTGGGAAAGCGTCTGGATGAGATAGACCTGCCTCCTGGCACAAACATCGGCGCGATCGTCAGGGGAACCCAGGTCATTATTGCTCATGATGACGTGCTCGTTGAGCCTGACGATCATGTCATCCTGTTTCTGGTCGACAAAAGTCGGATACCGGAAGTCGAAAAGCTCTTTCAGGCACCACTCAGCTTCTTCTGATCATGCATATCCAGATTGCCTTTCGCATCCTCGGCAGCCTGCTCATGATGTTCAGCCTGACCATGCTACCGCCGCTGATGGTTTCCTGGTTGTATGAAGACGGCGGCAGCCTGGCGTTTCTGGAAACTTTTCTTGTTACCTTTTTCTCAGGCGCATTCCTGTGGGCATTGTTTCATCGCTACCAGGACGAACTGAGGATTAAAGACGGCTTTTTAGTCACGTTTCTGTTCTATGTGGCGCTGGGGATTTTCGGCGCACTCCCCTTTATTCAATCGTCAGGGATCGCGCTTGATATATCCGGTGCGTTATTCGAATCATTTTCAGGGCTGACCACGACAGGCGCCACGGTACTGACAAATCTTGACGAGATGCCGCAGTCGATCCTGTACTATCGTCAGCAGCTGCAATGGCTCGGCGGGATGGGAATTATCGTGCTCGCTGTCGCTATCCTGCCCATGCTGGGCATCGGCGGCATGCAGTTATATCGGGCTGAAACGCCAGGCCCCGTCAAGGACAGCAAACTCACGCCTCGCATCAAACAGACGGCTGTCGCCCTCTGGTCAATCTACGTCGCGATCACTGTTGCCTGCGGCGTTGCTTACTGGGCCGCCGGCATGAGCGCGTTCGACGCACTCTGCCACAGCTTCTCAACAGTTGCGATCGGCGGATTCTCGACGCACGACGCGAGTATCGGTTACTTCAATTCGCCGCTGATCGAGTCCATTGCGATCTTTTTTATGCTGATTTCGGGCATTAACTTCGGCCTGCATTTTTTCGCCTGGAAAGAAAAATCGATCCTGCATTATTTTCGCGATGACGAGGTTCGTTTCTACCTGTTCATCCTCATCGTGTCTGTCGTCATCGTCACTCTGGGGCTTTACCTTGCCGGCACCTACGACCCGGCGTCATCACTGCGCTACGCCAGCTTTCAGGTCGTTTCAATATTTACGACCACGGGCTTCGCTACCGATCGGTTCGCAGACTGGCCGCATATGTTGCCGTACCTGATCTTTTTCGGCGCCTTTACCGGTGCCTGTGCCGGTTCGACCGGAGGCGGGATGAAGGTCATGCGCGTGCTGCTCATCTGCAAGCAAGGTATTCGGGAGATCCATCGCCTGATCCATCCCCATGCGATCTTTCCAATCAAATTGAACAAGAGACCAGTCTCACCATCAACGGTAGAAGCAATCTGGGGATTTTTCTCGATCTATGTCATTACCTTCCTCTTCATGCACCTGGCCATGGTGGCTTCGGGCATGGATTTCCTGACCGCGTTCTCGGCGGTCGGCGCATCCATCAACAATCTGGGACCCGGTCTGGGTGATGTCGCAGCCCACTACGGCGATATCAGCCCATCGGCAAAGATCGTGCTCTGCTTCGCCATGATGCTAGGACGACTTGAGATATTCACGCTACTGGTGCTGTTTACACCCATGTTCTGGAAAAAGTAACCAGACTGCCAGATCACCAGGTTAGTGATGGGTATCAGGCTCATTGTTGAAGTTGTAGATTCGTCGTTCGCCTGCAGGCCGTTCCTTGAATCGCTTGTACTCCCACTGATACTGCGGCGGGGCATGCTGGACAGCGGTTTCGACCGATCGGTTCAGCGCTGTGAGCGCAACCTTTGTGTCATTGGCGTAGATCCCGGGATCAGCCGGGTCAAAGATAATCCTGAATCCGCGGGCAGCCGGTAAACGCATGATGGTGCAGGTCAGCACCACCGTGCCGGGCGCTCGACGAAGCAGGCGCGGAATCAACACATCGGTCAGCGCCTGTTCACCAAAGAACGGGGCAAACTCGCCGCTTGCCGGCACCTGGTCCGGCAACACCACGATAAGACCGCCAGCTTTGAGACGGCGATACAGTGTCGCAATGCCCTTTACAGTCGTCGGTACCAGCTCGTTGCCAAATCGCGCCCGCACTTCACTCATCAGGCGCTTCAGATAGTCCTGGTTTGGCGGCGCATAAAGTCCTGTCTGGGCTTTGACCTTGTTCTTGTCGGCAAGGAATACATTGATCAATTCCCAGTTGCCGGTATGAGGCAGCAGAATGACCACCCCACCATCGCCGGCCAACGCCTTATCCAGCAGCTCTTCATTCTCGACGCCACGAATCCACTTGAGAATGCGACCCGAACGGCCCAGCCAGGCCACTGGCGTCTCCATCATGGTCTGGCCCGTCTGTTTGAGACTCTCTCTCACCATCAGTTCACGCTCGCGTTCTTCGAGCTCCGGCATACAGAGCGCCAGATTGGCGCGAGTGACCTTGGCCCCCCGGGTATCAAACAGCGCGACCAGGCTACCAACAAGGCCGCCAAGGCGCTGACTCACAGCAAGCGGGAGCATCGCGACAACGCGGATCAATCCATAAATGATCCACCCTGCTATC
The DNA here is from genome assembly GCA_028281885.1 of Pseudomonadales bacterium. Lineage (GTDB taxonomy): Bacteria > Pseudomonadota > Gammaproteobacteria > Pseudomonadales > Azotimanducaceae > JANQJA01. The sequence continues at coordinate 271,814 of JANQJA010000008.1, read as the reverse complement.
CGGTGACGCCACTTCATCGTTTTTCCAGACACGCTTTATAGACTGGACATGTCAGCAGATGATCATTGACCATCCCGGTGGCCTGCATGAACGCGTAACAGATTGTCGGCCCAACAAACTTGAAGCCGAGTTTCTTGAGCGCCTTGCTCATCGTCGCGGATTGCTCAGTATGGGCGGGCACCTCACTCAGTGACCGAAACCGGTGGCGAATCTGTTTACCGTCCACAAAGGACCACAAATAATCAGCCGGCGATTCAAGCTCAAGCCAGGCCCGTGCGTTCGCGATGGCGCCCTCCACCTTTGCACGATTGCGGACGATACCTTCATTGGTGAGCAGGCGACTGACATCCTTCTTGGAGAAAGCGGCGATCCGGACGGGGTCGAAACCGGCGAAAGCTTCCCGATAGTGCGCTCGCTTGCGCAGGATAGTCAGCCAACTGAGACCGGCCTGGGCCCCTTCAAGAATCAGAAACTCGAATAGCGTGTGCTCATCATAAGTCGGGCGTCCCCATTCGTGGTCGTGGTAGTCAACATAGTCCGGGTCCCCCAGACACCATGAACATCGCTCGGCCACACGTTTCCCCCGGTCGAAAATCCCAACCTTACATGAAGCGCAGCACGTTCAGGTATACTTCGCGTTTTTCAATCCGGCAGTACCATGAGCCCGCAGACATTCCAGGATCTGATTCTGTCGCTACAGTCCTTTTGGGCTGAGCGCGGCTGCACGCTGATGCAACCCTATGACCTGGAAGTCGGTGCAGGGACCTTTCATCCGGCAACCTTCCTGAGAGCCATTGGACCCGAGAGCTGGCGCACGGCCTACGTCCAGCCGTGCCGTCGACCAACGGACGGCCGCTACGGCGAGAACCCGAACAGGTACCAGTATTACTACCAGTTTCAGGTATTGCTCAAGCCATCGCCGATCGACATTCAGTCGCTCTACCTGGAATCGCTGGAGCATCTCGGTATCGACACTCAGGTCCATGACATCCGTTTCGTTGAGGACAACTGGGAGTCGCCGACGCTGGGTGCCTGGGGACTCGGTTGGGAAGTGTGGATGGATGGCATGGAAATCACCCAGTTCACCTACTTTCAACAGGCAGGTGGTATCGAATGCTATCCGGTATCCGGTGAAATCACCTACGGCCTGGAGCGACTTGCCCTGTATCTGCAAGGTGTCGAAGACTTCCGCGACCTGATCTGGAGCAGAAATGATAGCGAAGTCGTTACCTATGCGGATGTATTTCATCAATACGAAGTCGAGATGTCCTCCTACAACTTCGATGAATCAAACATCGACGCACTGTTTTCCCAGTTCGATCTGTATGAAGCAGAGACTCATCGACTGCTGGAACGACAGCTTCCGCTGCCGGCCTACGAATTCGTTATGAAGGCAAGTCATGTCTTTAATCTGCTTGATGCGCGACATGCGATCTCAGTCACCGAACGCCAGCAGTACATTCTTCGCGTCCGTACGTTGTCTCGATCCGTCGCCTCAGCGTACCTGGAATCCAGACGCGCGCTTGATTTCCCCCTCGCAAACGAGGAGTTCAAGGCGCATTTCAATCAGGAGATCGCGCCAGTGAAAAAGGAGAATGCCAAGGCAGGGCAATCATCATGACTCGAGACGACTACCTGCTTGAGATTGGCGTCGAGGAACTACCGCCCAAGTCCATACCGAAATTGATCACCAGCCTCGGTGAAGGCATCGCCAGGGAGCTCTCCAACGTCCAGATTGAGTTTGACGATATCCGTGAGTTTGCAACACCGCGCCGACTTGCTGTGATCGTTCAAAGTATGGCGGACGAACAACCTGAGCAAGCGATCGAAAGACGTGGTCCGTCACTGGAGGCAGCCTTTGACGACGCCGGAAAGCCGACCCAGGCAGCAATAGGTTTCGCGCGGTCCTGCGGACTCGATAACCCGGATTCCCTGGATCGAATGGAAACCGACAAGGGCACCTGGCTGGTCTATCGGGATCGCAGGCCCGGCGAGCGTATCGATACATTAATCGGCGGGGTCGTCGATCGAGCCCTCGCAAGCCTGCCAATTGAACGCGCCATGCGATGGGGAGCGACCAAGCGCCCCTTCGTGAGGCCCGTTCATTGGGTAGTCTCCTTGTATGGAGAGACCATTTTGCCATTGACCCTGTTTGGTGTTGCTGCGAACAGGGAGAGCCAGGGCCATCGATTCATGGCAAAAGGCAATATTACCATCAAGCATGCTAACGAGTATAAAGAGGTGCTCGGTAGCGCAAAAGTGATTGCTGACTTCAACAAGAGAAGAACGTTGATTCAGTCGCAGCTCGATGCGATCTCACAGGGGGCGAACGCGAAGGTAGTTGTCGATCCGGATCTGCTTGATGAAGTGACCGCGCTGGTGGAGTGGCCGCAGGCGCTGTGCGGAAATTTTGATCAGAAGTTCCTTGAAGTTCCGGAAGAGGCACTGATTTCGGCGATGAAGTCGCACCAGCGTTACTTCCATCTGACTCGCGACGACGGCCACCTGGTGCCACGATTTATTACGATCGCCAACATTGAAAGCCCCAGGCCCGAACTGGTAGTCGCCGGCAATGAGCGGGTGATTGTCCCGCGGCTGGCGGATGCTGCCTTCTTCTTCGAACAGGATCGCAAGACGACACTCGCCGCCAAGACAGAACGACTCAGGCATGTGGTTTTTCAATCCCAGCTGGGGACTTACCACGACAAATCTTCCCGGGTGTCCAGACTGGCCGGCGACATTGAATCCCGTCTTGGGCTCTCAGTTGACGCCGCCCGCGCAGGTCTGCTGTGCAAGGCGGACCTGGTCAGCGACATGGTCATCGAATTCACCGACTTGCAAGGCATCATGGGCGCACACTATGCCCGCCATGACGGGGAATCAGCCAATGTCTGCGATGCCATCCGCGAACACTATCGGCCCGTTCAATCCGGCGGCGACATTCCCGCGACAGACGGCGGCCGGATCGTCGCCATGGCCGACAAGCTGGATACACTGACCGGCATCTTCGGTATTGGCCAGCCGCCCACCGGCTCCAGAGACCCCTTCGCGCTCCGCCGGCAATCGTTGGGCGTCGTCAGGATATTGATTGAAGGTGGTTACGATCTGGACCTCTTCAGTCTCGTTGACAGCGCCGGTGAACTGCACAGTCAGAGCTTCGATACCAAGCCATTGAAGGACTATCTGATGGAACGCCTCGCCGTGTTCTATCAGGATCAGGGCATTCAGTCCGATACCTTTGAGGCGGCTCGACATGCGAATCTGACCGGTATGGTGCTCGTTGACTTCGACCAACGAGTCAGGGCTATCCAGTCCTTTCGGGAACGAGCGGAGGCCGGCAGTCTGGTCGCCGCCAACAAGCGCGTCGCGAATCTCCTCCGCCAGATCGATACCAGCGAACTGGGGGAGGTCAACCCCGACCAGTTTAAAGTGAAGGTAGAGCAGGAGTTTTTTGATGCGCTGGAAACCAAGCGCGTTTCCCTGCAGCAGATCAAAGAGTTCGATGCCCAGTTGATGTCGCTGTCCGAACTCCAGGATGTGGTGGATCGATATTTTGATGATGTGCTGGTGATGGACGAGGACCCGGACGTTCGGTCCAATCGGCTGGCCTCACTCGCACAAATGCGCCAGGTGTTCCTCGAAGTCGCGGACGTGTCGATGCTGCAGGTATAACGATGCTGCCACGGTTGGTGATTCTGGATCGCGACGGCGTCATCAATTTCGACTCGCCTGATTACATCAAGTCAGCTGACGAGTGGCACCCCATTCCCGGCAGTCTGGAAGCGATCGCGGAGCTTTCCCGTCGCGGAATCAAGGTCTGGGTCGCAACGAATCAGGCAGGCATTGCGCGCGGCAGACTGACGGAGGCTGCACTGAAGGAAATTCATTCCAAGATGCTGAATGCGGTGGAAAATACCGGCGGCCAGATCAACGGCATCGAGTACTGTCCGCATCATCCGGACGATCACTGCAGCTGTCGAAAGCCCGCACCGGGAATGCTTGTTCGCATTGCCGACCAGACAGGCGAGTCCCTGGCAGCACAGTATTTCGTCGGCGACTCGCTCAAAGATATCCGCGCGGCCGAGGCGGCCGGTTGCAAACCCGTCCTCGTGCTGACCGGCAATGGTGAAGAAACTCACCGAATGCGGCCTTCACTCAAGCATGTATATCCTGATCTGGCGTCGTTTGTGGCAAACCTGCTCAAACGTCCAGATTAGCCACCTTCAGCGCGTTACTGACGATAAACTCCTTGCGCGGTTCAACCTGATCGCCCATCAGCGTATTGAACATATGATCGGCCGCAATCGCATCTTCGATGGTCACCCGAAGCATCGACCGACGACCGGGGTCCATGGTGGTTTCCCAAAGCTGATCCGGGTTCATCTCACCCAATCCCTTGTATCGCTGTTGCGTCTGGCCTCGAAGTGCCTCTGCTCGAAGCCATTCCAGCGCACCTTTCAGATCAACGATTGATTCACTCTTATCGCCCTTCTCGACACGCGCACCTTCGCCGACGAGATCGACAACGGATTCACCAAACTGAGTGAAATCTGCATAGTCCTGCGACTGGAAGAAGTCGTTAGTAAAGACGTAGTCTCGAGTAACGCCGTGGCTAACCACTGAGACGGCGGGGTAGTACAAATGACGTTCCGTATCTTCAGTGATACTAAACTGATATTGGCTTTCAACACTGGCGTTATCCTCGAAGGCCTGCGCCAGGCCGTCAACCCAGGATGCAACCAATTCCCGGTTGGAAAGCGATTCATGTGCAAGGCGTGGCAGATAAACCAATTGTTCCAGCACCTCGGTGGGGAACACCCGTCGCAGGCGCTGAATCTGGTCCAGGACCGAGTAGTAGCGTCCCGCATACCGACGCAGGTCATCTCCTTCAATGGCGGGACGATCGCCCCCCGGGAGCAAGCGCGCATCCTCCAGCGCCACTTCCAGCAGATATCGCGTACGTTCCGCCTCATCCTTGATATACCGCTCCTGCTTGCCGCGCTTCATCTTATAGAGTGGCGGTTGCGCGATCAGCACGTGGCCGCGCTCAATGAGCTCGGGCATATGACGAAAAAAGAAGGTGAGCAACAGCGTCTTGATGTGCGCACCGTCGACGTCAGCATCGCACATGATGATGATGCGGTGATATCGAAGCTTGTCAGGATCGAATTCATCCCGCCCGATACCACAGCCCAGTGCCGTGATCAGCGTGCCCACTTCCGCCGATGAGAGCATCTTGTCGAAGCGAGCCTTCTCAACATTGAGGATCTTGCCCTTGAGTGGAAGGATGGCCTGATTGCGACGATCCCGGCCCTGCTTGGCGGACCCGCCCGCTGAGTCACCCTCCACCAGGTAAAGTTCTGACTTTGCCGGGTCACGCTCCTGGCAATCGGCCAGTTTCCCGGGTAATCCGGCAACGTCCAGTGCGCCTTTGCGACGGGTCATTTCCCGGGCTTTTCGTGCTGCTTCCCGGGCTCTGGCCGCATCGATCATTTTTTGTGCAATTGAGCGGGACTCTGCCGGATTCTCAAGCAGGTATTCCGAGAACGCCTGGCCCATCTCCTGTTCGACAGCAGCTTTGACTTCGGATGACACCAGTTTGTCCTTGGTCTGGGACGAGAATTTGGGATCCGGCACCTTGACCGCGATGATCGCCGTCAGGCCCTCACGTGCGTCGTCACCCGTGGTCGCCACCTGCGCCTTTTTCTGCAGTCCCTCCCGCTCGACGTAGGCATTCAGCGTACGGGTCAGCGCAGTTCGAAACCCCTGCAGATGGGTGCCGCCGTCACTCTGCGGAATATTATTAGTATAGGCAAAGATGGTCTCCTGATAGGAATCGTTCCATTGCAGGGCAATCTCAACCCCGATGCCATCGTCACGATCAGTGGCAAAGTGAAAGATCTTGTTCAGTGGCGTCTTGCTCTGGTTCAGGTACTCGACGAACGTCTTCAGACCGCCTTCATATTTAAAGTGCTCGGCCTTGCCTGTGCGTTCATCGGTCAGCGTAATGGAGATACCGGCATTCAAAAAAGAGAGTTCTCTGAGCTTCTTGGCCAGGATGTCGTAGTGGAACTCAATATTGGTGAAGGTTTCCGGCGAAGGCTTGAAAACACACCGGGTCCCGGTTTTGTCAGTCTCTCCGACCACGGCCAGCGGCGCTTCCGGCACACCATGGCTATAGATCTGCTCCCAGACCTTGCCATCGCGCCAGATGGTCAGCCGAAACTCCTCTGAGAGCGCATTAACCACGGAAACACCCACGCCGTGCAGGCCCCCGGACACCTTGTAGTTGCTGTCGTCAAACTTGCCGCCCGCATGCAGCACCGTCATGATGACTTCTGCCGCCGATCTGCCCTCTTCCTCGTGGATATCCGTGGGAATTCCCCGGCCATCGTCAGTCACCGTAATCGATTCGTCCGGATGTATCGTGACGGTAATCTCACGACAATACCCTTCCAGGGCCTCATCGATGGCGTTGTCGACCAACTCCTGCACCATGTGGTGCAGGCCGGTGCCGTCGTCGGTATCGCCAATGTACATGCCCGGTCGTTTTCGCACCGCATCAAGGCCCTTCAGCACCTTGATACTGTTCGAATCGTAGGATTTCTCGTCACTCATTCCTCTACTCCTCCTCGTGGACACAGCCTTGTTCCACGTGAAACCATTTCGGCGCCCGGTCGCCCCAACCGGTATCCAACTGGGTTCGATCAATTCCGGTCACCACAACTTGATTACCGGGCTTCGCCAGCAACTCGCTGACCCGATCACGATGAGCGGCATCCAGCTCCGCGGCAAGATCATCCACCAGATAGACCAGTGAAGCCCGGGTGACTTCCCGAAATAACGCCCCCTGCGCCAGCACCATCGCCCACGACAGCACCTTCAACTCTCCTCGCGAGCACACTGCTGCCGCTGTCTGGCCATTCATTTTGATTCGGATATCAGACCGGTGAGGCCCGGATTGGGTATATCCACGCAGCCGGTCACTGCCCTCTTGATCCTCGAGTACATCGAGTAATCGCCGGTGACGTTCCCAGCCCCGATAATACCGTGAATCGACGTCTTTTTCTCCCAATAGTGACGCCGCAACCGTCTTAAAATGGCGCTCAAACGCCTCTGCATAGCGGCGCCTGAACTCATCCACCTGATGCGCCATCTGATCCAGTGATTCATTCCAGCTGCCCAACCCTTGTCCCGCATCCCTCAACAACTGGTTGCGCTGCCGTAACGCCCGAGAATACCGCTCCCAGACCGAAGCAAACGAAGGTTCCACGTGAAACACGCCCCAATTCAGGAAGCTTCTGCGCACAGAGGGCGGACCGGTGACCAAATCGATCGATTGGGGCCCCATCACCAGGGTCGGCAGCAGCCGCGCCAGCTCCGATGCACGGCTGGCGGGCTCGCCATCGATATGGATCTCCCGTTCCCCTTTGCGGCCGCGCCGCACACCAATCCGATGCGTCTGGCCATTGCCAACCACACCAAACACCGTACAGGCCGCCGCTTCCCGCCGGATCAGCGGTTCGGCACTCTGGCTTCGAAAGGTTCTTCCTGAACCCAGGAAATAGATGGACTCCAGCAGGCTGGTCTTGCCACTGCCGTTGTCGCCATGAACGAGATTGATACCTGGAGCAAGTTCAATGGCTGCCGCCGCAATGTTGCGAACATCGCTGACGTCGAGCCTGCCTAGAGTCATTGACCAAGTTGGCTTTTCAGCACCAGATTAGAGCTTCATCGGCATGACGACATAGGTCGAGTCATCATCTTCCGGCTCCTCCAGCAACGCACTGCTGTTGGCGTCCGCCAGGGTAATCTTGACCTTGTCGCTATCGACCACGCCCAGCACGTCCTGCAGGTATCCAACGTTGAATCCCACCTCAAGGTCGCCGCCGCTGTAGTCAACCGAAACAATCTCCTCCGCCTCCTCCTGCTCAGGGTTGTTGGCGGTGAGCTGAAGCTGCCCGCTGGAGAGATTGACCCGAATACCTCTGAATTTCTCATTCGACAGAATCGCCGTACGGCTCAGCGCGCGCCTCAGCTCCTGTTTATCCGCCATCACGACCTTATCGCCATTTCGTGGCACGACTCGCTCATAGTCAGGGAAACGGCCATCCACTAATTTCGTGGTCAACGTAAAATCATCGGACTGAATGCAGAGGTGATTGGTGCCAATGGTGAGCTCGACGTCTCCTTCGACCTCCTGCAGCAATCGCTGTAACTCCAGAATACCTTTTCTGGGCACAATCACCTGGCGAGTCGGGCCATCCGTGTCGATCTCGAGATTAGAGAGCGCCAATCTGTGCCCATCTGTTGCTACAGCTCGCACATGCCCATCTCCGATCTCGATCAACATGCCATTCAGGAAGTAGCGCACATCCTGCTGGGCCATCGCGAATGCCGTTCGATCCAGCAGCCGTTTCAACGCCTTTGCATCAATGCGCGTGGTCATCTCTTCAGCAGATCGGTCAACTGAAGGGAAATCATCGGCCGGCAGGGTCGACAGCCTGGACCGAAACCGGCCCGAACTGACGGTCAGACGTTGATCCGCATAGTCAAACTCAATGTCGGCACTCTCCGGCAACTCGCGACAAATATCCATGAGCTTGCGCGCCGGTACGGTAATCTCACCGTCATCCGCACTATCCGGCGTCAGTCGACCAATCAGCTCGACCTCCAGATCCGTGCCTGTCATGGACAACTGGCCATCAGTGACACGCATGAGGACATTAGCGAGGACCGGCAGCGTCTGACGACGTTCGACCACCCCTGCCACCTGCTGCAGGGGCTTGAGCAACGCTTCGCGATTCACTTTGAGCTTCATGGACTATCCTGTCGTCAGTAAGTACTTACCTACACCCTATAATCCACTGTATGGCCGTTTCGCCGAGCAAAGTCAGGATTATAAACGTGTTTCATCCGGAAAAGAGCACCCCTTTCTTATTCAGGCAGTCAGCGTCCGGAGCAAATTATTATAATCTTCTCGAATATCGCGACTGCTTTCCCGCAATTCCTCCACCTTGCGACACGCATGCAGCACCGTGGTGTGGTCCCGACCACCAAAAGCATCGCCAATCTCCGGCAGGCTGTGATTGGTCAGTTCCTTGGCCAGCGCCATCGCCATCTGTCGAGGTCGTGCGACTGATCGCGATCGCTTTTTCGAATGCATATCCGCGACCCTGATCTTGTAGTAATCCGCGACCGTACGCTGGATATTCTCAATTCCCACCTGTCGGTCGGATATCGCGATCAGATCTTTTAACGAGTCTTTAACCTGATCAATGGTTATATCGCGTCCGGTGAACATGGCATTGGCTTTCACCCGCTTCAGGGCCCCCTCAAGTTCACGCACATTGGACCGAATCCGCTCCGCGATAAAGAACGCCGCGTCATGGGGCAGATGGATTTGCTCGCTCTCTGCCTTCTTCATCAGGATCGCGACTCTGGTCTCGAGCTCAGGCGGTTCTACCGGCGCCGTCATGCCCCAGACAAACCGGCTTTTCAATCGCTCCTCGAGTCCTTCAATCTCTTTCGGATATCGATCACAGGTCAGCACGATCTGACTGCCATCCTCTTGTAACCGATTGAAAACATGGAAGAATTCTTCCTGGGACTTCATGCCTTTCGCAAGAAACTGGATATCGTCCATCAACAGGACGTCGACGGAGCGGTAGTACTGGGTGAACTCGGACATGGCGCCCCGCTCAATGGCCCGCACCATGTCTTCCATAAAACGCTGCGAGTACATGTAGGCAACCCGAATACCAGGGTGTTTCTCCAGCACCGCATTACCAACCGCATGCATCAGATGGGTCTTGCCCAGACCCACGCCGCCATAGAGCAACAGACACTTGTAGGTTGCACCCATATTCTCCGCAACCTGGACAGCAGCGGCACGGGCCAGCTCATTGGAACGCCCTTCCACAAAGGTGTCGAAAGTGAATTCCTTATTCAGATCCAGCAAGGGATAGAAGCTGTCCCGGCTGGCAAAACTGCTCTCTGATGTCTGGTCCCGGTCGATCTGCTTCGGCGCCGCCTTCGGCCTGTTGACCAGATTACCTATCTGCAGGCTGACCTGACTGGGTCCGTTTTTGCGAACGAGTTCTATGATTCGAGCGAGAAACTGATCGTTGACCTGATCGCGGATATATTTGTTTGGCGCCAACAGCGTGAGATCCGCGTCGTCACCCTCGGCCTGTAGCGGTCGAATCCAGGTATCAAACTGTCGGGCCGTTAACTCACCTTCGAGACTGTCCAAACACTTCTGCCAGACTGATAAAGCCCCCACAGGCCCTCCATTTGACCGCGTTATTATTGAGGTTTTGAATTGTTCTTATGCCGGACCATTTGGCTGGACCGGACAAGCATAGTAACTCCAATTCTGACTCGAAGCCAACGGTTCAGACGAAAAAATGTGCTTTATTTTTATTTGTTTTTCAATAGGTTATACACGTGTCTGGTCGATAATCAGTGGCTAAGTTGTGGATAACTTGTGAGTAAATTATGACCTTATTCACCGACTGACGCGGGGATGGATAACCCGACCTTTGATCACCAGATTACCCACAACAAAATCAATTGAAACGCACGCCCCATCTCCAGTTTTTCACGGTCTTCAAGTCCATGATTTAACGCAATAAATCCCACTACTACACAGATCAAGACGCCTTAATAGCAAGAGCAATAGTAAATCTTTTATATATAACTAAATCCTTCTTTATTAAGTCGCCACGAGTGAAATTGACGATCCATGGCCAGTTCATTAGAATCGCGCTCCTTTTGGCGCCTGGATCAGCAAGATGAAAAGAACGTTTCAGCCCAGCGTATTGAAGCGCAAGCGGACTCACGGTTTTCGTGCACGCATGAAGACGAAGGGTGGCCGACTGGTATTGAAACGACGTCGCGCCAAAGGCCGCAAGGTATTGTCTGCCTAACGGCGGTGACCCGTTCAGTACTTCGGGTCACCTCGCCTATCTTGTCAGTCCGATTGCTTAGATGGGCGTTTTCGAGTTTCGGCGGCACCAGCGTCTACTGCATTCGCGGGAATTCGATCGAGTTTTCAAACAACCTTTTCACCGTTTTTCTTCAGCTGAATTTTTGTTGTTGGCAGCGGACCGTGCTGACGCAGACGACCCCTGCAGATTGGGACTAGTGATCGGAAAAAAGGCAGCGGGCAATGCAGTGCAGAGAAACAGGATCAAACGGTTGATTCGGGAAACGTTCCGACAGAAACAGTTCAATGTGGGCATGGATGTGATTGTGGTCGCCAGACCTGGCGTGAAAACAAGAAATCGCGCTGAAATAGCCATGACTTTAAGGTCGATGTTTGAAAAACTCGCCCGCGAGCCACTCTTAGGAGCCTGACGGATGAAAACGCTTCTCTTGGCAACGATCCGCGGTTATCAGCTAACGTTACGGTTATTGGTCGGACCCCGTTGTCGTTTCTATCCAAGTTGTTCTCACTATGCGATGGAAGCAATCGAGACTCACGGCGCTCTGCGGGGTACGTGGCTGGCATTGCAGCGCATCTCGAGGTGTCATCCTTTCCATCCTGGTGGATACGACCCGGTTCCCCTGATCCCAGAATCCCATAGTGTCCCGGAGTAGCGATTGGACATCCAAAGAATCCTGATCCTGCTCGGATTGGCCGTCACTGCCTATCTCCTGGTGCTCGCCTGGAACGAGGACTATGGCAATGACGTCGCAGTACCTGCGTCTGAGGAAGTAGTGTCGGCTGATGCAGGCGATGGCGCGCTGGGTGATATACCGACGGTGAGTCCGGTTGCGGATGAGGTCCCCGTGGCAGATGAGCTGCCGGAGGTTGAGAAAGCCGCTTTGCAGACTCCGGCATCGGAAATCGCTGAACCGCAGTTGATTAAAGTCGTCAGCGACGTGTTGGAACTGGAGATCGACCCGCTAGGTGGCGACATCAAGCTTGCTTCGCTGCCTCTTTTTCCGCAGCGTATCGATGCGCCCGACCTGCCCTATGTACTGATTGACCCTCGCAATCAGTATGCAATCCAAAGTGGATTGATTGGCCCTGACGGTACTGACACAGCGAGTGGTCGCCCGGTCTATCAGGTGGATGCACGAAGTTTCGAGTTGGCGGATGACCAGAACGAACTCATGGTGGATCTGTATCTGCAGACTGAAACAGGCGTACGAGTCACCAAACGATTTACATTGCGGCGGGGTGATTACCTGATCGATGTTGAGTACCTGATCGACAATCAGTCGGAGGCACCCTGGTCGGCGGCACTCTTTGGTCAACTCAAACGGGACAGCGGGTTACCGGCGATTAACGAAGCCAGCAGCATGGGACTGCAACCGTTTGTGGGTGGAGCAACCTATCAGGAGGGCAGTCCCTACACCAAGCTCGATTTCGAAGACCTGGATGATGAAGCCTATCGCGAAACGGTTATCGGCGGGTACATGGCTGTCGTGCAGCACTACTTCCTGGCGGCGTGGGTGCCACTCGCTGATCAGTCTCATACCTACCGTGCTCGTCGTCTGGGTAGCAGTGGCCTGTATCTGTTCGAGTTCACGTCACCGATGATAGCGGTTGCGCCGGGAGTAACGGATGTCATCAAAGCGTCTGTTTACATTGGACCCAAGGATCAGTATCGCCTGGAGGAAATCAGCCCGGGTCTCGATCTGACCGTCGATTATGGCTTTCTCTGGTGGCTCGCCCAGCCGCTGTTCGACCTGCTAAACCTCATGCACGGACTTGTTAAGAACTGGGGTGTTGCCATCATCCTGCTCACCATCATCGTCAAGATGGCGCTCTATCCTCTGTCAGCGGCGAGCTTTCGCTCCATGGCCAAGATGCGAAAACTGCAGCCCGAAATGGTCAGGCTCAAGGAACGATATGGTGATGATCGCCAGCAGTTTTCGCAGGCAATGATGGAACTGTACAAGAAAGAAGGCGCGAATCCGCTGGGAGGCTGTTTCCCGATTTTGCTGCAGATGCCGGTCTTCCTGGCGCTGTACTGGGCGCTGCTGGAAAGTGTCGAACTCCGTCATGCGCCGTTTATGCTCTGGATCAACGATCTGTCATCGAAGGATCCCTTCTTTGTGCTGCCCATCCTGATGGGTGTATCGATGTACGTGACACAGTTGTTGCAACCGGAGCCACCGGACCCGATGCAGGCACGTATCTTCAAGATGATGCCGATCATGTTTACCTTTTTTTTCCTGTGGTTCCCTTCCGGATTGGTACTGTACTGGCTGGTAAACAACATCTTGTCAATTCTGCAGCAGTGGTACGTAACGCGGCAGATTGAACGAAAGGGATAGCAACCTGCATGAGTCGCGGCGAAACGATCGTGGCTGTAGCGACGCCTCCGGGGAAAGGGGGTATCGGTGTTGTGCGGGTATCGGGTCCCGCCACACCTGACATCGGTCGCGCCTTATTGGGGTCGTTACCTCAACCCCGTTACGCCAGGTACGCCGATTTCCGCGGGGCGGATGGTCAGATTATCGATACCGGCCTGGCATTGTTCTTCAAGGCACCACGATCCTTTACGGGCGAAGACGTGCTGGAACTTCATGGACACGGCGGGCCGGTGGTTCTGGACATGCTGGTTGAAGCGGTTCTGGATCAAGGCGCTCGGCTGGCCCGGCCTGGCGAATTTTCTGAACGGGCGTTCCTGAACGACAAAATCGATCTATCCCAGGCAGAGGCGATTGCGGACCTGATTGACAGTGTTAGCCGTGAAGCGGTCCGAGGCGCACTGCGATCAATGCAGGGTGCTTTCAGCGAAAGGGTAGGTGAGATCAGCGAAGCGGTATTGAACTTGCGTATATTCGTCGAGGCTGCCATTGATTTTCCGGAAGAGGAGATTGATTTTCTTGCAGATGACCGGGTCACTGCATCAATCGAGGATATTGCAACGCGACTGGATCATATCGTTGGTGAGGCGGGTCAGGGGGCATTGTTGAGAGAAGGATTTACCCTTGCCATCGTCGGACGACCCAACGCCGGCAAGTCCAGCATTATGAACTGCCTGACCGGTGCGGACTCGTCCATCGTCACGGCGGTGCCTGGCACAACTCGTGATGTGGTACGCGAGGTAATCCAGATCGAGGGGATGCCCATCCGGGTTGTCGACACGGCGGGCATCAGGGTCAGCAGCGATGAGATTGAAGTTGAAGGCATTCGACGCGCCATTGGTGAAGCACAACGTGCTGACCAGGTACTGGTGGTCGTGGACCTGAGTGAGCATGTTGGTGACTGGCGGGCAGTGGTTGCCGATGTCCTGAACCAGCTTGAACGGGGTGACATCTGTACGGTGGTTTTGAACAAAGTCGATCTGGTGCAAACGCCTGATCTGGAACTGAGCAGCAATGTGATTGCCGTGTCTGCCCGGACCGGTGAAGGCATGGATCTGCTTCGTAAGCGGCTGGCGAGTGTCGCGGGACTGAGCGACAACGTCGAAGGGCTATATCTGGCGCGCCGGCGCCATCTTGATGCGCTGGAGCGTGCCGGTCGTGCTGTCAGTGAAGGCCGTCGACAGCTGGCTGCCAGCGGTGCGGGCGAACTGCTGGCTGAAGAACTCAGGCAATGTCACCAGGCGTTGTGCGAAATCACGGGCGAAGTCACGTCTGACGACCTGTTGGGAAAGATCTTCTCCAGCTTTTGCATCGGCAAGTAGGCATGGAAAACCCGTAAGCAATCCGTATACTTGCGCGTCCGTTCCGGGCTGGATCAGCCCGCCTTAACCAAGCACAATGCAGTCCATGGCAGAAACAGAGCGATTTGATGTCGTCATCGTCGGCGGTGGTCATGCGGGGACCGAAGCGGCGCTTGCAGCGGCGCGTAGCGGCGCCCGCACACTGCTGCTGACCCAGAATATCGAGACGCTTGGCCAGATGTCCTGTAATCCGGCTATTGGCGGCATTGGCAAGAGCCATCTGGTCAAGGAAGTTGACGCCATGGGTGGTGCCATGGCGAAGGCGGCCGACTCTGCCGGTATTCACTTTCGTACCCTGAATGCCCGCAAGGGGCCTGCGGTCAGGGCCACCCGGGCCCAGGCGGACCGTGCACTGTATCGCCAGGCCATCCGCTCTCAGGTCGATAACCAGCAAAATCTTGTTTTATTTCAAGGGACTGTGGAAGACCTGGTGGTCGACGGTGAGCGGGTAACGGGCGTGGTGACACAGATGGGCCTGACATTCCGCGCAGCGAGTGTTGTGCTGACGGTCGGCACCTTCCTCGGCGGCGTCATCCATGTTGGGTTTGACAAGCAACAGGGCGGTCGTGCCGGTGATGCGCCTTCCAACCGGCTGGCGCAGCGGTTGCGGGAACTGCCTTTCAAGGTTGATCGACTCAAGACGGGAACACCACCTCGGATCGACGGCAAGACGGTCGACTTTTCCGGGCTTGAAGCGCAACCCGGCGATGAGCCGCGGCCGGTGATGTCTTTTCTGGGGGCCCCGTCGGACCATCCACGCCAGGTTTCCTGTCACATCACGCATACTTCCGAGCGTACCCACGACATCATCCGCGGTGGCCTGGATCGCTCGCCGCTGTTCAGCGGCGAAATTGAGGGGATCGGGCCCCGCTACTGCCCGTCGATCGAAGATAAGGTGGTTCGATTCGCGGACAAGACATCGCACCAGATCTTCATTGAACCGGAGGGGTTGGGTACCCGCGAACTCTATCCCAACGGGATCTCCACCAGTCTGCCCTATGACGTGCAGATTGACCTGGTCAGAAGTATCAAAGGGTTCGAGCGTGCCCACATCACGCGACCGGGTTATGCCATCGAATATGATTTCTTTGAACCGCGTGATTTGCGGCCGACGCTGGAAACCAAACACCTGGCCGGTCTTTTCTTTGCCGGCCAGATCAATGGTACAACTGGCTATGAGGAGGCCGCGGCCCAGGGTCTGGTTGCTGGTATCAATGCTGCGCGACAGGCACGAAGCCTGGAGCCCTGGTCGCCGCGTCGGGATGAAGCCTATATCGGTGTACTGATTGATGACCTGATTACGCTGGGTACCCGTGAACCCTATCGCATGTTCACCAGTCGTGCGGAATATCGGTTGGTGCTGCGCCAGGACAACGCCGATCGACGTCTCACGCCGGTCGGTCGTGAACTCGGCTTGGTTGATGATGTGCGCTGGGGTCGGTTCAGCGACAAGTTGGAGCGAATTGAATCACGCCGGGTGGCACTTCAGCATCATCTTTGCCGGCCGGGTGATGCGGCCGTGGAGGCATTGTTGTCGAAACCCCTGTCCCGGGAACATCATCTGGCGGATCTGCTGAAACGACCAGAGGTCCATATCGAAAGCCTATTGTCGGCGGTGGGACTGGACTGGGAGGATGCGGTTGCCAATGAACAGGTCGAGATCGATTTCAAATATGCCGGCTACATTGCCCGGCAGCAGGAAGAAATCGACCGTACCCGGTCCCGCTCCGAGCAGGTGATTCCTGCCGACACTGATTTTGGGGCGATCAAGGGATTGTCCAATGAAGTCCGCCAGAAACTGGTTCAGGTTGAGCCGACGACGATTGGCCAGGCCAGCCGCATACCGGGAATGACGCCGGCGGCAATTTCTCTGCTCCTGGTGCACCTGAAGCGCGGGCAACAACGAAAGACTGCATGATCTCAGGCGGCGGCGTTCCGTTGGGCGGCACTCCGTTGGGCGGCATTCCGCTCGAGCAGGGCATTGCGGCCCTTGGCATCGAGTGCCCGGACCGGCTGGCAGACCGGTTGATGGCGTATGGGGCGCTGCTGCAGAAATGGAATCGGGTTACCAACCTGACGCGGGTCGCGCCCGAGAAGATGGTTACCCACCACTTCCTGGATTCCCTGGCGATTGTGCCGTATCTGAGATCCCCGGAAACGCTCATTGACGTCGGCACCGGTGCCGGATTACCCGGGATTCCGCTGGCTCTGGCGAGACCGGACGTCGCGGTTACCCTGCTGGATGGCAATGGCAAACGGATTCGCTTTCTGGAACAGGCGAGAATTTCGCTCGGTCTGGACAATGTGGAAGTGGTCCATTGCCGCAGTGAAGATCATCGGGGTCTATATGAGGTGGTGACATCGCGAGCGTTTTCCTCACTTGCGCAGTTCAGCCGGATGACGGCACACTTGCTCACTTCCGGTGGCCAGGCGCTGGCCATGAAAGGATCGATTGACTCGGCTGAGATTGAGGCGGACACGGCACCGCTTGTGGTTGCTCAGGTCGAGCCCCTCGAAGTTCCGGGTATGAGTTCGACGCGTCACCTTGTCGTGCTGCGTCACCCCTGACTGGTCGGGAGACTCCATGGCAAAGGTATTTGCGATTACCAACCAGAAGGGTGGCGTCGGCAAGACGACGACCAGCGTAAATCTCTCTGCTTCACTGGCAGCGATGCGTCGGCGGGTGCTTCTGGTTGACCTGGACCCACAGGGCAACGCCACCATGGGGTGCGGTGTCGACAAAAATGAAGTCGAGACGACGGTCTACGAGGTCCTGATCGACGGCATCCCTGTTACGGAAGCAATCACCGAAGCGGAGTCCGCCGGGATCGAGATTCTGGCGGCCAACGTCGAGCTGACCGGGGCCGAGCTTGAGCTGTTGTCGCTGGATCGTCGCGAGTACCGGTTGGCGGATGCCCTGGCGAGTGTTCAGGACCGATATGATTTCATCATTATCGACTGTCCGCCGTCGCTAAGCTTGCTGACCATCAATGGCCTGGTCGCCGCCGAGGCAGTCATCATCCCCATGCAGTGCGAATACTACGCGCTCGAAGGGCTGTCGGCGCTGGTCAATACCATCTCCCGTATTACCGGGCACCTGAACCCGACGCTGGAGATCGAAGGTATTGTGCGGACCATGTTTGACCCTCGAACCAGCCTGGCTGTAGACGTTTCGCGGCAGTTGATTGACCATTTCGGGGACCGCGTATTTCGAACCGTCATTCCCCGTAACGTACGGCTGGCGGAAGCGCCCAGCTATGGGTTGCCGGTATTGTATTATGATAAGCAGTCGCGGGGCGCCAAGGCGTACCTGGCGCTGGCCAGTGAACTGGTTCAACGCGATGAGCAGCGCCACGCTTCAGTCAATTCCGGAATGAACTAGGGAACCGAGTCCATGGTGGCCAAAGCATGGTAACCAAAACATGGTAGCGAAGAAACGTGGTCTCGGCCGTGGTCTGGATGCGTTGCTTGGCGCAGAGCATCGCGTTGATGTGCCAGCGAAATCGGGCCAGAAGCTGGAAGACCTGCCGCTGGAGTGGCTGAAACCCGGCCGCTACCAACCCCGCCAGGTCATGGACCAGCAGCGACTCGCCGAGCTTGCTGCGTCAATCAAGGCCCAGGGTGTGATGCAGCCCGTCGTGGTGCGGGGCGTGGGCGAGGATCGCTACGAGATCATCGCCGGCGAACGGCGCTGGCGTGCCGCGCAGCTGGCTGGTCTGGACAGGATCCCGGCGATCATCAAGAACGTTGAGGATGAGGCCGTCGTGGCCATGTCACTCATCGAGAATATCCAGCGGGAAGATCTCAATCCCATGGAAGAGTCGGTGGCCCTGCACCGATTGATTCGTGAATTCGAGCTGACCCACCAGCAGGCGGCGGAAGCTGTCGGCATGAGCCGCACGGCGGTGACCAATCTGCTGCGGCTCTCGAATCTGGCCCCGGCTGTCGCTGAGATGCTGGTCCGGGGTGATATCGAGATGGGTCACGCCCGTGCCCTGCTGAGTCTGGGTGAGGCGGAGCAGACTGCAGCTGGCAAGGAAATCGTCAGCAAGGATCTGACCGTTCGACAGACGGAAGACAGAGTCAGGCGATTGCTGGCTGGCAAACCCGATGCCGCAAAGCGGCGACGAGCCGCTGACGCAGATACCCAGCGGCTGGAACAAGGGCTGTCTGACAAACTCGGCCAACAGGTCGAAATCCGCCATTCGGCGCGGGGTAAAGGGAAGCTGGTCATCAACTACAACAGTCTCGACGAACTCGACGGCATACTGGGGTATTTTGGCGAACTCGATTGACTCAGAAAGCTATCTCTGTGTTGATCGTCCATGTCCAAATCTCTATACTCGGCCCCGCGTTTGACGGGGGATCTCTGTGCCTTACGGGGTAACCGGAACCATGGCAGCCAAGCCCAGAAAAAGTGCTGTCAGGACTGACTCTTTTCGGCCGATACTCGCGCAACTCGCCATGACAATAGTCGGTGCACTGACAGGATTCCTGATGGATCCCGTCGTGGGTTACTCCATCTTGCTGGGCGGTTTGTGTTGTGTGGTCCCGGGCGCGTTTGCCGCCTATCGCATGAGTTTGCCGACGGTGCAGGTGAGTGAGGCAGCGTCCCATGTGGCGAAGGCCCAGGTCGGGAAGTTCGCGCTGACGGTGTGTTTGTTGATCGTCGTGTTCAGCCAGGTGGAGCCGCTGAGCGGTTTGTTCTTTTTTGGAACAATGGCTGTGGTTCAGCTCGCCTATGTGGTTGAACCGCTATTACATCGACAGTATTTGAGCAATTTAACCAGGAATTAATACAGGCATTATGGCGAGCGGCGGCGAACAAACCACCAGCGAGTACATCAGACATCACCTCCAGAACCTCGTTTACGGTCAGCACTCAGATGGTTCCTGGGGTTTTGCAGGTTCCGCTGAAGAGGCGGAACAAATGGGCTTCTGGGCGATTCACGTCGATACCATGTTCTGGTCGATCTCGCTGGGGATGGTGTTTCTGTGGACCTTCATCGCCGGCGCGAAGAGGGCCACGTCAGGCGTCCCAGGGGGGCTGCAGAATTTCTGCGAGATGGCTGTCGAATTCGTGGATGACACCGTCAGAGGCGTATTCGGTAACCGGCAAAATGACTTGATTGCCCCGCTTTCGCTGACCATTGTGATTTGGGTTTTCCTGATGAACCTGATGGACCTCGTGCCGGTCGATTTCGTGCCGCAGGCGTTCCATGCCATGGGCGTACCCTACTGGAAGATCGTGCCGACGACTGATCCCAACGTGACGCTTGGCATGTCTGTTTCTGTTTTCTTTCTGGTGCTTTTCTACAACTTCAGAATTAAAGGGCCAATCGGCTTTGGCAAGCGCATGGTGACTCACCCGATTCCGCACTGGAGTATGTATCCATTCAATTTTGTGCTCGAAACGGTCGATATGCTGGCCAAGCCGCTGTCGCATGGGCTGCGATTGTTCGGCAACCTGTATGCGGCTGAAGTCATCTTCATTTTGATTGCGGCGATGCTGCCTTTCTATCTGCAGTGGACGCTGTCACTGCCGTGGGCGATCTTTCATATTCTGGTGATTCCGTTGCAGTCGTTTATTTTCATGGTCCTAACCATCGTGTATCTGGCTCAGGCGCACGAGACGGACGAACACCACTAGTAGTTTTACTCAACCACACTGATTAGTAATCGCAGGAGTAAGTCATGGAACAGTCCCTCATTTTCGTTGCCGCAGCCTTCATGCTGGGCCTGGGCGCTATCGGTTCAGGTATCGGCATTGGCGTTCTGGGCAGTAAATATCTGGAAGGCGTTGCTCGTCAGCCGGAACTGCAGGGTACGCTGCAGACTCAGCTCTTCATTGTGCTCGGTCTGGTTGACGCTATCCCCATTATCGCCGTCGCAATTTCGCTTTACTTGATTTTTGCTGTCTAGCGACAACCCAATAAACGCTTCAGTCACAGAGGTGATGCGTGAACATTAATTTGACCATGATCGGGCAGGCTATCTCGTTTGCTCTGTTTGTGTGGTTCTGCATGAAGTTCGTCTGGCCACCGTTGACGCAGGTGATGCGTGACCGCCAAAAGCAAATTGCAAACGGCCTGGAAAAGGCGGCATTGGCGGAGAAGCAGCTTGAGGCTGCGAACTCGTCAGCTGCTACTGAACTGGAAGAAGCCAAGCAGCAAGCTGCCGAGTTGATTACTCAGGCTCGCAATCGAGCGAACCAGATCGTCGAAGAAGCCAAGCAACAGGCTTCGGATGAGGCTGATCGCATTAAGGCCGGAGCCCAGGCGGAAATTGATCAGGAAATCAATCGCGCCCGGGAACAACTGCGGGCGAGAGTCGGCGAACTGGCCATCGAAGGTGCGGAGAAGATCCTCGAAACGTCAGTCGATCGCGGCGCACACCAGCAGATGCTGGACAAACTTGCTGCCCAGCTGTAACGGATAGTCGACTATGGCAGAAGCAGAGCTCACTACCGTCGCCAGGCCTTATGCCCGCGCGGCCTTTTCTTTCGCGATGGATCAGCAGGACGGGCTTTCGGGCTGGTCCCGGATGCTGGCCCTACTGGGAGCAGCGGCAGCGACTGATGTGCTTGAGGCTGCGCTCGACAATCCGCAACTGAGTCACGAACAGGAAGCTGCGGTCCTGATTGACCTGTTATCCGATGAGCTGAATGAGCCGTGCAAAAACTTTGTTCGCATTCTTGCGGAGAACGGTCGGTTGCCACTGCTGCCTGAGATCAGTGAGCTGTACGAGAACCTGAAAGCGCAGTACGAAAAGACGGTGGATGTCGAAGTGACATCAGCCTTCGAGGTGGATGAAGCAGACAAAGACAAGTTGGCGGAAGCGCTGGCAAAGCGACTACAGAAGCAGATCGACCTGTCGACACAGGTGGACCAAAATCTGCTGGGCGGCGTGATCATTCGGACAGACGACACGGTGATTGATCATTCAGTTCGCGGCAAGCTTGAGAAACTTGCTCACGCACTCAGCTAACAACCCAATTTAACCTTTCCCTGAGGAACGGAACATGCAACAACTGAATCCTTCCGAGATCAGCGAGATTATCAAGCAGCGGATCGAGAAGCTTGATGTCTCCTCAGAAGCGAGAAACGAAGGCACGATCGTCAGTGTATCGGACGGTATTGTCCGGATTCATGGGCTCGCCGATGTTCAGAACGGCGAGATGATCGAGTTTCCGAACAACCTGTATGGTTTCGCGCTGAACCTGGAGCGTGATTCGGTAGGTGCGGTTGTTCTCGGCGATTACAAGTCGCTGCGAGAAGGCCAGACCGCCAAGTGTACGGGACGTATTCTGGAAGTACCGGTGGGTCCTGAGCTGCTTGGCCGTGTTGTTGATTCTCTGGGCAATCCCATTGACGGCAAGGGTCCGATCAATGCACGCATGACTGATCCGGTTGAAAAAGTTGCGCCGGGCGTTATCGCCAGAAAGCACGTCGATCAGCCGGTTCAGACGGGCCTCAAGTGTATCGACTCCATGATTCCGATTGGCCGGGGCCAACGAGAGCTGATTATCGGTGACCGTCAGGTGGGTAAGACCGCCATCGCGATCGACACCATCATCAATCAGCAGAAGTCCGGGATTAAGTGTGTTTATGTCGCCATCGGTCAGAAATTTTCATCGATTGCCAACGCGGTTCGCACGCTTGAAGAATACGGCGCCATGGAAAACACGATTGTGGTTGCGGCCGGTGCCTCTGACCCCGCGCCGATGCAGTATCTCGCTGCCTATTCCGGCTGCACCATGGGTGAGTATTTCCGTGACCGGGGTGAAGACGCGCTGATTATTTACGATGATCTCACCAAGCAGGCCTGGGCTTATCGCCAGATTTCACTGCTGCTGCGCAGACCGCCCGGCCGGGAAGCCTATCCTGGTGATGTTTTCTATCTTCATTCCCGTCTCCTGGAGCGTGCTGCACGGGTCAATGCGGAGTATGTTGAAGAGTTCACCAACGGTGAAGTGAAGGGGCAGACGGGATCCTTGACGGCGCTGCCGATTATTGAGACCCAGGCCGGCGACGTATCGGCGTTTGTTCCCACCAACGTCATCTCAATCACTGACGGTCAGATCTTCCTTGAAACGGACAAGTTCAATGCGGGTGAACGACCTGCCATGAACCCGGGTATCTCGGTATCTCGTGTGGGCGGCGACGCCCAGGTCAGTTATATGAAAAAGATTTCCGGTGGTATCAAACTCGCGCTGGCCCAGTATCGGGAACTGGCCGCCTTCTCGCAGTTTGCCTCGGACCTGGATGAAGCAACCCGACGTCAGCTCGAACATGGTGAGCGGGTGAATGAACTGATGAAACAAAAACAGTTTGCACCGATGAATGTTGCCGAGATGGGCGCTGCCCTGTATGCCGCGAGCGAAGGTTTTCTTGAGGATGTGCCGGTCGACAAGGTGCTGGATTTCGAAGCAGCGTTGATGGCCTATCTCAATTCTGAGCACGCAGGATTCATGGCGCGGATCAATGAAACCGGTGACTACAACGACGAAATTGTGGCGGAGTTGAAGGCCGCGATTGAGAAGTTCAAGCAAACCCAGACCTGGTAGAGAACCAGGCAGGCTAACGAGCTTAGTATGGCGAACACGAAAGAACTACGGACACAGATCGGCAGTATCAAGAATACTCAGAAGATCACCAGTGCGATGGAAATGGTGGCTGCATCAAAGATGCGCAAGGCTCAGGACCGGATGGCACGCGGGCGTCCCTATTCTGATCATATCCGAGCGGTTATTGGGCACGTTGCGAATGCCTCGGCCGAGTATCGCCACAAGTTCATGATGGAACGCGAAATCAGTCGCGTTGGCTACATCATCGTGACCACGGACCGTGGACTCTGCGGTGGTTTGAACGTGAACCTGCTGAAACGGGCGGTCATGGATATCAAAACGTGGACGGATCAGGATATTGAAGTTGATCTGTGTCTGATTGGTAACAAGGCAACCCAGTTTTTTCGAAGCTATGGGGGCAACGTGGCCGCGGCGTCCAGCCATACCAGCGAAGAGCCTGCCATGAGTGATCTGATCGGCAGCATCAAGGTGATGCTGGATGCCTTCGAGGAAGGCCGGGTGGACAAGATCTTTCTCGCGAACAATGTGTTCGTCAACACCATGACGCAGCAGCCGACGATTCGTCAGTTGGTGCCGTTGCTGCCTGACGACGAAAGCGATCATCGCTATCCGTGGGACTACATCTATGAACCTGAAGCGAAGGTGCTGATGGATGGGCTGATTGAGCGATTCATAGAATCCCAGGTGTATCAGGCAGTGGTTGAAAATGGCGCCTGCGAACAGGCGGCCAAGATGATTGCAATGAAGAACGCGACTGATAACGCTGGTGACCTCATCGATGAGTTGTCACTGGTCATGAACAATGTGAGGCAGGCGGCCATTACCCAGGAGCTGGCGGAAATCGTCGGCGGTGCGGCGGCCGTCTAGAAATTCAGACTTACCGAGAATTAGAGACAGAGGACTAACAAATGGGCAGCGGACGAATCGTACAGGTCATTGGTGCGGTCATCGATGTGGAGTTTCCTCGCGAGGAAGTTCCCCAGGTCTACGACGCGCTGAAGGTCGATGAGAAGGGTTTGACTCTTGAGGTCCAGCAGCAGTTGGGCGATGGCGTTGTGCGTACTATTGCGATGGGTAGTTCTGAAGGCGTTGCCCGCGGGCTGGCCGTCTCGAATACTGCCGCACCGATTTCAGTACCGGTAGGGTCCGAAACGCTGGGGCGGATTATGGACGTGCTCGGTGAACCCATTGATGAGAAGGGCCCGATCGGCGAACAAAAGCGCATGCCGATCCACCGGCTCCCTCCTTCCTACGAGGAGCAGGCTGGTGGCCGTGACCTGCTGGAAACGGGCGTCAAGGTGATCGACCTGATCTGTCCGTTTGCAAAGGGCGGCAAGGTTGGACTGTTTGGGGGTGCCGGGGTTGGTAAGACCGTCACCATGCTTGAGCTGATCAACAACATCGCAAGAGAGCATTCTGGTCTGTCGGTGTTTGCCGGTGTCGGCGAGCGAACCCGTGAAGGTAACGACTTCTATCACGAAATGCAGGACGCTGGCGTTCTCGACAAGATTGCGATGGTGTTCGGCCAGATGAATGAGCCCCCTGGCAACCGTCTGCGCGTTGCGCTGTCCGGGCTGACCATGGCGGAAGAGTTCCGCGATGAAGGGCGGGACGTACTGCTCTTTGTCGACAATATCTATCGTTACACTCTGGCGGGTACAGAGGTCTCGGCACTGCTCGGACGTATGCCGTCTGCGGTGGGCTACCAGCCGACACTGGCCGAAGAGATGGGCGTATTGCAGGAACGGATTACGACCACCAAGACCGGATCCATTACATCGATCCAGGCGGTCTATGTCCCGGCCGATGACCTGACTGACCCGTCACCGGCTACCACTTTCGCGCACCTTGACTCGACCGTTACCTTGTCTCGTGACATTGCGGCACTGGGTATCTATCCGGCCGTTGATCCGCTGGATTCAACTTCCCGTCAGCTGGATCCGCTGGTTGTGGGTGAGGAGCACTATCAGGTTGCCCAGGGCGTTCAGGGTGTGCTGCAGCGCTACAAGGAGCTGAAAGACATTATCGCCATCCTCGGCATGGATGAGTTGTCAGAAGAAGACAAGCTTACCGTTTACCGTGCACGTAAAGTTAGCCAGTTCTTCTCCCAGCCGATGCACGTGGCTGAAGTATTCACGGGCCAGCCCGGTGTCTATGTTTCGCTCGCCGATACCATTCGCAGCTTCAAGGGTATTCTCGAAGGAGAGTACGATGATCTGCCGGAAGCCGCTTTCAGCATGGTCGGCAGCATTGAGCAGGCGATCGAGAAGGCGAAAACCCTCTAGGGGAAACCGATATGGCCTCAACCGTTCATTGCAGTATCGTCAGCGCGGAGAAAGAGATCTTCTCCGGCCTGGTCGAGATGGTGGTTGCGAATGCCACCGAAGGAGAGCTGGGTATTCTGCCCGGCCATACCCCGCTGCTGTCAGGAGTGAAGCCGGGGCCGGTACGCCTGGTGCTGGAAGGCGGGCAGGAGGAAGTATTCTTTGCTTCCGGCGGCTTTATCGAAGTACAGCCGACCGCGATTACGATCCTGGCAGACACTGCGCTTAGAGCCGATGATATTGACGAGGCCGCGGCGCGGGAAGCTCAGGAGAAAGCAGAACGCGAACTGGTCGATAATCGTTCCGAGATCGAATACGGACGGGTGCAGTCTGATCTCGCCGAACAGGCGGCCATGCTGCGCACGATTCGCAAGCATCGCGAACGCAAACGTTAGGGGCCTAAGAAGACAAGTTATTCTGATTGGTTTCGTCGATTGAGATTTCGAATAGCAGCCAGGAGCGCTACTAAATCTTCTCCTTGACCTTCGTATTTGCTCCAAATTTCTCTTAGTAGGCTTACGAGTTCAGGCGGCAAGTCTGTTGTTGCGGCGGCCATAGGGCCTTTCTTTGAAAATCTGGTAGGGGGAGTTATCTCCAATACCTCGGCGACCCTAGCTAGATTATCTGTTGGGTTCGCAATTCCTATCCCTCTTAGGATCTTACTCACTTGTCCTTGCGATATCCCTGCCCGCTCAGCGATTAATTCCTGAGTGAGCCCTAACTCTTCCTTTTTTTGAGCACAGATTTCTGTGAAATTTGGAATAGAATATTCCATGAATATTCCAATAAATAATTTGAATATTCAGAATATTATATGAATAATTAAACGTGGGAAAGCCTTGTGCTAAGGGCTTTCAGAAGACGTTCAATTTGGCATACTGAATCGTCCCGGCGTGGGGCAAGCGAGGGTTAAGTACGTGTCACGTGTATACGAAGCTTTTTTGGCAGCTCTACAAGAAAGAGCTAGAATTTTTCCGCTCGTTACGGAAGCGTTTGCCGAAGCGGTCACTGAATGCTCAGAACGCGCTCAATTCTTGCCGATCCGAGACTCTCTTGAGGACATAGAGATTTTTGATACGGCAGGTTTTAGTTGTCCCGAATTTGATGAGTTCATTGCTGAGTCACAGGCTATAGGCTCTCTAAATAAGATTAACCCGACCTATTCAGATGCACGAGCCAGATTGACAGCAGATGCAATCGAAAGAGCGAAAGCTGAATATGGAGAGAACTGGGAGCTAATTCAGCAGCTAGCAAATGAATATCTAAACAAAGTAGGTTGGAGGGAAGACATCACGGCCTAAGAAATCTTGTGAACACCCTCAAGACACTGGAGGTGCTCGTAGAATCTTGGGCTTCGGACCTAAGCCAATCATATATTGATCAACTTCCAGCATCATTCCCAAATCGAACGAAGATTGTCAACGATGGAGTTTGGGGAATAACAAACCTGGCTCCTGTTGAACTCGCGGTACTAAACAGTCCGTTCCTGCAGCGTTTACGCCGCGTAAAACAACTTGGCATCGTTCAGTTTGTATATCCAACAGCTGAATATTCTCGGTTTGTCCACTCGCTGGGCGTCCTGAACAGGGTAAACGCCTCTATAGAAGCTCTGCTCGTACGTGAGATCGAACAGAGGGATCGTTTGCGCACGTGGTTGCCCATGGCGAGGCTAGGTGGGCTGGTCCATGACGTAGGACACACTTTCTTGAGCCATGTAACAGAACCGAATGATCAGGATTCTCTTCCTATAGTAGACGGCGATGTAAAACAGCTTTGTAGAGATTTTCAGGATGAGTACGACGCAGATGGCAGAGTCGATGTCGCGGAGATTCTTTCTTTTCTTATCATTCGCAGCAAACCATTTCGAGATATTCTCGATATCGCGGCTTCCAAGAATTTTCAACTAGCTCCGGAAGGAATTAGTACGAGTGACGCAGTAGATATTCTATCAGGTACCGTTGTTCGATCTGCGCGTTTTCTGGATGATCATGATTGCATGTGGATGTCGGACTTGATTAATGGCCCTTTGGATGCTGACAAACAGGACTACATTCGTAGAGACGCAGAAGCGGCCGGAATAGCGGTCCCATTTGAGCCTGAACGATTGACATCAAGTCTGGCATTGATCGAGATAGACCGATGGTATGACAGAAAGAAAAAGCGTGATAGAGGACCAAGAACTACTATTGGACTATCTCTATCTGGATGTTCTACCGCCGATGAAATAATCCAATCGAGAATGTTGCTCCAGATTAAGCTCTATTTTCATCAGAAATCTAGGATATATGAACGATTAAGTGCGCGAGCATGGAAATTGATTCACAGTAACTTTGAGACAATTTTCGAAAGAAAGATGAGTATTGGTGATCTTTTTGAAATGTCATCAGAACTTCTCTTTGACGGTAAACTGAGGTTACAAGTCGTGAGACTTTGTGAGAGTGAAACAGCCACTCCTGAACTCAAGGCAGATCTAAGGATACTCAATCAGATTCTAATTTGGCTGTCGCATAGACCAGCTCCCCGAAGAACGTTTGCCTACGGGCGGCAATTCCCCAATATTGATGACGCGATTAATAATAGGACCAATTCCGGTGTTGCCGAGGCGTCACAATTTGGATCTTCGGACAACTCTTCAAACGACGCATGGCAAAGAGCTAGCAAACAGATCATTGAAAATGGTGATCAGATCGCTAAGGAAATCGTTGATCTTGCCCTCGCCGCGTACGAAATACTAAAGGATCGCATTGACTTTGACGCAGCCAAAGTGCAAGTGATGCTGGAGGCAGGCACTGTAGTCGATATGCCACCTGCGAAGAAGATGCATATACAATCAGGAATGTACGTGTACTCGGAGAACTCTACCAACAGAGAGAATTTTAAATATAGCGACGTTTTCAAGGCGGATCATTGGGCGGATGCTTTCCGAGATAGTAGGCAGCTTTGTGGTGTTTACGCGGCTCCGGGTCTCGAGGAGCTAGTGCATTTGGCAGCGGAAGTCGTTTTCTACAGAGATTTCGGAGCAATTAGCAAGCGAATGCGCACAGAGCATGCAAAATGCGATATGAAACGTCTACATGAAATGAAGCAAGAACTAGTTTCCGCTGGATTCTATGACGCTCATATCGGTGGTCATTGCGAAATTCTGCAATATCCTTATTGGACCTCGGACGAGGATGAAGCCACGTACCAGGAACATACTGAAAATATAAGGCGAAACTTCGAAACTATAGAGCGCGAAAAATCCCAAGCTCTACAGTGTTTCTCAACCTCTTGCGACTTGCGTGTTTTGCGTATTGACCTAATTGATTCAACTAGCTATTTCAATATGACCGACAGGGAAGGGCATGAAAGTGTGCTGCAGGAGCTTGCGAAATTCGTATCCCTTACAGATAGACTACGGACGCTTCCCATTCGACCGTTGAAAGGCGAAGGTGACGCAGTTTTTTTTGTCATGTCCCAAGACAAGAGCAATGAGATATTGGAGGTTCTTGCGCAGTCTATATCAGAGGGTGAGTGGTTAGTCCACGCGGGCAAAGAAATCGGTCATCTAGTTCCCGAGAAAGAAGTGCCAAATTTTAGAATCGGTGTGTCTGAAATTATAAAGGACGTTACGCTAAATAGTTTCGACGTTGTAGGAAAAGAAGTAACTAGGCTATATCGCCTTGAAGGCCTTGGGAAACTAGAGGAAGAGAAGCCATCAATATTGCTTGTTGGTAATGCAATACCATTGGGCGATGTATTGATGCGAGAGTACGATTGGATAGTACATTCCCAAGGTGAAAAGAGTGATCTCAAAGGAATTGGTGAGCCGGTCAGATATTGTGTGTTGGCCCGAGATGCCTAGTTGTCGGTGATGGACTCGATCACATAGCCGCCGGAACGCTCATCCAGTGACAGTTTCACCAGGCCGCGATGTTCCGCTTCTTCAAGCAGATCACTGAAGGAGCGGACGCCGTAGTATCGCTCGTTGAATCCGGGTCGCCGGCGCTTCAGCGCCTGTTTGATCATGGATCCCCACAGTTTGTCACGGTCGCCGCGCTCGGCCTGCAGGGCTTCGGTCGTCTCCATCACGAGTGCGATGGCTTCATCCAGTTTTTCCTCGTCGCTGCGGCTCGTGTCAGTCTTCGACTTGGCTGAGGTTTTCCTGGCGGGTTTCTTCTGTTTCCGTTGCCGGTTCGATTCGCTGTCGCGGACCAGGTCGTCGTAAAAGATGAACTCATCGCAGTTACTCATCAGCAGATCGGAGGTGGAGCTTTTGACGCCCACACCGATCACCAGCTTGTTATTTTCACGCAGCTTGCTCACCAGCGGTGAAAAATCGCTGTCGCCACTGACAATAACGAATCCGTCTATGTGGGATTTGGTGTAACAGAGGTCCAGCGCATCGACGACCATGCGAATGTCCGCGGAATTTTTTCCTGACTGGCGTGTGTGGGGAATCTCTATGAGCTCAAACGCGGCGTCATGCATGGGCGCCTTGAACTCTTTGTAGCGCTCCCAGTCACAGTAGGCCTTTTTCGACACGATGCTGCCCTTCACCAGCAGACGTTCGAGCACCAGCTGCATTTCGAAACGGGGCATCTTGGCATCGCGAACGCCGAGAGCCACGTTTTCAAAGTCGCAAAACACGGCCAGATTCAGGTCGTCGTTGTCCGCCATCTTCATCGTCCAGGGCAAAACGTTGACGTTAACAGGAACAGATGATTAATTGCGCGGTTTCCTGAGTGAAAGGCGAAACGAGTGAAAATTGCGACGTGGAACGTCAATGGTGTCAGGGCGCGGCTCGACTTCATCAAACTCTGGCTGGAATCACGACAGCCTGACCTGGTAGGTTTTCAGGAACTCAAGGTGGCCGATGAGGATTTTCCCTTCGATGAATTCCGCGCACTCGGCTTCGACGTCGAAATTCACGCGCAAAAAGGCTGGAACGGGGTAGCCATACTGAGTCGTCAGCCGATTGCGGTAGAAACCCGGGGTCTGCCCGGCGAGGAAGATCTCGGTGCGCGGCTGATCACGGCGCGGGTCGGGGACCTGTCGTTCACGACCGTTTATGTGCCGAACGGCAAGGATACGGATCATGATGACTTTCCGGCAAAGCTGACGTGGCTCGCGTCGCTGGCGAATCACTGGCAGGCGTCAAGGTCGGCGGATGAAGCAGCGGTCTTGTGTGGTGATTTCAATGTTGTGCCCCAGCCGATCGACAGCTGGCGTGGCAGTGCGGGGGATGGCCGCGTTTTTCATACTCCCGAAGAGCGCGCCGGATTTACTGTACTGACCGGGCTTGGATTGTTCGACCTGTTTCGGGAGCAGCATCCCGATGACCCGTCATTTTCCTGGTGGGATTATCGCGGTGGTGCTTTTCATCGGGGTCATGGCCTGCGGATCGATTTTCTGCTCGGGACAGCGTCAGTTCGGGACCGGGTCAGGGAAGTCTGGATAGATCGCGACTTTCGCAAGAAACAGGATGGATTGACCGCGTCTGATCACGCGCCGGTCATCGCCGAACTGGACTGACCCCGGCTGGGTTATTGCTGGCGTCCCCAGTAGAATTGCCTCATGTCTCAACTCGAAATCTGTATTCTGGCGGCTGGCCTGGGTAAGCGGATGAAATCGACCGCGCCCAAGGTGATGCATGCGATCGCCGGGCGGCCGATGCTGGCACACCTGCTGGATACGGCCGCCTTGCTGACACCGGACCGAATCCATGTGGTTGTCGGCCATGGTGCCGAGCAGGTCGAGGCCGGATTCGCAGATCAGGGACTGAACTTTGTCCACCAGCCAAAACAGCTCGGCACCGGCCATGCGGTGATGCAGGCCTTGTCCCATGTGAATCCGGATGCTCGTTTGTTGATTCTGCTTGGTGATGCGCCGCTGATGACCCGCGCGACCCTGGCTCGCCTCACTGAAACGGATGCTGACCTGGCGGTGTTGACCGTCGAGCTGTCCGATCCTGCCGGATATGGCCGAATCATCCGGGATGCCGGGGGGAAGTTCCGGGCGATCGTCGAACAACGGGATGCGACGCCCGAGCAGCAGCGGGTTCGGGAGATCAATACCGGTGTCATGATAGCGAGCGCCAATGGCCTGGCCAGGTGGCTGGGTGATGTCGGCAGGGACAATGATCAGGGTGAATACCTGCTGACCGATATCGTGGCGTGCGCCGTCGCCGAAGCCGCCAGTGTTCAGGCCGTGCTCGCTGACGATCCGGTTGAAGTACAGGGAATCAATACCTTGGCGCAACTGGCAGCCCTGGAGCGGGAATTTCAACTTCGCCAGGCAAAACGATTGATGGAAGCAGGTGTCCAAATGATGGACCCGGGACGGTTTGACCTGCGTGGCACCCTGGTGGCAGGGACTGGCTGTCGAATTGATGTCGGCTGTGTCTTCGAGGGCGATTGCCGAATCGGCAACAATGTCTCGGTGGGACCGAATTGCACCCTTCGGGATTGCCGAATCGAAGACGGGGCTGAGATTCGCGCCAATACAGTTATCGACGGTGCATTGGTGGGCCCGGATTGTGTCGTGGGTCCCTTCGCCCGGTTGAGGCCCGGCACGGAACTGGCCCGGGAAGTGGGTATCGGCAACTTTGTTGAGGTCAAGAACGCAACCATTGGCGAGCGGACGAAGGCCAGCCATCTGAGTTACCTGGGTGACGCGAATATTGGTGCCGGAGTGAATATCGGTGCCGGCACCATCACCTGCAATTACGATGGTGTGGAGAAGCATCAAACGACGATCGCCGATGGCGTGTTTGTTGGTTCCAATACAGCCCTGGTGGCGCCGGTGATGATCGGAGAGCGCTCGACGATTGCGGCGGGGTCAGTGATTACGCATACGGTGCCTGACCAGCATCTCGCGGTTGCCCGTGGTCGGCAATCTAATGTGGCGAACTGGAAAAGACCGGAGAAGAATTAATGTGCGGGATTGTTGGTGCTGCCGCGCGCAGGCAGGTCGGCAGAATTTTGCTCGAGGGATTGCAGCGACTGGAATACCGGGGTTATGACTCGGCGGGCATGGCGTTTGCGGACTCGGGCCAGCCGGCTACCCGGATTCGTCGGGTCGGCAAGGTAGCCGAACTCGGCGGCGCCTTCGCGGAAGCTGCACTCGATGGTACCTACGGTATTGCCCACACCCGCTGGGCGACCCATGGCAAGCCGACGGAAAACAACGCTCATCCCCAATCCTCTGGCGATGTGGTGAACATTGTCCATAACGGCATCATTGAGAATCACGAAGTCCTGCGGGAGCGCCTGCGGGAGGGTGGCTACGTGTTTTCCTCCGAGACCGATACTGAGGTGATTGCCCACCTGGTTCACCAGGAGGTTCTCGCGAAGGACGAACTGTTCGCCGGCTTCGCGGCGGCGATCGCGCAGTTGGAGGGTGCGTATGCAGTGGCCTGTATTCATGCCGACTATCCGGACCGTGTTGTCGCGGCACGAAAGGGCAGCCCCCTGGTGGTTGGCCTTGGCATTGGCGAGAACTTCGTCGCCTCCGATACCCACGCAATAAGACCAGTTACCGATCGGTTCATCTATCTGGATGAAGGTGAGCTGGTTGAGATCACACCCGATGAGGTGAGGCTCAAGGGCGGGCGCGAAAATGATGTGTCCGAGCGAACCGTCACCCTGGAAACCCAGCTCGACGTGTCCAACAAGGGTAATTATCGCCACTTCATGATGAAGGAAATCCACGAGCAGCCACAGACGGTCGCGGCCACGCTCCAGGGCAGACTGAGTGCGACCCATGTACTCGAACATGCATTTGGCGTTGGTGCCGCAGACGTGTTTGAGCGTACCCGGGCTGTTCAGATTGTTGCCTGCGGCAGCAGCTACTACACCAGTATGGTGGCGAAATACTGGATCGAGAAATACGCTGGATTGCCGGTGGACGTGGAAATCGCGAGCGAATTTCGCTATCGCAAGGTAGCAGTTCCGGAGGGCACGCTATTTGTGAGTATCTCCCAGTCGGGTGAGACAGCGGATACGCTGGCAGCACTGCGAGATGCGAAACACGAAAACTATCTGGCGAGTCTTTGCCTGTGCAATGTGCCCGGAAGTTCGTTGGTGCGGGAATCTGATCTTAGCCTGATGATACAGGCGGGCCCCGAGATCTGTGTCGCGTCGACCAAGGCGTTTACAACCCAGTTGGCTGACCTGCTGCTGCTAACGATTGTACTTGGGCGATACAATGGCCTGAGCGACAAAGATGAAGCGCGAATGGTAGCGTCGCTCAAGTCAGCGCCTGACAAGATTGAAGCAGCGTTGGCGCTCGATAGTACGATTGAACGTCTTTCCGAGCGTTTTGTTGATAAACAGCATGCCTTGTTTCTCGGTCGTGGCGATCATTACCCGATTGCGCTGGAAGGTGCTCTGAAGCTCAAAGAGATTTCCTATATTCATGCAGAGGGCTATGCGTCCGGTGAACTGAAACATGGACCGCTCGCGCTCGTGGACGAACAGATGCCCGTGGTTGCCGTCGCGCCGCACGGTGTTCTGCTGGAGAAGTTGAAATCGAATCTGCAGGAAGTTCGCGCCCGGGGTGGCCAGCTCATTGTATTTACGAGCGCGACCGGGTTTAAGGACGAACCAGGCACGACCGTCATTGAAGTGCCCGCATGCGACGAGTTGATTTCGCCGCTGGTCTATACCATTCCCATGCAGCTGCTTGCTTACTACGTTGCGGTACTGAAAGGGACTGACGTTGATCAACCGAGGAACCTCGCCAAGTCGGTGACGGTGGAGTAACTTCTGGACGTCTCCTACCTGCTTGATGATCTGAACGATGC
Source organism: Pseudomonadales bacterium (assembly GCA_028281885.1). Classification (GTDB taxonomy): domain Bacteria; phylum Pseudomonadota; class Gammaproteobacteria; order Pseudomonadales; family Azotimanducaceae; genus JANQJA01. The sequence goes on along the minus strand of JANQJA010000008.1, from coordinate 237,428 downwards.
GCAGCGCCAGGCGGTGGCTGCGCCGCCTGGCAGCATGCTGGTACTGGCGGGTGCGGGTAGTGGCAAGACCCGCGTCTTAACTCACCGTATTGCCTGGTTGATTCGAACGGAAGGCGTCTCTGCATTCAGTATCCTGGCGGTGACGTTTACCAACAAGGCAGCGGCCGAGATGCGCTCTCGAATAGAAGCCTTGCTGGAGATGCCTTTACGCGGCATGTGGGTTGGTACTTTTCATGGCATTGCTCATCGACTCCTCCGGACTCACTGGCAGGAAGCCGGGCTACCGCAGAACTTCCAGATTCTTGATGCGGACGATCAGCAGCGTCTGGTGAAACGTACGATTGTCGCGCTGGACCTGGATGAGAAGAAGTGGCCGGCCCGGCAGGCAACCTGGTGGATCAATGCTCAGAAAGACGAGGGGCTGCGTCCGGAGCACATCGAGGATTATGGTGATCTCTACCTGAAGACCCACGTGACAATCTATAGGGCCTACGAAGAAGCCTGCGAACGGGGCGGGATGGTGGACTTTGCGGAGCTGCTGTTGCGTGCCCACGAAACGCTGCGGGATAACCCCACGTTGCTGCGCCACTACCAGGAGCGTTTTTCACACCTGCTTGTTGATGAATTTCAGGATACCAATAGTATCCAGTACGGCTGGCTGCGACTGCTGGCCGGTGACAACGACAATGTCATGGTGGTGGGTGACGATGATCAGTCCATCTATGGCTGGCGTGGCGCCAAAATCGAAAACATCCAGCGTTTCACCACCGACTTCCCCAACGCGACAACGATTCGGCTCGAGCAGAACTATCGTTCCACTGGCTCGATTCTGAAAGCAGCGAATGGCCTTATCGACCGGAATGCGGGCCGGTTGGGGAAGGAGCTTTGGACATCGACGGGTGATGGCGATCCGATCAGTCTGTATGCGGCCTTCAACGAGATTGATGAGGCGCGATACATTGTCGGAAGAATAGAAGACTGGGTAAAACAGGGGAACCAGTACCGGGAAACCGCTGTACTCTATCGTTCCAATGCGCAGTCCCGGGTCCTTGAGGAAGCCATGCTTCGGTCCCGCGTGCCCTATCGCATCTATGGCGGTCAGCGATTTTTTGAACGAGCCGAGATACGTAATGTTCTGGCCTATCTTCGACTGATCAGCAATCGGGATGCGGATGCCGCCTTCGAGCGAGTCGTGAACACGCCGTCACGAGGTATTGGCGACAAGACCGTCGAACAGATCCGAAGTTTGGCGCGAGCCGAGAGCACCTCTCTCTGGCAGGCAGCCATGCAGCTGACGAGCGGCTCGGGTGTTTCCGCACGCGTTCGCAACGCGGTAGGCCAGTTCATCGAGTTGATCGAATCAATGGACGCGGCGACGGTCGATGCGGATCTGCCGGATCTCTGTGAACTGGTCATCGATCGAAGCGGGCTGCGGGAGTACTACCAGAATGAGCGAGGAGAAAGGGGACAGGCGAGAATAGAGAATCTGGAAGAACTGATCACGGCCGCGCGTACTTTTGATCCCGAAAACGCCAACACCTTTGACTCGACACTGCCGGACGCCGAACCCGAAACCCTGCTCGACGAGTTTTTGAATCACGCTGCCCTGGAGGCTGGAGAAGGTCAGGGAGACCCGCATCAGGACTGTGTGCAGATGATGACCCTGCATAGCGCCAAGGGTCTTGAGTTTCCGCTGGTGTTCCTCGCGGGTCTGGAAGAAGGGCTGTTTCCTCATATGATGTCCATTGAAGAACCTGGCCGCCTGGAGGAAGAAAGAAGACTGTGCTACGTGGGAATCACCCGGGCCATGAAGCAGCTTTACCTGACCTATGCAGAGTCTCGCCGAATCAACGGCGCTGAGACTTATAACCGGGTGTCCCGATTCGTGAACGAAATTCCCGCCGACCTGATGGCGGAAGTCAGACCCAAGGCCAGTGTGTCGAGGCCGGTCAGTCAATCAAAGCGTGCCCGATCTTCTTTCGATGACAGTGCAGTTGATGGCACGGACCTGCGTCTGGGCCAGCGTGTACAGCACAACAAATTTGGGGAGGGTGTTGTGTTGAATTACGAAGGCGAGGGCAAGCAGGCGAGAGTTCAGGTGAATTTTGACGGTGAGGGCAGCAAATGGCTGATGGTAGCCTACGCCAAACTGGAACCGCTTTGAGCAGACTATAAACTAGAGGCAAACACGTGAAATCATTAATAACACTCTTGCTCTTTTCAGCCCTGGCCCTGTTGGGCTGTGGAGACTCTGGCAACGTTGACAGTGACAACACAGGCGGCGCCATGCAGGAGCAGCAGGTCTACAAATGGCGCCTGGTGACCACCTGGCCGAAGAATCTGCCGGGTGTTGGTCTCGTTCCTGAACGGATCGCCAAGCTGGCGGATACCATGTCCAACGGCCGCCTCAGGATTACCGTTTACGGGGCGGGCGAAATTGTCCCTGCCCTTGGTATCTTCGACGCTGTTTCCCTTGGCAATGTTGAGATGGGTCATGGTGCGGCCTATTACTGGAAAGGCAAGGTCCCGGCTGCGCAGTTCTTTGCGACGGTACCGTTCGGCCTGACCGCCCAGGAGATGAATGGCTGGCTGCACTACGGCGGCGGGTTGGAGTTATGGGAAGAATTGTATGCGAATTACAACCTGGTCCCTTTCGCCGCGGGCAACACGGGCGTTCAGATGGCCGGATGGTTCAACCGGGAGATCAATTCGCTGGACGACCTCAGAGGACTTAAGATGCGTATCCCCGGGCTGGGCGGCGAAGTACTGGAGAGCGCGGGTGTCACCGCCGTGAACCTGCCGGGAGGCGAGATTTTTACCAGCCTGCAGACAGGTGTTATCGACGCAACAGACTGGATCGGTCCCTACAACGATCTGGCGTTCGGTTTGCATCAGGCGGCGAATTACTACTACTACCCGGGATGGCATGAGCCGGGACCGTCCCTGGAGTTGATCGTGAACAAGGAAGCATTCAATTCACTACCCCCTGACCTCAAGGAGATACTGAGGACGGCAACCCGACGCGCCAACGAAGATTCACTGTCGGAATACACAACCAGGAATAACTCGGCACTGAAAGAACTGGTTGAAGAACATGGTGTACAACTGCGTCGATTGCCGGATGATGTCCTGGATGAGCTCTATAAGATCTCAATTGATCGAGTCGCCGAGATTCCGGGAGACGATCCGCTTGCGCAGCGAATCTATGAATCCTATCGCGCCTACTATGACCAGGTGGTCGATTATCACGAACTCACTGAGCGAGCGTATATCAACGCTCGCGCCAAAGTCATCGAGAGCAATCCCTAGAAGATCCGATCTGGCAGCCAGGTGGCGAGCCATGGTTGCCAGGCCAGCAGTAACAACATCACGATCTGCAATACGATGAATGGAACGACCCCTCGATAGATGTCCAGGGTGGATACCGATTCCGGGGCGACACCTCGCAGGTAGAAGAGCGCAAAACCGAACGGTGGCGTCAGAAAGGATGTCTGCAGGTTGATCGCAATCATGATGCCAAGCCAGATCGGATCGAGTCCCATGGCAAGCAATACGGGTCCAACGATTGGAACAACGACAAAGGTAATCTCGATAAAGTCGAGGATGAAGCCGAGCAGGAAGATCACCACCATTACGACCAGTGTGGCGCCAATCACGCCCCCCGGCATCTGCTCGAAGATGCCGTGCACCAGGTCGTCGCCGCCATAACCACGAAAGACCAACGAGAAGATCGAGGCGCCAATGAGGATAAAAAACACCATTGAGGTCGTTCGTGTTGTTGACAGGCAGACGTCGAGAAAGCCATTGAGATCGATGGAACGAGAGACAACGGCCAACAGTGTTGCACCTGCGGCACCAACTGCTGCAGCCTCGGTGGGTGTTGCCACTCCTGAAAGAATCGATCCCAATACAGCGATGATCAGGGCGAGAGGTGGGAGGATACTCATGAGCATCTCCCTGGTCGAAACGCTCTCTGCGGATTCCATAGGAGGTGCCGCCGATGGTTTGAGTACCGAGAGAACGACAATGTAGGTCAGGTACATCGCCACCAGTATCAGGCCGGGAAAGACGGCCCCCGCGAACAGGTCGCCCACCGAGACTGCCTTCGGGTTGAAAATGCCCATATTCAGCTGGGCCTGCTGGTAGGCATTGGCGATGACGTCACCAAGCAGTACCAGCGCAATGGAAGGCGGAATGATTTGCCCCAGGGTGCCGGTAGCGCAGATTGCACCGGTTGCCAGCGTCTTGTCGTAGTTTGCCTTCAGCATGGTTGGCAGTGACATCAGCCCCATGGTGACGACGGTTGCGCCGACGATACCCGTGCTGGCTGCCATCAGCATACCAACCAGGGTAACGGCGATGCCGAGGCCCCCTGGCAATCCACCAAAGGCGCGACTCATGGCGTCAAGCAGTCGCTCCGCGATCCGCGAACGTTCCAGGGTTACGCCCATCAGGATAAATAACGGCACGGCGATGAGCGTCTGGTTGGTCATGATCCCGAACAGCCGGTTCGGTGTTGCAAACAGGAAGCTCGGTTCAAAGATTCCCGTCAGCGTACCAATACCTGCAGCGATCAGCGCAGTCCCGGCAAGTGTGAGCGCCACGGGATAGCCCAGCACCAGCAGTGCGAACACCGCTGCAAACATGAGTAGTGCAGCGTATTCAGCCACGACCAAATAGTCTCTGGCCTGCACTGACACCTTCGACCAGGCCCTGTAGGGCAAGCAGCACGGCCATGGTGGGAATCAACGCCTTCAGAAGGTAGAAGCCGGGTAGACCGCCGGGTTCTGCACTCCCTTCCCTCATCTGCCATGACAGTCCGACGTAGTCGAGGCTGGACCAGAAGATAAACAGGCAAACCGGCATCAGGAAAAAGAGTGTACCGAACAGGTCTATCGCGGCCCTGGCTCTCGGCGACAGGCGTCGGTAGATGATGTCGACTCGTACATGGTCACCGGCTTTGAGGGTGTAGCCTGTCCCCAGCATAAGGACGGTTGCGTGCATAAAGATGACGGCTTCCTGGAGGGGAATGGTACCGATACCAAACAGATAGCGTGCGCAGACCACGATAACGGTCGCCAACATCATGAGCGCGGTGAGTGGCGCAATCAGGAGGCCGGTCACATCGGCGACGCTGTTCAGCAGTCGTAGCGAGCGTGAAAGCATGGCGCGGAGTGTACCATCGCTACCTGAATCAGGCCGCAAGGTAGTTCACGATTACACCCGTGAACACGGCGAGGCCCGCCCAGTGATTGTTTAGAAATGCGGCGAGGCAACCGTCGCGGTTCCGATCGCGGATCAGGAGCTGCTGGTAACAGAACAGCAGAGCCGCGATGGTGAGACCAAGGTAATAGGCCCAGGTTGCCTCGATCTGCCTACCCGCGAACACCAGCACGAGGAGGAACAAAACCTGTAGCAGGCCGATCATTATACGGTCCAGTTCGCCGAACAGTATCGCCGATGATCTGAGGCCCAGTTTGATATCGTCATCCCGGTCTACCATGGCGTACTCCGTATCATAGGCCACCGTCCAGACCACGTTTCCTGTAACCAGCAGCCATGCGATGAGGGGGATGGAGCCCGTGGTTGCGCTGAAAGCCATGGGAATGCCCATCGAGAACGCAATACCCAGAATGGCCTGGGGCAGGTAGGTGTACCTTTTCATGAGCGGATAGATGGCGGCGATGGTAGCGGCCACGAAAGCCAGCATCACCGTCAACAGATTGGTCGTCAATACCAGGATCAGTGCAGCAAATAGCAACGCGCCCATAAACAACAGAGCTTCCACGACATCGATGCGGTTCCGGGCGAGCGGTCGCTCGCGGGTGCGCCGGACTCTGCCATCGAAGTTTCGGTCGACGATGTCGTTGATGATGCAGCCCGCCGAACGAGTCAGTACCGCGCCAAACGTAAATACAAAAAAGAGGTGCCAGCCGGGCCATCCTTCGGCGGCAAACCAAAGTCCTGTGAGTGTTGGCCAGAGTAGTAAATAAATACCAATTGGCCGATCAAGCCGGGCCAGAGAAATGAAATCGGGAAGCCGGGGAAAGCGGTCTATCAGGGCTGTCATCACATTCACGCCCGGAGGCTTCCTATTCCAGCAGGTGCAAAATCAGTTAGTATACGACGCTTGGTTTGCCCATCAAGACTCACAGCATGAAGAAGTACCAATGCATCGTCTGTGGCTTCATCTATGATGAAGTCATCGGGTTCGAAGACGAAGGCATTGCACCGGGTACGTCCTGGAGTGATGTACCGGATGACTGGGTTTGTCCGGAATGTGGTGTCGCGAAAGAAGACTTCGAGATGGTAGAAGTCTGATCAAGTGACGGTGCTCTCGCTGCCGGAAGTGCTTATCGGTCCGGTTGCTGATACAGATAAAAAGTTGCTGAAAAGAACAAGGAGCGACCTATGGACCGTTCGGTACTGACTCGAAACATCCTGATTGGAATGATATCAGGCATCTTGCTTGGTTCCGTGCTCCATGCGATCGGTTTACGCGATGACAACCTTCTGATGGTGCTACTGGTCAACGGACTGTTTGATGTCGGGGGCCAGGTGTTTGTCATCAGCCTCAAACTGCTTGTGGTTCCCCTTGTCTTTGTCTCCCTGGTTTGTGGTGCCAGCAACCTTGGTGGTGGTGCCAGCATGGGCAGAATAGGTTTTAAAACGGTAGCGCTCTATCTGCTGACGACTGCGGTTGCGATTACGCTGGCACTCACTGTTGCTCGATGGGTGGAACCGGGCACGGGTATCGATCTCACTACCCAGACCACTTTCACGCCACCTGAATCGCCCTCGCTGAAACAGGTTGTCGTTAACATCTTCCCCAGCAATCCGATCGATGCGATGGCGCGGGGAAACATGCTGCAGGTTATCGTGTTCGCCATCCTGGTGGGTATCGCGATCGCTCATAGCGGTGAGCATGGTGCGAGGCTCAAGGCAAATCTGGAGGACTGGAACGAGATCATCATGCGACTGGTCATGATGCTGATGTACGTGGCTCCCTTCGGCGTGTTCTGTTTGTTGATTGCGCTGTTTGCCAACATGGGTTTCACCGCGATTCAGGATCTGCTCAAGTACTTTCTCTGTGTTGCCGGTGTGTTGGTATTGCATTTCGCGTTGACATACGGGCTGCTGATTCGGTTCCTGGCGCGTCTCAATCCCATCGACTTTATTCGCCAGGTAGCCCCGGTCATGGCCTATGCGTTCAGTACGTCATCGTCAAATGCGACCTTGCCGGTGACGCTGGAAACGGTGGAACATAGACTGGGGGTGAAGAATGAGGTTGCCTCTTTCACCGTTCCCCTGGGAGCCACGATCAACATGGATGGCACGGCGATCATGCAGGGTGTCGCCACCGTCTTTATCGCTCAAGCCTACGGTATCGACATTTCATTGTCCGGTTACCTGATGGTCATTCTTACCGCCACGCTGGCATCCATCGGCACCGCCGGCGTGCCCGGGGTTGGTCTGATCATGCTGGCCATGGTGTTGCAGCAGGTGGGCTTGCCGGTGGAAGGTATTGGCCTGATTATCGGCGTTGACCGGCTGCTCGACATGATGCGCACTGCGGTCAATGTGACCGGTGATGCCACGGTATCGACGATCGTCGCTCGTAGTGAAGATGCTTTCGACGAGGAAATCTATCACAGTCCGAATCGGGAGATGACTGCGTCCTAGAAGTCGACTTCCACGGCGCGACACAGGAACGACATGAAAAGCGTTGCCTTCTTGTAAGTCTGGGCCACCTGCTTTGCAAAATCCGGTTCGGAGATCGCCGTCGCCGGAATATCCGTGGTGGCGATGAAATCTTTACGTTTCAGGTCCTCGATCCAGGGGTGTTCAGCATCGTAGCCGCGTGGTGGTCGTTTGAGCGAGTCACCGGCGAGGGCGAATTTCGACCTGAATGCGGCTGAACCGGTCGCCTTCTTCCACTCGGGCTGCTTTGCATCAATACGCTGTCGAATTCCTGCCAGCGCGTCAGCGTCAGGTCGCCACAGACCGACGCCGAGAAAGCACCCCGTATTGTCGATATGAAGGTAATATCCGGGGGCGTGCACGTCCTTGCCCGCTTCGTGTCGAAACTGAATGCCAACATTCGTTTTGTACGGTGTCTTGTCTTTCGAGAATCGCGTATCCCGATAGACTCGCATCAGCGAGCCGCCAACTTTCTTTGGAATGGCATGGAAGTGCGGGGAGATCTGTGCCAATAGCGGGCTCATTGCTGTAATGAAATCCAGGGCGGGGCTTCGCACACATTGTTCATATCGGGATTTGTTCGCGTTGAACCAGTCGCGATGATTGTTTTCTGTCAGCTCCGCCAGGAACCGGAGCGTCTCGTCGGGGAAGCCCTCAAACTTTGCCATGTCATTTCTCTGTCCGGATCGCGCTGCCATTGAAGCACTTGCGAGAGCCCACGAAAAGTCTAGACCTGGCTGAGCTGCTCGGCGTTGTCGATCCAGCGGGCGACAATCGCAAGCCCTCGCTCACGATCATCGCTCAGTAGTTGCGCGGACATAGCGGTGACTTCAGGCAGCATTGAGGCGTCCCGCACCAGATTGGCAATGCGAAAGCTGAGACTGCCGGACTGTCGGGTGCCAAGCAGTTCACCGGGTCCGCGAATCTGCAGGTCCTGCTCAGCGATAAAGAATCCGTCATTTGATTCGCGAAGCACGTTGAGACGCTGGCGTGAAATGTCACCGAGGGGCGATTGATACAACATGACACAGAAACTCTCGCGACTGCCGCGACCGACTCTGCCTCGTAGCTGATGGAGCTGGGCGAGGCCAAGCCGTTCTGGATTCTCGATGATCATCAGGCTGGCATTAGGCACATCGACGCCCACTTCGATAACGGTGGTTGCGACCAGCAGGCTGACCCTGCCCGATTTGAAGTCTTTCATGATGCGGGTTTTTTCCGGCGTCGACATTCTGCCGTGGATCAGGCCGACTTTAATATCGGGGAGGTCTTCCGACAGTTGGGTAAAGGTTGCTTCGGCGGCCTGGCATTGCAGCACTTCCGATTCCTCAATGAGTGTGCACACCCAGTACGCCTGAGTGCCCAGGGCGCAGGCTGAGCGCACTCGCTCGATCACATCCTCGCGCTTCCCGTCTGACAGCACACTGGTTTGTACCGGGGTGCGGCTGGGTGGCAGTTCATCGATGACGCTGCAGTCCATATCCGCATACAGACTCATGGTCAGGGTCCGTGGTATGGGCGTTGCGGTCATGACCAGTTGATGTGGCATGGCGTCTTCCCTGGCCCCCTTTTCCCGCAGGGCGAGGCGCTGGTGTACGCCGAAACGGTGCTGCTCGTCGATAACGACCAGGCCCAGTCGATGGAAGACGACGTCTTGCTGGAACAGCGCGTGGGTACCAATGACCAGACCTGCCGAGCCATTCTCCAGCTGCTGCAACTGTTCGTTTCGTTTGCGCCCCTTGATCTTCCCGGTCAGGAATGAGATCTGCACACCGAGTGGCAGCAGCCAGTTGGTAAAGTTGATCAGGTGCTGCTCGGCGAGAATTTCAGTGGGTGCCATCATCGCTACCTGGTGCCCGTTCTCGATGGCATGAATGGCGGCGATGGCCGCGATCACGGTCTTGCCGGAACCTACGTCACCTTGCAGTAATCGCAGCATCGGCGAAGGGCGCTGCATATCGTTGGCCACTTCCTTTGCCACGCGCTGTTGGGCGCCGGTCAGCTCAAAATCAAGCTGTTGCAGCAGCGCGGCGGTCAGCTTGCCTGGTGATGCGAGGACAGGACTGCGAAGCCGGGTTGATTGTTCGCGCACGAGGCGCATGGAGATATGGTGTGCCACCAGTTCCTCGAAACTGAGGCGCCGCTGGGCGGGGTGAGTGGCGGCCATCAATGCCTCGACATCCTCGTCCGGAGAGGGACGATGCACCAGATTCAAGGCTTCGGCGACGGTAGGTTGGGTCCCCGGCATCAGGTCGTCGATCTCGTTGATCTGCTTCAGCGCCTGGGCGACCAGATTACGCAATCGCAGCTGGGTGAGTCCTTCGGTGGTTGGGTAAACCGGTGTCAGGGTTTGTTCCAGTGGCTCTTTGCTGGTGGTGTATTCCGGGTGATAGATCTCAAGTCCCGCGGCACCGCGCCTGACCTCGCCGTAGCATCGGATCTGGCCTGCCTGTTCCAGATTTGCCTGCTGTGCTCTGGAAAAGTGATAGAAGCGAAGGCCTATGATGCCGGTGGCATCTTTCAGGTGAGCCAGCAGACTTCTGCGCCGCCCGAATGCGATCTGGACGTTGATCACTTCGCCCTCAAGCACGACGCTTTGTCCGATCTTCACCTGGCCGATGGCCAGTATGCGAGTGCGATCCTCATATCGGATCGGTAAATGGAAGAGCAGATCCGCTGGTTTCTCTACGCCGATACGCGCGAGTTTTTCCGCCAGCGCCGGGCCAACGCCCTTCAGACTGAGAATATCCGTCGGATCTGGCATTACTCGACTACGCCATCAAGGGAGGGCAACGATGGCGTCCACCTCAACCTGTGCCCCTCGAGGCAGCCTGCTGACTTCGATCGCGGCTCTGGCAGGATAGGGGGCCGTGAGCCGTGATGCCATGACTTCGTTGACGACACCGAAATGATCGAGACTGGTGAGATAAACCGTCAGTTTCAAGGCATCGTCGATTGAAACACCGGCTGCCTCACAGATGGCGGACAGATTGTCGAATACCTTTTCTACCTGGGGCCTGATTGCTTCGCTGACGAGATCACCCGTGTCCGGGTCGAGCGGAATCTGACCGCTGACATAGAGCGTACGCTCATGCCGAATCGCCTGTGAGTAGGTCCCGATCGCTGCAGGCGCTCGATCAGTTGTTATCGAATGTTTTGTCATGACCTGAGTCGGGTCTAGTTCTTGGTGCGAACGATTCGGGTAATTCCTTTCTGTGTTCGCAGACGCTTGATCACGCGGGCGAGATGAACACGGTCCTTCACCGTCAGTACCATGTTCACTGTACTAAGCCGGGCGTCCTTCTCCACCAGAGATATTCGCTCTATGTTGGCATCCACCGCCGTTGCCGTCGATGCGAGAACGGCGACGATGCCTTTTTCGTGCTCAACGTTGATGCGCAGTTCTACCGAGAACTCCTGATTGACTTTTGGATCCCACTGCACGGTCATGAGTTCTTCCGGTTTTTCGCGAAGCTCCGTCATGTTGCGGCAGGTCTCGGTGTGGATCACGATGCCGCGACCGGCGCTGATATGACCAATGATGGGATCGCCCGGAATCGGCTTGCAGCACCTGGCGTAGGTGACAACGAGTCCCTCGGTGCCCTTGATGGCCAGCGGCTTTTGTTTGTCCGGCGTTTCCACCTCGTCGTCCGAAATCAGTTGTCTGGCGATGACGTACGCCATCTGGTTGCCGAGGCCGATGCCTTCTAGCAACGCGTTGAAATCGCTGTAGTTCCGCTCTGAGAGCACGGCGCTGAGACGATCAGCGGGAATATCCTCAAGGCTCTGGTTCTGCGATTTGAGAGTGCGTTCGAGCAGTCGTCGGCCCAGGTTGATCGATTCGCTGCGCTGCTGGTTTTTCAGCGTATGACGAATACTGCTTCTCGCCTTGCCGGTCACTGCGAAACCCAGCCATGCGGGATTAGGCTGTGCGCCCGGCGCGGTGATGATTTCGACGGTCTGGCCGGACTCTAGGGTGGCTGACAGTGGCGCCAGCCGCCGGTCAATGCGACAGGCGACGCAGGTGTTTCCGATATCCGTGTGTACGGCGTAGGCAAAGTCGATCGGCGTCGCCCCCTGGGGCATGTCGTAGATGTCGCCCCGCGGTGTGAAAACATAGACTTCGTCCGGGAACAGGTCGATTTTGACGTTCTCGATGAATTCCAGCGAGTTGCCGGCGCTCTGCTGAATCTCAAGCAGATCCTGCATCCATTCCCGGGCACGTTTGTGACTGCCGCTGGCAGAATCATCGCTGGCCTTGTACAGCCAGTGGCCGGCGATGCCGTTGTTGGCAACCATGTCCATGATGCGTGTTCGGATCTGTATTTCGATGGGAATGCCGTGCATGCCGAACAGCGTGGTATGCAGTGACTGGTAACCATTGGCTTTTGGAATGGCGATATAGTCCTTGAAGCGACCGGCGACCGGTTTATAGAGATTGTGTACCGCTCCCAGCACGCGATAGCAGGTGTCAACGTCGTCGACGATGATTCGAAACGCGTAGACGTCCATGATTTCGCTGAAGGACTTGTGCTTGGTACGCATCTTGTCGTAGATGCTGTACAGGTGTTTTTCCCGGCCAAAAACCTCGGCTTCAATATTGTCCCGTTCCAGCGCAGCCCTGATGGTTTCCAGAATGTTGGCGACAACTTCCTTTCGGTTGCCCCGGGCTCTCTTGACAGCTTTCTCGATCATCGAGGATCGCAGGGGATGCATCGCCCTGAAGCCAAGCTCCTCGAACTCGATGCGAATGTCATTCATCCCCAGCCGACTTGCGATGGGGGCATAGATTTCAAGTGTTTCCTTGGCAATTCGCTTGCGCTTTTCCGCTGGCAGATAGCTGATCGTGCGCATGTTGTGCAGGCGATCGGCCAGTTTCACCAGAATGACGCGGATGTCCCTGGACATGGCGAGGGTCATTTTCTGGAAATTCTCGGCCTGGGCTTCGGCGCGGGATTGGAAGATGTTCTTGAGTTTGCTGACGCCGTCAACCAGTTCGGCCACTTCTTCGTCAAACTCGCGACCGAGGATGTGCTTGGGGACGCCGGTGTCCTCGATCACGTCGTGCAGCAGCGCAGCCATCAGGCACTGGTGATCCATGTGCATGTTGGCGAGGATGCCTGCTACGGCCAGCGGATGGGAGATGTAGGGTTCGCCCGAGCGGCGCGTCTGGCCCTCGTGAGCATTCTCGGCGAAACAGTAGGCCCGGTGAACCGCTTCTACCTGTTCCGGTTCAAGATAGGTATGCAGCTGGATTGAGAGGTCGTCGAAACTCTGTGACGGTGCGTCGAAGGGGCCGTTCACCAGCCACCTCCGACCGGGCAGCCGGTAGCTGCCGGCTGCTGACGGAAATCGTTAAAACTCGTTGTCGGGACGGTGAGGTTCAAAGCCTTCCTGCGGCGATAGATTAAGCGGTGCAACCGGCTCTTCCACGTGATCCGGCTCATTCAGGATGTCCGGACCAACCAGGCCTTCAGCAATTTCTCGCAGCGCCAGCACCGTTGGTTTGTCGTTCTCGAGAGGCACCATGGGCTCTCTGCCCTCGGTTGCAATCTGTCGGGCCCGTTTGCTGGATACCATGACCAGCTCGAACCGGTTTTCCACATTCTCGAGACAGTCTTCAACAGTCACTCGCGCCATCTGGGTCTCCGCTAGTTAATGAAACGCACAGATTGAGTGCAATCTGCGCAGAGCCAAGCAGTTTACCGAATTATGCGGCTCTGCGCCATATTATGGCAGGGTAGATGGCAATAGGTTCGCGACGAGGGGTTGCAGGGACTCGCGGTCAGCGGCGTAGTCGGCTGATCGGGCGCGGTTGTGGACGATCTCCTCAAGTTCCCCCAGCGCGACCTCGAAATCGTCGTTGACCACGACATAGTCGAACTCGGCATAGTGGGACATCTCTGAAGCCGCTTCGCTCATGCGTCGGGTAATGGTTTTGTGGTCGTCCTGGGCTCTCTGCTTCAGGCGTTCGGTGAGGGTCTCCAGCGAGGGTGGCAGGATGAAGATTGAGCGTGCGTCAGTGCGAGCTTCGCAGATCTGGCGGGCTCCCTGCCAGTCGATCTCAAGAATGACGTGGCGGCCTGATTGCGTCACCCGGTCTATTTCAGCGTGGCTGGTTCCATACAGGTTGCCGAAAACCGTTGCCGACTCGGCAAATTCACCCTTGGCCTGCATTGCCTTGAACTGGTCCGGCGTCACGAAGAAATAGTTCACCCCGTCCTGCTCGCCGGGACGTTCTGGCCGGGTGGTGTGGGAAATCGTCACGGCTGCGTCCTGGCTACGTTCAATCAGCGCCCTGACCAGGCTGGTCTTACCCGCGCCTGACGGTGCCGCTACAACGAAGAGGTGACCGGACATCGGGACTACTCGATATTCTGAACTTGTTCACGCATCTGCTCGATCAGGACCTTGAGCTCGACGGCCTGGATCGACATATCAGCGGCCGATGATTTTGACGACAGCGTATTGGCCTCTCGGTTCAGCTCCTGCATCAGGAAGTCAAGCCGCCGCCCGACCGCTCCCTTTCCTGCCAGCGTCTTTTTGATTTCGGCGATATGTGTGTCGAGACGGTCGAGTTCTTCCTGGACATCTGCTTTCTGCGCCAGAATGACCAGTTCTGTTTCGATTCGACCGGGGTCGGCATCGACTGCCAGTTCCTCGATGCGTGATTTCATCCGGGCGAGCAGACGTTCGTTCAGCGTCGGCATTTGTTCACGGACGGTCGCGACCAGCTTTTCGAGTTCATCGAGCCGGAGCCGGACGACGCGCTCCAGTTCGCTGCCCTCACGAGCGCGCATAGCGGTAAGTTCGTCAAGGGCCTGGCTGAAACAGGCCTGGACGTCCGCGCTGATGCTGTCAAAGTCTTTCGCCGGCTCCTCCATCACACCGGGCCATCGCAGCAGGTCCAGCGGACTGACCGGCGCAACGTTGTGGCCGATGGCAGCAGCCTGATCGACCAGTCGGGCGATACGCCGCAAGGCTTCTTCATTCACGCTTGCCGGCTGATCCGAAGCGGTCTCGGGATTCCGGCGTAGAAAACATTCAACCTTGCCGCGATGGAGAGTGCCCTTGAGCATGTTGCGGAGTTCCGGTTCGAGCACCCGGTATTCTTCCGGTATGCGAAAACTGGCATCCAGGTGGCGCTGGTTAACGGATCTGACTTCCCAGACGAAATGTTTGCCTTCGGCACGGGCGAAGGCGGTCATGCTATTCGTCACGATTGATCTCTGTTCAGGTGTGATTCAGGGGTGGAACAACTCTCAAGTATAATGGAGTTTGTGACGTACTGGAGTATTCATGAATTCTAATGATAGTCAGCGTCCCGGTGGACGGGCGCCAGGTCAGCTCAGGCCGATTGCACTTGAGCGGGGTTTTACGCGACATGCTGAAGGATCGGTACTGGTTTCGTTTGGAGATACCAGGGTGATTTGCACCGCGAGTGCCGAAGAAGGTGTGCCGTCGTTTCGGCGGGGTTCCGGAGAGGGCTGGATTACCTGTGAATATGGCATGCTGCCGCGGTCGACCCATTCGAGAATGGATCGGGAAGCCGCTCGCGGTAAACAGGGTGGTCGCACGGTAGAGATCCAGCGATTGGTCGGACGGTCATTGCGGGGCTGTGTCGATATGAAAGCCATGGGAGAGAACACGATTCGACTTGATTGCGACGTGATCCAGGCCGACGGCGGAACCCGCACTGCGTCCATAACCGGTGCCTGTGTGGCGCTGCATGATGCGCTGGATTCCCTGGGGTGCCGAGCTGCTTTCCGGCAACTGGTGGGCGCGATCTCGGTTGGTATTGTGGCGGGACAGGCGGTTCTTGACCTCGAGTATGTCGAGGACGCCAGTGCCGAGACCGATATGAATGTCGTGATGTCTGAGGACGGCCGTTTCATCGAGATTCAGGGAACGGCGGAAGGCGAACCATTTTCGCAGACGGATCTGGACCGAATGCTTGAATTGGCACAGGCCGGTATCGGTGAACTGTTTTCCTTTCAGCGCCAGGCACTAGGAATCTGACTGCGGTGGACTATCGACAGGCATTTATCGAGTTCGCGGTCCGCAACGACATCCTCCAGTTCGGTCAGTTCGAGCTCAAATCAGGGAGGCAGAGCCCTTATTTTTTCAACGCGGGGCGGTTTGACCATGGCGCCATGCTGAGGGAACTGGGCAGATTTTATGCAGAAGCTCTGATGGCGTCGGACATCTCGTTC
Organism: Pseudomonadales bacterium; assembly: GCA_028281885.1. GTDB lineage: Bacteria > Pseudomonadota > Gammaproteobacteria > Pseudomonadales > Azotimanducaceae > JANQJA01. The sequence continues at coordinate 221,514 of JANQJA010000008.1, read as the reverse complement.
GACCTGGTGTTTGGTCCTGCCTACAAGGGTATACCGTTGGTAACGGCGACGGCGATGGCACTGGCTGAGCACTTTGACCGGGATGTACCCTATGTGTTTAACCGCAAGGAGGTCAAAGAACACGGTGAAGGTGGACTTCTGGTCGGGGCGGAGTTGACGGGGCGGGCGGTTATCGTTGACGATGTCATTACGGCGGGTACGGCAATACGCAATGTCCTTGAGCTGTTCTCTCAGCGGGAGGCCGAGGTTGTCGGCGCATTGGTCGCGATCGATCGACAGGAACGAGGCGAAACGGAACTGTCGGCGATTCAGGAGATCGAAAGGGACTACGGTTTCCCCGTTATCAGCATAGTCAACCTGGACGATATCGTTCGTTATATTGAAGAGCGATCCGAATATCGTGATGAACTTGAAAGCATCAAGCGTTACCGGGAAAGCTTTGGCGTTGCAGCGTGACCTCGGTTTGCAGGCGTGTATCACATCGTTGGTGGTCGTCGCACTACTCACCTGTCCGACTGTTGCGACGGCGGAACTCTATAAGTACGTCAATGAAGACGGTGTGACCGTGCTGGACTCTCATGTCCCGGCTCGCTATGTAAAGAACGGCTACACGATATTGAGTCTCGATGGCCGTGTGCTCGAGGTGGTGCCAAGGGCGCTGACCGAGGACGAGATTGAGGAGCGCGACCAGTTGCTTGCGACGCAGCGCGCCAGGGAAGAGCGGGAGCGAAGGCGCAAGCAGGCGGACCAGAATCTGTTGCGGCTCTATGGCAGTGAAGAGGACGTCATAAGAGCGCGGGATACCAAGCTTGCCAGTATCGACAGCTTTATCGAAACCAGTAATTCAAACGTTGAAAGGCTGTTAGACCAGAAACATGCCATTGAATCCATGCTGGCGGACATTGAGCGGGCGGGTGGACAGGTCGCGCCTGCTTCAATTGATCGTATCCGGTCGATCGATAACCGCATTGCACAGATTGAATCCGAGATTCGTGACAAGCAGCAGGAAAAGCGCAATCTGCGCAGGAGCTATGCGGCGGACCTGAAACGGGTGCGTGAGTTGTATGGCGAAGAGTCGGGTTCCGCCGGCACCTAATCCGACTCCTCAGGGAAAACAGCATCACATAGTGCCTGCCACTGGATGGCCCACTGGTCTGTCGGTGACCGGGTAAACTCGCTGCGAACAAACTGGCTGATCCGGCCTTCGGCGGCCGCCAGCATCAGGTTCGCCGCAGCATTCACCTCCATCGTAGGCGCCTTGCCCTCACGAAGTTCGGCCTCCCGCAGAAACTGACGAAGCTGGGTTTCGATCCGCTCAAAGAACTGCTGCACCCGGGCACGAAGGCGATCGGTTTCGCCGGTTAAGGGTTCGCCGGTGAGGATGCGGGTAATGCCTGGATTTCGTTCCGCAAATGTCAGCAGCAAGGTGACGGTCTGGCCACAACGTTCCTTGGTGTTAGGTTCTTCCTCGCTGATCAGGTGGATGCGGGTAAAGATTGTATCCTCAATGAACTCGATCAGCGCATCAAACATCTTCGCCTTGCTGGGAAAGTGTCGATAAAGGGCCGCTTCGGATACGCCCACCTGACTGGCCAGGCGCGATGTTGTGATTCGGGCGCCAGGTGACTGCTCGAGCATGGTAGCGAGCGCCTGCAGGATCTGCTGTTTTCGTGAAATCTTCTCGTTCATAGGCCGGCAGAGATCATGGTGCCGACGCCTTCATCAGTCAGCAGTTCAAGCAGCACAGCATGGGCGACGCGGCCGTCGATAATCTGTGCAGTTGTAACACCGCCGCGTACGGCCTGCAGTGCGCAGTCAATCTTGGGTAGCATGCCGCCGGTAATCACACCGCGCTGGATCAGCTTGTCCACCTCCCGGTCGTCGAGTGTGGAGATCAGTTTGCCGTCCTCGTTCTGGATGCCCGGTACGTCCGTGAGCAGCAACAGTTTCTCGGCGTTCAACGCCTCGGCTAGTTTTCCGGCGACCAGGTCGGCATTGATGTTGTAGCTGGTGTTGTCGGGGCCAACACCAATAGGCGCTACCACGGGAATGATGTCGCTGGTCACCAGCATGTCGATTACTTTCCGATCGATGGATTCAACCTCGCCGACATGGCCAATGTCGATAATCTCGGGTGACTTCAGATCCGAGCTTGCTTTTTCGATGAGCATCTTGCGTGCGCGAATCAGGGTTGCGTCCTTGCCGGTCAGGCCCAGGGCGCGACCGCCGCTCTCGTTGATCAGTCCGACAATTTCTTTGTTAACCAGACCTCCGAGCACCATCTGAACCACATCCATCGTTTTGCTGTCGGTGACACGCATGCCGCCTTCAAATCGAGATTCGATGTTGAGTTCCGCCAGAAGATTGCCGATCTGCGGACCGCCGCCGTGAACTACAACCGGATTCATGCCCACCAGTTTCATCAGCGTGACATCGCGAGCGAAGCCAGCTTTGAGGGCTTCGTCCACCATGGCATTGCCGCCGTACTTGATGACGATGGTCTTGCCAATAAATCGTTGAATATAGGGCAGCGCCTCGGTGAGTACCCTTGCCACATTCATGGCGTCGTCGCGGGACAGCGTCATGTCAGAACTCCAGTTTCGGATCGACGGCTTGTAGCTGTTCGCGGAACAGTTGCTGTATTTCATCGAGCGTTGATCGATCATCCGCTTCAAATCGAAGTGTCAGCGCCGCGCTGGTGTTGGATGCACGGACGAGACCCCAGCCGCCGGAAAAATCCGCGCGGATGCCGTCGATCGTGGTCAAGCTCGCATCGCCGAAATCTGCGGCTTTGACGATCGCGTCCATCAGGGCGAACTTGCTCGAATCATCGACGCGGATCAGGATTTCGGGCGTCGAAATGCTGGCCGGGAACTCGGACAAAAGTTCCTTAAGGCCTTCTGACTGGCTGCCCACAATCTCGAGTAGCCGTGCGGCCGAATAAAGGCCGTCGTCGAAACCAAACCACCGCTCTCCAAAACAGATATGGCCCGACATTTCGCCCCCAAGAACGGCATTGGTTTCGACGATCTTTTCCTTGACGTAGGAATGTCCGCTTCGGCAGATGACGGGACGACCGCCGAAGCCACTGATGACACTGTTGAGGTGACGAGTACATTTGACGTCGTAGACGACGTCGGAGCCGGGATTGCGGGATACGACGTCTTTGGCAAACAGCATCAGCAGCCGATCCGGCCAGATAATCTCGCCGCTCGCTGAAATCGCCACCAGGCGATCACCGTCACCGTCGATGGCGATACCGATATCTGCTTCCTCTGCCTTGACCATCTGGATCAGGTCCTGCAGGTTGGCCGGATCGCTCGTGTCGGGCGAGTGATTGGGGAAGGTGCCGTCCACATCGCAGTAAAGTGAAACCACATCGCAGCCAAGATCCTCGATCAGGTTGGGTGCAAGATCACCGGCAACGCCATTGCCGCAGTCGAGTACCACCCGCAGCGGCTGCGCCACTACAACATCGTCGGTGATGGCGTCCAGATACTCGCTACTGATGTCGATCTCCGTGGTTGATCCTGAGCCCGATGCGAAGTCGCTGGCGGAGAATTTCTGATAGATCCGTTGAATATCCTCTTCGACCAGCGTTTTACCATCAATGACGATCTTGAAGCCGTTGTGATCGGGCGGATTGTGACTGGCGGTGACCATCACGCCGCTTCGAGTATCGGAATTGTGGGTAGCGAAGTAGAGTACCGGCGTCGGCACCATACCGATATTGATTACATCGCAGCCAGATTCATTGAGCCCCTCGATCAGTTTGTTAGCAACATCCGGGCTGGATGTTCGACCATCGTACCCGACGATGAGTGTTTTTTCTCCCGCGTCCTGTGCTTCTGTGCCAATGGCAAGCCCGATCTTCCTGATGGAGTCGGGCGTCAGGGTTTCGTTGACGACGCCGCGAATATCGTAGGCGCGAAAGATCTCAGCGAGAGCGGGGTCTTCGGCAGCTTCTTCCTCCACAGGTTCTGGTCTGGATTCCTGTTTGCCGCCGCCCATGGCTCGTTCGAACTCTTCTTCGTCGATGGTCTCAATATCGACCCGTTCGGCCTCGGGAATCTCTTTCGGCTTGATGGTGACATCCAGCTTCTCTACTTCCGGTTTTTCCTTCGGCTTGCTGCCCAGTCGCTGCAGGTTGAAGTCGAGATCGACGAATTCGGTGAACGCATAAGTGGTCGCGTGTTTGTAATCACCGGAAATCACGCCGGCCATCTGGTTGGACAGATGGGCCGCATCATCTTTTACCTTGGCCAGCAGTCCGCGATAGCCAACGATGACCATGCTGAGAGCGATGAGCAGAAAAGCGACGACTGGTAACAACAACTCAACCAGGCTACCGACGCTGGCGTCGCTGATTTTCCCGGATGGCAGATACTGTACCTGCCAGTTGGGATTCGACAGGGTTCTGATAAACGTGTCGGCGTCGGGGCCGCCATCGCCAATCGCCAGTATGCTGTTTGGATCATTGTTCCCGAACCGCTGCAGCAGCATCACCTTACCGTTGGTCATCTCACTCAGGCCTTCAGAGAGGGCAGCCATATTGAGGTAGACAAAAAGGGTGCCCCTCACCGTCTCATCCGAAGGGGTTCTGATCGGGGCGGCAAGACTGAGCACCCAGGTACCGTCAGTGTTGATTGCCTCGCTGTGAACTGGTTCGCCACGTTCTACCCGATTGACGAGATCCTTTGAGGTGAACGAGAACGGCGGACTGGCATTGCGGTCGACCCTCGCAGTCCCGAGAGGAATCAGGCGGACCCTGATGGCATGAGGGATGAGTTCTCGAAGCCTTGATTCCTCCAGCTGACGCGCTGTCTCATCACTATCTTCGCTGACAAGCTGGGTTAGCAGAATGCTGGTCGCCGCTGTGCCCATCTGATCGAGGAGTTGGGATTCGCGCTGCTCAATCTGGAACTTGATGGCGTCTGCCGCCTGGTTGGCCAGCGTTTCGCGATGTTGCTGATTGACGCCGAGTCCCAGCACAAATACGGAAACAAGTGCTGCCACGACGAAACCTGCCAGCACACCAGCCAATGGCGTCTGGGCGAGTCGGAAAACATCATTTTTTGTTTTCTTTGCCACATTGAACTCCTACTGCAAGCCGGACGAGCCGAAGCCGCCAACGCCGCGGTCTGTTTCGACAAACTCATCCACCTGTCTAAACGATGCCTGTACCACTGGTACTACAATCAGCTGCGCAATCCGGTCACCTGGCGCGATTGAGAATTCGTCGCTCCCGCGATTCCAGCAGGAAATCATCAGCTCGCCCTGGTAATCGGAGTCAATCAGCCCGACCAGGTTTCCCAGTACAATGCCATGCCTGTGTCCAAGTCCGGACCGGGGCAGGATCATTGCGGCGAGGCCCGGGTCTTCGATGAATATGGCGATGCCTGTCGGAATGAGATGGGTGTCGCCGGGACCGAGCTGCACGTCACTGTCGAGGCAGGCCCGAAGGTCCATGGCGGCTGACCCCTGAGTAGAATAGGTCGGCACGGGAATCTCGTCGCCGATCTTCGGGTTCAGGATCTTGATCTGGATATCTGCCATGGTTTGCTCGTCAGGATTCTGGCCGGGATACTTTGAACATCATGCAGGCAATTTCTCGGCGATGAGTTCAATGATGCGGGCGGCGATGTTGCGCTTGGAAGCAACAGGCAGCTGAATCTCGTTGTCCGGATCGCCTCGCCAAATCACGGTAATGCGGTTTTCATCGCTGTTGAACCCGATGGATTGATCGGACACGTCATTGGCGATGACCATATCCAGGTTCTTTTTTTCCAGTTTGCGACGAGCATAGGTCACGACATTTTCGGTTTCTGCCGCAAAACCGACGGTGAACGGTCTGGAGTCGAGCTGCGCGACGCCGGCGATGATATCGGGATTCTCAATCAGGTCGATTCGCATGACCTGATTCGAGGGTGCCTCGCCTTTCTTGATTTTCTGATCGACGGACTGCACCGGCTTGAAGTCGGCCACGGCGGCGACCCCGATGAAGATGTCACACTCCGCGATCTCGCTCATGACGGCCCGTTGCATGTCGTCGGCGCTGATGACCCGACGAATTTTGACGCGATCCGGTGGTTCGAGGCTGGTGGGTCCTGAAATCAGAACCACTTCAGCGCCAGCGTCGATAGCCGCCGCAGCAAGGGAATACCCCTGCTTGCCGCTGCTGTGATTGCTGATATATCGAACCGGGTCGATCGCCTCCTGGGTTGGGCCGGCGGTAATCAGGACCTTCTTGCCGGTTAACAGACCGGTGGCAAACAGGCCGGCGGTCAGGTCAACAATACCCTCAATATCGAGCAGTCTTCCCAGACCGGTTTCGCCGCAGGCCTGCAACCCCTGATCGGGCCCAAATAGCTTGATACCCTGCTGCTCCAGTGCGGTGACGTTTTCCTGGGTGGCTGCATTGGCCCACATGCCCTGATTCATTGCCGGCGCCACGGCGATGGGGCCCAGCGCGGCCAGACAGATGGTCGTGAGCAGGTCATCGCCATGACCCTGTGCCAGGCGAGCCATGAAGTTGGCGCTGGCAGGTGCGATCAGGATGAGGTCGGCCCATCTCGCGAGTTCAATGTGTCCCATCACGGATTCGGTCTCGGTATCGAGAAGGTCCAGATGCACCGGATGGCCTGAAAGCGCCTGCAGCGTCAGTGGTGTGATGAACTCGGTGGCTGCCCGTGTCATGACCACGCGGACATCTGCGCCCTGGTCCTGCAGGCGCCTTAGCACTTCCGCACTCTTATAAGCGGCGATTCCGCCAGTGACGCCCAGCAGGATTCTCTTGTTGGTCAGAGTCGACATGTTGTACGCCTGCAACTTGTCCCGGTGCCTGTTTCATCCTACGCCATCCCGGTCGGAAATCGGGACGCAGGATCCGGCAGATATGACGACAATTGAAGCGTCGAGATTATCACAATGACAAGAGTGTGGTGTAAGTGATTATTTACTTTTGAACATGACAGAGCGAAACAGAACAACGGAGTTGGCACTGCAACCGCGGGAAAAACTCATTCAGGCTGGTGCCGCCAGTCTGTCCGATCTTGAACTGCTGATGATCTTTCTACGTACCGGCACGCCTGGTCGATCGGTGACGCTGGTGGCAACGGAGTTGCTGAAGCAGTGTGGCGGCATTGGCGGATTGCTGGATGCGGACTTCGACAAGGTCACCAGTGTCCCCGGTGTGGGCATTGCGAAGTATGCGGAGCTACAGGCATGCCTTGAACTGGTGGGACGGTACCTTGAGTCGCAATGCCGACGTGGCGATACCATTACAGATCCGAACCTGACCAGGCGATTTCTGAAGTCGCGGCTTCGCCACCGCAGACGTGAAGTCTTTGCCGTGCTGCTGCTCGACAACCAGCATCGACTCATTGCCTATGAAGAGCTGTTTCTGGGCACGATCAACGGGGCCAGTGTTCATCCCAGAGAAGTGGTGAAGCTGGCATTGGACCGGCATGCGGCGGCTGTTATTTTTGCCCACAATCACCCGTCGGGTGTGACCGAACCCAGCGCAGCCGATCGGCGCATTACTGAGCGGCTCAGGTCCGCCCTGGGTCTGGTGGACATCAACGTGCTTGATCACATGATTGTCGGGGAGGGCGAGGTGCTTTCTTTTGCGGAGCGGGGGCTGCTGTAGGCGTCTGATTTCTCAGCAGGTTTCGCCAATTCGGTTTGAATCACCGCAGGGCTTCTGGTATAAAGCACGGCTCTCAGGAATCACGGCCCCGGCAGTCAGCCGGGCTATTGCAGGAAATTCGACATGTCCAAGGTCTGTCAGGTTACAGGGAAACGCCCGGTTGCCGGGAACAATGTCTCCCATGCGCACAACAAGACGCGGCGCCGATTCGTGCCCAATGTCCATGACCACCGGTTCTGGCTGGCCAGCGAGAAGCGATTCGTCAAGTTGCGTGTGTCTACCCGCGGCCTGCGCATCATTGACAAAAAAGGCATCGAGAATGTGGTAGCGGACCTGCGCGCCCAGGGTCAGAAGGTCTAGGAGAACGCTCATGCGAGAGAAGATTAAACTGGTTTCCAGCGCAGGCACCGGACACTACTACACGACCACCAAGAACAAGCGCACCATGCCCGACAAGATGGAGGTCAAGAAATTCGACCCCGTGGTCCGCAAGCACGTGATCTATAAAGAAGGCAAGATCAAGTAAATCACTCCCGGCGGAGTAGGACATTCCCGGTCTGATCAATCTCCGCCTCCCAGCCGGGTTTTATCAACGTCGTCGAGTGACGTTCCGTCAACAGCAGCGGCCCTGTCAGTTGATCGCCCGACGTCAGCGTTGATCGATCAATCATCCGGATTTCACCCAGACCGATTACCCGGACCTCAGGCGTTGCTCCTGTGTCGGTGGTGGCAGGTGCCGGTGGCAGCGTGGTGAGGTAACGTTCGCCTGCCAGATGCACGCGCAGGTTAAGCAACTCGATGCGCCGCGACAGACGATGGCCATAGAGTTTTTCATGGGACGCCTCGAATGCATCGCCCGCCTGTCGAATGGATGAAAAGGGCACGTTGATCGTAAATGTCTGACCGGCATAGCGCAGATCGAGCGAGGTACTTGCCACGGGTTTCGCGATCCCCTCGGCAGCGAGCTCATCTCGCGCTCGTGCTGTCATCCCGGCAAACTGGGCTTCAATTGATGAGTCACTGATATCGGCGAGCAAAGCAGGCCGTGTAACCACCACTTCGCGCCCTGGTGGTGCTGTTAGCATACCGAGCGCCGACAATACGCCGCCATGGATCGGAACCATGCATCGGTCCATCTCAAGGTTCTCGGCCAGATCGCAAACGTGGAGACCACCTGCGCCACCGAAACAGGTCAACGTGAATTTGCGCGGGTCGTACCCCTGCTGGATTGAGATCACGCGGAGCGCCTGCGTCATGTGTTCGTTGGCGACCTCGATGATCCCCTGTGCAACTTCCTCGATACCAAGACCCAGGCGCTTGGCGAGGTGATCGACGGCGGTTCTGGCGGCATCGAGGTTGAGGTTCATGGCGCCCCCCAGAAAGGCGTGCGGCTGTAGTCGACCGAGTACCAGGTTGGCGTCGGTCACGGTAGCCTCGGTGCCGCCGTTCCCATAACAGGCAGGGCCCGGTGCAGCACCGGCGCTGGCAGGACCGACCTGCAGCAGACCACCCTCATCGATCCATGCAATTGAGCCGCCACCTGCACCGATCGTGTGAATGTCTGCCATTGGGATGCCGATCGGGAACTCATCGATTCGACCGGCGCTGGTCAGTTTGATCTCACCCTCCAGCAAGGCCACGTCGGTCGAGGTCCCGCCCATATCGAATGTGATGAGGTGTGGCCGGCTCAGGTGCGGCCGGCTGACCTCAGCCGTGTTCTGACTGGCTGTTTCGCCGATAAATTTTGCCGCGGCAAGCCCCCCTGCCGGGCCCGAGAGCAGCAGGTTCACCGCGCGCCCCGCTGCCTGGTCGGCGGAAATCGTCAGGCCTGACGACTGCATGATGGCGATCCGGGAGGGGGCAAGTCTGGTGGCCAGTCGCGTCAGGTACTGGTGAATGCGTGGGCCGATCCAGGCGTTTATCCAGGTTGTGATGCCGCGTTCGTATTCACGATACTCCGGCATGACAAACGATGAGCGGCTGACGAAATGAGATTGTTCGAAACGCGAGGCAATCGCGCGTTCCTGTTGGTCATCCAGAAACGAAAACAGCAGATTGATCGCGATGGCCTCGACCTGGGCCTCGTTCACCGTGTCGACGAGCTGATCCAGCGCCTCGGCAGTCAGGGGAGTGACCTCTGCTCCAGTGGCGTCAAGGCGACAGTCCACTTCGAACGTGAGCTGTCTGTCGAACGGTCGTCGGGTGGAGGTGGGCGTCAGGTTGTAGAGTTCTGCCCGGGTCTGTCGACCAATCAACAGGGTGTCACCGAGGCCCCGGTTGGTGATGTACGCAGTCCTTACTCCCTTTTGCTCAAGCACGGCGTTGGTTGCGACGGTGGTGCCGTGGACCACCTGAACGTCGCCACCTTCAATCGAGAGGAGCAGGTCAAGATCCCTGATGCCCTGGAGGATGGCTTCTTCGGGAGCATCGGGTCGGGAAAGTACCTTGTGAACAATGACCTGATCATCCCGGTACAGCACAAAGTCGGTGAAGGTACCGCCGGTATCGATCCCTAGTAGTGCTCGGGACATGACGCTTCGCTTGGAACAGTTTCGCCTGGTACAAGAGTTCAACGTATCATATTCGGCGAGTTCCCTTCCCATCGTCCCATGCCAGAGTTACCTGAAGTTGAAACCACGCGGCGCGGTATTGAGCCGCATGTCGTCGGACAGCCCATTCAGCATGTGCATGTACGCCAGCCCATGTTGCGGTGGCCGGTCACCGACGGGCTGGCGCAGGCGTTGACCGGGAAAGTAATCCGGCGCGTGATTCGCCGGGCCAAGTATCTGCTGTTTGAGACGTATGATGGCAGGATGATGGTTCATCTCGGGATGTCCGGCAGTCTGCGGGTGCTGCCCCGGGAGGTGGCGCCAGAAGCCCACGATCACCTGGATATCGTCTTTGCCAACGGCACGCTGCTGCGCTACCGCGACCCGCGCCGATTTGGCTCGGTCTTCTGGCTGCCAGGCGAAGAATCTCACGTACTGTTGGCGTCGCTTGGGCCCGAACCCCTCGATGATGGCTTTGATGGGGAACACCTGTATCGCCTGGCCCATCGCCGCAAGACAGCGGTAAAGACATTCATCATGACTAACGAGATTGTGGTCGGTGTCGGGAATATCTATGCCAATGAAGCACTGTTCGACGCGGGGATATCGCCGGTGCGTCAGGCCGGGCGTATTTCCAGGGATCGCTACGATGCACTGGCGACTGCGATCAAAGATGTGTTGTCCCGGGCCATTCTTGCCGGGGGAACGACGCTGCGCGATTTTGTTCGGGAAGACGGCCAGCCTGGTTATTTTCGCCATGACCTGCGGGTTTATGGTCGCGGAGGGGAGGACTGTGTGCGATGCAACACCCCACTGCGTGAGGTTCGGGTCGGCCAGCGTTCCACGGTGTACTGTGCCACCTGCCAACGCTGACGGCTGGTAGAAAAGTGTTTGTAATCCAGCTGGATTCCGCCTAACCTTTCTTCCCACCAAGTTATAGTGTAATTAAGTACTTACGCGATTCATCCAGAATCAGACTTAAAAACGATTGAAGGGTTCGAAGATGATCAAGAAGCAGTCGCAGGTATTCCTGGCCGCCCTGTTGATTGGCGTGCTGCCCATGATTGCGCAGGCGGAGCGGGTCGAGGAAGAGCCGAACGCCGGAGAGATGGCACTGGACCTGATTGTTGCCCGACCGGTGGGATTGGGTATTTTTGCGCTGGGGTCAGTCACCTATATTGCGACCCTGCCGCTTTCCCTGCTGGGAGGCAATTCTGGTGATGCCGCTGATGCCCTTGTTATTGAGCCAGCCAAAGAAGTCTTTGTCCGTTGCCTGGGATGTACCCGGCCGGGTCGCAAGGAACGGATCCGGGATTAGCGTCTAGCCGATTTCGCCGCGGCTGAGTGCTTCTGCCACGGCCGGATGAACGAACTGGGTGACGTCTCCGCCGTAGCCGGCAATCTGGCGCACCAGTGTGGATGAGATGTAGGAAAACTCCTCGGAAGGCGCCAGAAAGACCGTTTCCAGATTGGGCTCCAGCATCCGGTTCATGTTCAGCATCTGAAATTCGTATTCAAAGTCGGTGACCGTCCGGATCCCTTTCAGGATCACAGTTGCGCCCACTTCCCTGGCGAATTCAACGGTCAGACTGTTAAACCCGGCGACTCTGACGTTGTCCAGGTGACTCAATGCCGCCTCAGCCAGCTTGACCCGGACCTCGAGGACGCTGGGACTCTTGTGCGGGCTGGTCGCGATACCGAGCACGACTTCATCAAAAAGCATGGCGGCGCGTTCGACCAGATCAGCGTGGCCGTTGTGAATCGGATTGAATGTGCCGGGATAAAGCACCGTGGTCATTGACAACTCCCCCCTAAAGCACCGACATCATACACAAGCTCAACGGAGTGGTCAGCGCGGCTTGCACAGGGCGTAGTGAACATCACCGGCCCGTTTCTGACGATGCAATATGAACGCTTCCGGCAGTGTCCGCTGTTCGATTGGAGCGGGCGTCTCGATGTAGACCCAGCCATGGTCTGCGACGTGCTTGCGCAGCTGCGGCAACAGCAGGTCGACTTCTCCGGAGTCGAAAGGCGGATCGATAAATATGATGTCGAATTGCGTCAAATCTGATTGGAGCCAGGTCAGGGCATCCCTGGTGTCGCAGCGATATGAGTCTTCTGCGGCGTTGAGTGCTGCCAGGTTGCTGGCGATGGCCTGGCAGGCAGCAGCGTCCCGGTCGACGATGGTGACAGAGGCAGCGCCCCGAGACAGGGCTTCCATACTCAGAATCCCGCTTCCTGCGTATAATTCGAGGCAGTGAGAACCGGCGATATCCAGCTGCAGCCAATTGAACAGTGTTTCGCGTACTCGATCGGGAGTCGGTCGAATGCCTGGAACGTCGGGAAACGAAACCCTGCGACTGCGCCAGTTGCCCCCGATAATACGGAGCGTCCGATCGCCCTTTGGCGTCGGGCTCATACTCGCGCCATATTAAGATCGCCGGAAAATTCCAAGGTTTGATGGTTCCCAATGACTGAAACCAATGTTGCAAAAGAAGAAGACGATGGCAAGCAGGGCTTCTTCGCCAGAATTCGCGGTGGCCTGTCGAGGACGCGAACCCGCCTGACCAGGGGCGTCGGCAACCTGTTTCTGGGCAAGAAAGTGATCGACGACGAATTGCTGGAAGACATCGAATCGATCCTGCTCAGTTCGGATGTCGGCGTTTCTGCGACGTCGGCCATCATTGATGAACTCACAGACAAGGTAAAGCGAAAGGAGCTGGCCGACCCGGACGCATTACGCAAACATTTGCAGTCGCAGCTGACTGATATTCTGAAAGCAGTTGAAGCGCCCCTCGACCCGAGTGTTAGCGACGGGCCCTTTGTTATCTTGATGGTCGGCGTCAACGGTGCTGGCAAGACAACAACCATTGGCAAGCTGGCGAAACGACTCCAGAATGAAGGCCGATCTGTGTTGCTGGCGGCCGGGGATACTTTTCGGGCGGCTGCCGTCGAACAGCTTGCTACCTGGGGCGAACGCAACGGTGTGGAAGTGATCGCCCAGCAAACCGGTGCGGACAGCGCGTCAGTCATTTTTGATGCGGTTTCTGCCGCCCGGGCGCGGGATATCGATGTCGTTATCGCGGACACGGCGGGGCGGCTGCAGAACCGCAAGAACCTGATGGAAGAGCTCGCCAAGATACAGCGAGTGATGAAAAAGATTGACGCTGCCGCACCGCACGAGGTGATGCTGGTGCTTGATGCCGGTACCGGACAGAACGCCATTTCCCAGGCCAGAGAGTTTGAAGGTGTGACGGGCATTACGCTGACCAAGCTGGACGGTACTGCCAAGGGCGGTGTGATCTTCGCTATCGCCAAGGAACTGGCGCTACCGATTCGCTTCATTGGTATCGGCGAGTCGATTGATGATCTGCGTCCTTTCAATGCAGATGACTTTGTTGACGCGCTATTTGAAGAGGCTGACAGCAGCGACGCATGATCCGATTCGACAATGTCAGTAAGCGCTATCCGGGTGGCAAGGAAGCCTTGACCAGAGTGTCTTTTGACCTGGCGGCCAAGGAGATGGCATTCCTGACGGGGCATTCCGGCGCGGGCAAGAGCACGCTGCTGAAGCTGATCATGTTGATGGAGCGTTCGAGCCAGGGTCAGGTCCTGGTTGACGGAGCCAACCTCAATCGTTTCTCACGGCGCCAGATTCCCGCACATCGTCGCAAGATTGGCGTGGTGTTTCAGAATCATCAGCTGCTGTTTGATCGAAATGTCTTCGACAATGTGGCATTGCCGTTGATGATTGCCGGATACCAGCATCGCGACATCGGCCGTCGCGTGCGAGCTGCATTGTCCAAAGTCGGCCTTTCGGATAAGGAACGCCAGAATCCAATCACCCTGTCGGGCGGCGAACAGCAAAGGGTCGGTATCGCCAGGGCCGTGGTCAACCGTCCGCCGCTGCTGCTGGCGGATGAACCAACCGGAAACCTCGATCCGGCGTTGTCTGCCGAGATCATGAATCTGTTTCTGCAGTTCAATCAGGTGGGTGTCACCGTACTTATTGCTACCCATGATCTGGAACTGGTCCGTCGTCTGGGAAAACGGCAACTGAACCTGAGCCAGGGTCAGCTCAAGGGGGAGAGCTAGCCGATGGCAGCAATTCAGGGCGCTACCCACACCAGGATGTCGCACCGGTTGGGCGCCTGGCTGGGGCATCATCGGGAAGTCGCGATGAAGAGCCTGGGGGAACTCCTTTCGGCCTGGATTTCCAGTTTGATGACCTGGCTTGTGATCGGGGTCGCCCTGGCCTTGCCGACACTGCTGTACCTGATTGTCATGACGGTCGGCGATGTCAGCGGCGACTGGGATGGGCGGCCAAGAGTCAGCGTCTATCTCAAGGACGAGATCACTGCCGTGGCGGGACAACAGTTGCGGGACAGACTCGCTGCCCGGGAGGACGTCACCGCTGCGACCTATGTAGGCGCGGACGAAGCGCTGGCGGAATTCCAGCAGCATTCTGGCTTTGGCGACGTGCTGGACTCACTGGATAGCAATCCGCTGCCGGCGCTGGTTGAAGTGATACCCGTGCGCTCCGAGGCCGGAGCCGTTCGACTTCTGGTTGCGGCGTTGACCGCCGAAGCGGGCGTCGATCGCGTGGTCGTCGATCTGGAATGGATCGCGCGACTCGACTCGATCGTGACTTTGGGTGAACGACTGGTGATCGCTCTGTCCAGTTTTCTGGCGCTTGGTGTGTTGCTGTCGATAGGCAATACCATCCGCCTTGCCATCGAGAACCGTCGCGCCGAGATTGAAGTCGTCAAACTGGTTGGCGGGACTGATGGCTTTGTACGCCGTCCCTTCCTGTATCTGGGTCTTTGGTATGGGCTGGGCGGGGCGCTGATCGCGTGGTTGCTGATACAGGCGAGCCTGCTATTTCTGGCAGGCCCGGCGGGCCGGTTGCTGCGCAGCTACGGCGAACAGTTTGTGGTGACTGGCCTGGATCCGGGCGTTTCCATGGCCCTGCTGGCGAGTGGAGCGGGACTGGGCGTGCTGGGTGCCGCCCTGGCGGTCAGGCGGCATCTGCACCTGATTGAGCCGCAATAGCGGATTTTTCGTATGAATGGTAATATCTGCGGCCCTTTTTGGAGTTCAACCGACTCATGACATCATCGCCACGATCACTTCCCGTACTGGTTCCGGGCGCCAGCCTGGAGGCCTATACGAGTGCGGTGAATGCGATTTCGCAGCTTTCCGCAGAGCGGGAAAAAGAGCTGGCGGAACGGCTCTACTATGATGACGATGTCGATGCCGCGCGTGAGCTGGTACTGGCACACCTGCGTTTCGTGGTCTATGTCGCCCGTTCCTATTCGGGCTATGGGTTGAACGAGGCCGATCTGATCCAGGAAGGCAATGTGGGTCTCATGAAAGCGGTCAAGCGATTCAACCCGGAATACGGTGTGCGTCTGGTGTCTTTCGCCGTGCACTGGATCAAGGCCGAAATCCATGAATTCATTCTGAAGAACTGGCGCATCGTCAAGGTTGCCACTACCAAGGCGCAGCGTAAATTGTTCTTCAATCTCCGCAGTTCGACCCAGCGACTGGGGTGGTTGCGCGAAGATGAAGTCCAGACCGTCGCAGCAAATCTTGGCGTCAAGCCGGAACATGTGCGTCAGATGGAAGGGCGCATGTCGTCAAGGGATGAAGCATTCGATGGCGGGCCCGATGACGATGATGGCTTTGTCAGCCCGTCACGCCTGCTGGAAGACGCAGCTTCGAACCCGGCAGATATCGTTGAATCTGAAGACTCGGCGCGCTCGTCAGACCAGGCACTACGTTTGGCGTTTGAGGGTCTTGATGATCGCTCCCGGGATATTGTTCAGTCCCGTTGGCTTGCAGAAGAAAAGGTCACGCTGCAGGAACTGGCCAATCGATATGAGATCTCCGCTGAGCGTGTCCGTCAGCTTGAACAGAACGCACTGAAAAAACTGCGCCAGCAGATCGATACCTGATCGAAAGTGATTCGTTTCATTCTCACGACAGCAGCCTTGAGTGGTATGTTGAGCGTGATGCTGGGTGCCTTCGCCGCTCATGGCCTTCGCGGCCGGCTGGATGCACGATTGGTGCATGCCTTCGAAACCGGGGTCACCTATCAGTTATTCCACAGCATTATGTTGTTTCTGGTCGGACTCGCCATGCTCGCGTGGGGGCGTCACTGGACGCTTACTGCGTCGGCGCTTGCCTTCCTGACCGGGATCTTTCTCTTTAGCGGCAGTCTGTACCTGCTTTCATTGACGGGGCTCAAATGGCTGGGTCCCGTGACTCCCCTGGGTGGACTGTTTCTGATCGCGGGCTGGTTACTGCTGGCGCTGGGCGCGTGGATGAATGCAGGCAGAGCCTTGCAATGAATCCGGTGATGAAGGAAGGCGTGCGCTCCTATGTTATTCGCGCCGGTCGTATGACGGAAGGACAGCGGCGCGCGCTCGAATCACTATGGCCTCGTTTTGGCCTTGATGTTGAGGACGGATTGATTGATCCGATTGCCATCTTCGGTATACAGGCGCCGCTGACCATTGAGATTGGTTTTGGCATGGGCGCTTCGCTGATTGAGATGGCCGCTACCGCGCCCGAACGACATTTCATTGGCATCGAAGTGCATCCGCCTGGTGTCGGACATCTGCTGATCGAAGCCGCTGAGAAGAACCTCACCAACCTGCGCGTGTTTAACGATGACGGAGTTCCCGTACTGACCAATGCCATCCCCTGCGATTGTGCAGATGTGATTCAGATTTTCTTTCCGGACCCCTGGCACAAGAAACGCCACCACAAACGTCGTCTGATCAGTCGGGAGTTTGCCGAGCTGCTGGTCAGTCGACTCAAGCCAGGCGGGGTCATTCATATCGCGACTGATTGGGCGCCCTATGCAACATCGATTCGGGAAGTGATGGGTATGGTGGATGTGCTGGTGGAGACTCAACCCCCTTCACGACCGGAAACGAAATATGAGCAGCGCGGAATTCGGCTGGGCCACGAAGTCTTTGACCTGGCCTGGCAAAGGGTTAGTTCTACGCCTCAATAGTATCGTCTGCGAGCAATAGGAGATTGTTCAGATAGTCCAGACCACGTTGAGAGGGTCTTAGCTCGTCGACCGTTGTATCCAGCATTCCGGCTTTCTCTCCGGCCTCGGCAAAGGATGTGAGTATCTCTCGGCTTAAGCCGGTTCGGTCTTCGAACAGGCCGAGGGGAAACCCGTGAACCAGCCGAAGCGCGTTCATCAGAAATTCCACAGCCAGTTCGTCGGGCGCGACGGAACGTCGTTTGGCGTTTGGATTCGTCAGGTAGTCTTTTGGTAATCGAGTCTTGCTGGTCCGTGTCACGCTGCCGGATGATGTGGTGATCTTGCCGTGACTGCCTGCTCCGATGCCGAGGTAGTCGCCAAATAGCCAATAGTTCATGTTGTGCCTGCTTTCGGCACCAGGACGACTGAAGGCTGACACTTCGTATCGTTCGTAACCTGCGTCTTTAATCAGCTTAGCGCCGGCATCCTGAATGGAGGCCATGATTTGTTCTTCGGGAAGCACCGGCGGTTTGCGGTGAAAAACGGTATTGGGCTCGATCGTCAGCTGGTACCAGGACAGATGTTCGGGCGCCAGTGAGATGGCCTGCGCCAGATCCTGGCAGGCCAGTTCATCGGTTTGTCCCGGCAGCCCGTGCATGATATCGAGATTGACTCGTTTGAATCCGACATCCCTGGCGCCGGTCACTGCGCTCGTAATCTGTTGCGAGGTGTGAATCCTGCCAAGCTGCGCAAGTTGCGCATCAACGAAAGACTGGGCGCCAATGCTGAGCCGATTGATGCCGGCGCTTCTGTAACCGGCAAACCGGGCCCGAGAATCGGTGAGGGTGCCGGGGTTTGCTTCGAGAGTGATCTCGGCCTCTGGTGCGACCGCCATTGTGTCGGCGATCATCGTCAGTACGCTGGCAATGCCGTCAGGACTGAACAAACTGGGTGTGCCCCCGCCGAAGAAGATCGACTGCACGGTTCTGTTCTCACTGAAGTGTTGGACATCGGCTGCGAGGTCGGCCCGCAGAGCTTCGATGTAGGCAGCTTCCGGAATGTCACCCCTGGTTTCGTGGGAGTTGAAATCGCAATACGGACACTTGCGAATACACCAGGGTATGTGGACGTAGAGCGAAAGCGGAATATCCATCAAGGTTCGATGAGTTGACGGAACTGTCTGAGTGCCTGTCCGCGGTGACTGATGGCATCCTTTTCGGGTCCGGCCAGTTCGGCGACGGCCAGCCTGCGATCCGGCAGGTAGAACAGCGGATCGTAACCGAACCCCTGGATACCCCGAGGTTCGAACAGGATGCTCCCTTCCAGCGTCCCGCTGGCGATAAGGGGCATGGGGTCAGATTCATGGCGCAGCAGGACGATCACGCATCGAAACCGGGCAGTGCGGTTTTCTTCATCGGAATCGGCCAGGTCTTTCAGGAGTTTCGCATTGTTGTCGGTATCGCTGGCATCGGGTCCGGCGTAGCGGGCTGAGTAAATGCCGGGTGCACCGTCCAGTGCGTCAACTTCCAGTCCTGAATCATCAGCGATGGCTGCGAGCCCGGTTTCCCGGGCAGCATGTCGTGCCTTCAGGATGGCGTTCTCAACAAACGTTAATCCGGTCTCGTCCGCTGGGGAGACATCGAATGCTGACTGGGGCGTCAGTGCCCATGAGGATGGCAGGATCCTCGCAATCTCGTCGATCTTGTGTTGATTACCTGACGCCAGGACAACTCTCATTGTTGCCTGCCGTCATCGTAGTAGCGTCGCTCAAACGTCAGCCGATAGGGATCGCCGTCATGATCCAATGGCCGAACGTTGATTATGTAACGAAGCGTATCCCGCTCGCTGACGAGCTGGTTGGCCAGATAGTAGATTGCCTCCGGCTCGATGATTTCACTGAACGCCAGGCGGGTGGTCTGGCCGAGCAGGTTGGTTGCAGTGCCGGCGACGGATGCCCTGGTCGGCGTTCCGTTCCGGCGAACCGTAATGTTGGTCAATATGCGCTGCTCGCCGCGCACGATGTTGTGCAGGCTCGCAACTTCCGGTGGAATGACGGTGGACGGGAAGGTGGTGTAGTAAATGTCGAAACCCTTCCAGCGAATCTGTTCAGCACCGACTGCGCAGCTCAACAGGCAGCCTGTTACCAGCGCTATTGTGCGGATCATGAATTCAGTTTTGCCGACTATCTGGTCGGCACGATGATCCAGCACAGTATCTGCAGCCGGGTCAGAGCCCAAGAATCAGTCCCGGTGGAATGCGCAGGTACTGATGGGCGAGGGGCTCGATCACAAGAATCCGGTCGATGATTACGATGAACATGAACACCAGAATAATTGAAAAATCCAGGCCTCCCATGGGTGGCAATAACCGCCGGGCCGGGGCACAGATTGGTTCGGTGAGTTGATGGGTCAGGGTGAGCGCGGGGTGGTTTGAATAAGGCGCGATCCAGCTTGCAATCACCATGATGATCAGGGCGAAAAAATAGATGTCGAAGATCAGCGAAAACAACCCCACCATGACCCAGGCAACATATATCGGATGGAGAATCGGTCCCCCCGATAGCAGCATGACCAACACGACGGCAACAAGCTGGACAACGAAGGCAACGGCCAGCGTTGCGAAATTGACCCCCCTGACGGTGGGCAGAAGGCTGCGCAGTGGCTGAATAGGCGGATCTGTCAGCTTGACGATTGCCTGGGAGATGGGATTGTAATAATCGACTCTTGATACCTGCATCAGGAACCGGAGCATCAGGGCAACCACATACAGACCAAAAAAAGTTTGTACGATGTAGGCGCCGGCGCTGGCGAGATTCGCAGTCATGAAACAGCTCTGAACAATGTGGTTACGTGTCGCGGAATTATAACGAACCCATCTGGTAGTTACTCGACATCCGCCTCTTTTGCCAGTTCTTCTGAACGTTGGCGTGCAGTCCTGAGCGCGCCGGCAAAAGCCGCGTGAAGGTCGCTGTCAATCAGGGCGTTGATCGCCGCTTCGGTTGTACCGCCCGGTGATGTCACGTTTCGGCGCAACTGGGCTGGATCGTCATCACTCTGAATAGCCATGCGGGCAGCGCCCAGGGCTGTCTGCAGCACCAGCTTTCGCGCCGTTTCTCGCGCCAGCCCCAGTTCGATGGCAGCCTGCTCCATCGCTTCCATCACCAGGAAGAAATAGGCGGGACCGCTACCGGATACCGCGGTGACCGCGTCGAGATCGGATTCGTCTTTGAACCAGAGCGTCTCGCCCACGGCTTGCATCACGGTTTCGGCCAGGTTTCGCTGACCCTGTGAGGTCTTGTCGTTGGCATACAGGCCGATCATGCCGGCCTGGACCAGCGCGGGTGTGTTGGGCATACAGCGGACTACCGGTCCGGCGTAGCCGATGGCGTTTGACATGGTTGCCACTGTGACCCCGGCCGCAACGCTGATGACGAGTTGTCCGCTGAGCGAGGGGCCAAGCTCTGCCAGCACCGGACGCACAAGGTCTGGCTTGACGCAGACGATGATGGCAGCGGCCTCATCGAGCACGGAACCTGCCTCGTCAAATGCTGCAATGCTTTCGGGCAGAGCGGCTCGCTGTTCTGCCGATGGGTCCACGGCGCGAATCGCCGGTCGCGGATAACCAGCGTCGACCAGTCCGCCGATAATTGCCCGCGCAATATTGCCGGCGCCGATAAATGTGATGATTGATTCGGACATAACGTCTCCTGTCAGTTGCGGGGCCCGAAAATGGCGGTGCCGATACGTAACCAGGTGCTCCCTTCAGCGATGGCCACATCCGCATCTTCGCTCATGCCCATCGAAAGTTCATTGAAGTCGGGCAGGTCGAGTTCCTGCTGAACCCGGGTACGGAGTTCGGCCAGCTGACGAAAAGGGACCCGCTGGTCTTCCAGGTGGTCGGCGGCGCGAGGAATTGCCATCAGGCCTCGTAGCTCAAGCCGCTCCAGCGTTGCGATCTGGCGTGCCAGGTCGATGGCCTCACTGGTTGCAATACCTGCCTTGCTGGGTTCGTCGGAAATGTTTACCTGAATCAGTACCTTGAGCGGTGGTAAATTGTCGGGGCGCTGATCACTCAGGCGCCTGGCATGTTTGGCCGATGCAAGTGTATGTACCCAGTCAAAATGCGTCGCGATCTGGCGGGTCTTGTTGGACTGAACCGCGCCGATAAAGTGCCAGTGCAACCCTTTCCCCGCAAGTGATTCGATCTTGCCCAGCGCCTCCTGCAGGTAATTTTCTCCAAACTCCTGTTGGCCTGCGTCAGCGGCCGCCCGGATCGCTGCATCACGTTTTGTTTTGCTGACCGCCAGCAGTCGGATGGTGGCGGGATCGCGCTCATAGCGGAGGCAGGCGTTTTCAATACGTGTCCGTACGACCTGAAGCCGTGTCGCAATAGAGTCCATGATCGCCGGGGCGCCATTCTGTGGTTAAATGCGGGCTACGATAATACTATTACCGCTTACCCAGCGCCTCCCAACTGCCCTACAGGAAGATCGCATGGACATTACAGAATTACTTGCCTTTAGTGAGAAGCAGGGAGCCTCTGACCTGCATCTGTCGGCTGGCTTGCCTCCGATGATTCGAGTGGATGGTGATATTCGTCGCATTAACCTGCCGGCTTTGGACCACAAAGAAGTCCACTCGCTGATATACGAGATCATGAACGATAAGCAGCGCAAGGACTATGAAGAGTTCTTCGAAACGGACTTTTCATTTGAAGTGCCGGGCGTTGCGCGGTTCAGGGTCAACGCTTTCAACCATAATCGCGGTGCAGGTGGTGTGTTTCGAACGATTCCGTCGAAGGTGCTCACTATGGAAGAGCTGGGCATGGGGGAAGTGTTTCAGCGGATCGCCCAGACCCCGCGGGGACTGATTACTGTGACCGGCCCGACCGGGTCAGGCAAGAGTACAACGCTGGCCGCGATGATGGATTACATCAATGACAATCGCTACCAGCATATCCTGACGGTCGAGGATCCGATCGAATTTGTTCATGAAAGCAAAAAATGCCTGGTCAACCAGCGTGAGGTCCATCGGGACACACTGGGTTTCAACGAAGCACTGAGAAGTGCGCTGCGGGAAGACCCGGACATTATTCTCGTCGGCGAGATGCGCGATCTTGAGACAATCAGGCTTGCGCTGGAGGCGGCGGAGACGGGCCACATGGTTTTCGGCACGCTGCATACATCATCGGCGGCCAAGACGATCGACCGGGTGATTGATGTATTCCCCGCTTCCGAGAAGTCGATGGTTCGATCAATGCTCTCTGAATCCCTGCAGGCGGTGGTTTCCCAGACACTACTTAAAAAAGTTGGTGGCGGCCGGGTCGCTGCCCACGAGATCATGCTTTGTACGCCAGCCATTCGTAACCTGATCCGGGAAGACAAGGTTGCCCAGATGTACTCTGCGATCCAGACCGGCGGGTCAATGGGTATGCAGACACTCGATCAGTGCCTGAAGCGATTGATCGAAAAGAACCTGATTACCAACGAACAGGCGCGTGAAAAGGCGAAGATGCCGGAAGACTTCAAGTAGCTGAACCATGATTGATTTTGACAAGTTGTTGAAGGTGGTTGTCGACCAGGGGGCATCCGATCTGTTTATTACTTCGGGGCTGCCACCTTCAATCAAGGTGTCCGGACGGATGATGCCGTTATCGAAGACACCGCTGACGGCGGAGCAGGCGCGCGAGATGGTTCACAGTACGATGAACGAGGCGCAGGTTCAGGAGTTTGAAACCGAGCGAGAGTGCAACTTCGCGATCCATTCATCAACTGCCGGACGTTTCCGGGTCAGTGCCTTTTATCAACGCAATTTTGCCGGCATGGTGCTGCGCCGGATTGAATCCAATATTCCGACAACCGAAGAACTGGAATTGCCGGAGATTATCAACAAGCTGGCCATGACGAAGCGTGGGCTGATCATCTTCGTTGGTGCCACCGGTACGGGTAAATCGACGTCATTAGCCGCGATGATTGGTTATCGAAACCAGAACAGTCGCGGCCACATCATCACCATCGAGGACCCGATCGAGTTTATACATGAACACAAGGGCTGCATGGTTACACAGCGGGAAGTCGGGGTTGATACCCCCAGCTTTGAAGTCGCCCTGAAGAACACACTGCGCCAGGCGCCTGACGTCATCATGATCGGCGAGATCAGGACGCGGGAAACCATGGACTACGCAGTGGCGTTTGCCGAAACGGGTCATCTTTGCCTGGCCACCCTGCATGCTAACAACGCAAACCAGGCGCTCGACCGGATCATCAACTTCTTCCCGGCGGATCGGCATGACCAGGTGTGGATGGATCTTTCCCTCAATCTGCGCGGTATGGTGGCCCAGCAGTTGATTCCTACCGTCGATGGTTCGGGTCGCAAGGCTGCCATCGAAGTGCTGATTAACACGCCGTTGGTGGCGGATACCATTCGCAAGGGCGAGGTCCATGGCTTGAAGGAGATCATGGCCAAGTCGAATGAGCAGGGAATGCAGACGTTTGACCAGGCGCTTTACCAGCTCTTTGACGCCGGCGAGATCAGCTACGAGGCGGCGCTGGCAGCGGCTGATTCGAGTAACGACCTCAGGTTGATGATCAAGCTGGCGGGTAAGGAACCGGATGGCCGTGCCGCTTCGGCCCAGGGACTTTCGCTGGAGCAGAATGAGGACGGGCTGAACATGAGGGGGCGTTAAGCCTCATTCAGCCAGGTTTCCAGGATCAGCCTGGCGGCGATTGCGTCCAACTGGTCTTGGCCATCGACATGTTCCCGGGCGGCACGACTGCTCAATCGCTCATCGACCATGTCGTAAGGAATGTTGTAACGACCCTCGAGTCGCCGCGCGAACTTTTCTGCCCGCGCTGACATCTCGCTCCCCGAGCCATCCATATTGAGCGGCAGACCGACAATGAGCCTGATTGGTTGCCACTCCTCAATCAGCGTGGATACCTCGTCCCAGTCAGGGATCCCGTCGCGGGCTGACAGCACGGTGAGCGGCGTCGCTGTCCGGGTGACTGACTGGCCAACGGCAACGCCGATCCGGGACATCCCGAAATCGAATCCAAGCAGGATGTCTGCGGCCAAGTTCAGTCCCGGCCCGAAGTGGGTGCCATCAGGTTCAGGTCGATGCCCAGCGCCGCAGCGGCGGCATGGGCGCGGTCTTCAAAAGGAACATCAAACAGTACCAGACCGCTGGCGGGGGTCAGCAGCCAGACATCGTCGGCGAGTTCGTTTTCCAGTTGCTGGCTGCCCCAGCCCGCGTAACCCAGAATGGCGAGCGTGCGAGGGGGAGCCTTGCCCGCCTTCATTGCTTCAATGAAGTCAGCGGACGTAGTCAGGGAGATCTCGTCGCTGACTGTGAGCGTCGAGTCGAATGAATGTTGGGCGTCGTGCAGAAAGAACACGCGACTTTGCTCTACCGGCCCGCCCTCCATCACCGGGCAGGTAAACACGCCTGCGACATCGGGGAACAATTCTTCGATCGGCGTACGAAGTGGCCGGTTGATGACCAGGCCGAAGGCGCCGTCATCATTGTGTTCTACCAACAGGCTGACTGAGTCTTCAAAATAGTCGCCCTTCAGGCTCGGCAGGGCGATCAGTAGCTGACCTCTGAAACTCTGCTCGGACACGGTTAGAAGCTCGCGAGTGAACTGTTCTTTCGGAACTGCCAGGTCCGGATGATCTCGAGGACGTCCGTAGTTTCGCGAAGTTCTGTTGGGAAGGGGGAGTAGGGGGCGGCGAGTTCCACGATGGCGATGGCGGCGTCATCGAGCACAGCATGTCCGGAGGATTGCAGCAGCATCACTTCTTTCAACGCACCATCCGGATATAGCGATACCAGTAGCCGCAGGCTTCCGTAGATCTGCTGTCGGCGGGCTTCGGCGGGATAGTTGAGGTTGCCGACCCGTTCGACTTTTCGACGCCACGAGTTGAGATAGTAGGCATCGACACTGGACGCTGTAGACAGGCTGGTCAGTCGCTTGATCCGGGGGCGCTTGGCGTAAAGTTGCCGCTGCTCGTCAAGACGGGCTTCCAGGCTCGCGATTTCAAGACTCTTCTGTAGCAGCGTTTTCGTCACCGGGCTGTCACTTTCAACCTGGCTCGGGTCGTTGGTTGACTCAACCTGGGCCACCGTCCGGCTGGACTCGCTGGTGGTGGTAATGATGGTCTTTTCAATCGCCTGTTGCCTGGGCGCAGCGGCGAGTTGTTGCACTGGTGTGGTCTCGCGAATCTCGGTGTCCTGAAACTCGGGTTTGGTTGTGGTCGTGGTCAGCTTTTTCTCTTCCAGCGTGCCACTGCCAACCTGGTTAAATTGGGCGAGGTAGTCCGCCCGGTCTGGTCGATTCTCGCTTCGGCTCTGCGCCAGGGTCACTTCCATGGTGTGGGTGGATGGCCCGCGTTCTTTGAAGGTAAACGTGATGCCGAAGATCAGTGCCGCATGGAGCGCGAGCGCGAAGAACACGGTGAAGCTGAGGCGGTCACCCGTGGTGACGGGTGGCGGCATTGGGATGGGTGCTGCCGCTGCCATCAGTTGATGAGCGTCGCGATGAAGTCCAGGTAGTCGCCGGCAATGTCGAGTCCGAAGGCCTGGTCCAGTTCCCGGATACAGGTCGGGCAGGTCACGTTGATCTCTGTCAGGTAGTCACCAATGACATCAATACCCGTGAAATAGAGTCCGCGCTCTTTCAGTGCGGGGCCTACCTGATCGCAGATCCAGCGATCCCGATCGGTCAGTTCCCGACCAACTCCCTCCCCGCCCGCAGCCAGATTGCCGCGGGTTTCGCCGCCGGTCGGTATCCTCGCCAGGCCATAGGGGACAGGCTCACCGTTGATCAGCAGGATTCGTGTATCGCCCTTGACGATTTCCGGCAGGTAACGCTGCGCCATGGTCTGCCGTGTACCGTTGGCTGTCATGGTCTCGAGAATCACACCCAGATTGGTGCCGTCCGGGCCGACCCGGAAGATTGACTGGCCGCCCATCCCATCGAGTGGCTTGAAAATCACATCCTGGTGTTCGGTATGGAAGGCTCTGAGGCGGGCCGGATCTCGACTCACCAGATATGGGGGGCAGCATTGTGGGAACTGGAGGGCGAACAGTTTCTCGTTGCAGTCGCGGATACTGCCGGGCTGGTTGAGTACCACCGCACCGGCCAGTTCAGCCATCTCAAGGAGGTAGGTGGCGTAGATATATTCGATATCGAAAGGAGGATCCTTGCGCATCAGCACAGCGTCATAGGCTGTCAGTGGCTGGTCGGTTTCGGCCTTTATCTGGAACCACTGCTCGGGATCATCGGCGACAGAGATTTGCCGGGCGCTGGCCCTGACCTCGCCTGCGGCAGTGTAGATGTCGCTCAGCTCGATGACGAACAGCTGCCAGTCCCGATGCTGGGCAGCGATGAGCATTGCCAGCGTCGAGTCCTTCTTGGGGTTTATGGAGCCGATAGGGTCCATGACAGCGGCCAGTTTTTTGGTCAAACGCCCAGGTCCTCGATTAGGTCGATTTTGGGGGATAATAGTGGTCAGCGGACAGCCACCATTCTAAACCAGAATCGAGGGGAATTCCCTTGTCTGTCTGGTACTTATGGAATGACTCTAACAACTGTGTTACAAAAGTGCTGCAAGACACCGTCAAGACATGCAATTTTGGGGTTCTCAGTCACTGATTGCGGATAAGGGTTTCCGGCAATGGATGATAATTTCGAGGGTGTGAAAGTGATGGTCATTGATGACAGCAAGACCATCCGCCGAACCGCCGAGACCTTGCTGTCAAAAGCCGGCTGTGAGGTGATAACGGCTGAAGATGGCTTTGACGCGCTATCCAAGATTGCCGACACCCAGCCCTCAATCATTTTCGTCGATATCATGATGCCTCGACTGGATGGATACCAGACGTGTGCCCTGATCAAGAACAATGCTGATTTCAAGGGGACCCCGGTCATCATGCTCTCCAGTAAGGATGGCCTGTTTGACCGCGCGAAGGGCAGGATCGTTGGCTCGGATCAGTACCTGACCAAGCCTTTCAGCAAAGATGAACTGTTGAGTGCCATTCGTGACCACGTGAAGGTCGCGGATTAGGACCAGATTGTCGGACGGAGCGCAAAATGGCCAAGGTACTTGTTGTCGACGATTCCCCGACTGAGATCTATCAGTTCAAGGACATGCTTGAATCCCTTGGTCATACCGTCCTGACGGCTGAGAACGGGCGCGACGGTGTGGCGCTGGCCAATGCGGAACTCCCTGACGTCGTTCTGATGGATATCGTCATGCCAGACATGAACGGGTTCCAGGCGACACGTCAGATTTGCCGTGGCGAGAAGACCAAGCATATTCCGGTCATCATCGTCAGCAGCAAGGATCAGGAAACCGACAAGGTGTGGGGGGAACGGCAGGGGGCGGCTGGTTACGTAACCAAACCCATTCGTGACAATGAGCTGCTTTCAGTCATGAGAAAGGTCATCGATCTATGAGTGAAGCCTTTGACAAACTCTGCGAGATGGCAGAGCGCAGCCAGGAGATTTCGATCGAGCTGCCCGCCAAGGAAAATGCTCAGACGCACTGGAATGGGCTTGGATTTTCGCTGATGGGTCAGCGGTTTGTGGTACCGATGTTCGATGTGGCCGAGTTGCTTCGGGTTCCACAAATGACTCGGTTACCGGGTGTGAAACCCGCGATTGCCGGGGTCGCTAACGTGCGTGGACGCCTGCTTGTTGTTATTGACGTGACCGTCTTTCTGGGTGAGCCGAGTTCTTACCCGCGAGTACAGCGTCGAATTCTTGCGTTCGATCATGGCGAGTATTACTTCGGTTTCATGGTCGATGAAAGTCTTGGAATGCAGCACTTTCCAAGCGAAGCGTTTTCCGAATCAGTTTCCGGAATCGACGAGAAGTTCTGGCCCTATCTGAACGGATGTTACGGCACCGGTGAGACGCTGTGGCCAGTGTTCAGTCTGCAGAAGCTGGCCGAAGATCCGGAATTTGAGACATTGGCTGTTGCAGCGGCCTGACCTAGAAGGAAGCCACCATGGCAGAAAAACCTAACGTCGTTGGAAACATCCTGAAGAGCCCACTGATTGCCGGACTGATCGTGCTGTTTGTCCTGCTGGTGGCGGGGTTTGGCGCCAACGTCTGGCTCGCCGGTACTTCATCCAGCCAGACTGCAGCCAGCATTGATTTTGCCAATAACCTGAAAGTAGCTTCCCAACAACTAGGCAAGGGGGCGTTCTCCATAACCAGCGGCCGCCTTGAAGGTTATGCTGCAGTCTCGCAGGCTCGAGCGGATTTTGAACGGAACCTCGGTAATCTTCAGCGAAATACACCGGCTCCAGGGCAACTATCCGAGGTTGTGTCGGCCTGGGAGGAGCTGTCGCCGCAGGTTTCTGCCGCCCTGGCTGGCCAGGAGGCCATGGCCTATATGCGTGATATGGCCAGTGACCTTGCAATCACGCTTTCAGCGATGCAGCAGGAAAACAATCGTATTGTTGCAGCCCTGGTACGTCAAAGTGCCCCGGCAAACGAGGTGGCTTTGGCGCAACGACAGGGTGTGTTGATTGAACGAATGGCGCGGGGTGCTGATCGAATGCTTGCCGCCGGCAGCGACAATTCTATTACGTCGTTCACTCGTGATAGTCAGACGTTCAAACGGGTGGTCGATGGTTTTCTCAAGGGCGATCGTGAATTGTTACTCACTGCGGTGACGGATGAGGAAGTTCGCGGTTCCCTGGTCAAGTTAGAAGAACTCTATCGGTCGATTGCAGCACGCAGCACGGAGATTGCCGCTCGTTCAGACGAAGTATCGAACACGCATGCAGCAGCCCAGACGGTAGGGGGACTGTCCGACAGTCTCTTTGCCGCAGCGAACGCACTAAGCGGCTCTTACACGCGCATGTCCGGTGTCATCGGTCCTGGCTCGCCGCTGCTTAGTGTCGCGTTGGCTGGGGGCGCCTTTTTGCTCATCCTTATCATCAGTGCGCTGATCTATCGTGCCGCTTCTCGCAGTGTCAGGGAGTCCGCGGTGCAGAATGAACAGAATCAGGCAGCCATTCTGCAGCTGCTGGATGAGCTTGCCGATCTGGCGGACGGCGATCTTCGGGTACAGGCGACTGTGACTGAAAGCTTTACCGGCGCCATCGCCGACAGTATCAACTTTTCGATCGACCAGATGCGGGGTCTTGTCTCCAAAATCAATCAGACTTCTTCGGAAGTACGGTCTGCAGCGGAAGACACCAAGGGTTCGGTGAGTCAGTTATCGGAAGCCTCGCAGCAGCAGGCCAAGGAAATTGCTGACGTCTCCGAGGCGGTGAACCAGATGGCCGTCTCGATCGACCAGGTATCCTACAACGCGGCGGAGTCGTCGTCGGTAGCCGAGCGGTCGGTTGATATCGCGTCAAAAGGCGCGGTAGTCGTCCAGAACACGATCGACGGCATGGACAAGATCAGGGGTCAGATCCAGGAAACGGCAAAACGAATCAAGCGATTGGGTGAAAGTTCTCAGGAGATTGGTGACATTGTCTCTCTGATTAACGATATTGCTGACCAGACCAACATCTTGTCCCTGAACGCGGCCATTCAGGCGTCGATGGCAGGCGATGCGGGTAAAGGTTTTGCCGTTGTCGCCGACGAGGTTCAGCGACTGGCGGAACGATCCGGTGCGGCAGCCAAACAGATATCGGCACTGGTCAAGACCATTCAGAGCGATACCAATGAGGCGGTCAGTTCGATGGAACAGACAACCGCTGAGGTTGTGCAGGGGACACGACTTGCCCAGGACGCCGGTGTTTCACTGGGTGAGATTGAAGGCGTATCGAAGTCACTGGCCGAGATCATCGAGAACATTTCTGATGCCGCGCGGCAGCAGGCTGCTTCGGCAGGCAGGATTTCAAACACCATGAAGAGTATTCAGGAGATTACCTCCCAGACGACTGAAGGTACGCGATCGACGGTGATTGCTGTTGGTAATCTCGCAGACATGACTAACGAACTTCGGTCATCTGTCACGGGCTTCAAGCTGCCGGGATGATGATGAGGCGGGGAACGAAAGGGCCAGCATGAGCGCAACGCAAGACTTTGTCGCCCTGGACTGGATCAAGGGTGAGATTGGGTCCACGCTGGATCGGGCCCAGCAATCGCTGGAGGCGGTCGCTGAATCTGCGGACGATTCCAGCAGCATGCGCGCTTGTCTGACGCATCTGCATCAGGTCAATGGCACGCTCCGCATGGTCAATCTCGATGGCCCGTCGAGCCTGGCCGCTGAAATGGAAGAAGTGGCCCAGGCCCTGATGGGTAATGAGACCCCCGATGTTTCCCGAGCCCAGGAAGTCCTGATGCAGGCCATTCTGCAGATGCCGCGCTATCTGGATCGTATCCAGCGTGAGCAGAAGGACGACGCGTCGATGCTGCGACCGTTGCTGAACAGCTTGCGTGGCGCGCGCGGTGAGGCGCCGCTGCCAGGTGATGAAGGCGAGGCGGAACCTGCAGCAGCAGAAGAAGGTGATCGCCTGGCGCTGTTGTCGGCAAACGTTGCTGATAGCGTGATCGAGCATTTTGAGGCTGAAGGTGGCCGGGAAACTGTTCGCAAGCTGAGAGCGAGATATCAACAGGCGCTGGTTGCACTGCTCAAGAAACAAAACCCCCGTGAAAACCTGACGTTGCTTGGCAAGGTATTCACCATGTTGCAGCGACTCTGTGGAGACTCTCCCGCAGGATATCTTGGATTGCTGGGTCAGGCCCTGATTGAAGCCGTCGGTGGGGGCGCGATTCG
Organism: Pseudomonadales bacterium; assembly: GCA_028281885.1. GTDB lineage: Bacteria > Pseudomonadota > Gammaproteobacteria > Pseudomonadales > Azotimanducaceae > JANQJA01. Next base: position 190,569 of record JANQJA010000008.1, on the reverse strand, counting down.
TCTCAACGCCGATGTCGCCAATCATCTAAAAGCGATCGACGCTGTCCTGAGGTCGCTGGCGGAAGCGGACGGGCCAGGATTGGGCCTGACCGTTGATCGTGAACTGGGAGGCGCTGTCCTCGCAACCCTGGACGGAGCCAGCAAGGAAATCCCGCGTATCGTTGAGGTGAAAGAACGCTTCAAGGCGACTGTCTCTTCGCTGTCGGCAGAAGACGAAAACGTTGCCTTCGGCCCTGACGACGAAACCCTTTCCACGGTTTCCCGTATCCTGATTGAAGAGCTGACCAGTATTACCGACAAGCTCGATATCTACGTTCGATCTTCAGACCGGGAGGTTCAAAACCTCGTCGATCTGATCCCTCAGCTGCAACAGATCCGGGGCACGCTGGCTGTTGTGGGTCTCAGTTCTCACATGGATTCGATTGCGAACCAGGTCGAGGCGATCAATACGTTGCAGTCATCCGGCGAAGCGCCGACAGAAGAAGTATTGCTGGATATTGCCCGGGCGTTGCTGGAAATAGAGTCCTCGTTGAAGTCCCTGGTAGGAGATGAGGACGAAGGCGAGGGAGAAGGATTCGGTGATGTGGGGACCGCCGAGGCGACGGTCATCAAGGAAACCCGAAACGGCCTGACGGTGTGCAAGGACGCGGTGATCAATTATGTCACGTCCGACTTTGACAGTACCAAGGTCGAGGAGCTGCCGGCAAAACTGCTTTCGCTTCGCGGCAGCTTGTCGATCGTGAACCAGATACGATCCGCCGATGTTCTGGAAGCCTGCGCAGCCTATGTGTCTACCCGATTGCTGAAAGGCGGTGAGCCCCCTGAGTTGTCCGACATGGATGATCTTGCCGATGCAATTACCAGTGTCGATTACTTTCTGGAGCGCTACCTGGAGAGCCCTGGTGATCCGTACCTGCAGATGATCGAAGTCGCGGAAGCGGCAATCACAAAGCTTGGATTCGAGCCCGGTAACCTGCCGGAAGAACAACCCGCCGAAGTGTCTGCTGCGGTTGACGAAGCGCTGCAGGCTGAGGTGGACGAAATTGAGGACATCGAACTCGACGAGATCGAAGTGTCCGCAGATTCGGATGCGGACGAGACGATTGAAGCTGAACCAGAACCCGAGCCCGAACAGGCGGCTGCAGAAGAAGTTGCAGATGACCTGGAGCTTGAAGTCGAGACAGACGCTGAAGACGAAGCCGCCGTTGATATCGCGCCGGCGACCGAAGCAGACGAAGCGGAGGCGCCTGAACCTGCGGCAGAAGACGCCGCTGTCGAAGCCCCGGAGGTTGATGAAGAGATTCTTGAGATCTTCATCGAAGAAGCGAGTGAGGTGCTTGAGACGATCAATGAATACCTGCCTCAGTGGACAGCGAACGCGGGTGATGCCGATGCGCTTACCGAAGTCCGCCGCGCCTATCACACGCTGAAAGGCAGTGGTCGGATGGTTGGAGCGACCGTTGTTGGAGAACTGGCGTGGTCAGTCGAAGATATGCTCAACCGCGTCATTGACGAAACCATTATCGCGAGTCCGGAGCTTCTGGCGCTGGTGGCTGAAGTCACAGCCCGTATTCCTGAAGGTGTGGAAGCATTCAAGCAGGGCGCCCAGGAACAGTTTTCCTGTGATGACCTGGTTGCACGGGCGCAGTCCCTCGCCTCCGGTGAAGTTGAGGTGTCGGCGACTGAAGCGCCTGACGCCGAGGCAGAGGAGGGCGCCGAGGAGACTCCTGCGCCGGCGGAAGAGACTCAGGCGACTGACGAAGTCGAAGAACTGGAGATCGTCGAACCTGAATTGCCGACCGCGGAATCGGAAGAGTCGACCTTTGAGCTGGAAGACGTTTCGCTCGACGACGAGGTGTCCGATGAGACGGACCTTGCCGAGCCGGAAGCCCCGGTCGGACCTGACAGTGAACTGCTGGAGATTTTCCTCGAGGAAGCAGCCGAGCGGCTCAATGACATTCGCGCTTTCGCGGCTGCTCCCGTGACGGTTGGCGAAGAGGTTGTCGCTGCATTTCATACCTTAAAAGGCAGCGCAGGGATGGCAGATATTCCGACCGTCTCCCGCCTGGGTGCCCGGCTGGAAACGCTTGCCAGGCAGCAGTTCGAACAGGGTACCGTCGCCGACGACTTCGTCGCTGCGGCCGCCCGTTCGATTGAACTGATTGACGTGATTCTGGGCAACCTGCCGGAGTTCGGTCAACAGAGTGTGGAAGTCGATGAGTTCCTGGCTTCGTTGGAAGGCGCTGGCGAAGAAATTGAAAGTGCTGCGGCCTTCAGTTTTGACAACATTCGCCTGCTAAGCACAGCAGACAACGTACTCGAAGCCTGGGATGACGCGCAGATCAGCACGTTGAGAGATGAACTTGCGGAAGTGACATCTCAGGCTAATGCAATCAACCAGGGTGAGTTGGCTGACGTGTCGACGGCGCTGCTGAGCTTATACGAAAAACTTGCGGCGCGACCTTCTGCCAGGGTGGCAGCGGAACTGGCTCAGGCGCACGAAATTCTGGTGAGCATGCTGGATGCAATCGCGGCCAGTCAGTCGCTCCCATCGTCCGGCGATCTGGTATCAAGACTTGAGACCCTGGATCTGACGGAAGAAACTGAAGCCGACCTCGAGACCGAGGCTGAGCCCGAGCCGGAGGTTGCGGTCGATGAAGCGCAACCTGACGTCCCAACGGCGGCGCCATCGGGCGACGTCGTTGAGTTGCCGGCAGACGATATTGACCCGGATGTACTGCCGCTGTTTTTGGAAGAAGCCGAAGAAATTGTCGAACAGATTGATCAAAGTATCGTTGAATGGAGTGCCGACCCTACCGCCACCGCGCATCTCGACAACCTGCTGCGGCAACTGCATACATTGAAGGGCGGCGCACGCATGGGGGGGCTGGCCAGTCTCGGCGAGTACACCCATAACTTCGAGACGTACCTGATCAGTGTTCAGAACAATGATCCATCGACGTTCGATGAGCCGTTCTTCGCGGTTGTTAACGAACGTCAGGATGAAATCAATCGTCGCGTTGAAATCTATAACCGCATCGCGACGAATTCGGCAACCGCAGAAGAACTGGAGTCGATGCGGTATGAGTCGGCGCCGCCTGAGTCGGTGGACTCGACGCCGACACCGGAAGCCGTCACCGAAAGCGCACCTGCTCCGGCGGAAGCTGAACAGCCTGCTCCCGCGTCGACTGCCGCAGCAGAAGGTGAGGTCACGCTGCCTGAAGATGAGATTGACGAAGACGTGTTGCCAATCTTCCTCGAGGAAGCGGAGGAACTGGTCGAAGGCATCGACCAGAGTATTCTTGACTGGAGCAACGATCCCAGTGCAAGTGCGCACCTGGATAACCTGCTACGCCAGCTTCATACGCTGAAGGGTGGATCCCGCATGGCGGGCATGGCAAGCCTGGGCGAATTTACCCACAACCTTGAAACCTGGCTTATCAGTGTCCAGCAGAATCCGCCCGAACTCAATGACGCCTTCTTTGCCGAGGTCAACGGGCAACAGGACGAGATCAATCGTCGCGTCGGTATCTACCGGGATATTGCGGCAGGCCAGGCAAGTGATGAAGCGATCGCCTCGATGAGAACGGCGCGGCAGCCGGGTTCGGTGCCGGCAGACGCTGCGGCCTCTGTCACACCTGCTGCTCCCTCGACGCCAGCACCTGACGTGCCTGCAGAGGCGCCCCCTGCCGAGGAGGCGGCGAAACCCGCTGCGGCGCAGACGCAACAGCAGCAGGAGATGGTCCGGGTCGCTTCTGATCTGTTAGAGGATCTGATTTCACTGGCGGGTGAATCCAGCATCATGCGTGGCCGGATCGAACAGCAGATCACGGATTTTGGTGATTCGCTGCAGGAGATGGAGGAAACCATCAGTCGGGTTCGCGAACAGGTTAGACGGCTGGAGATCGAGGCAGAATCACGCGAGACGGTATTCCGAACCCGCAGCCGTGACGATGGCGATGAGAGAGGCTTTGACGATCTGGAGATGGATCGTTACACGATGATCCAGGAGATCTCCCGGGCACTGAACGAAGGCATGTCTGACATGGTCGACCTGAGGGATACACTGGTCGACAAGTCACGAGATGCCGAAACGCTGCTTCACCAGCAGGCGCGTATTGGTGCGGATCTGCAGGAAGGTCTCACCAGGACCCGAATGGTGCCGTTCGCGCGGCTTATCCCGCGCCTCAGACGTATTGTCAGGCAGATTAGTGCGGAGGTTGGCAAATCGGTGCGATTCGACGCCTACAATGTCGAGGGCGAACTTGATCGCACAGTGCTGGAACGAATCGTAGCGCCGTTGGAGCACATGCTCAGGAACGCGGTAGATCATGGTATTGAGTCACAGGAAAAACGTGCCGAATCGGGTAAGCCGGAACAGGGCAGGATCAGTCTGCGCCTTGATCGCGAGGGCGGATACGTCGTGCTTAAGATCAGTGACGATGGTGGCGGCATTAATGTCGATGCCGTCCGGTCCAAGGCAATTGAACGTGGTTTGATGACAGCCGAGTCGGATCTCTCGGATCACGAAATACGACAGTTCATCATGCACGCCGGCTTCTCGACGGCGCAGAAGCTGACCCAGATTTCGGGTCGCGGTGTTGGCATGGACGTTGTCGTTAGCGAGATCAAGGCACTTGGAGGCGAAGTCGAGATCGATTCAACGTTTGGCGTCGGGACCGAATTTACGATTCGATTGCCGTTCACCGTGTCGATCAACCGAGCCCTGATGGTGGTGATTCAAGATGAAGTGTTTGCGATACCGCTCAACACCATTGAAGGCATTGTCCGCGTTAGCCCCTATGAACTCGAAGCTTATTATCAGCCGGAAGCTCCCATGTTCGAGTATGCGGGGCAACCCTATCGACTGTCTTACATGGGGCTGTTGCTGGACAAGGCAGGTGAACCCGCCCTGGAAGGTCAGGTAGCACCGCTGCCGGTGATCCTGGCACGTAGCGGTGATCATGCAGTCGCGCTGCAGGTGGATCGGGTGATTGGCTCGAGAGAAGTGGTGGTAAAGTCCCTTGGCCCCCAATTCGGTGAGGTTGGGGGCGTATCCGGAGCCACGGTCCTCGGTGACGGTAGTGTCGTCATTATTCTTGATGTCATGGCGCTGGTTAGACGCGCGGACCTGGCGCCGGTTGTCGAAGTCGACGAGAAGGAAAGTGCGCCGGCGGCATCTGATGTCAAAAAGGTATTGATCGTCGATGACTCAGTGACCGTGCGCAAGGTGACGTCCCGGTTGATGGAGCGCCAGGGCTGGGAAGTGGCGACGGCGAAGGACGGGCTCGATGCCATGAATCAGTTGCAGGAGATTTATCCCAACATTGTCCTGCTGGATATCGAGATGCCGAAGATGGATGGGTTCGAGGTGCTGAGCGCCGTACGGCGGGACGATCGTCTGAAGGAACTGCCGATCATCATGATTACGTCGCGAACTGGCGAGAAACATCAGCAGCGGGCGCTGGAATTGGGTGTAAACCGGTTCCTTGGCAAGCCGTTCCAGGAAGCCAACCTGATGAGTACGATCGACGAAGTGCTGAGTGAAACCCAAGGTGGATGACTTTGTCAGAAGTCGACGCTGAACTGCCCGTCTTTTTCGTCTCGTTGCAGAAACGCAACCTGCTGATTCCCAATGCGACGGTTGCCGAGATCATTCCCTATGAACCGTTGCAGCGGGCCCAGGATACGCCAGACTGGTTTCTGGGCTATCTGGGTTGGCGCGGCGTGCAGGTGCCGGTCGTCTCGTTCGAGATGCTGACGGTTGAACGGGGCAGTTTTTCGATCGTTTCGGTGGCCTCTGCGAGTCTGGTCATCATGAAGGCGCTGGGTAATCGTGAAGGCCTCGACTTTGTCGCGATTGTTGCCCAGACGTTGCCGACGCTCCATCGCCTTACCAGCGAAACGCTGGTTGACTCGGACGAACCCACCACGAAAACTGAACTCGTCAAGCTGCGGTTCGGCAATGAAATGGCAGCGGTCCCCGATCTTGATTTCGTCGAGTGGTCGGTCGCGAACGTGCTGGGGATCGACTAGGACAGATCGCCCCAACGGGACTGGGCGAGTGACAACAACACCATCGGCGCTGTTTCAGCGCGCAAAATTCTTGGACCGAGGGAGACCGGGGTAAACCCGGCCAGGCATGCCTGTGTCACTTCTTGTTCACTGAAACCGCCCTCCGGACCACACAAGAGTGAGATGCTGGTGGGTGATGGGGTCTTAATTGACCAGGGTGTATCGCCAGGATGAGCGATCAGTTTGATTTCTGCCGTGGCCGCAGTGACAAAATCGGTCAGGCTGGTGACCGATACCAGGTGTGGCAGTCGGTTGCGCCGACACTGCTCAGCGGCACTACGAATGACGCCGCCCCAGTGTTGCACCCGTTTGTCGAGCGAACGGGTGGTCGTGGCATTGTGTTCAGTGATCACTGGGACGATCTCACTGACGCCCAGTTCGGTCGCCTTCTGAAGCGCCTCATCCATGGCGTCTCGTTTGGTCACGGCGAGGCCGAGCTGGGTCCGGAGCCGTGATTCTCGGTCCTCTTCGTCAAAGCGTTCAAGCCTGACGGTAACGACAGAGCGACCGATGGCGGTAATCGTGCCGTGGAACTCGCCACCCTCACCATTGAACAGCACCAGCGCCTGGCCCGGTCGAAGCCGCAATACATTGCGAATATAGTGAGATTGAGTCGGGGGAAGCGCCAAAGATGGTGTGTCGAGCGCAAGGGACTCGTTGATAAACAGCCGCGGTACCCGCATCCGCGTGATTCCCTGTCGCTAGACTACAGCCCGAGGTTACGCCAGATGCGAAGCGAAGGTAAAGACTGATTCAGCGTGTAGAAATGCAGTCCGGGGGCACCGCCGTCGAGGAGTCGCCGACACAGGTCAGAGACCGTCTCGGTGGCGAAAGTCTTCAGGCTCTCCGGATCGTTCTCGTAGGAATGCAGGTACTGGCGAATCCAGCGCGGAATCTCTGCGCCGCACTTGTCAGAAAACCTGATCAGGCTGGCAAAGTTGGTAATCGGCATGATGCCCGGGACGATCGGGATATCCACGCCGAGTTTCTGGCAGGCGTCGACGTACCGAAAATAGGCATCCGCGTTGTAGAAATACTGGGTGATTGCACTGTTGGCGCCGGCATCAACTTTCGCCTTGAAGAACCGGAGATCTGCGTCGACACTTTTTGAGTCGGGGTGAATTTCCGGATAGCACGCCACCTCAATGATGAAGTGGTCGCCGGTTTTTTCCCGAATGAACCGGACCAGGTCTGCTGCATACCGGATGTGCCCTGCCCCGGTGGTACCGGAAGGCATATCGCCCCTGAGAGCGACGACGCGATTTATCCCTGCGCGCTGGTACTCAAGGATCAGTCCCTCGATCTTTTCTTCCGTGTCGGTACCAAACGAAAGGTGAGGAGCAACGTCTGTACCGAGGCTCTTCAGCCGAAGAACTGCGTCCTTGGTTCCATCTCTGGTGGAGCCGCCGGCACCATAGGTGACGGAAAAGAAGGACGGGTTTGTCTCTTTTTTCAGTCGTTCATGGACATCAAGCAGTTTGGCCGTCGCCGCTTCGGTGCGCGGTGCTGAAAACTCGAAACTAAAGTGTCGATCGGTCATAGGTGCCTCGCTTACAGCGCGGCGGCGAGCGCTTCAGCCTTGTCGGTCTTCTCCCAGGTGAACTCCGGTTCCTCGCGCCCGAAGTGGCCATAGGCGGCCGTCTTGCGGTAAATCGGTCGTTTCAGGTCGAGCATCTCGATCAGTCCCTTGGGGCGAAGATCGAAGTGTTCCCGAATCAGCAATTCGATCCGGTCGTCGTCAATCTTGCCGGTACCGAACGTGTTAACGCTGATCGAGGTGGGTTCGGCGACACCGATGGCATACGACACCTGCACTTCGCAACGGTCGGCAAGACCGGCGGCAACGATATTCTTGGCGACGTAACGAGTGGCGTAGGCGGCACTGCGGTCCACCTTGGAAGGATCCTTGCCGGAAAATGCGCCGCCACCATGCCGGGCCATGCCGCCGTAGGTATCGACAATGATCTTGCGGCCGGTCAGGCCGGCATCGCCGACGGGACCACCGATCACAAATTTGCCGGTCGGATTGATATGAATCTTGGTGTCCCGGGTCAGCCAGTTGGCGGGGATCACGGGTTTGATGATCTCTTCCATGACAGCCTCATGCAGGTCCTGCTGGGAGATGTCCTCATCATGCTGGGTGGAGAGGACGACTGCGTCGCAGCCGACCACGTCGCCCTGGTTGTCGTATCGGAAAGTGAGCTGACTCTTCGCATCCGGTCGCAGAAATGGGAGCTTGCCGGACTTACGCACTTCCGACTGCTTTTTGACCAGACGGTGTGCATAGGTAATGGGTGCCGGCATCAGCACGTCAGTTTCATTACTCGCGTAACCAAACATCAGGCCCTGGTCACCCGCCCCCTGCTCTTTGTCGTCGGATTCATCGACGCCCATGGCGATATCCGGAGACTGTTTACCGATGCCGTTCAGAACGGCGCAGGATGCGCCGTCGAACCCGACTTTTGAACTGTCGTAGCCGATATCGAGAATGACGGCACGTACCAGATCTTCCAGGTCAATGTAGGCGCTGGTCGTGATCTCGCCAGCGATCAGTGCCATACCGGTTTTCACCAGCGTCTCGCAGGCCACCCGGGCGTCCTGGTCCTCCGTCAGGATTGCATCGAGGATCGCGTCAGAGATCTGGTCTGCCATCTTGTCAGGATGACCTTCTGAGACTGACTCGGAAGTAAAGGTTCGGTTGATGCTCATTGAATATCGAGGGTGGTTGATTTGGCCGCAGAGTTTAACGTTCTGGTATTTCTATTCCCACAGACGGCCCGTGATTATCACTCAAGATCAGTGTTAGTTGCCTTCATGCCTGATCGGCACTGGGTCAAGTTGTTGAGGGAACCGCAATAGGGGAGAATAGCGCGTCTTTTTTTTCGGAAGTCAACATGGTTTCACATCGGCAGATGGCGAACGCCATTCGTGCGCTGTCCATGGACGCGGTACAGAATGCAAATTCCGGTCACCCCGGCGCACCCATGGGCATGGCGGACATCGCCGAGGTGCTATGGCGGGATTACCTCAAACACAATCCGGGTAACCCGAACTGGTGTGATCGGGACCGCTTCGTGCTGTCCAATGGCCATGGCTCCATGCTGATTTACTCTTTGTTGCACCTGACTGGTTACGATCTTTCCATCGACGAGATCAGGCGGTTCCGGCAACTGGGGTCAGCGACACCGGGGCATCCGGAGTATGGTGATACCCCGGGGGTGGAGACCACCACCGGGCCGCTGGGACAGGGGTTTGCCAACGCGGTCGGACTTGCAATCGCAGAGAAGGTGCTGGCAGCTCACTTCAATCGTGGCGACCTCGCCGTTGTGGACCACAGGACCTGGGTGTTCGCGGGTGATGGCTGTCTGATGGAAGGTATTTCGCATGAAGCGGCGTCTCTGGCGGGAACGCTTGGGCTTGGCAAGCTGAACTGCATCTATGATGACAATGGGATTTCTATCGATGGCCCGGTCACGGGCTGGTTTACTGACGATACGCCGGCAAGATTTGAAGCCTACGGCTGGCACGTCGTGCGTGGTGTTGACGGTCATGATCGTGCTGCGATTGCGTCAGCCCTTGACCAGGCGCTGGCGGAAACAGATCGTCCCACGCTGATTTGCGCCTGTACCCAGATCGGATTCGGTTCCCCGAACAAGGCGAATACCGCCGGTGCCCACGGTTCACCACTGGGGAGCGATGAAGTGGCCGCGACCCGTCAGCAACTCGACTGGACACACGCACCTTTTGAAATTCCGGATGACATCTACGCTGCATGGGATTGCCGTCGAAAAGGCGCTGATGCGGAAAGCGCCTGGAGGCAGCGGTTCGGTGAGTATGCTGACGCGCAGGCTGACCTGGCCAGGGAGTTTGAGCGCCGTATCAAAGGTGACCTGCCCGCAGACTTTGCGGCGCAGATGGAACGGCTGCTTGAGGAAACCGCATCCCGGGCGGAGAAGATGGCATCTCGCAAGGCGTCAGGAAAGGTGATTGAAAAGCTGGCCTCGTTGTTGCCCGAACTCATTGGCGGCTCCGCGGACTTGTCCGGCTCCAATAACACCAACTGGCCGGGGATTCGGGCGTTAAGCGCGACCCAGGGCGATGCGGACTACATCTATTACGGTGTTCGTGAATTCGGTATGACCGCGATCTCTAATGGCATCGCGCTGCATGGGGGCCTGATTCCTTTTTCAGGCACCTTCCTAGTGTTCATGGAGTATGCCCGTAATGCCGCGCGAATGGCCGCGCTCATGGGTGTCCGTAACATACTGGTCTACACCCATGACTCCATTGGTCAGGGTGAGGACGGTCCGACGCACCAGCCGGTGGAACAGCTTGCCAACCTGCGGGGCACGCCGAACATGTCGGTCTGGCGACCCTGTGATGCCGTGGAGTCGGTCGTTGCCTGGCAGGCTGCGGTGGAAAGGACAGAGGGTCCCACGGCGCTTGTTTTCTCACGTCAGGACCTTGCGCACCAGGAACGCTCCGTCGATCAGCTCGCGCAGATAGCGCGTGGCGGCTATGTGCTGCGTGACTGTGACGGTGTCCCGGCGGCCATCGTGATTGCCACCGGCTCGGAGGTGGATATTGCGGTGCAGGCTTTCGATCAGTTGGCGGCGGATGGGATTGCCCTACGGATCGTTTCCATGCCGAGCGTGGATCGATTTGAAGCCCAGGATCCTGCCTACCGCGAATCGGTGCTGCCGGATGCAGTTCGCGTTCGACTGGCGGTTGAAAGTGCACATCCTGATTACTGGCGAAAATTTGTTGGTCTGGATGGGCGGGTCATTGGCATGAGTACGTTTGGCGCATCCGGTCCCGGTGGAGAGGTGATGCAGCATTTCGGGTTTACCTCTGAGTCGGTTGTGCGAACGGTTAAGGAGATGTTGCAGGATTGATGAATGTACTCAATCTCAGCGATCTCGATATCGCGGGCAAGCGCGTACTGATTCGTGAAGATCTCAATGTTCCGATCAAGGATGGTGAAATAACGAGCGATGCGCGTATTCGTGCCGCACTGCCAACGCTCGAATATGCCATGGCCGAGGGAGCGCGGGTCATGGTGATGTCCCACCTGGGCCGTCCGGCGGAAGGTGAACCGATCAGTGAGCAGCCCGGGGCCAGCATGGCACCTGTCGCGGCGGAGATTGAGCGGCATATGGGCAAGAAGGTGGCCCTGATCAACGATTACCTGGATGGGTTTGACTGGCCGGATGCTGATCTGGTCATGTTCGAGAATGTGCGTGTCAATGTTGGCGAAAAAGCTAACGATGAAACCCTGTCCAGAAAGCTGGCGGCGCTGTGCGATGTTTTTGTCATGGATGCCTTTGGTACTGCGCATCGGGCCCAGGCAACGACCGAGGGGGTTGCTCGATATGCGCCCCTGGCCTGCGCCGGACCGTTACTGACGGCAGAACTGGATGCCCTTGAAAGAGCGCTCAGAAAGCCGGCGAAACCGGTGGTGGCGATCGTTGGGGGCAGCAAGGTATCCACCAAGCTCGATGTGCTGGAGAAGCTGGCGACGAAGGTGCAGTCTCTGATTGTCGGGGGCGGCATCGCCAATACCTTCCTCGCGGCAAGTGGTGTTAACGTCGGTACTTCATTGTGCGAACACGACATGATTGAGACGGCGAAGCGCCTGTTGAACAATGTGCATATTCCGTTGCCCACCGATGTGGTTGTGGGCAAGTCGCTGGACGATGAAGCAGGTATTCACCGTGCAGTGGATCGGGTGCAGGAGGACGAAATGATCCTGGATATCGGCCCGGCTTCTTCGCACAACGTGAAGAATATCCTGGGTGAGGCGAAAACCGTCATCTGGAATGGACCGGTTGGCGTGTTTGAGAACGATGCGTTTGCACTGGGCACCCGGGCGGTGGCGGAGGCAATAGCAGACAGTGGTGCGTTTTCCATCGCCGGCGGTGGCGATACGCTTGCTGCGATCGACAGATTCGGTGTGGCCGACGGCATTTCATATATTTCGACCGGTGGTGGCGCGTTTCTGGAATTTGTCGAGGGTAAGACCTTGCCTGCTGTCGCGATACTGCAGGCGCGCGCGAGCGACAGACCAACGAAGCGGTAGACAGCGGGCAGAGCAACAAGGAATCAAGGAGAAGCGACATGGCACTGATAAGCATGCGGCAACTACTGGATCATGCCGCCGAACATGACTACGGCGTACCCGCCTTTAACGTCAACAATCTTGAGCAGATGCGCGCCATCATGGAAGGGGCAGGCGATACGGACAGCCCGGTTATTGTGCAGGCTTCCGCCGGGGCGCGGAAGTACGCCGGTCCGAATTTCCTTCGGCACCTGATCCTTGCTGCAATCGAAGAGTTTCCGGACATTCCTGTCGTGATGCATCAGGATCATGGCGCTTCCCCCGATGTCTGTCAGCGTTCGATTCAACTGGGATTCTCGTCAGTCATGATGGACGGCTCATTGCAGGAAGATCAGAAGACGCCCGCCAGCTATGAATACAATGTCGACGTGACCCGACGCACCGTGGAGATGGCACATGCCTGCGGTGTAACCGTCGAAGGTGAGCTGGGATGCCTTGGTTCGCTGGAGACCGGCGAGGCGGGTGAAGAGGATGGTGTGGGTGCCGAGGGCAAGCTGTCGAGGGACATGCTGTTGACGGACCCGGAGGAAGCCGCTGATTTTGTTCGGGCGACAGGCTGTGATGCCCTGGCTATTGCCATCGGTACCAGCCACGGCGCCTACAAATTTTCCCGGCCGCCCACGGGTGATATCCTCTCGATTGAACGGATCAAGGAGATTCACGCTCGCTTGCCCGATACACACCTGGTCATGCACGGCTCATCCAGCGTACCCCAGGAATGGCTGCAGGTGATCAATGAGTTTGGCGGTGAAATCCCGGAAACCTACGGTGTACCGGTCGAGGAGATTCAGGAAGGCATTCGTCATGGGGTTCGCAAGGTCAATATCGATACCGACCTTCGGCTGGCCTCCACTGGTGCGGTTCGGCGTTTTCTCGCCGCGAATCGCGCGGAGTTCGATCCGCGCAAGTACCTGACGGAAACGATCACGGCCATGAAAGAGATCGTCAAACAGCGATATGAGGCCTTCGGCACTGCGGGCAACGCATCGAAGATCAAACCAGTCTCGCTGGAGGCGATGGCCTCGAAATATGCTTCCGGCGCCCTGGCCCCGAACGTCAGCTAGGCCGGACCGCACAATGCATCATGGCGGTTAGGCTGCCGGCTGAGGAGATTCGGGCCTGGCTTGGCGAAACCCCCGGCCTGCGTACACCTCTGACAGGTCTGGCGGACGGCTATCGCGGGTTTTATCGGCACAATTGTGCGTTTGACCAACACCTGATGGGCTGGATACCGGTCCATCAACACAAGATTTTTGTGCAGCATTACTCACGTGAGGGCAGCCGAGGAGTTGTCGTGTTGCTGCACGGTTACCTGGATCATTCGGGGTTACAGGGGCCAACTATTTCGACGCTGCTGGATCTGGGCTTCAGCGTGCTGGCACTGGATCATGCGGGACACGGTTTTTCCACTGGCGATCGTGCCAGTATCGATGACTTCTCCTTCTATGTTGATACGGTCATGGCGGTGCTGACGAGATCGGAGCAGTGGTTGTCGCCGAATCAGCCTCGTATCGTCATGGGACATTCCCTGGGTGCCGCCGTTGCGATGACCTATATGTTGCAGCACCCGGGCAGCTTTGATGGCGCCGTTCTGATTGCGCCGCTGATTCATCCTCGGCGCTGGCCTCTCGCGCGTCCGCTGCACCGGATTGGCCGCCAACTGTTCAGGAGTCAGCGTCGGCTCTGGCGTCGCAATACCCACGATCTGGAATACCGCCATTTCATTCGTCACGTTGATCCACTGTCACCGAGACAGATTCCCACTGCCTGGATTGACGCTATGGTGAACTGGATACCGCGGTTCAAGGGCCTGTCGGCGGTGTCCACTCCGGTGCTGGTGGTGCAGGGCACGGATGACGGTACGGTAGACTGGCGCAGCAATTTGCCGGTAATCCGCAGCAAATTCGACCCGGTCGATGTCGCTATGGTGCAGGATGGAAAGCACCAGCTGTTGAATGAACTTGAAGACTGGCGAGCGAAGACCTGGGCACCCATTGTTCCTTTCCTGCGACAATGGAACGGTGAAAAAGAAGATGAGAAGAATGCAGCTTCGGCGCCACGGACCTGAGCCATGGATGAAGCATTGATCAGGGAGCTGGCGGCGGTTGTGGGTGAAGGCAGTCTGGTCACCGACCCCGGCGAGATGAGCAGCTACGGGCTCGATTGGACGCGATTCCACGAGCCGGCGCCGAGCGCGGTTGTGCTGGTCAGGGATATCGAGCAGGTGCAGGCACTGGTCAGGTTCGCGATCAGTCGACGACTTGCGCTGGTGCCTTCCGGCGGCAGAACGGGTCAGTCAGGCGGGGCGGTGGCGGCGAATGGCGAGGTGGTGGTCGCGTTTGACAGGATGAACCGCATACTCGGTTTTGAACCGGAGGAAGACCTGGTCACGGTCGAGCCCGGTGTTGTTACCGCCAGCCTGCAACAATTTGCCCGTGAACATGGCCGGTACTATCCGGTGGAATTCGCCTCCAGTGGCTCGTCCCAGCTGGGCGGCAATATCGCGACCAACGCCGGTGGTATCAAAGTGCTTCGGTACGGACTGACCCGGGAACGAGTCATGGGCCTCAGGGTCGTCACCGGTACCGGCGAACTGCTGAATCTGAACCGGGGGCTGGTCAAGAACGCCACCGGCTATGACCTGCGACATCTGATGATCGGATCCGAGGGCACGCTGGGCCTCATTGTTGAGGCGACCCTGTCGCTGATCAGGCCGCCTGCACCACTGACGGTGATGCTGCTGGCCGTGCCCGACATGGGGTCGGTGATGCAGGTACTGACCCGGTTTCGGGAAGCAATGGCGCTCACTGCCTTTGAGTTCTTCTCTCACAATGGTCTTGCCCACGTACTGGCGCGTCATGAACTGTCAGCGCCTTTTGCCAGCGCCAGTCCCTACTACGTGCTGCTTGAGTTCGAAGAACTGGAATCAACGGGGGATGAGGCAACGGCTGCGTTTGCCGCCTGCAGTGCTGAAGGGCTGGTCAGCGATGGGGTGGTGAGTCAGAGCGAGCAGGACCGGGCCAGCCTTTGGCGTTACCGCGAGTCCATTTCCGAGTCGATTACGCCGCGAGTCCCCTACAAGAATGATGTCTCCGTACGTGTCGCCCAGGTACCGGCATTTCTGGAAGCCGTCGAAGAGGTCGTTACCAGGCGCTATCCGGATTTCGAGATTGTCTGGTTCGGGCACATCGGCGATGGCAACCTGCATCTCAACATACTGAAACCGGCCGACGTGGAGACAGCGCAGTTCAAAGCGAAATGCGAACAGGTCAGTGAGGAAGTGCTCGGCGTAGTCCAGCAATTCGGCGGCAGTATTTCTGCCGAGCATGGCGTTGGTCTGTTAAAGCGCGATCAACTCCGGTTCAGTCGCAGTACTGAGGAGATTGAACTGATGCGAGGTATCAAACAACTGTTCGATCCACATGGCATTCTTAATCCCGGCAAACTGATCCCACCCTCATGAACTGGCATCGACTTCCTGGACGCCGTCTGGTGTCGCCACCAGCAGCACATCGGCGCCACGGTGGGCAAACAGGCCGCAGGTCACAACCCCCACCAGATCGTTGATCTTTGATTCGAGCAGACGTGGCTCCAGAATCTCCAGGTCGTGAACATCCAGAATGATATTGCCGTTGTCGGTCACGAAACCCTCGCGATATACCGGTCTGCCACCCAGTTCTACCAGCGCCCTCGCCACCGAGGATCTCGCCATCGGAATGACTTCAATGGGTAACGGAAAATGACCGAGCAGGTCGACGCACTTGGACTCATCGACAATGCAGATAAAAGTGTCAGCGACCGAGGCGATGATTTTTTCACGGGTCAGTGCACCGCCACCGCCCTTGATGAGGTGCAGATAGGGGTTCACTTCGTCCGCACCGTCGATGTAGAAGGGCAGCTTGGCCACGGTATTGAGATCGTAGACAGGTATCTTGTGTTCTTCGAGCCGTCTCCGGGTCTCCTCCGAGCTCGCGAGCGCGCCATCGAACCTGTGTTTATGGGCGGCAAGGCAGTCGATAAAAAGATTGGCAGTGGAGCCGGTACCTACGCCGACGATCATATCCGGTTCCAGATACGCCTCAATATACTCGGCAGCGCGTTCCGCTACCTGTTGCTTCATCGCATTCTGGTCCACTGGTTTCTCCTTCCGGCCCGTCCCCCAGTATACTGGACCGGGTCAACGACAGGTCCCGAATCACCGTGAAAAATTACATCAGGAAAATCCTTGAAGCGGATGTTTACGATGTTGCGGTTGAGTCGCCGCTTGATGACGCGCCGGGCCTTTCGGCGCGACTAGGCGCACCGGTGTTGTTGAAACGGGAAGACCTGCAGCCGGTGTTTAGTTTCAAGTGTCGCGGCGCCTATAACCGAATCAGGCGACTGAACGATGCGGAACGCAAGCGAGGCGTGGTTGCAGCGAGCGCAGGCAACCATGCCCAGGGTGTTGCACTGGCCGCTTCCCGGTTGGGCATCAGGGCCGTGATCGTGATGGGTAGGAACACGCCCGGTATCAAGGTCGATGCGGTTCGCCGCCTGGGCGCCAAGGTCGTGTTGCACGGTGACAATTTCGACGATGCCCACACGCGGGCGCGCGAACTTGAACAACGCGACGGCTACACCTTTATCCACCCGTTTGATGACGCCGATGTGATTGCCGGGCAGGGCACGATTGGCATGGAGATGATGCGTCAGTACACAGGTCCACTGGAGGCGATTTTTGTGCCGGTCGGCGGCGGCGGATTGATTGCCGGAATTGGCGCTTTCGTCAAATATCTGCGACCGGAGGTGAAGGTAATCGGCGTCGAGCATGATCGGTCCGCCGGTATGGCGGCGGCGCTCTCTGCAGGCCGACGAGTCAGTCTGAAGGCGGAAGATATTGAGCAGTTTGCGGACGGAACGGCGGTCAGGCAGGTAGGCAAGGAGACTTTCCGGATTGCCCGGCAGTGTGTCGATGAGGTGGTGACGGTAACAGTTGATGAGATCTGTGCTGCGATCAAGGACATCTTTGAAGAAACTCGTTCAATCAGCGAGCCGTCGGGTGCGCTGGGTGTGGCCGGATTGAAAAAGTACCTGCAGCAGGCCGGGCAGCGGCGTGAAGAATCGGCGCTGATTGCGGTGGTCAGTGGCGCCAATATGAATTTTGATCGGCTAAGACATGTTGCAGAGCGTACCGAGATTGGTGAACAACGGGAGATGCTGCTGGGCGTGACCATTCCGGAAACTCCCGGCAGTTTCCGTCGGTTCTGCAAAATAATCGGCAAGCGCTCCGTGACCGAATTCAACTACCGTTATTCGGACGGCGATAGTGCACACGTGCTGGCTGGTATCCAGTCGACGGGGGATGCGGCGGATCGGCAACAATTTGTTGAACGACTGCGTGGCCGATATGAAGTCACCGACCTGTCAGACAATGAAGCCGCGGTATTGCATGTTCGTCACATGGTGGGTGGTCGAACCAGCGGCTTGTCTGACGAGCGCGTATTCCGGTTTGAGTTTCCCGAACGTCCTGGTGCGTTGATGGATTTTCTGAAAGTGCTTGGCAGCGATTTCAATATTTCAATGTTCCATTATCGCAACCACGGCTCCGCCTACGGCAGAGTACTGGCCGGCATTCAGGTGCCACCAGGTGACAGCGCACGCTTTCGTCGTCGGCTCAGAACCGTGGGTTACCGATTCTGGGAAGAAACAGATAATCCGGCCTACCGCCTCTTTCTCAGTTAGCCGGTCTGTTGTCACCTGGCCTGGTGCCAGCTACGACATCGGACCATCTTTTTCCTGTGCACGCGCGTAGGCTGCGCGGCTGGTGACGCGTTTGACATAGGCCTCAAAGGCACCGCGTTTTGGTAGCGTATTGAAAGCAAGGCCCCAGCTCACCTGGGAACCCAGATAGACGTCCGCCGCGGTGAAGGAATCGCCCGTAACAAAGTCCCAGCGGCTGACAGCGATCTCAAGGGTATCCAGGGTTCGATCCAGATTGCCGTAGCCTGCCATGACTTCCTGCTCCGTTGTCACTTCGAATCCAAGAGCTTTATTGACCACGGCCGATTCCAGTGGGCCAGCGGCGAAAAAGAGCCAGCGGTAGTAGTCACCTCGTGCATGGGTGGGGGGTGCGAGTCCGGCTTCCGGAAATGCGTCTGCCAGATAGGCGCAGATAGCGGCGCATTCGGTAACGACGGTGTTGCCATGTTTGATCGCGGGTACCTTCCCCATGGGATTGATGGCAAGGTACTCAGCCCCTTTCATGGTGGTACCGTATTCAAGGATGGCTGTGTCGTAGTCGACGCCGGTTTCCTCAAGCATCCAGCGAATGATGCGGCCTCGCGAGCGTGGGTTGGTGTAAAAAGTCAGGTCTGACATGTGCTCCACCGTAGATGAATGACGGGTGATCATTGTAGCGCGGTCTTTTGATACGGCGAGCTGGTTCGGGTTGCGGTATCATTGCCCCCTCATGTTAGAAGCTCTTTCGGTGTGACTGAATTCGTCCTGCGTCGCCGGTTGGCGCAGCTGACCGCAGCTGTCGTGTTCTGCCAGGCGTTGATCCCCGCCGGCTTTATGCCGGGTCAGGGTCAGCTGGCTGTGCTGTGCCCCGACGGACTCGCTCCGGGCGTCTATGCGGCGCTTAGCAGGACGATGGACCATCACCATCACCATCATCACCACCACCACATGGCGCATGGCAGTAGTGCGCATCATCACGATGACGCCACCACCGCCACGGCCCTGGATTGTGAGTATGCTTTCGGGCTGACCCTGCTCGCCCTGCTGGCGCTCGCCCTGCTGATCTTCTGGCTGGCGGAAAGTATGGCCCCGGTCGGGCGCCTGACACCGCCGGACAACCCGCGTTATTACCCCAATTACCTCTCACGCGCCCCGCCTTGTCTGTTGATTGCCTAGAAATATTTTAATCAACAGTTGAGGAAACCAATGAAACAGACATGCTTTGCCGCGTGTGTGTTCCTGTCCTTTGCCTGCGCTTCGGCGTTTGCGGATACAGGTACCGCCCGGCCAGATTCACACGCACCCATCACCGTGATGGGTGATCACTATCACAAACGTGGAGAATGGATGTTCTCCTACCGATTCATGCACATGTCGATGCGAGACAATCGCGACGGCACGACTGACCTCGCGCCGGATGGCATCGTGACCGGGTATGCCAACCGGTTCTTTGGCAATCCGATGCAGCCGCCGACATTGAGAGTGGTACCCACGGAGATGTCCATGGACATGCATATGCTGGGCGCGATGTATGCGCCCAGCGATGCGGTGACGTTGATGTTCATGACGAACCTGATTCGCAAGGAAATGGACCACATCACCTATATGGGTGGCATGGGCACGCAGCAGCTCGGACGTTTTACTACCGAGACGCAGGGACTTGGTGATTCCAGCATCTCGGCCCTGGTGCGCCTGAGCGAGCAGGGCCACCACCGCTGGCACCTGACTGTGGGAATGTCGGCGCCAACCGGTGCCACGGACGAAACCGGCCAGATCCTGACGCCCATGGGTATGACGCCTTCGCCGCGTTTGCCCTATCCGATGCAACTTGGTTCAGGCACCTGGGACGTTTTGCTGGGGCTGACCTATGCCGGACACACCTCGCCGACCGGTCGCACTGACGGCAACCTCGGCTGGGGATTACAGACCCGAAGCGTGATTCGTACGGGGTCCAATGACGAGGGCTATACGCTCGGTGACGAACACACGTTGTCCGGCTGGATGAGTTGGCGATTGAGTGGAGCGGTTAGTACGTCAGCACGATTGCAGGCGTATCGGCGTGGCAACATTGACGGCATTGATCCGAGGATCATGGCGCCGGTGCAGACCGCGGACCCGGACAACCAGGGGCAAACCCGGCTGGACCTCGCTGTTGGCGTGAACATGATCATGCCTGATCAAAGGCACCGTCTGGCGTTGGAGTGGATTAAACCGCTGCGGCAGGATCTGGACGGTCCGCAGATGAAGACTGACTGGCAGCTGACAGCTGGCTGGCAGTTCAGTCTGTAGTGACAACAAACCGGAGCCGGGTGACCCAGGTCACTCGAGTTCCGGTTCGCCGGCCACGAATTGACGGAACTCTTCCTCGAACATGAGCAGACGGGAATCTTTCAGGCGATCGACAAACAGCGTCCCGTGGAGATGGTCGAACTCGTGCTGGAATACCGTGGCGAGAAAACCCTGTACTTCTATCGTGCGGCTCGCGCCGGTCTCGTCGAGGTAGTCGACGCGGATATGTTGCGGGCGTTCCACATAGCCCATCAGTCCCGGCACAGACAGACAGCCCTCCCAGTAACCGTCAGCCTTGTCGTCAAGCACTGTGATCTGCGGATTGACGTACACGGCAAACGGTAAAGACGGTGTGTCGCCGTAACGGGTCCCATCCTCCGGTACCTCGATCACGGCAATCTGACAAGGCACGTCAACCTGGGGCGCAGCAAGCCCAATCCCACCTGCGCTGGCCATGGTGTCCCGCATGTCTTCAACCAGTGTCCTGAATTCCTCGGAACCAATCTTTTCTTCCGGGTAAGGGACCGCATCCTGTCGCAGGGTGGGGTGTCCCATTCGAATGATGTTCATGACAGTCATGGTGCGGCGCCAGATGGTCTCTTTATGTTAGCGGTCACTATCTTTAGCAATTATGGATTTCTAATGGAATTAAGCACCAAGTTGATGCAAATGTGATGTGGGTCTCTTGCTTGGCTTGCAGTCTGCCTATATCTTAATCAGCCGCCTTGGGAAGTGCCGGAAACTGTGGCCCTCCCCAGGGTCCTTGGACCGAAACGTATTGGTTTACGACATGAATAAGAAGCCGGACCTGATTTCCGTACTGTTTATCGTCATCGGACTGGGTATCGCCGTCAATGTGGCGGCACAGGCCATGGGCCTCTAGGCCATCATCAGGCCCTTTTCAGTCAGTATTGCGTCCAGTTTTACATCCCACTCATTCTGCCTGATCGCAGACGTTTCCTGTGCTGAGAAGGCACAGCCTACCAGCCAGGGTTTTTGCGGAGAACCCACCAGCGGCGCCAGCGTGCGGTCATAAAATCCCTGTCCCATTCCCACCCGGTTGCCTGAACGATCAAAGGCGACCAAAGGCACGAGCAGGATGTCCAGACGCCGAATGTCGATCTGAGCCCTGGGGTTCCAGCGAGGTTCTAGAATACCAAACCGGTTCTGCGCCAGTTCCGGTTGCAGCGGATTGAACTGCTGGTATCTGAGCGGTGGATCCACCCAACGCATCAGTCGATCGGTGACCAGCGGCAGATAACATGACTTGCCCAGTGCACAGGCTTTGGCTATCAGTGGCCAGGTATCGATTTCTTCGGCTGTGGCGAGATAAAAGCCGATACGTCTGGCGCGGAGAAAGCGTTGATGAAGGAAGGCTCGTCGAAGGGACTGAGCTGCTCGCGTCCGTGCATGAGGGGAAAGCTCGCGGCGGATACGCCTGAATGTGCGACGAAGTTCCCGTTGGTCCATTAAATCAAGCCCCCCAAATTGCCGCTGTACGGACAGGCCCTTGAACCCAGCGGTTCAAGGCGGTGGCCCCCAATTGATGTTAGGCGTCCCGCCGGAGCGGACATGCGCATCGATCAAGAAAAGGACCTCCTGGGTATCGCTTATAGGGTCGAGGACATATCGACTGGCAAACAACCCAGGGAGCAGATGCGCATTATATCGTGACAGCCTACCTGACGGATACGATCAACTAACTGATTCCTGCGCGCAATTTTCCCAGTGCGATATCGAGTTTTCCGTTCAGTGACTGGATATTGTCAGCCTGGGTACTGACGACGGATGCGGTCTTTTTGTTTTCGGACAACAGATCGTTGGCAATATTAAGTGCCGCCATCACGGCAATTCTGTCCAGGCCCAATACCGATGAAGTCGATTTGATTTCCCGCATCCGCGAGTCCAGGTACTGGGCAGACTCCTTCAATGCGTTTACTTCATCGGGCTTGCAACTGACCTGATAGTCCTTGTCGAGGATATTGACGGTGACGGTTTCGACGTTGGCCATGGGTTAGTCCTGCTCGAGGGCTTTCAGGCGCATAATCATCGCTTCTACCTTATTCTTGGCCATCTCGTTTTTTTCGATCAGCCTTGTTCTCTCGCGCAGAAGGCTGTCCCGATCAGCTTCAGTCAGAGCGGACTTTTTCTCCAACTCTTCAATCAGCTGAATCAGTTCATCTATCTTGGCTTCCAGATCCTTCAATTCCAACGGAATTTCCTCAGGGACAGGCTCGCCGGTACTATAAAGTGCCGCTCGAACGGGCGTCAATCGACGGGTTCTATCATGGTAGTGTACCCCTAATGATCACCTATGCAGAACTGAAAGGCTGGGCCGACCGGACCGGTATCGACCAGGCCCCGGCCGAAATCCATGGCCTGATGACCGGGTGGCTCTGCGCGGGTGCATCCTTTGATGCTGCAAAGAGGCGTTCATCATTGTCGGAATGGTTGGACATCGATTTGCCGAAGTCTGAGTTTGCAATCCTTGATGTAATCTACAACGAGATTGCTAAGGGTCTTGATGACGATGAGTTTGGGTTCAGACTGTTGTTGCCCGGCGATGATGTCAGCGTCAATGCCAGAACGTCCGAAGTCGCGTGCTGGTGCCAGGGGTTTCTTTACGGGTTTGGTATGACGGGCCGATTCAGCAATGTAGAGGTGAGTGAAGATGTCGCGGAGGTCCTGAAGGACCTGGGCCAGATTGCAGCGATTTCGGAAGAAATTCCTGACGGTGAAGAGAATGAGGCGGACCTGATCGAGATCAGTGAATACATCAGAATGTCCGCCATGCTCATTCACTCTGATTGCACGGCGAGATCGGTTCATTGATCAAGCGTGGCCCCAAGATTCCGCCGAAGGAGTTCGCTGCGAGGCGTGCCGAACTGATGGGCCTGATGGAGCCCGGCAGCATTGCAATCCTGCCGAGTGCGATGATCACGTCACGAAGCGGGGATGTGGAACATGTGTTTCGCCAGGACAGCGACTTCTATTACCTGACCGGATTTAAGGAAGATGAGGCAGTCTTTGTGCTGGCGCCGGGTCGAGAACATGGCCAGGCGATCCTGTTCTGTCGAGAACGTGATCCTGAACAGGAACTCTGGCACGGCAGGATCACCGGGCCGGAACGGGCGATGCAGCTCTATGGGATCGACGATGCATTTCCGATCGCTGATATCGACGACATCCTGCCGGGGCTGATCGAGGGCCGCAGTCGGCTCTACTACAATATGGGGGTGCGGTCAGATTTTGATGCCCGGCTGATAGGCTGGGTCAAGACCGTTAGCGGTAACAGCCAAGCAGGGACCCGCCCGCCGGGTGAGTTCATCCAGCTATCCCAATTGCTGCATGAGCTGCGATTGTTCAAGACCCGGGCCGAGATCGAAGTGATGAGGCATGGTGCGCTGATCACCGGCGAAGCACATCGTCGGGTGATGGCGAAGGTCGAGCCCGGCATGTCGGAGTACCAGCTGGAAGCGGAGTTTGTGCACGAGCTTATGATGTCCGGCGCTCGAGCAGCGGCTTATCCGTCGATTGTGGGTGGCGGCGAGAATGCCTGCATCCTGCACTATGTGGCCAACGATGATGTTTTAAAAAAAGATGATCTTGTGCTGGTGGATGCGGGAGGCGAGTACGAGTATTACGCCAGTGACGTCACTCGTACCTTCCCGGTGAGCGGCAGGTTCACCGAGTCGCAGAGGGAGATATACGAGATTGTCTTGCGAGCCCAGCTTGCCGCCATCGATATGGTTCGTCCGGGCAATCACTGGAATCAGCCCCATGAGGCAGCGGTGGTTGAGTTGACGCGGGGGCTGGTGGCGTTGGGATTGCTGCAGGGTGAAGTCGATGCGCTGGTCGAGGCGGAAGCTTATCGATGCTTTTATATGCATCGCACCGGACATTGGCTGGGGCTGGATGTTCACGATGTGGGCGAGTACCGGATCGACGATGCCTGGCGGGTATTTGAACCGGGGATGGTGACAACCATCGAGCCCGGGCTGTATATCTCACCGGCGCTTGAGAAGGTGCCAGCCCGTTACCGGGGGATCGGCATCCGAATCGAAGATGACGTCCTGGTGACCCGGGAAGGGAACGAGGTCATCACGCAGTCTATTCCCAAGAAGATAGACGACATCGAAGCCTGGATGTCGGCAACGGCATGAACGTGCGGACGGCAGATCTGGTGATTGTCGGCGGAGGTCTGGTCGGCCTTTCGCTGGCCGCGGCCCTGAAAAACGGACCGTGGGACATTGTGGTCATCGACGCCGGACCTGCGCCGACTGAATCCACGCGTTCGCCACTGTCCATCGAGGGCCGTCTTCTCCATTCAGGTGTGGCTCAGCGAGTCAGTTCGATCAACCCGGCCGCACATGATTTCCTTTCCCGTATTGGTGGCTGGCCGCCACCGGAGAATGTCTGCGCCTTTACCCGGATGTCAGTGGCCGACGCCCGCGGTTCAGGATCCATTGACTTTGATGCACAAGATGCGGGGGAACCGGCCCTCGGCTACGTCGTCGAAAACGTGCAACTGCTCACGACCCTGTATTCGGGGCTGATTGGTATCGAATGTCTGTATGACAAGAAGATAGAGGAGATCGAAACCTGTGATGCGGGTTATCGTGTGGTCACTGCCGACGAAACCTTTGAGTGCAGGTTGCTGGTGGGCGCCGATGGCGGTAACTCAATGGTGCGCCGTTGTTGCAATATCAGCACGCTGTCCTGGCCTTACCCCCATGATGCACTGGTTGCAACCGTGCTGACTCAGCAGCGCCATGGGCACACGGCGCGACAGTGGTTTACGCCGGAAGGCCCGCTTGCCCTGCTGCCGTTGCGAAATGACAGCGATCCGGCGTATGCCGGCAGACTCTGTTCTTTGGTCTGGTCGAGTTCGGATGTGCAGAGACTGCTCTCATCCTCTGATGAAGCCTTTTGTGCGGCGGTCACAGCAGCGAGTGAAAAAGCGCTGGGTGATATTCTTGCGGTCGATCAGCGAGCGTCGTTTGCGCTGAACCAGCAGCAGGTTTATGAGTATGTTCGGCCCCACCTTGCGTTGATCGGCGATGCAGCGCATACGATTCACCCTTTGGCGGGGCAAGGCGCGAACCTCGGACTGGCAGATGCCGAAGCACTGGCACAGGTGCTGTTCGACGCGCACTACCGTCATGAGGATCCTGGCAGCTTGTCGTTGCTACGCCGTTATCAGTTGCGTCGCCAGCCACTCAATGTCATGGCGGCAGGTGTTATGGAGTTCTTTGCCCGCGCCTATATGCTGGATAGTCCGGTGGTTGCCTGGCTGCGCAACCTCGGGGCGCGGTGGATCGATCGGCAGCCACCGGCAAAGTCGCTCCTTGTGCGGCTGGCCAGTGGCCGCGCTGGTTGATATAGCGCCGTTCAAGCAAAGCCTGAGCGCATCTCACTGTCGCCGTCCAGACCGAGCAGCTAGAATACGCGGTCTGCTTTGGTAAGGGTCAGATGGGTAACAGAACTCCACTCTACGAACTTCATATCGCCGCGGGCGCAAAGATGGTCGACTTTGGTGGTTGGGACATGCCGATTCACTACGGGTCGCAGATCGAAGAACACCATGCCGTTCGACTGGCGTCTGGAATGTGTGACGTCTCACATATGACAATCGTCGATGTTGGCGGTGAGCAGTGTCGGGAGTTCCTGCGCTATCTGCTCGCGAATGATGTTGAGCGGCTTGCGGTTGGAGATGCACTGTACTCTGTTATGTTGAATCAGAGCGGCGGCATTCTTGATGACCTGATTGTTTATCGCCAGCAGGAACGATATCGACTGGTGGTCAACTGCGCGACGCGGGAAAAGGATCTTGCCTGGATGCGGGCACAGGGAGAGGCATTCGATGTTCGCATCGACCTGCGGGACGATCTCGCCATTATCGCAGTTCAGGGCCCGGAGAGTATTGAACAGTGTATTCGTGTTACTGGGGTGGCCTCGCTGGTTGACCTGAAGCCCTTTACCGCAACCTGGTTCAATGACTGGTACGTTGCTCGGACCGGTTACACAGGCGAGCAGGGGCTGGAAATCATGTTGCCGAATCAGGACGCGGCTGAACTGTGGTCGGCACTGCAGCAGGCGGGCGTTGAGCCGATTGGTCTGGGCGCCCGTGATACGCTGCGCCTTGAAGCAGGCATGAATCTATATGGCAGTGACATGGATGAGTCGGTAACGCCGGCAGAGGCCGCGCTGTCCTGGACCGTGGCGCCGTCGGGCGATCGGGATTTTATTGGGCGAGAGGCACTGGATGCCGGCCGGCCGGGGCGGAAGCTGGTGGGTCTGGTGCTGACTGAACGAGGCGTGCTACGTGCTCATTACAAGGTTAGGGCCGCCGGCCAGGAGATCGGGGAAATCACCAGCGGCGCTTTCTCCCCGACATTGCAGCATTCCATTGCCCTCGCGAGAATCGACAGCAGGGCAGCCGGACCGCTGACCGTAGATATTCGCGGTAAGCAGTTGCCGGTCAAGCAGGTCAGGCCCCCTTTTGTGAGAAATGGCAATCGGGTCTTTAAGATCATTGAGTAAAACAAGTTAGAGGATGTCCTATGGCTGAAGTGCCTGGTGATTTGAAATTTGCGGAAACCCATGAGTGGGCGAGAGTAGAAGACGACGGTACCGTGACGGTCGGTATTTCTGACCACGCGCAGGAGTCGCTTGGCGATGTGGTATTCGTTGAGTTGCCGGAAGTGGATGCCGAGGTGGACGCGAAAGGAGAGGCAGGGGTTGTTGAATCGGTCAAGGCGGCATCGGATATCTATGCGCCGGTAGCAGGAACGATCATCGCCGTGAACGAAACGCTGGAAGAAACGCCGGAAACAGTGAATGAGTCACCCTACGGGGATGGTTGGTTCTTCAAGCTGAAACCCAATGATCTGAATCAGATGCATGACCTGCTTTCGCCAGAGGACTACGAAAATTTCTGTGAAAATGAGGACGATCACTAGGGATTGATATGCCGTTTGTTCCGCATACGCCTGACGACGAACGCCGGATGCTTGCAGAGATCGGCGTCAGCTCGATCGAGGCTTTGTTTGATGAGATACCCGAAGATCTGAAATCTGGCGTCCTGACCCGGGTGCCGGATGCGATCAGTGAGATGGAGCTGCTTCGGCTCATGAATGAGCGTGCACGCAGCGACGAAGTCGATCTCTGTTTCCTCGGTGGCGGTGCCTATGAGCATCATGTTCCCAGCGCGGTCTGGGACCTGGTTTCCCGCGGCGAGTTTATGACGGCGTATACCCCCTACCAGGCGGAAGCCAGTCAGGGCACGCTGCAGGTCATCTACGAATTCCAGACCATGATGGCCAGACTGACAGCGATGGAAGTGGCTAACGCTTCCGTCTATGACGGTGGTTCTGCGCTCGCGGAAGCTGTGCTGATGGCGGTGCGGGGCAATAAGAAATCCCGTTCCCGCCGGGTGCTGACACTGAGTACGGTACATCCCAGATATGTCTCGGCGACCAGGAATATCGTTCGGAACCAGCAGATTGAGATCGAAACGGTGCCCTATGGAGCGACCGGCATCGTCAGTTGTGATGATTTGCCGGATGAAGACTTCGCTGCATTGGTGATTCCCTGCCCGAACTTCTTTGGCTGTATTGAGGACGTCGGTGAGCTGACGGACTGGGCGCATGCCCGAGGCGCACTGGTCATCGCGGTGGTGAATCCTACCGCGCTGGCATTGCTGCAGCCGCCGGGTCGCTGGGGCGAAGCGGGCGCAGATATCGTTGTTGGTGAGGCGCAGCCACTGGGCATTCCGGTGTCCTCGGGCGGCCCCTATTGTGGTTTCATGTGCTGCAGCAAGGCGCTGGTGCGCCAGATGCCGGGCAGAATCATTGGCAAGACGGTTGATACTGACGGCCGAACCGGCTTTGCGCTGACACTCCAGGCCCGGGAACAACACATTCGGCGAGGCAAGGCGACGTCGAATATCTGTACCAATCAGGGGTTGCTGGTGACGGCAGCGACGATTTACCTCAGCCTGATGGGCGACGAAGGACTACGCTCGATCGCGCTACAGGGCCATCAGGGCATGTCCCGATTACTGCAGCGGGTCGCCCGTATCGATGGCGTCAGCCGTCGCTTCTCGGCACCGATGTTCCATGAAGCAGTGATTGAACTGCCCCGACCCGCAAATGATGTCATCGAAACCATGCGGCAGTCAGGCATATTGCCTGGCTACGATCTGGGTGAGATTTCGCCTGAACTGGACCATTGTCTGCTGACCAACGTGACTGAAACCAAAACGGACGCGGATATCGAACGATTCGCATCGACCCTGGAATCCGTGCTGGCAGTTCAGCCATGTTGATTTTTGACAAGAGTAGTCCGGGGCGTGGTGCCCGTGCGCAGTATGCTCCGGTAAACGGGTCGGATGTCGAATTGCCAGAGAACCTATTGCGGGAAGAGCCGGCGGGACTGCCGGAAGTTTCCGAACTACAGGTTGTTCGGCATTACACCAATCTGTCGCAGAAGAATTTCTCCATCGACTGCCAGTTCTATCCGCTCGGATCCTGCACCATGAAATACAACCCGAGGGGTGCCCATCGGGCTGCCAGTATCCCGGGTTTTCTGAATCGTCATCCGCTTGCGCCGCTCAGTGCCAGTCAGGGATTTCTCAGCTGCCTGTTTGAACTGCAGGAAGTATTGCGCGATGTCACGGGCATGAGAGCCGTATCACTGACACCGATGGCGGGCGCACAGGGGGAATTTGCCGGTGTTGCGATGATCCGCGCGTATCACGACAAGCGCGGTGATAACGAGCGCACGGAGATTCTCGTTCCCAGTGCCGCCCACGGCACCAATCCGGCGACCGCGGTGATGTGCGGATACAAGGTGCGCGAAGTCGAAATCAATGATGAGGGTGACGTTGACCTTGAGGCCCTGAGGGCTGCAGTGGGTCCGCAGACCGCCGGACTGATGATGACCAACCCGTCTACCTGTGGCGTCTTTGAGCGATCCATCAAGGAAATCGCCGCCGTCGTGCATGAAGCGGGCGGCCTGCTGTATTACGACGGCGCCAATCTGAACGCCATACTCGGCAAGGTCAGGCCGGGTGACATGGGCTTTGATGTATTGCATATGAATCTGCACAAGACCTTTGCCACACCTCACGGGGGTGGTGGGCCGGGTGCGGGGCCTGTGGGCGTGGGTCCGAGGCTTGAACCATTTATTCCGACGCCGGTCGTCGGCAAGCGAACGGTGGATGGGATCGACGAGTACTACTGGTGCGATGAAACCGATTATCCCGATAGTATCGGGAATCTCTCGGCCTTCATGGGTAACGCCGGAATTCTGCTCCGTGCCTACGCCTATGCACGATTGTTAGGTGCGGGTGGCATGAATCGGGTTGGCGAATACGCGACACTGAATGCCAACTATATGGCGATCCGGATGCAGCAGGCCGGCTTCCGGCTTGCGTATCCTGGACGACGGGCGACCCATGAATTTATCGTGACGCTGAGCCGCGAGGCGAAAGAGCTTGGCGTCAACGCGATGGACTTCGCCAAACGGCTCTTGGACCATGGTTACCACGCCCCCACGACCTATTTCCCACTGCTTGTGCCCGAGTGCCTTCTGATCGAGCCGACAGAAACGGAATCGCTGCAGGAGATCGATGGTTTTGTCGATGCGATGATCGACATTCTGCGGGAAGCCCGGGAAACCCCTGAAGTTGTCAGGACGGCGCCGCAGACGCTGCCTGTCAGGCGGCTGGACGATGTCAAGGCCGCTCGTGACCTGGACCTGGTTTACGTGCCCGACGCGGAAGCTGTTTAGCGCGCATATTGCGCTAGCTTTCAGTCAGTCTTCTTACCAGTGGCGCCAGCTGATGCTGGAAAGTTATCAGCGCCAGTGAAGTTTGTTCCTCGCGGTCGAGATAACTGAGCGTGTCGGTTATCTCCGCGGCCGCCTTCGGGTCCATTTTCTGAATGAGGATAAAAAGGCTGCCGTCTTCTCGCCAGAGTTGGCGGATAATGTGGACGATCCCTGTCAGTGCGGTCGCTTCGGTCTGGCTGAACCCGACCACTTTGGTGTCGATGTCCACCGCCGCCAGGGCCATGGCCAGACCATGCTGCTGTTGCGCCAGCAACCGGCGCAGTTGATCTTTTGGCGTGCCAGAGTCGTTTGCGGGTCGCGAAGCCTGGTTCAGCATGCGATCCAGTTCTGTCACCATGATCTCCAGCAGTTTGCGGCGTCGCCGGGCTATTTCATCATCATTGGCAAAGTCAGTGACATCTCGCATGAACGCGTAGTACTCGATGGGGTGGAAACCGAGGCAGGCTTCTGACGGATCGGTAAAGCCGTGTTGCTGCCACAGAGTTTCGATGTCGATGTCCAGCGTCGTGTCGTTGACGATGCCGCTTTCGGGGTAACCTTCGACAGAGTCAAGAAATCCTGGTTCCACGGGCCAGACGTGTACTTGATCATGGATGTCCGGCAGGAGCAGAGAGAGGGCGAGATACTCCCGATGGGCTTCGATCCAGGCCCGCTGCAGGGTTTGCTGGCTGGTCGTTGATGGTGAAGCGAGGAACTGGTTTGTGGCGGCCACAAGATCGGCGCTCTTGACCCGAAGATCATGCGCCATTAGCTGCCTCAACGCCCTGAGTTCGCGTACGATCGGATCAACTGCCGTCGCGGAGACATTGTCGTGCACAACCGGTGGATCGCTGCATCCCTGCAGGTACAGCAAAATGACTACCGGGGCTAGTCGCGTAATGAAATGACGGGCCACTGACGCGCCTCGGCGATGGACTTCAATCTGGGGTCTGGATCGACTGCATGAGGATAGCTGACCAGTTCTAGCATAGGCACGTCGTTGTGGGAGTCGGAGTAGCAGTAGCTCCCCTCGAGCGAGTGCCCCGATTGCTTCAGCCACTCCCGAATGCGCGTGACCTTGCCCTCGCGAAAGCTGGGGACACCTACGATTTCTCCTGTGAATCGGCCATCAACTTGTTCGGGCTCGGGTGCGATCAGGGTATCGACACCAAAGTGTTCTGCGATGGGTCGGGTGATAAAAGCAATGGTTGCCGTCACGATGATCGGAAAATCGCCGCGGTCGACGTGCAGTTCAACCAGCGATCTTGCCTTGGGCAGTACCATGGGCAGAACCCGTTGCTGGACAAATTCATCACGGAGTTGCAGCAGATCGTCCGGTTCGAGCCTGGTCAGCGGTTCGCACGCAAAGCGCAGGTAGGCCATGATGTCGAGATCGCCTCGCTTGTAATCGGCGAAGAACTGCGCATTTCTGCGTCTGTGCTCTTCGGCATCGACGACGCCGCGATCGGCGACGAATTCTCCCCAGGCGTTGTCACTGTCGCCGCCCAGCAAGGTATCGTCGAGATCAAAGATCGTCAGGGCCACGGATTACTCCCGTTACTGCAGGCTCTGAAGCGCCAATTGCCCACTCGGCTGGTTTCAGAGACAATGATTTCAACTCGCAATTATGCATTCAACTGATGGCAGCTGTCTGCCGAATCCAATCACAAGGAGTTGATACAAGCGTACTTGCCGTTTCGGAATAGTTGAGAGGATCGCAGTTTGATCGATTCGGACGGTTTCAGGCCCAACGTCGGCATCATCGTCGCCAACGGCGATGGTCGGGTGTTGTGGGCGCGACGTGTTGGCCAGGATGCCTGGCAGTTTCCACAGGGCGGAATCAAGAAGAGGGAAAGCCCGGACGATGCACTTTATCGTGAACTCCGGGAAGAGATAGGATTGTCGAGACAGTGCGTTGAGGTTGTGGGATGTACTCGCGGCTGGCTGAGATACAAGTTGCCCAAGCGTCTCCTTCGGCAGAACAACTCCTCTTTTATTGGCCAGAAACAGAAGTGGTATCTACTCAAGATGGTGGCAGAGGACACGGAAGTATGTTTCGACCATTCACCGACACCGGAGTTCGACAATTGGCAGTGGGTGAGCTATTGGTATCCGCTTGGTCAAGTGGTGTCCTTCAAGCAGGACGTCTATCGTCGCGCGATGAAGGAACTCGCGCCTTATCTCTCCCGTTGTATGAGCTGACTCCGGGGCTATCCTGATGCTGGACGTACTCCGCCGGGTTATCCAGGAGGTTAACGCCGCAAGCGATCTTACCACCGCGCTCGATATTATCGTTGACCGCGTGCAGCAGGCCATGGGTACAGAAGTCTGTACTGTCTATCTGCTGGATGAGGAACGAAACCAGTACGTATTCATGGCGACTCGTGGCCTTAACCGGGATGCAGAAGGCATTGTTACACTCGATCTGACGGAAGGCCTCGTAGGTTTAGTGGGAGAGCGGGCGGAACCCATCAACCTGGATAATGCGCCTGCACATCCTCGTTATCTTTACATTGAAGAAGTTGGCGAAAAGCCGTTCAAGTCGTTTCTCGGCGTACCGATCATCCATCACCGTCGTGTGCTGGGGGTGCTGGTAGTCCAGCAGAAAGAGGCGCGTCGGTACGATGAAAGCGAAGAAGCCTTTCTGATCACACTGTCGGCGCAGCTTGCAGGTGTTATTGCGCACGCGAGAGCCACGGGCGAGCTTTCGATTAACACTGGCGATGGATTGCCGATGAGCAGGTTTGTCGGCAAGGCGGGTGCCCCTGGCGTGGCGATTGGCACTGGTGTCATCGTCTTCGTTGAGGCTGACCTTGGCACGGTACCGGAACGGGAATCCCGCGATATAAAGGCGGACATCCGATTGCTTCGGCAGGCGGTGGATGAAACCCGCCGTGAAATCCGCGAAATGTCGGAGAAGCTGTCGGATCGTCTGCGGCCCGAAGAACTGGGATTGTTCGAGGCCTATCTGCATATGCTGGATGAGACAGCCATCACCGGCGAGGTGATTGAGCGAATCGAGGCCGGGCAGTGGGTTCAGTCGGCGCTTCGGTCGGTGGTTGAACAGCACGTTGCCAATTTCGAGGCGATGGAGGACGCCTACCTCAGGGAGCGAGGCGTCGATGTACTTGATCTGGGTCGACGGGTTCTGGCAAAGCTTCAGACCAATGAAGAGAGGCGTGCTGAGTTCCCGGAGAACACCATCCTGATTGCCGAAGAACTCACCCCGGGGATGGTGGCTGACGTGCCGAGGGAAAACCTCGTCGGGCTCGTTTCGGTTGAAGGGTCTCCCTCGTCACACGTGGCGATTCTGGCCCGGGCCATGGATCTGCCGACGGTGGTGGGTGTGGAGGAACTGCCGATCAACCTGCTTGAAGACAAGCCGGTGATCGTTGACGGATTCCAGGGTCATGTCATCACCCATCCTTCACCCGAACAGCTTGAACTCTACCGCGAGGTTGTTCGGCAGGAGGCAGAACTTGTTAAGGGTCTCGAACACATCAAGGATGAAGCTTGTGTCACCACGGACGGCCACCGGGTAAGCCTTTGGGTCAACACTGGCCTAATGACGGATGTGGCCCGATCTCTCGATCGGGGTGCCGAAGGGGTGGGTCTTTACCGCACCGAGATTCATTTCATGATGAACGATCGGTTCCCCACCGAAGAAGATCAACGGGTGATCTACCGCCAGCATCTGCAGGCGTTCGCGCCGCGTCCCGTGACCATGCGGACGCTGGATATCGGGGGCGACAAGGCGCTGCCGTATTTTCCCATTGAGGAGGAAAATCCCTTTCTTGGCTGGCGGGGTGTACGAATCAGCCTGGACCATCCGGAAATCTTTCTATCCCAGGTCCGGGCGATGATTCGGGCTAACGAAGG
The DNA here is from genome assembly GCA_028281885.1 of Pseudomonadales bacterium. Taxonomy (GTDB): domain Bacteria; phylum Pseudomonadota; class Gammaproteobacteria; order Pseudomonadales; family Azotimanducaceae; genus JANQJA01. The sequence goes on along the minus strand of JANQJA010000008.1, from coordinate 156,656 downwards.
CATCGACACTGACCTTCGCATCATGTTGCCGATGGTCAGCAGCGTTGCTGAGGTGGACGAGAGTCAGCGGCTGATTAGCCAGTGTTACCGGGAATTGATCGAAGAGGGCGTCGAGGTCGAGATGCCTGATGTGGGCGTCATGATCGAAGTGCCATCGGCGGTCTACCAGGCCCGGGACATTGTCAAAAGGGTTGATTTTCTTTCGGTGGGTAGCAATGACCTGGTGCAGTACATGCTGGCGGTGGATCGAAACAACGCGCGCGTTTCCGAGCTGTTCCAGGAGTTTCATCCGGCAGTGCTACGTGCACTTAAAAGCATCGTTGACGCGGCGCAGGCTGAGAACAAGACCCTGGGTATCTGTGGTGAGATGGCGGGCAATCCGGTGGCGGCCATTTTGCTCATGGCGATGGGATTTGACGTGCTGTCGATGAATGCCACCAACCTGTTGTTGGTGAAACAGACACTGCGCTCATTCGAGATGGCGCGAGCGAAGCGAATCCTGAACAAGGTCCTGAAGATGGATAATGCCGTGCTGATCCGGGATTACGTCGAGGAACAGATGAGAAAGGCCGGACTGGGACAGATTATTCGAACCAAGACGCTGGGCTAGCGCGGATATTGCACCAAATTATTTGTACTGGCCGTCTGGGTCAGGCAATTCAGGGAGCTACATGAATGCGATGAAATCACTCTTTGTCAGCCACCAGGATTTACCTGAATCTCGCGGGTTCTTTTTCCCCCTGAGCTGCCGTGCTCGCTGCGCCGTGTTCTCGATACGGCTGTGCTCACGAGCCAGCTCAGGAGAAAAAAGTCCTTCTCGATTTTTCAGGCATTTGGTGCAATGTCCGCGCTAGGTATGCACAAAGCCGTCACCGATCGTGTTCTGCTGAAACGTATTTACGATCAGTATCTCGATGAATTTGTTGGCGGTGCGGACGGCCGTTCTTCCAAGATCTATGTACCCATCGACTGTGACGCGCTGGCAAGTCAGCTTGGCATGGATCCGGAGATCCTGTTTGGCCGGCTCTATTATCATCTGGACAGGAAACATGGTTATACCGATGGCGATGGCAGCGAGGTGCATCTGTTTGCGTTGCGGGTCGGTGGTGACCGGCACGTTATTCATTTTCCGTTGCTGACTGCGGTGCTGGCAGAGCTGGAAGAGTCGCAGTTCCGATTTACACTGCCATTGGTGTTGAGTGTCGCTGCGCTGCTGATTTCAATCGGCGGCTTCTTTTTCTGAGACTCAGGTTCTGAGATTCAGGCGCTCGCCTCGAACGTAAATTTGTGGACCCGGTCCGGTATCCCTGCGGCCAGAAAATTTCTTTCTTCGAACTCGACAAGACCATTGTGGCCGACCTTGACGATCGTGGAAGCGGTGGTCCCATAGGCTTCACCGCGGATAAAACTCCGGGAGTACGGTGTGTCATCTCCTTCATTGCCAATGAGCTCAAATAACGATGCAGTGGCGAATTCCGGTGACAGCGCTGCGAGCTGATCGCGACCCCGAATCACTTTCGGCCAGTCACAGTCCAGCAACTGGTTGCTGAGGCCATAGAATCCGGGCGACAACTGCTTTATACCGCCATCCCGATTGCTGAGGTACCACACTTCATCCCGGTCGGCGACGATCAGGTTGAAGCCTCGATATTCGTTGCCCAGTGGTGCGACCCTGGCAAGGTAGTCCGCTGGCGATTCGGTGCTGAGCAGGAATCCGGCAGTGAGTTCGCCCCGTGATCTTGGCGGCAGCGGATCTGGCGGATCCTCGCGGAAGTTGGTCACAGCCGCAAATCGACCCTGTCGAGTTATGCCCAGCCAGGTGCCGCCAGCGCGAAGGTCTCTGCCCCCCAGCACATCAGGTGCGTGTTCCCACCAACCCGCCTGAGCTGTCTCCCGCTCGTAGAACTCATCCCGATTGGCAGCAACGGCCAGGCGACAGGTCGGATTCGGGTTCACACCTAACAGGATCAGACACATGGATGAGGATTGAACGGACAGATTCGGCGGCCGAGTTTATCAGAGTGGCGACATCCGGGATAATGCGCCTTTTTCCGAAAGCCGCACCATGCATTATCCCGATATCGATCCGATCGCAGTCAGTCTCGGACCGCTCAGCATCCACTGGTATGCCATCAGCTATCTGGTTGGCATCGGGGCGGTCTGGTGGCTGGTCACATGGCGTGCCCGACGCCGCGAGGACATCGACTGGACGGAGGAGCAGATTTCGGACCTGCTGTTTTACGGCGTTCTCGGTGTCATCCTCGGCGGGCGCATGGGTTATATGCTGTTCTACAACTTCCACGTGCTGGTCGATGAACCGTTGTCGTTGTTCCGGATATGGCAGGGAGGCATGTCTTTTCATGGTGGCCTGATTGGCGTGGTGCTCGGTGCGCTGATCTATGCCCGACGTCATGGAAGAACGTTGTTCTCTGTGGTTGACATGATCGCGCCGGCGATTCCGGTTGCGCTTGGTTGTGGGCGACTTGGTAACTTCGTCAATGCTGAGCTACCCGGGCGTGTTACTGATGTTCCCTGGGCGCTGATCTATCCCGGTGACGTGGTCGGCCGCCATCCTTCTTCGCTTTACCAGGCCTTTCTTGAAGGCGTGGTGCTGTTTGCCCTGATGTGGATTTTCAGTCGGCGGCCACGGCCAGAGCCTTCTGTCAGTGGCCTGTTTCTGATTGGTTACGGCGGACTGCGCTTCGTTTCAGAATTCTTTCGTGAGCCCGATGCGCATATTGGATTTGTTGCGTTTGACTGGCTAACGCTGGGACAGCTTCTATCGATACCCATGGTACTGCTCGGCCTGGCGTTTATGGCCTACGGCTATCGGTATAATGGCCCGAATCATCAAGGAACACGACATGATCATTGAACCGAGAATCAAGGGTTTTTTGTGCACGACTGCGCACCCGGTGGGATGCGAGATGGACGTCAAGCGTCAAATCGAGCATGTGCAGTCACAGGGAAAGCTGGAACCAGGCCCCCATAAGGTACTGGTCATTGGCGCCTCGGGAGGTTATGGGCTGGCGTCGAGGATTTCAGCTGCCTTTGGTGCCGGTGCAGCCACTCTGGGCGTGTTCTTCGAACGTCCCGCCTCGGGCAAGCGAACAGCGTCACCCGGCTGGTACAAGTCGGCAGCTTTTACCCGACTGGCGGAAGAAGCAGGACTCTACGCGAAGAACGTCAATGGTGACGCGTTCTCTGATGACATCAAACAAACCGTGATCGATGCCATCAAGACCGATTTAGGCAAGGTCGATATGGTGATCTACTCACTTGCCGCGCCGGCGCGCACCATGCCCGACGGCGAGCAGGTCCGCAGTACCTTGAAACCCATTGGTAGCCCCTTTGAAGGGTCGTCTGTCGACCTCAACTCCGGCGAGATCCGGCCCATGACCCTGGAGCCCGCCAACCAACAGGAAGTCGTGGACACGGTCAAGGTCATGGGTGGTGATGACTGGGAACGCTGGATTGCGGCGCTGCTTGAAGCAGACGTGCTGGCAGATGGATGTATCACGACCAACTATACCTATCTTGGCAGCGAAGTGACCTGGCCGATCTATTACCACGGCACCATTGGCAAGGCGAAAGAAGATCTTGATCGCGCCGCTGCCGCTCTGGTGAAACCGATGGCGGGTGTCAACGGCAAAGCCTATGTGTGTGTGATGAAGGGCCTGATGACCCAGGCAGCCTCAGCGATCCCGGGTATGGCGATCTACCTTTCGCTGCTGTTTCGCGTGATGAAGGACCAGGGAACTCACGAAGGATGTATCGAACAGACGACCAGACTGTTTCATGAACAACTGTTCAGTGGCGGTGTCCTGCGAGTGGATGACGAAGGCCGGATTCGGATGGATGAGCTGGAGCTGGATGACTCGGTTCAATCCCGTGTGAAGGAGCTGTGGCCGCAGGTCACTGCCGGGAATCTTGAATCGATCAGTGATTTTGCAGGTTATCGCGAGGCGTTTCTCAACATGCACGGCTTTGGCTTTGAGGGCGTTGATTATGCCGCTGATGCTGATCCAGACATTGATATGAAGCTCATCTGATGGGGGATCTACTACACGATTCAGCCTTTCTGAAGGCTTGCCGCGGAGAACCGACGGATTACACACCGATCTGGCTGAACCGCCAGGCGGGTCGGTATATGAAGGAGTATCACGAGGTAAAGGGCTCGACGCCGTCGCTGGATTTTTTCAAGACGCCAGAGCTTGCCGCAAAGGTCACCTGCGATGCCCAGCGAATTCTGGGTGTCGATGCTGCGATCATGTTTGCTGACCTGCTGCCGATTCTTGAGCCCATGGGTTTGCGACTCGATTACCTGCCGGGTATTGGTCCCAATATCGACAATCCTGTTCGCACATCGGCCGATATTGACGCAGTCAGGATTCAGCCGTCGGCGGAAACCATGCCCTACATCGCGGAGGTGATTCGCCTGATCCGGGCCGAACTTCCGGCGGATATCCCCTTGATCGGTTTTGGCGGTGCGCCCTTTACGCTGGCTTCCTATGCCATCGAAGGCAAGGGTTCCCGCAACTATGTGTTCGTCAAACAGATGATGTATGCCGATGCGGGTGCCTGGCACGGTCTGATGGAAAAGATCACAACGGCGGTCATCGACTACATGAACTACCAGATTGATGCCGGAGTCCAGGCGGTGCAGCTATTCGATAGCTGGGTCGGTTGTCTTGCGCCGGAAGATTACCGGGAATATGTGATGCCGCACAGTCGCCGCCTGATGCAGGAGATCTCCGGTCGAGTGCCGGTCATTCACTTTGGTACCGGAAACCCCGCCGTTGTACCGCTGATGGCCGAGGCCGGGGGCGATGTGCTGGCGCTGGACTGGCGTTCTCCGCTGGTCGAAACCTGGGATCGAACAGGCGTGACTTCAGTTCAGGGCAATCTTGATCCGATTGTGCTTTGTGCTGATCGTGAGTCGGTGGAGTCGAAAGCACGTAACCTGCTTACGGAAGTAGATGGTCGGCCCGGTCACATCTTCAATCTGGGACACGGCATTATTCCGGAAACACCGGTCGATAACGTTAAGGCGCTCGTGGATTGCGTGCACGAGTTCAGCTCGGCGGGCTAGCTCCCAGGGCTGAGCTTTTTCTCCAGCATCTTCGAGTTGCGCTGGTAGTTGTAGAGTTCGCGTCTTTCCTGAGGCAGGTTGTCGATGTCGATAGGTTCGAAACCATGTTCGATAAACCAGTGCGTCGTATGCGTTGTGAGCGCGAACAGCGCGCTGAGCCCCTGACTGGCAGCCTGTTGTTCGATGGCCAGTAGTAGCCTTTCCCCGCGGTCATCATTGCGGTAGTCAGGGTGGGTAACGAGACAGGCGACCTCGCCTCGGTCCCCGAAAGGATACAGCGCCGCGCAACTGATGATCATTCCGTCGCGCTCGATGACGGTAAATTTTCTGATCTCTGATTCGAGCAGTTCCCGGGGTCGTTTGACGAGCACGCCTTCTTCTTCGAGGGGTTGTATGAGTTCGATGATCCCGGCAATGTCATCTGCGATTGCCGGGCGAATCTGCTCGTAACTCTGGCGGCTGACCTGGGTGCCGGCGCCGTCACGGGTAAACAGCTCTTCCAGTAGTGCGCCGTCAGTCGTATGGCTAATGAGATGACATCGAGTGACGCCTTCGAGGCAGGCGCGCTTGGCCTGTGCCAGCGGCGACAGTGGATCGAGTTGTCGATCGTCGATGGCCGATACCTGCAGTTCGCTCATGATCGAGCCGTCGTCCGCTGTGACCGGCCCGGCCTCACTGAGGAAGATCAGCTTGTGTGCCTTGAGCGCGATGGCGACTTCGCCGGCCACGTCCAGTGAGTTGATATTGAAGATTTCTCCGGCGGGCGAATAGCCGAGAGGTGAGACCAATACCATGGCGCCTGCAGAGAGCTGTTGGTTAATTGCCTCGACATTCACGCGCCTGACTTCGCCGGTATGTTCAAAATCGATGCCTTTGCGGACGCCGAATGGTTTCGCTCGCAGGAAATTGCCGGATGTAATCACCACGTCTGAACCATGTTGCGGTGAGTTGACCAGGCCCATGCTGAGCTTGGATTCGATTTCCGTTCGTATGCGCCCGACCGATTCCTGTACCAGCGGCAAAATTTTTTCGGACGTTATTCGAATGCCGTTCTCGAACTGACTCGTGATGCCGGCGTTATTCAACTGACGATTTATTTGTGGCGCAGCGCCGTGCACGACGACAAGTTTGACGCCGAGGCTATTGAGCAGAACGATGTCGCCAATGACATTGGGGAAGTTTTCGCGCTCCAGTGTTTCTCCGCTTAGGTAGAGGACGAAAGTCTTTCCCCTGTGAGCATTGATGTATGGAGACGAATCCCTGAACCATTTGACGTATAGCTGAGTTTCGCTCATTTCTGTACGCAGTACCGGTGAACAAGGGCGCGGATTATAGCAATAGAAGGGTCAAGTTGGTCGAGCGAAACATATTCGTTAGGTTGGTGTGCCTGGTCGATGGAACCTGGCCCCATGACCACCGTTTCCATGCCCAGGGCGGACAGAAATGGCGCTTCTGTCGCAAACGCCGCCGATTTCGGGGAGGCACCGGTGAGCTCCTGTATCACGCCCAGCAACTCATCGCCGCTGGTTTTAAAAGCAGGGACCGGTGGATGGTTCAATTCCAGCGTCATGGTGAGGCCGGCGGACTCGACAACTGGTCTGAGGCGTTCGCCCAGCTCGGAATAGACAAGTTCGCTTTCCATACCTGGCAGGGCGCGAACATCGAAGGCAAGGACGACATGATCACAGATCCGATTGGGATTATCGCCGCCGTGAATACACCCCAGATTCAATGTCGGATAGCTCACCTCGAAATCCAGGTTGGTGAAACGACGTTTCAGTTCGTCCCGATAACGGTGTAGTTCGGCGATGACAATGCCGGTTGCGTCCAGTGCGCTACGTCCCAGTTCGGGATTGGATGAATGTCCTGAACTGCCCTTGATGGTCAGGGAGAGCATCATGATGCCCTTGTGCTGCCGAATTGGTGTGAGAGAAGTGGGCTCGCCGATCAGGGCGAAGCGGGCGCCACAGACATCGGCCGCGGCGAGTGCACGGGCCCCGCTCATCGAGGATTCTTCATCAGCGGTGGCAAGAATCGTGAGCGGTCGATGAAACGCCTGTTTTTCAAACTGTTGAACCGCTGCGATGGCAATGGCGAAAAATCCCTTCATGTCGCAGGTGCCGAGCCCGTACCAGCGATTATCCCGCTCGGTTAGTGTGAACGGATCGCTGTGCCAGAGCGGCTCGTCCAGGGGCACGGTATCGGTATGCCCGGACAAGACCAGGCCGCCGCTTCCCTTGCCCCGCGTGGCGATCAGGTTCTTCTTGCCCGGATGGCCATCGATGTCGTGAATTGCGATGTCGAAACCGAGTGGTTCCAGCCAGTTTGCCAGCATGTGAACCAGGTCAGCATTGCTCAAGTCGAACTGCGGTAGCGTGCTACTGACAGACGGTGTCGCGATGAGTTGTGCGACCATTTCTTTGAGCGGTGGGGTTGATGCCATTGACTGTTCTCCGGGAATCGCCAGTGTAGCAAGCCTCGGGAGCAGCGAAAACGCGTAGAAAACAGTGTAAGCTGGTGACGCGCGAATTATCCACGGAGGCGGTTATGAGCGTTCAGGAAAGCGCGCCCAAGCCAGACATCACGCTGAATCTTCGCACGCTACTCAACGATTTGGTGGCGGATCAGCGTCTGTCCACCGCTGATGCGGATGAACTCAGTCTCAAGACACGTCGCAAGGACCAGCTTGACTGGAATCCGCTCGAACTGATTGCCGAACAGGAAGTGACCGACCAGAAGACCGGCCAGGTCCTGTCACTTGAAGTGCTGACCCTTTGGTTGTGCGAACAGGCCAAGCAACCCTATCACCGAATCGACCCACTCAAGATTGATGCCCAGATTGTCACGCGGGTGATGTCACACGAATTTGCCAAGCGGCACCAGATCCTGGCGCTGGAAGTGAATGATGAAGAGGTGGTGATTACCAGCGGGCAGCCCTACGTTCACGCGTGGGAAACGACCATCATGCAGTCGCAGCCGGGCAAGGTCTTGACTCGTGTCATCTCCAATCCTGCGGATATCCGTCGTTACACGATGGAGTTCTATCAGATGGCGCGGTCCGTCAGTAAGGCGCAGGCGCTTGGCCATACCGCGAACAACCTGGGCAACCTGGAATCCATGCTCGAACTGGGGCAGATGGATTCCATGGAGGCCAACGACGCGCATGTCGTCAATATCGTTGACTGGCTGCTGCACTATGCCTTCACCCAGCGGGCGAGTGATATTCATCTGGAGCCGCGTCGGGAGAAGGGTCGGGTCCGGTTCCGAATCGACGGCGTCCTGCACCTGGTCTATGAATTACCCGCGGCGGTGATGACCGCCGTGACCAGTCGTCTCAAGACGCTCGGCAGAATGGACGTAGCGGAGAAGCGTCGACCGCAGGACGGTCGCCTGAAAACCAAGAGTACAGATGGGCATGAGGTAGAACTGCGACTGTCCACCCTGCCCACGGCATTTGGTGAGAAGATGGTCATGCGGATCTTTGATCCGGACATTCTGCTGAAGACATTTGCCCAGCTTGGATTGGCGGACCAGGACTATGAACGCTGGGAAAACATGGTGCAGAACCCGAACGGAATTGTGTTGGTCACGGGTCCGACAGGATCAGGCAAGACTACCACGCTGTATTCCAGTCTGAAGCACCTCGCTACGCCGGAGGTGAATGTCTGCACCATTGAAGATCCGATTGAGATGGTGGAGCCTGCTTTCAACCAGATGCAGGTTCAGCACAATATCCAGCTCAGTTTTGCCGAAGGCGTTCGCGCGCTGCTGCGACAGGACCCGGACATCATCATGGTGGGTGAGATTCGCGATCTTGAGACGGCCGAGATGGCGATTCAGGCTGCGCTGACGGGCCACCTGGTGATCTCCACGCTGCATACCAATGACGCACCGTCTGCAATCACCCGACTGTTGGAACTGGGTGTGCCGCCCTACCTGATCAAGGCCACGGTGTTGGGCATCATGGCGCAGCGTCTGGTCCGTACGCTGTGCTCCAATTGCAAGGCCAAGGGCGAGGTGCTTGAGGACGGCTGGAAGATGCTGACGACGCCCTGGAAAATGACCATACCGAAACAGATGTACCACACGGTAGGCTGCCTGGAATGTCGAGAGACAGGCTTTATGGGAAGAGAAGGTATCTATGAAGTGCTGCCGATGACTGACGGTATCAAGGCGATTCTGAATGAGTCGGTCGATATTGGTCGGATCAGGATGGCAGGTATGAAGGAAGGGATGAAAACCCTGCGACTGGCAGGCGCCCTCAAGGTCGCGGCGGGGCGAACGACCATTGATGAAGTGGCCCGCGTTGCACCCGCGTCAGGTGCTGAATAACCGAGAGTGTCAGAACTCGAACAACTGAGAGCAGATCTCCTCGCCGAGGTCATTAAATCTTTCCCCTCATTAACCTCGTCAGATCATGAAGCGTTGACGCGAGTTGCCAGTCTGAGTGACTATTTTGCCCGGTTTGTTCGGCAATACCCCGAAGAGTTGCTTGCCCTGTTTGCCTCCGGCGATATGGTGGGCCGTTACCCGGTGGGGCCGACAATGCCGCCCCATGACAGTATCGACATCGACCAGTTGGATTCCTGGCTACGAGGCGTGCGTAGCCGTGAGATGATTCGAATCATCTATCGTGATCTGGTTGGATTGGCTGACCTCGAAGAAACCACGCGCGATCTTTCCTCCCTGGCCGACCAGCTTACGGATATTGCCGTCACCGTTCATTTTGAGCATCTCACTGATCTCCTGGGCACGCCGATGGGCCCGTCGGGAAAGGTGCAAGAGATGTCGGTGCTGGCGCTGGGGAAACTGGGTGCGAATGAACTGAACCTTTCCTCTGATATCGATCTGGTTTTCCTGTTTGAGGAAGGCGGCGAGGTCTCAGGAAACCGGTCCCTGTCGAATGCTGAATTTTTCACCCGACTTTCACGCGCCGTGATTGCCTCGTTGGACAAGCCAACGGATGAAGGCTTTGTGTTTCGAGTCGACATGAGGCTCAGACCCTATGGTGATAGCGGTGCATTGATCCTGCCGTTGGCTGCCATGGAGAAGTACTACCTGGAACAGGGTAGGGAATGGGAACGGTACGCTTTTATCAAGGCGCGTCCCTGTGCCGGAAACAAGGAGCTTGGTCAGCGTTTCCTGAGCTGGCTGACGCCATTCGTGTATCGCCGCCACCTGGATTTTGGCGCTATCGAGTCGTTGCGCGAGATGAAGCGATTGATCAACTATGAGGTTGATGTCAAAGGGTTGGCGGACGATCTCAAGCTGGGGCACGGAGGAATCCGGGAAGTGGAATTCGTGGTACAGGCCTATCAGCTGGTCTGGGGTGGCACGGCGCCGCATCTTCGAGAACGAAGTCTTCTGCGTGTGCTCCCGTTACTGGTGACAGATGGCCTGCTTGAGGCGGATGATGCCAACCGACTGGAGCAGGCTTACCGTTTTCTGCGTGACAGCGAACATGCCATCCAGGCCGAATCTGACCGTCAGACCCAACAGTTGCCACAGCAGGCACTATCGAGAGAGCGACTGGCAGATGCGATGGGGTTTGAACATTACTCATCCTACCGGGAAGCGCTGGCCCGGCATCGCGCGGGTGTGGCGCAGCTGTTTGCGGCGTTTATGGGTGCGAACAGTGCCGAGCACGCAAGTCAGGCCGCGAGCGATCGTCAGTGGATCTCAGTCTGGCAGTCGCCTGACAGTCAGCACTCGATATCGATGCTTGAATCGTCAGGTTTCGAGCGACCGGAGCAGGTTGCTGCGGATCTGGTGTCGTTCGCTCGGCGCCTTGAGCAGGACGATGTCCACGAGATTGGCCTGGATAGAATTAGCCGGCTGATGCCCTCGTTGCTGGGTCTGGTGGCAAGGGAACAGCAGCCTGATCTGACACTGCAGCGGTTGCTCTTGATTATCGAAGAGATTGCCCGCCGATCAACCTACGTTGCTTTCCTGCTGGAAAACCTGGATGCGCTGAAGCGTGTGGTGCATCTGAGTGCCATGAGCCCCTGGTTCGCCGAACGTCTCAGCAGCCTGCCGATCCTGTTGTACGAATTGACGGATCGAGTAACCGAGGAACAAGGGTTTGAGCGGGACCGACTACAGGAGGAATTGCGTCAGCTTTGTCACAGTCTTGATCTGCTTGACCTTGAGGCGCAGATGGACAGCCTGCGCCAGTTCAAGAATGGTGCAGTACTCAAGGTGGCTGCCTTCGAGCTATTGGAATTGCTGCCCATCATGAAGGCATCCGATGCGTTGACCGACATTGCGGAGCTGGTGATCAATCGCGCGTTTGAACTCGCCTGGGCGTACCTGACCGATCGGCATGGGTCGCCCTGCGACGTGGACGGCAACAAGGTCGATAACGGTTTCGCGGTGGTGGCATATGGCAAGCTGGGCGGCATCGAACTTGGCTACGGATCGGACCTGGACCTGGTGTTCCTCTACGAGGCTGATCGTCAGGGCGTGACTGACGGCGAGAAGTCTGTCGATAACGCAACCTTTTACATCAGGCTTGGCCAGCGCATTGTGCATATCCTGACAAGCCTGACCCGGCTGGGTCTGCTCTACGAAATCGATCTTCGACTCAGGCCCCGGGGCAATGCGGGCCCGATCGTCACCAGCCTTGCGGCCTATGAAAAGTACCTCGATGAAGAAGCCTGGACATGGGAGCACCAGGCGTTGGTCAGGGCCCGTTTTATTGCCGGTGATGCCATGCTGCGTACCCGTTTCGAGTCGATTCGCCGGGAGGTGCTGACCCGCCGCAGGGATAAAACAGCGCTGCTGCAGGATGTGGTGTCGATGCGGGCTCGGATGCAGGCGCAACTGGAGGCCACGCCTGGGCCGACCGCGTCTGGGCCGACCGCGTCTGAGCCGGCCGCACCGGGAGATGCAGTGATGCTCTCTGGCTTCGATTTGAAACTGGGGGCGGGTGCGATTGTCGATATTGAGTTCATGGTGCAGTTTGCCGTACTGGCAGAATCTCACGATCGGCCGGAACTCACCCGCTGGACGGACAAGATGCGTATCCTCGACGACCTTCGTGAAGCCGGGCTTTACAGTGAGGCGGAGGTAAGCCTGCTGCAGAGAGCCTATATTGCCTATCGCTCTGCTGTTCACTATCGCTCCCTCGGCGGCGAAATGACGTCCTATGAACAGCTGAACCAGTACCGCCAGGACGTGGTTGAGATCTGGACCCGTCACATGGTCGCGGCGCCGAACTAGTCCGGCCGGGCGGTTCTGGGTGTAGAATAGGCGGCTTTTGGGAAGTGGGGGAGTCTTGAGATGTCAGCGACATTGGCAGATAGGGATGGCGTCATCTGGTTCGATGGCGAACTGGTGCCCTGGCGTGATGCCAAGATTCATGTGCTGACGCACACGCTGCACTATGGTCTGGGCGTGTTCGAAGGTGTACGCGCCTATGCTACCGACCGGGGGCCGATGATCTTTCGACTTCAGGATCATACCGACCGCCTGTTCCGTTCCGCCCATATCCTGAATTTTGAAATTCCGTTTTCCAAGCAGGAGATCAACGAGGCACAGAAGCGGGTGGTCCGTGAGAATGGACTTGACCACGCTTATCTGAGACCCATGTGCTTCTATGGATCCGAAGGAATGGGTTTGCGGGCGGAAGGCCTGAAACCCCATTGCATGATTGCTGCCTGGGAGTGGCCTTCTTATATGTCACCGGAAGCCATCGATCAGGGTATCCGTGTCCGTACGTCGTCCTACACCCGTCATCACGTCAACATCACGATGTGCAAGGCCAAGGCGAACGGCAACTACATCAATTCGATGCTGGCACTGCGGGAAGCCCTGGACAGTGGTTGCGATGAAGCGCTGCTGCTGGATAACGAAGGCTATGTGGCTGAAGGTAGTGGCGAGAATATCTTCCTGGTGGAGAAGGGCAAGCTGATTACGCCAGAGTTGACTTCCTGTCTGGAAGGCATCACGCGACAGACGATATTCGATTTTGCAGAGGAACTGGGCCTGTCCGTCACCGAGCGCCGGATTACCCGCGATGAGGTCTATGTCGCTGATGAAGCGTTCTTCACGGGTACTGCGGCAGAGGTATTGCCCATTCGGGAACTCGATGGTCGTCGAATTGGCTGCGGTGGTCGCGGCCCATTGACCCAGAAGCTGCAAAAGATGTACTTCGATCAGGTTCTTGGCAAGCGGGCCGAGCATCCGGAGTGGTCCACGCCGGTGACCTGAGATGACCTCGGCGGGCAAACGCTTCCTGATTGTCGGTCCGTCGTGGGTTGGCGACATGATTATGTCGCAATCGTTGTATCGACTTCTTCGGCAGCGCTACCCGGAAGCCGGCATTGATGTGCTGGCGCCCGGAGCGAGCATGCCCCTGGTTGCACGAATGGCGGAAGTTGACCGTGGCATCCTGATGAAATCAGGCCATGGTGAACTACAGATATCTTATCGACTCGGCCTGGCCCGGCACCTTAGTGAAACCGGTTACACGGATGCCATCGTGTTACCCAATTCGCTGAAGTCGGCGTTGATCCCCTTCTTTGCGAACATTCCTGTTCGGACTGGCTTTCGTGGCGAATACCGCTACCTGCTGATCAATGACATGCGAATGTTAAATGCGGCGAGATTGCCACGTATGGTCGACCGATTTGTCGCCCTTGGCGTTCGCGCCGGTGCCGAAATGCCCGAACCCGAGCCGCCCCGGCTTACGGTCGATACCGCGAACCAGCGTGAGGCATGTGATCGCCTGGCGCTGTCGACTGACCGTCCGGTGCTCGGACTTTGTCCGGGCGCCGAGTTTGGCGATGCCAAACGCTGGCCGACCGGGCACTTTGCCGCGGTGGCGGACCGCGCCATTGAGGCCGGCATGCAGGTCTGGATCTTTGGTGGCCCGGGCGATATCTCGGTCGCAGACTCGGTGTTGAATCAGCTGCGAGCGGAGCACCGATCTCACTGTCGCTCGCTCGCCGGTCAAACCTCGCTCATTGAAGCGGTGGACCTGCTGGCGCTTTGTCGTCAGGTGATCAGTAATGATTCCGGGCTGATGCATATGGCGGCGGCGCTGGACGTACCCGTTGCCGTACTCTATGGGTCTACCTCATCGGCATTTACGCCGCCCTTGTCATCGAAGGCGACGACACTGTCGATGGAACTCGCGTGCAGCCCGTGTTTCAAGAGAATCTGCCCGCTTGGCCACAAGAACTGCCTGGTCCAGCTCCTGCCGGACAAGCTGTCGTCCATCGTTGATCGGGCGGCGGTCTCGTGATGGTGTCGTGGAAGGTTCTGTCGTGAAGGTCCTGGTCATCAAGATGTCCTCCCTTGGAGATGTTGTTCATTCCCTGCCTGCGGTTAGCGATGCCTGCGCCTCACTTGACGGCGTAACCCTGGACTGGGTGGTTGAGAAGAGCTTCGCTGACATCCCGGCGCTTCATCCGGGGGTATCTCGCGTGTATCCGGTCGAGTTCAGGCGCATGCGGCGTAATCCTCTCGGGATTGTTCGCGAGTTGATGCGAGTGCGAACCAGGGCTCGACCCGAGGCCTATGATCTCATCATTGATGCCCAGGGCCTCATCAAGAGCAGCCTTGTCGGGCGCGCCATTGGTGCGCCGGTCGCCGGACTCGATGAGGATTCGGTGCGGGAACGGCTGGCGGCGAAAACCTACGCGTTTTCGTACCCGGTGGATCGTGGCAGGCATGCCATCGACAGAGTTCGTGCATTGTTCAGCGCGGCGCTGGGTTATCAATTGCCTGCCACCGCGCCGGACTTCGCGATCAACGGGAACGCGATAAAGGATCGCGCGGTACTGCTCCTTCATGGCACGACCTGGCCTTCCAAGCATTGGCCGGAAACCTATTGGGGTGAATTGGCCGACCTGATTCGCGGCGACGGATATCGACTGTTGATTCCGGCGGGCAATGAAGCCGAGTTTGCCCGGGCAAAACGCCTGGCTGCGGAAGGCGACGAAGTGATCTATGGATTGAGCCTCAGTGAGCTTGTTGGGTGTATTTCCGGTTGTGCGGGCTCAGTCTGCGTTGATACAGGGCTTGGTCACCTGGCGGCGGCGTTGGGCATCTCCCAGGTTGCGCTGTACGGTTCAACAGATCCGGTGTTGACCGGCCCCATTGGACGCATGCAGGTTGTCTTTGCGGATCGGGAACTGAGCTGCGCACCCTGCCTGTCCAGAACCTGTCAGCTTGACGATGACAAGGCAGGAGTTTACCCACCCTGTTATCGACCATTGACGCCAGTCTCTGTCTGGCAGCAGCTTCGAATCATGATGGACGAGTCAGGGTGATCCCCACGTGAGGTGTGAGATCGCAGCGGACCTCGCCGCGCTGGGCGACGGGGCGTCGTTCTTCGAGAGCCTCGCCCGGATGGAGGGAGAGGTTTATCGGGAGGTCGCCCGACGGCGTACTTTTCGGTTTGAGCATGGCGGCGAGGCTTATTTTGCCAAGCTTCATTTCGGCGTTGGCTGGCGCGAGATCTTCAAGAATCTGCTGAGTCTCAGGCTGCCGGTTGTCTCTGCCGAAAGCGAACGAAAAGCGATTGCGAGGCTGCGGGCGGCAGGTGTTCCGACCATGGAGGTGGTGGGTTTTTTTGAGCGCGGCTCTAACCCGGCCACCAGGCAATCGGTGATTGTGACCCGTGAACTGAAAGATTCCATTAGTCTTGAGACCTTGTTCTTACAACAGACAGTGCCAGCTCAGGTCCGGCGCAGGCTGGTAGAAGAGGTGGCGCGGCTGACCCGGATGATGCACCAGGCTGGTGTAAACCATCGCGATCTTTATATCTGCCATTTCCATGTGGATCAGTCGTCGTTGTACGAACCAACGCCGAGACTGCATGTGATCGATCTGCATCGCGCCCAGGTTCGGCCGCGGACACCGCAGCGGTGGCTGGTGAAGGACATCGCTGGCTTGTTGTTCTCCAGTGCAGATATTGGCTTGAGTTCCCGTGACTATCTCCGATTTGTCAGTATCTATTCGGCGATGGGCGTGAGCGCCGCGATATCAAGACGCAGCCGGTTCTGGCATCAGGTGGTTAGGAGAGCCTGCCGGCTCTATGTCGATGAATTCGGTCAGGACTCCGACCGATTGCAATCGCTGCAGGCGCTATAGTGTCCGGGCGACTACACGTGCTGCAGCTCTGCCACGATTATGCGGGGCCGTTCCGGAGTATCTGCCGGCAGTTCACGGATGCGTTCGCCGATGCGGAGGTGACTACGCTTTTTCTGTGTGGCGATGAGAATGAATCGGTCGTGCAGGAGGTTGGCGGTGACAGGGTGGAGTTCCTGGAACGTCCGCATCGGGCGATGCGGGGCCTTAAGCTCGATACTCTATACCTGCTCTACCACCGACTGAAAGGGCAGCGGTTTGATCTGGTGATCACTCATCGCTATCGGCCGCTCTATTTTGCAAGCATTCTCGCGTTGTTCCTTGATTTTGGCCGGGTGCTGAGTCTCGTTCATGAACATGGTGTATTTCGCCGATTTCATCGCCGCCTGCCAGTGTGGTGGCAGCAACGTGTCACGCTGGTCGGTGTGTCGAATTCTGTTTGTGACGATATCGAACGTGACTGCGGTGCATTGCGGGTTCGCAAACGGCTATTGATGTTGCCAAATGTGATAGACCCCGCGCGCGCTGATGACCTTTTACCAGCGAACGGTGCACGTCGCGAACTGGGCGTCGATGGTGATCAGTTCGTGATTGGGACGGTGGGCCGCCTGGTGGATAAGAAGGAACACGACGTACTGATTGATGCGTTTGGCGAAATCAGCGGGGCGCATGAAAAGGTGATACTTGTGATTGTGGGTGATGGCCCGTTGGGGCCATCGCTTCGCGCCAAGGTGCGGGCACGAGGCATTGAATCGCGGGTCCGTTTTGCCGGACATATCGATGCTGCCTACCGTCTGATGCAGGGGTTCGATCTTTTCGTGCTTCCCTCCGGTCGTCAGGAAGCGTTTGGCGTGGTCCTGCTGGAAGCGATGCTGGCGCACCGGCCCATCGTCTGCAGCGATGCCGGAGGCCCCGGCGAAATCGCCGCTGACATCGCGGTCACGTTCAAGGCGGGACAGGTCAGTTCACTTGCCAGCGCACTACAGCGGGCCCTGGCCCTGTCACCTGAACAGCGGGCAGCGCTGGGCGAGTCTGCCTATGATCGACTTTTGCAGCACTACACACCTGCGGCGCTGTCCCGGGAACTGACGAACCTGGGGTTTGTACCGGACACCGTGTGATAACATTTTTTTATGCAGATTCCTCTTTTCGACACGACGACGGTGCTGACCATTGGTGACGCGATTCTGGATCGCTATTGGCATGGCACCGCGGAACGAATTTCACCGGAGGCGCCGATTCCCGTGGTGGACGTTCGGGATACGGAAGAGCGACTGGGTGGTGCCGCTAACGTTGCACTGAATGTCGCCGCGCTTGGCGCCGGCGCTTCGCTGGTTGCGGTGGTTGGCGAGGACGAATCGGCGAGCATGCTGCGCGCCAAGCTGGACTCGGCGGGGATTACCCATCACCTGTTGGCAGACCCCGACTTTGTGACGGCCACCAAGTTACGCATTGTGTCCCATCAGCAACAGTTGCTGCGAGCTGACTTTGAACGGGTCCAGTCAATCTCCAATGATCGATTGCTGCCATTGTTCACGGCACCGCTCGGCAGTGCCGATGTGGTTGTGCTGTCGGACTACGATAAGGGAGTCCTGGCGCAGCCGGGGCCGCTGATCGAAGCGGCAAGAAAGGCGGGCAAGCCAGTGCTGGTTGATCCGAAGTTCAAGGATTTCTCCGTGTACCAGGGAGCAACGCTGCTTAAGCCCAACCTGCATGAGTTTGAAAAGGCCGTGGGTCCGTGGACCAGTGAGGCTGATTTCATTGACAAGGGGCGGGCATTGATTACGCGCATCGGCATTGACGCGCTTCTGGTGACGCGACACAGCGAAGGTATGACGTTGATCAGAAAAGACATGCCCGAGATACACCTGCCAGCCAGGAAGCGGGAAGTGTTCGATGTCAGTGGCGCCGGAGATACCGTCGTCGCGGTACTCGCGGCCGCACTCGGGGCGGGTGCAACCCATGCAGATGCCATGGGGCTTGCAACCTATGCCGCCGGCGTCGTTGTTTCAAGGCCTGGAACCTCGAGCGTATCCGGTCCGGAGTTGCGTCTCGAGGTAGCCGAAGCGGTGGGCTGGGGCAATGGCATCATGACGCGCGAACAACTGGTTCACGTGGTTGAGGAAGCGCGCCTTCGGGGTGAGCGGGTGGTGTTTACCAATGGCTGCTTCGACATCCTCCATGCCGGACACGTGGATTACCTGAGCGAGGCCCGGGAACATGGCGATCGACTGATTGTTGCGGTGAATGACGATGCCGGTGTGCATCGGCTCAAGGGTGACGGTCGGCCCATCAACCCGATTGACCGTCGCCTGACCATGCTGGCCGGACTTTCCGCCGTCGACTGGGTGCTGGCCTTCCCTGAAGATACACCGGAAACATTATTGCGGGAGCTGAAACCGGACGTCCTGGTCAAGGGTGGAGACTATGGTATCGATCAGGTCGTGGGCGCCGATATCGTGCGGGAGTATGGCGGTGACGTTCGCGTCCTCAAGCTTGTTGAAGGCATATCGACGACAGCGCTGGCGCAGAAGATCAAGGAACTCTAGGCCAACATCGTTCCGTTAAGGCCATCAGCCAGCGACGGCATTGATATTGTCTTCCAGGTGAGCCGGGCTGATTGTCCCCACTACCACGCTTGCTACAGCCGGCGGTGTCAGTGCGAAGCGAAGTGCATCCGCCGGTTCTCCCGCGTGCCCGCTGGCAAGCGCCTTTTTGACGATCACGGACTTGCCTTGTGCTTGTGCCTTTTCGATAACCGCGCCCTGGCTGGTGTCGTCGACGTTATAGGCCACCATGACCGTGTCGCAAAGCGCCAGTGCAAGTCTGCCGCCTTGAACAGTCTTGGTTGAAACGCCCACTGCCCTGACTTTTCCCGCTTCCTTCAGGCGCAGCAGCGTTTCGATCACGTCGGTCTGCCGGATAACGTCAACATCGTTGTCATCGGCGTGTACCAGGATAACATCGAGGTAATCCGTTCGGAGTCGGGTCAGGCTGCGATCGACACTGGCCAGTGTCGTCGATGTTGAAAAATCGAATCGTGACTGCTGATTCTCGTAAATCTCACCCACCTTGGTGCTAACGATCCAGTCATGGCGGTTATCGAGCAGTTGACCGAGCCGCTCTTCGGATTGACCATAGGCGGGCGCCGTGTCGATGAAGTTGATGCCTGCTTCCTGTGCGCAGGACAGCAGCTGGCGCACGGTATTGTCGTCCGGTAGCGTGAATGAGGCCGGGTACTTGACGTCGGTATTGCGGCCCAGTTTTACCGTGCCAAGTCCGAGTGGCGAGACAGCCAGATCGGGCGCCAGGAACCGGTACTGATCGCTGCTGAAGCGCCTCATGACAACAGCGTTTCCCAGGGTGGCTCAGCCGTGGGCGCCAACGGCAGGTCCGGGTTTGAGACGGGGAGATTCCTGTCGATGGACAGTCCTGCCAGGACCTCGTCGGCCAACAGTGGTGTGAGCGTCAGTTTGGTCGGCCAGCAAACCGTGGCGTTGCTGCGCGTGAAGAAAAACGGTGCATCCGGTCGGCTACGGTCAGGATTGGCTGGCTCTGCCCGATCAATCAGCAGTGTTGCCCAGTCGGCCCTGGTCCAGTCAATCCATGGGAACAGCTCGGTCATTTCCTGTTTTGCAGCCCTGATCTGGTCCTCATTGCTTCGACGAACGCCCGTTTCCGCGAGATTGCCTCCCAGGTACCAGACCAGAGCGCCATCTTTTCGCTGGTGGGTGGTGATGGTGACCCGCGGTTTGGCACCGGCGGATGCGGCCACTGCATGAGCATAGATGCGCGTCAGTTCGGGGCACCTGACCAGTACCTGTTTCAGTGGTCGTCGCTGCATCTCGATGTCCGAGAGATTGGTATCGGCCAGCAGCTCGGCATTACCGGCGCCGGCGGCAAAGATAAAGTGTTCTGCGGTGATGGCGTTCCCGTCGCCGATTTTAAGCTCAAGGATTTTTCCCTGTGAATCTGTGATGACTTCTGGCGATGCCTGGAAGATATGGGCCCGGTGGGCCTTCGTCAGAACATCCAGCAGCGAGGCTGAATCCAGTACCAGATCTTCCAGTCGGTAGAGGGTGCCGTTGAACGCCTCGTTCTGGAAGGCGACCGGAAAGTGTTTCCGTGACAGCGCCTCGATCCGGCCGCGCAGTGACCGGCTGCCAAAGAAGGCAGTGATCCTGGATGACAGTCGATTGTCAGAGAACAAATAGTAATCCTCGGACAGCAGATTGACGCCGCGCAGGTCAATCGAGTCTCTTCCTGCCACGCAGCGCCGCCATCGTTCAGGCATCGAGGCAATGGTTTCCGAAGCGGGCGTGGTGAAGCCGCCGAGGGTGTATTTGATGCCGCCGTGGATCATCCCCTGGGATGCCAATGTCTGGCCACAGCCCAGCGCCTCCTTCTCAAGCAGGATCGCGCTGATGCCTGCACTTCGAAGGGAAGCCAGCAACCAGAGTCCGCAGATGCCGCCACCCACGATGACGACATGGCTATGACTAGAAGGCAAGAATAACGACCATCTGAATAGAGACGCCCGATTATAACAAGCGCCGCCGAACGGACAGGGTTCTGCTATTCTCGATCCGATGATGAATCGTCGTTTCTACAGTGTGCTGTTTTGGTTGCTGACGCCCCTCGCGTTACTTCGACTGTTGTGGCGATCACGTTCGGAACCGCTTTATCGCGCCGACATGGCTCACCGACTGGGATATGTGGCGCGTTCAGACGATCAGCGACCCGTGTGGGTGCATGCCGTATCAGCCGGGGAAACCAATGCAGTCGCGCCTCTGATTGAGCGACTGCTGGCGCGTTCCATTCCGGTCTACGTCACAACGACAACAGCAACTGGTCGGGCCAGGGTCCGGAGCCTGTTTTCAGGTCGGGTGACTCATGCCTACGCGCCTTATGATCTGCCGGGCGCTGTCCGGCGGTTCTTTGATCGAGTCCGACCGGCGCTTCTTGTGATCGTTGATACAGAGCTGTGGCCAAACATCCTGGCTGAGGCGCGATCTCGTCAGGTTGATAGTCTGATGGTCAATGCAAGGATGTCTGATCGGTCGGCCCGTCGCTATGCCAGGCTTGGTGCGCTGACGCAGGAGATGTTGAGCAATGTCTCGGTGGTGGCCTGCCAGTCCCCGCGCCAGGGGGATCGGTTTACTGCGCTTGGACTTGCTGCCGAGAAGTTGCTGGTCGCGGGGAGTATCAAATTTGATGTGGCACATCCGGCGGACCTGGAGGATCGCGTTCGGCAGCTGCGTAAACTGACGGGCGGCCGCCGAGTAGTACTCGGCGCCAGTACTCACGCTGGCGAAGAATCGGCAATGATTGACGCCTTTGTCCACCTAAACCAGCCCGAGTCGTTGCTGGTGCTGGCGCCGCGTCATCCTAACCGGAACGGCGAAGTTGAAGCGCTCTGTCGGAAGCGAGGAGTCCAGGTACGGCGTCGCAGCCAGGGCATTGACTGTTCGGCGGATACGCAGGTACTGCTGGTGGATACGATGGGTGAGCTCATCTACTTCTATGCATTGGCGGAGGTTGCATTTGTTGGCGGTAGTCTCTCTGAAGTCGGCGGTCACAATCCCATGGAGCCGGCCAGCCTGGGTACGCCATTCGTCATGGGGCCTTGTCTGTTCAACATTGAGGAGATCGCGCAACAGTTTGTTGACGCGGGTGCAATGAAAGTGATCGAGTCTTCGCAGGAATTAACCGTCGTGTTGAAGGAATTGTTTACCTCATCGGATGTTCGAGAGCGGATGATTAAAAGTGCTGACCAGGTGATGGAGAGAAATCGTGGTGCCCTGGACCGAATCGAATCGATGGTACTTGACAGATTAACGTCGAACTGATTTCGCACTGTATTTCAAGCGATTTTTAATCATCAAGGCAGCCAATTGATGTGTTACCCTTTTTGTCATTAGAACTTTCAACCAGTGTTGATGACTCAAAATCGCAGATACATTCCGAATCTGGTCGCCGATATGGCAGAGTGTGATTCGAACTACATTCGACTGCTTCGCCTGTTTCCATCGCTGATGGAAACGGACTTCATAGAGTTCGGTATCGAAGGCACGACGGATGATGGCGCGGTTGTCAGCATTACCATCAATGAGCGTTGTCCGTTCACGACCATGCTCACGGTGCGTGTCTCGAATGAAGAGGATAAACCCTGGGTCAGGTGGCCGGTACTCGAAGTGCGCCTGTACCATGATGTGAAATCGGCCGAAGTGGTCAGCTTTCAGCGACACCGCAACTTCAGGTATCGATATCAGACCCCTAATCGCCACATGTACCAACCTGATGAAAAGTCCCAGATCAATCGATTCCTGGGTGAATTGCTGACGTTCTGCATTGAACGAGGGCGTTCCCTGGATCTGGTCCCTTTACCGGGATTACACGGCTACGCAGACTGAAATTTCACGCGCATGCCGCTCGCCTAGCGGTTATAATTTACGGTCATTGAAAGTAACGCTTCGAACACGGAGCCTGGTCGTGTACGCGGTCAACTGCTATTTGTGAGGCGGTTCTCTCACGTCGAAATTCAACCTACCGTCCGCGACAGGACGGCACCCGACTACCCGCTGAATTTCCAGACGCTCTCAGCGTCTGGATGACGGCATGTTTTTACTATCAGGACACTCATGGCGAGCAAAGGTTATCAATCTGATTCCATTGAAGTACTAAAAGGACTCGATCCGGTTCGCAAACGGCCGGGTATGTACACCGAGACGTCACGGCCCAATCACCTGGCCCAGGAAGTCATCGACAATAGTGTCGATGAAGCCCTGGAAGGACACGCGACTGAGATCAGGGTCACGCTTCGCAAGGATGGTTCCATGTCCGTCAGTGATGATGGACGTGGTATGCCGGTGGATGTTCACAAGAAAGAAAAGGTGTCCGGTGTTGAGCTGATCCTGACCCGATTGCATTCGGGCGCCAAGTTCAACAGCGATAATTACAAGTTTTCAGGTGGTCTGCACGGCGTCGGTGTTTCCGTGGTGAATGCGCTTTCCGAGACGTTTGAAGTCTTCGTCAAGCGTGACGGAAAGCTGCATCACATGGCATTCAAGAACGGCAGGAAGGTCGCCAACCTCAAGGTCAAGGAAAATGTCGGCAAGCGCAATACTGGCACGATGATTCATTTCAAGCCGAACGCCAGCTATTTCGACTCCGCTAAATTTTCGGTACCGCGCCTGAAACACCTGTTGCGCGCCAAGGCAGTGCTCTGTCCGGGGCTCAGGGTGATATTTACCGACGAGACGGCGAAATCCAAGAGCGACAAGGAGCATGAATGGTGTTACCAGGAGGGATTGCGCGATTACCTTTCGGTTGAGCTGGAAGGCCTGACCTTGCTGCCGGATGAACCGTTTATTGGCTCCATGGCAGGTAACACTGAAGCAGTGGACTGGGCCGTACAATGGTCGCCCGAGGTGGCGCCGTCAGAGTTGATTACCGAAAGTTACGTGAATCTGATTCCCACGGCCCAGGGTGGCACTCACGTCAACGGACTGCGCAGTGGATTGCTTGAGGCACTGCGTGAGTTCTGTGAATTCCGCAACCTGCTGCCCCGTGGCATCAAGATTACCGCCGATGATGTCTGGGAGCGATGCAACTATGTATTGTCGGCGAAGCTGCTGGATCCCCAGTTTTCTGGCCAGACCAAGGAACGCCTGAACTCCCGGCAGGCGGTCGGCTTTATCTCCGGTTCGGTCAAAGATTCGTTCAGTCTGTGGCTCAACCAGCATGTGAAAGAGGCTGAGCAGCTGGCCGAGATGGTCATAGCCAACGCCCAGGCAAGGCTTCGTGCCGGCAAGCGGGTCGAACGAAAGAAGGTAACCTCCGGGCCGGCACTGCCAGGCAAGCTGGCTGACTGTACCAGCGAAGACTCGACTCGCAGTGAGCTGTTCCTCGTCGAAGGTGATTCTGCCGGTGGCTCTGCAAAGCAGGCTCGTGACAGAACATTTCAGGCCATTCTGCCGCTGCGTGGCAAGATCCTGAACACCTGGGAGGATGATCCAGCAGAGATTCTCGGCTCCCAGGAAGTGCACGACATTTCAGTTGCGTTGGGTATCGATCCCGGTACTACCAACCTGGACGGGTTGCGTTACGGCAAGGTCTGTATTCTTGCCGATGCAGATTCCGATGGACTGCACATTGCCAGTTTGTTGATCGGGCTGTTCTTTCGACATTACCCGGAACTGGTAAGAGAGGGGCATGTGTTTGTCGCCATGCCGCCGCTGTATCGAATCGATGTCGGCAAGGAAGTGTTCTACGCCCTTGATGAACCAGAGCGCAACGGCATTCTCGAGCATATTGAAGCTGAGAAAAAGAAGGGCAAGGTTGTGGTTCAGCGATTCAAGGGGCTGGGTGAGATGAATCCGGCACAGCTACGAGAGACCACGATGGCCGAGGACACGAGACGACTGATTCGTCTCGATATTGATTCTGACAAACGGGTGCATGAGATGCTCGACATGCTGCTGTCGAAGAAACGAGCTGCGGATCGACGAACCTGGCTCGAGAAGAAAGGCAACGAAGCGGAACTGGTGTAAGCGATGAGCGAATTTGAAACCGAAACAGTCTCGGTCAGGGAATACACCGAGAATGCATTCCTTAACTATGCGATGTACGTCGTTAATGACCGTGCACTGCCGCATATTGGCGATGGTTTGAAACCGGTCCAGCGGCGCATCGTTTATGCAATGTCCGAATTGCGGCTGGGTCCGGACGCCAAGTATATGAAGTCAGCACGGACTGTGGGCGATGTGATCGGCAAGTATCATCCGCACGGGGATGCGGCCAGCTATGGAGCGATGGTGCTGATGGCGCAGCCATTTAGTTACCGTTATCCGCTGGTTGACGGGCAGGGAAACTGGGGATCGGCGGATGATCCGAAGTCCTTTGCCGCAATGCGTTACACCGAGTCGCGTCTGACCAAATATGCCGAGCTGCTGCTGTCCGAACTGGGGCAGGGAACAGTGGACTGGATCTCCAATTTTGACGGCACAATGGAAGAGCCTGCGACCTTGCCTGCCAGGGTGCCGAATGTGCTGCTGAACGGTGGCACCGGGATCGCTGTCGGCATGGCAACGGACATTCCGCCGCATAACCTGCGTGAAGTCGTTAGCGCCTGCATTCGTCTGCTGGACAAACCGAAGTCCACCATTGCCGATCTTTGTGAACACATCAAGGGGCCTGATTTCCCAACGGGTGCCGAAGTGATTTCGAGCAATGCTGAGATCAGAGAAATCTATGAGAAAGGGCGGGGCATGATTCGTGCCCGCGCCGTTTACCAGGTTGAGGAAGGCGACATTGTGATTTCTGCCCTGCCTTATCAGGTTTCCGGCACGCGGGTCCTTGAGCAGATTGCTGCGCAGATGCAGGCGAAAAAACTGCCTATGGTGGTGGACTTGCGGGACGAATCGGACCATGAGCACGCGACGCGAATCGTGGTTGTGCCGCGTTCGAATCGGGTCGATGTCGAGTCCCTGATGAACCACCTGTTCGCGACCACCGATCTGGAGCGAAGTTTCAGGGTCAACCTCAACATGATCGGCATTGACGGCCGGCCAGAGGTCAAATCGCTGAAGTCGTTGTTGTCCGAGTGGCTTGAGTTCCGTCAGGTCACGGTGCTCAGGCGTTTGCGTCATCGTCTTGAGCGCATCATGGATCGTTTACATGTGCTTGAAGGTTTGCTGGTTGCCTATCTCAATATCGATGAAGTCATCAGGATCATTCGTGAAGAAGACAAGCCCAGAGATTCATTGATCAAGCGGTTCAAACTCTCGGAACGTCAGGCCGACGCGATTCTCGATCTGCGTCTGAGAAATCTTGCGCGACTGGAAGAAGAGCGAATTTGCGGCGAACAGGCGGAGCTGGATGCGGAACGGATTGATCTTGAGAAGACGATCAATTCGAAAGCCAGGCTAAAGACGTTGATCAAGAAAGAGCTGACTGCAGACGCCGAGGCTTTTGGCGATGATCGTTTGTCTCCCATTGTCACCCGTGCCGAGGCACAGGCTTTCCGGGAGAAAGATCTGATATCAACTGAGCCGGTGACGGTTGTGTTGTCAGAGAAGGGCTGGATTCGGGCGGCGAAGGGACATGATGTGGATGCAGCGGAGCTGAACTACCGCTCGGGGGATCGTTTTTTGTGTGCGGTGGAAGGGCGTTCCAATGAGGATGCGGTGTTTGTGGACTCGACCGGCCGTGCCTACACGGTGGCGAATCACACACTGCCATCGGCCCGCGGCCAGGGTGAACCCCTGACTGGCCGGGTCAAACCGCCCTCCGGGGCTTACTTTACCGGTGTTGTAACCGGTGACCGGGAGCGGCAGTTCGTTGTCGCCAGTGATGCCGGCTACGGATTTGTCGCCAGCCTTGAGGACATGATCACCAAGAACAAGGCTGGCAAGTCTCTGATGACGCTGCCGAAAGGGGCGCTGACTATCGCCCCGCAGCCGGTAGGTGACCTGAAAAACGACCTGATTGCTGCGTTCAGCAATGAGGGACGGTTGTTGATTTTCCCGGTTTCAGATCTGCCGGTAATGGCGCGAGGCAAGGGTAACAAGATCATGAACATACCTGCCGCGAGGGTGGCTGACCGGACCGAGTTCATGATCTGTATCGCGGTGATCGGTGCTGACGATACGCTGCTGATTCACTCCGGTAAGCGTCACCTCAGCCTGAAAATGAGTGACCTCGAACATTATCGGGGTGAACGGGCCCGACGAGGACTCAAACTACCGCGTGGTTTCCAGAAGGTCGACGCAGTAGAAAAGCAGACCTAGCGCGGATATTGCACCAAATGCCTGAAAAATCGCGCAGGGCGTTTTTCTTCTGAGCTGTTGCGCTCGCTGCGTCGCGCGCTAGCCAGTCTGGGTGAGCTGGTCCGCCTGCCGCTCGATCAGTGCCCGACTGGTTTCGTTCACAGTGTCCAGAAAGTAGACCTCGCCGTCGGGAGTTAGTGAGCTGTGATATTTCTCCAGCCGGAATTGGCTCTGGTCACCGCAGGAATGAAATACGGCCTTACTCGCCAGCAGGCTGTTATCCGCAATGGAAGCAAGATAGGTCGTATGCTTTCGTGCCTTGTCCAGGTCCTCGTCCGTTTCATTGCAGGTATGCAGACCGAGTTTGGTCGTGATGTTGCCCTTCGCCCTGGACATCAGGGTTTCTACCAGCTCGGCCGTGCAGATTGCGTTGGGGACCTGGTTGTCCCGGTTGAACAGAACGATCACATCGTCGCCGTCGGTGAGCGCTCCATCGCCGCCATAGAGTGCGACCGCCTGAAATATCTTCTGCAGATGTTCATCAATGTGCCGGGCCGGCCGGATCTTGATTACGAGAACAGTGCGCTCGCCGGATTCGGCGGGTTCCATCACGGCCGTACCGTTCTGGCCGCTTGCCCGTGAGGGAGCTGAGATCAGCTCGCCGGTTCGCGTGAGCCAGAGAAAGACAAGATCACCGTAGCGCCAGAGCAGCGCCGTGATTAGGACCACGATGATGGTGGTCACAAGGACACCTGTGACGAGTGCGCCAGCGAGTTTTGCCGCGATGGCATTGTGGTCCAGTCCGATCTGGACGTAGCCGGCGCTGGCATTTTGGAACGTGACGTCCCGATTGAACAGAACGATCGATTCTGTACGTCTTCCCACCTGCGCCACCAGGCTATTGTTAGTGCCGTAGATCGAGGCGTAGGCAACGTCCCCTCGCTCAAGAACGTCGTTCAGCATCACGTTCAGGCTCAGCACATCCCCCTGGATAAGGGGATCTGAGACGGTGATTGCGAGCTGATCAACCAGCGCGTTGGCGAATCGCCGTGACTGCGCCTCGGTATGTTCGACTGCCCACCGCCACGAAGCGATTGTGCCGGCCGAGCAGCCAATCAGGATTGGCACCAGAATCACGAGGATCAGTTTGACTCTAGGAGACATGGTTCTAAGGGCGGTGCGACGGTTGCGCGAGTATACCGGCTTTGAGTTCCAGGTGGAGAATGACGGATAATTCGTCAAACACTGATTCTGCGAATCCGATGATACAGATTGTACTGATTTCCATCTCCGGCGAGGACAAACCGGGGATCACTGCCGCGATGACCACGCTGCTTGGTGAGTTCGACGTGGATATTCTTGACGTTGGTCAGGCGGTTATTCACAACTATCTCTCGCTGGGCATTCTCGTCAGTATCCCCGGCACCTCGGATTCAGTGTTGAAAGAAGTTCTGTTTCTGGCTCATGAACTGGATCTCAACATCAAGTTTACGCCGGTCGACATGGAGTCCTACGACAAGTGGGTCGGCCTTCAGGGCCGGGAGCGGCTCATCATGACGCTGCTTGCAAGAAAAATCAGGGCGTCACATCTTGCAGCCGTCTCCCAGGTGGTAATAGAAAACGATCTGAATATCGACAACATTGTTCGGTTGTCGGGGCGCGTGCCGCTTGAAGACGACGGGGATGAAACCCGTGCCTGCGTGGAGTTCTCGCTGCGCGGCGAGTCGGCCAACATCGCCCAGTTCCGGCAGCAGATGGTTCGGCTTGGCGGCGAGATGGATATTGATGTCGCCGTACAGGAAGACAACCAGTTCCGGCGTCACCGTCGGCTGGTTGCCTTTGATATGGATTCGACCCTGATATCGACGGAGGTGATTGACGAGTTGGCTCTGCTGGCGGGGGTCGGCGAAGAAGTCGCCGCGGTCACGGAAAGAGCCATGCAGGGTGAGTTGGATTTCAAGGCAAGCCTGAAGCAGCGTGTCGCGCTACTGGAAGGATTGTCCGAGTCGAAACTCGAAGATGTCGCGAGTCGGCTGCCATTGATGGAAGGGGCGGAAAGGCTGTTCAGGACCTTGAATCACCTGGGCTACAAAACGGCGATTCTCTCGGGTGGATTCACCTACTTTGGTCAGATACTGCAGCAGAAGCTTGGCGTGGACTATGTTTACGCCAACGAACTTGAGATCAAAGGTGGTGCGTTAACCGGTCGGGTGGCCGAACCTATTGTTGATGCCCAGCGCAAAGCGGACCTGTTGAAGGAGATCGCCGGTCGGGAAGGTATTTCCCTTGAACAGTGTGTCGCTGTTGGTGACGGTGCCAATGATCTGGCCATGTTGTCTGTCGCTGGACTGGGTGTTGCGTTTCATGCCAAACCGCTGGTCAAGGAGAGCGCGGAGCAGTCCATTTCGACACTTGGCCTGGACGGTATCTTGTATCTGATGGGAATTCCGGACCGGCATAGTCCGACGACTGACTACAGATCCTCGGATGCGAAGTCGTAGTTCATATCGTCGAGCGGCGGGGAAATGTAGAAACCCTGGATGTAATTGATCCCTGCCTGCCACAGGGTCGATAACACGTTCGGAGATTCAATACCTGAAATTGCGGTTAGCACACCCTGACTTTGCAGCGACTGGACCATCTCAATGAGCTCTTCCTGCTTCTCCTTGCTGTTCTCGATCTCGGCAGCGAAGGAACCGTCGAGTTTGACGTAATCGGGTGTCAGGTGTTTTAGCAGATTGAATGGATTGAGCGAACAGCCGAAGTGATTGATTGAGGTCTTGCAGTGCAGTTCGTTCAACTGTTTGACGAAGGCGGTCGCCTGCTTGATGTAGCCGGTTGCATCGTTCTCGTGGAACTGGAACACGAGCGCATCGCTGGGTAGTTTGGCCGCCTTGAGGGCGACGCTGTACCAGGGCAGAAAACTCTCATCGGCGATCGACTTGTGGGACAGATTGATAAACAGGCGGGTGTTATGTCCCTGGGCGCGGTGATCCGCCAGTTGCTTGATCGATTGCAGGATGACCCAACGATCTACCTTTTCCATCAGCCCTGCGTCGGATGCGGGATCGAGAAACTGGCCCGGGTAGAGTTCATTGTCATCGTCGTCCAGCAGCCTGATCAGGACTTCGAACTGTTCTTCCTCATCTCCGTGCAGACTGATCACCGGCTGGAATGCCAGTTTGAAACGGTTGTCTTTCAGCGCCTTGCGAACAAGATCCTTGATCTCCTCGGTAGTGAGCGCCCTGCCTTCTTCGCCGACCGTGACCTGCTCGGGTTGGTAGAAATTGACGCCGTTGCCATCCTCGATGCTGAGCGCTGCCTTGTGAGCCCGGGAGATGAGTTCTTCACTGGAAGGCGAACTCTCGCCGATAACTGAAAGGCCGATACTCACTGTTGATTGATAGGATTTGCCGGAAACATCGGACATGTGGTCCTCTACCCGCTTCCGGATATCCTCCGCGAGTGCCGAGGCAGATTCCATGTCTGAGCCGCGATACAACATCGTAAAAACGTCATCCCCAAAACGTGCCATCAGATGAGTCTCGTCCGTGTTGGTCCGGATCAGTGACGCGATATCTCCCAGAATCAGATCGGCGTTGGAAATTCCGGCTTCTGAACGCGTGCGCGTGAAATGATCGATCGCGATGTAGAGCAGCACGAAACCGGTGTTTCCGTCGCTCGCCTGATCGATAGCCAGGTCCAGGTGTTCGACGAAGTACTGGCGGTTCATCAAACCTGTGAGCAGATCCTGACTTGAGATTTCCTTGATTCGATCCTCAAGTTCGCTTTCGTCGCTCATTGGGCGGATAACGACCTGGGTGCAGGATTCACCGTCATACTGCGCTGGTGTCATCGACATGGTCGATAGAATCTTGGATTCGTCGCTGGATATGAGCGTAAATTCTTCAGTGTCGTTTTCGTTGTTGGCGACAGCCTTGAGAAAAGTCTTGAATTTCTCCTGGTCTTCCGACGAGATCAGATCGATGATTGGGATGCCGGCGAACTCGTCTTCGTCCTCGTACCCGAACAGGTCGCAGTAAGCGCGATTGGTATAAATGTGCATGCCTTCATGGACGTAGGCGATAGCAGCATTGGAACTGTCGAGCAGCAGCTGATTGCGGCGATCGGTTTCCCGCAGTTCTTTTTCCGCGCGTCGTCGCTGTCGTCGATTTTCGAGATTGCGCAGTTCGCGCTCGATAATCAGCACGAGTCGTTCGTCGTCGTCCTGCAGGGCGACATCCTGGGCGCCGATCTTGAGTCCCTCAAGGATGGAATTGGGTTCGCGATCGTTGGCGATGATGACGGCGGGGATGTCCTTTTCGGCGGTAGAGATTGCCTTGATGGCATCTTCAGCAGTGACACCGTCTGCTTCCGGTGATGCCAGCATCAGGTCCCAATGCTGCTTGTTCAGTTCTTCATTGAGGTCAGCAAGCGACTCTATCTGATGGGCACGTGTAGCCCTGCCCGCCGTCCTCAGGAGCACGATGAGTTCTTCGGCGCGATTCTGGGATTCTTCAAGAATCAGGAGCCGGACGGGTTTTGTGTTCGCCATCTTCTAACAATCACTATACCAGAGAAGGTCTAGAATACCGGCACCTTGGAAGGCGCACCTGCGACCTCTCTGACCAGTCGAGGTACAAGATAACCCGGCAGTCGCTGACGAAGTTCAGCCATCAGACGAATGGCCCGCGCCGGTTCGATATTGAAATGATGGGTGCCGGTTACCGGGTCCGGCAGGTGTAGATAGTAGGGCAGGATGTCAGCCTGGAACAGTTTCCTGGAAAGTGCTGCCAACGTGGTTACCTCGTCGTTGATGCCGGCTAGCAGGACGCTCTGGTTGAGCAGCGTGGCACCGGCACGGCGGAGCTTTGCCATTGCAGCGCGAACGTCATCGTCGATCTCATTGGGATGATTTGCGTGCGCCACCATGACGATGGTGGCGGAAAGGTCGCTGATCCAATGGCAGAGTTCATCATTGACGCGAGCGGGTAGCACAATGGGAAGCCGGGAATGAATTCGAATCGTATCGACATGATTGATGCTTGTGAGTCGTTGTGCCAGTAGCGCCAGTCTGCGATCGGCGATGACCAACGGGTCACCACCGCTCAGTATGACCTCGTGGATCGAGTTGTCTTCGCTGACCTGCGCGACGATCTGATCCCAGTCCGCCTGGTCAGGCTGGAAATCGGTATAGGGAAATTCGCGGCGGAAACAATAGCGGCAGTTAATCGCACAGGCACCGGACACGATGACCAGCACTCGACCCTGATACTTGTGCAACATCCCCGGACCGCTGGCGGCCGCAAGGTCGCCGACCGCGTCCGAATGGTAGCCGGCTCGCATTTCATTCTCATGCTGGACGGGCAGCACCTGGCGCAGTAGCGGGTCGGCCAGGTTACCGGGTTCCATCCGCTGGATGAAAGCATGTGGTACTTTCAGGGGAAAACGCGTCGGCACTGGCTCGAATTCGATATTCAGCAACGCGGCCAGTTCGCTGGCATCCTGCACCGCATGTCCGAGCTGCCATTGCCAGGGCTGACTCTGCCAAGTACGGTCCTTAAGCGGTATCATTGGGCCCTTTTGGCGAACAGAGAAATTGAATGGCGAGCTATTCTACCAATGAATTCAAAAGCGGTCTCAAGGTGATGCTGGAAGGAGATCCCTGTTCCATTGTTGAGAACGAGTTCGTCAAGCCCGGCAAGGGTCAGGCCTTCAATCGGGTGAAGTTCAAGAATCTGATTAACGGTCGTGTCTGGGAGCGCACGTTCAAATCTGGCGAATCCCTTGAAGGGGCGGATGTGATGGAGGTTGATATGGAATACCTGTACACCGATGGGGAGTACTGGCATTTCATGAAGACCGACGGCAGCTTCGAGCAGCTTGCCGCGGACAAGGATGCCGTCGCCGGCGCACTGGACTGGCTCAAGGAGCAGGACAAGTACGTCGTCACGCTCTGGAACGATTCCCCGATATCCGTCGATCCGCCAAACTTTGTTGAGCTGGAAGTGGCGGAAACCGACCCGGGCCTCAAGGGCGACACTGCCCAGGGCGGCAATAAGCCTGCCACGCTGACCACAGGCGCCGTGGTCAAGGTTCCTCTTTTCATCAATATTGGCGAAGTGATTCGGGTCGATACCCGCACCGGTGAATATCAGAACCGCGTCAAGAACTGATTCTGTACCTGCACTGCTGGCGCGTCGCGCCACCGTGCTGAAAGGTATTCGCGAGTTTTTTGACGGGCGGGGTCTGACCGAGGTGATGACGCCCGTGCTTGGCAGGGCGTCCGTTCCTGATCTGCACCTGGATAGCCTGGAAACGTCGGTCTCCGGTGAACCGAAGTATCTGCAGACATCCCCTGAATACTTCATGAAGCGACTGTTGTCGCTCGGCGTCGGACCGATCTATCAGCTTGGCCCGGTGTTCCGAAGTGGTGAGCAGGGCCCCAATCATCGGACCGAGTTCCTGATGCTGGAATGGTATCAGCCGGACGACGCTCTTGATGCATTGGCAGATGAGTTCTGTTCCCTGATTGCTGTGCTAACGGAGATGCTGGGGCGGGAACATCAGTCAGCGCGAAGGGTGAGTTACCGAAAACTGTTCGCCGCCGAATTTGGCATCAATCCTCACCGGGCAACAATCGGTGATCTCGCGGACCTGGCAAGGGCAAGTTTCCCGCACGCCATTCAACACCTAGGTGACCCGGACGATGAAGGGACCCGGAATGACTACTTGGATGTGCTGTTCTCGCAGGGCATAGAACCCTCGTTAGATGGGCTGGTGCTGGTGTTTGACTACCCCGCCAGCCAGTGTGCCCTGGCACGGGTGGGGCGCTGTGACGGCGATATGGTTGCCAGGCGATTCGAGTGTTACTGGGATGGTCTCGAACTGGCCAACGCCTACGATGAATTGAATGATGCCATTGAACTTCGACAGCGATTTGAGCAGCAGAACCAGCAGCGTGTGGTGCGGGGAAAACGGGCAATGAAAATCGATGAGCCGTTTCTTGCTGCGGTCAGTGAAATGCCGGCGGGAGTCGGGATAGCCGTTGGTGTGGACCGGTTGATTCAGCGGCTGCTGGGTGCCGGGTCGCTCAGCGAGGTGCTCGTGTTCAACGAAGGTTGAACGGCGACGATGGGTTGGCCAACCTGCGTGATGTCTCCCGCATTCACTGACCAGCGCATGGCGCCGGGTGTCAGTAAGATGACCGTGGAGCCCATCTCGAACCAGCCGATTTCTTCGCCCTGGTGGAAGAACCGAGCCGGATCGAAGGATTTGTGACTGATCCGGCCGGGCGGATACGGGCGATCGTGCCAGCAGGTCCGGATACCGGCAACAATCATGGCGCCGACCATCACCATCACCAGGGGCCCCAGGTCTGTCTCGAAATGCATCACCAGTCTTTCGTTGGCGGCGAAAAGACCTTCGACCCGTTCCGTGGTGATGCCGTTGACGGAGAATAGCCGGCCCGGAATATAGCGTGCCTCGATGAGTCGTGCGTCAACCGGCACGTGGACTCTGTGATAGTCGTGCGGCGCCAGGTAGATGGTAATAAAGCTGCCGTCCTGAAGGAGTTCATTGCCGTTACAACCCAACAGATCGTTCACGGCAAATTGATGGTTCTTTGCCTGAATCATCTGGCCGAGCCGAATTCGCCCGGCGATTGAGACGCTGCCGTCTGCCGGTGAACAGAAATCGCCGGACACTGGCCTGATACCATCGCGAAGTCTACGCCGGAAAAACTCGTTGAAGGTGGCGTAGTCCTCGTAGCGGCTTGAGACTGCCTCGCTGACGTTGACAGGATAAATCCGGGTAAACAGCCTGATGGCCAGATTCTTGATCGGGCGTATTCTGCTATTGGCAACGAATCCGACCAGCCGCGACAGCAGATGCTGGGGCAGGATGCGCTGGAACAGGATGAATAGTGATTTCATCCGGTCTCGATCGGAAGGTCCGGGTCATTGCCCCACTCCGACCAGGACCCGTCGTAGGCGCGAATATCGAAACCGAGTGACTTGCCAACGAGCCAGGTCAGTCCGGACCGGTGGTGGGTCTGGCAGTGAGTGATGATCTGTTTGTCCGAGGTGATGCCTCGTGCGGCCAGTGCAGATTCGATGTCAGTTCGAATCCTGAGCTGGCGTTGCCGGTCCATGACCTCCAGCCAGTCAAAGTTGATTGCGCCGGGAATGTGACCGCCTCGGGCAGAAACGACCTTGTCGCCACGATATTCCTCCGGGGAACGAGCGTCCCAGATGACTGTGTCCGAATCATCCAGGCCGGCGAGGACATCTTCCCTGCTGGCGATTCGGCTTTTGTTCGGTGATACGGTCACGGTTGTTGCCGTTGGTATTACGGGTTCTCGCTGAAGGGCTTCGCCCGCGGCATGCCATGCCTGCAGTCCGCCATTTAAAAAAGACATCCCGCCGTGGCCAATGATGTCGAGGGTCCACAGAAACCGACCTGCCCAGCCGCCACCCTCGTCGTCATAGGCGACGATGTGCAGATCCGGCCGGTAGCCGATTCGTGAAAACAGCGCGTTGAGCCCGGCGGTGTCCGGGAGTTTGCCCACCGCGGGTCTGATTCCGCAGACGAGTTCCATCGGTGCAACGTGAATCGCGCCAGGGATGTGGCCGGTACGATAGTTATCGTCGGAACAGAGATCGACAATGAGCAGGGAAGCAGAGCCCATCGCCTGCTTCAGATCTTCAACTTCAGCAACGAGTGCTAACACAGATGGGTGACCAGTCTGGCGAAAACAGCGATTCTACGACTTACCCGGGTTCGCTGCCAAAGGGCTGTTTGCGGGAGTTTGGTTCAAGGCCGACGGAATTCGGTTAACATGAGCGTCCGTGAATTTTGTTGGGGGCTGATTGAGCTATTCCGAAAACCTCGTCTGGATGGATCTTGAGATGAGCGGTCTCGATCCTGAGGCTGAGCGTATCCTTGAGATTGCGACCATCATCACGGACTCTTCTCTGAACATCGTCGAGGAGGGGCCAGTCGTGTATGTCCGTCAGGAACAGGCTTTGCTGGATGCAATGGATGAGTGGAATACGCGTCATCACACCACTTCAGGACTGGTGGATCTGGTCAGAACGGAGGGCGTCAGTGAGAGTGAGGCGGAGCAGATCACCGTTGATTTCATCAGTCGGCATGTCGAGGCAGGGAAGTCACCATTGTGCGGTAACAGTATCGGTCAGGACCGACGCTTCCTGATGAAGTACATGCCAGCCCTTGAATCCCATCTGCACTATCGAAATATCGATGTCAGCACGGTAAAAGAGCTTTGCGAGCGCTGGCGACCGGATCTGTTCAAGGAGCTGAGAAAAGAGGGTCGGCATCGCGCGCTGGATGACATTCGCGAGAGCATCGAGGAACTTCGTTTTTACCGCGATCGCTTCTTCGTCAGTCTCTAGTTCACCAATCTGGATCGGCGGGTCAGCTCTTCGATCGCCCAACGGATGTGCTCGCCAACCAACGTGTCCGCCGTCTTCTGTTTCTCTTCCAACGCCTGGAATACTGCTGTTTCCGGCGGTCCGTTACCAAGGGCGACAGCAATGTTTCTGAGCCAGCCCTGATAGCCGGTACGACGAATCGCGGAGCCTTCGGTCTTTTTCAGGAACTCTTCTTCAGTCCAGGAGAACAGCGCGAGCAAGGTTGCCGTATCCAGGGAGTGCCGAGGCGAAAAGTCCCGTTCCGTTGAATGTTGGGCATACTTGTTCCAGGGGCAGTACAGCTGGCAATCATCGCAGCCGAAAATCCTGTTTCCCATGGGTCGGCGAAGCTCGAGTGGAATCTCGCCCCTCTTTTCGATGGTCAGGTAAGAAATGCACCGACGAGCATCGAGTTCGTACGGCGCGACAATTGCGTCCGTGGGGCAGACCCGGATACACGCATCGCACGAACCGCAGTGATTAATCGGCGCGGTAGTCGTTTCTATCAGTGGCACACTGGTGTAAATCTCACCCAGGAAGAACCAGGAACCAGCGTTGCGGCTAAGCAACAGCGTGTTCTTGCCGATCCAGCCAAGGCCGGATTTTTCAGCCAGTGCCTTTTCCAGTACGGGGGCGCTATCGGTGAAAACACGACCGGTGTGGCCGTCAATGCCGGCCTCGTCTAGCCGCGTCTCGATGTAACGCCAGAGTACGGCGAGTCGTCCGCGAATGACCTTGTGGTAGTCTCGACCCAGCGCATAGCGGGAAACATACGCCTGATCTGGCTCTGACAGGCGGTCCTGTAGCGCAGGTTCCGCCGGCAGGTAGTTCATTCGCGCAGTGATCACGCGCTGCGTGCCTTCAATCAGTTCAGCGGGCCGGCTTCGCTTGGTGCCGTGTCGTGCCATATAGCCCATCTCTCCCTGGCGTCCTGCCTTGAGCCACTGGTCGAGATATTGTTCATGCCGATCCAGTTCGACATCGGTAATGCCGATTTGTTGGAACCCGAGTTTCAGCGCCCGGGTTTGGACGTCTTTGGTCAGCTGCTGGTAAAAGTCTGAACTCATGGGCGTAGCGTACAGTTCCCGTATAATTTCGCCATGCAAGATAAATCCGCCTGTGATCTGTATACCGCTGACGATGTCCGTGCGCTTGACCGCCATGCGATTGAGGTGCTCGGGATTCCCGGACTGACGCTGATGCGACGCGCGGCGGCAGCCTGTGTCGAAGAAATCATGACCCGTTGGCCGGAAGCAGGCAATGTCGTGGTCTGCTGCGGCAGTGGCAACAATGCCGGTGACGGATACATCATTGGCGGCATGCTGGCGGAACGTGGTCGTGCCGTGAGCGTGGTCGTTGTGGGCGATGTCGACAAACTGGGGCCGGACGCGTCCGCGGCGCTGGATTTCTGTCGATCGACTTCGGCGCAGATGATTGATTCCGCCACCCTCGATCTGGATCAGGCTCAGCTGGTCGTGGATGCGTTGCTCGGTACCGGCGTTCGCGGCGATGTGCGCGAGGATTATCAGTCGCTGATCCGCCGGATCAATGATTTTACGGGCCCGGTACTTGCCGTTGATTTGCCTTCGGGGCTCTGTGCGGACACGGGTGCGCGCCTTGGTACTGCTGTTAGCGCAGATGTCACTGTGACTTTCATCGGGCGTAAACGGGGTCTTTTTACCAACGACGGTCCGGATTGTGCGGGTGAAGTGGTTTTCAATGCCCTGGGTGTCACTTCCGTCGGCGATGTGACTGCTTCGGTGCGCACGCTCGGTCTTGCAGAGTGTCTTGCGCTGTTGCCGGCGAGGCCACGCAATGCACACAAGAACCTGTTTGGCCATGTCCTGGTGATTGGCGGGGACAACGGCATGGGTGGCGCCGTTAGTATGTGCGCTGAGGCCGCGCTTCGTGCCGGCGCCGGCATGGCCAGCGTCGCTACCCATCCGGCACACGTCGGCGCAATCCTCTCGCGTCAGCCGGAACTCATGGTACGGGGCGTCAATGAGGCGCGAGAACTGATGCCGCTGCTGACCCGTTCCTCCGTTGTGGTGCTTGGTCCGGGGCTGGGCCGGTCCTCCTGGTCTACCGCGATTTACAACCTGGCGATCAAGGTAACGCGGGAGGAGGAACTGCCCGTGGTACTTGATGCCGACGGACTCAACCTGATGGCGCTCGCCCGCGAGTCCCGTGACAACTGGGTACTGACTCCTCATCCCGGTGAGGCGAGCAACCTGTTGCAGGACAATCGAATTCAACAGGATCGATTTAGCTCGGTTCGGGAACTGCGCCAGCGGTTTGGCGGCACGATCGTGTTGAAGGGAGCCGGGACCCTCATCGCCTCCGGGTCCGGAGAGGGTGAACGGCTTGACCTGTGTACTGCGGGTAATCCTGGTATGTCGACGGCGGGAATGGGAGATGTTCTCAGCGGTTTGATCGCCGGCCTCGCGGCTCAGGGACTGGCGCTCGATGATGCCACGCGGCTGGGTGTTCTCGCCCACGCGCTGG
Organism: Pseudomonadales bacterium; assembly: GCA_028281885.1. Lineage (GTDB taxonomy): Bacteria > Pseudomonadota > Gammaproteobacteria > Pseudomonadales > Azotimanducaceae > JANQJA01. The sequence continues at coordinate 117,759 of JANQJA010000008.1, read as the reverse complement.
CGGGTGATGCCTGCGCGGCGCGGACCGGTCAGCGCGGCCTGGTCGCGACGGATCTGCTGCCTGAAGTAAGAAAAATACTGAATCAGGGTGTAAGTGAGTAATTACTATCAACGTGTGCTTCCGGATGAGTCTGAGACCCTGGAGGTAGCGGGCAGGCTGGCGGCAGAACTGGCCGGCGAGGAGCTGATTTTTCTCCGCGGCGAACTGGGTGCAGGCAAAACCACCTTCTGCCGCGGCCTGATTCGGCGGCTTGGTCATGCCGGCGCGGTCAAGAGCCCCACGTTCACCCTGGTGGAACCCTATGTGCTGGAGGGAGGGCTGGAGGTATTCCATTTCGATCTGTACAGACTCGGCGATCCAAGCGAGCTAGAATATATCGGCATCGATGATTATCTCGAAGGCCGCCACCTTTGTCTGGTGGAGTGGCCCGAGCGAGGAGAAGGATTCCTCCCGGCCTGCGATCTGCAGGTGACGCTCGAACTGGCGGGCGACGGACGCCGGTTAACCATTGAGGCTAACTCAGAACATGGGGAACAGATCATCCAACGACTCAGTCGCTAGGGTGACCACAACCAGGATGACAAGGTCCATCGTTGCAACCAGTACCCGGCGGAGCCGTTGGCTTCTCGGGTGGGTCTTCCTCCTCATTTGCTGTCCAGCCACCCTGTTCGCCCAGACCGTGATCGAAGGGGTCCGCGTTCGTCCCTCTCCGGAACGTACCCGCATCGTATTCGACGTCTCCAGCCCGGTAGAACACAAGATCTTTGCCCTGCAGCAGCCAGACCGGCTGGTCATTGATATCGATGCTACGCGGCTGGGCGCGGCAATCGATGGCATCGATCTCCAGGACACACCCATTCGGCAGATGAGAGCCGCCGCCCGTGACGGCGATAATCTGCGTGTCGTGCTGGACCTCACCGATGAGGTCAAACCCCGTTCTTTTGTGCTGAAGCCGATCATGCAGTACGGCGATCGTCTGGTGATAGACCTTTACACCCGTGAGCAGCAATCCCCGGTTGTACACCGGGTTGACCAGCTGTCTCAGCAGATGCGCGATGTGGTGATTGCAATCGATGCGGGTCACGGTGGCGATGATCCGGGCGCCGTCGGTCATGGCCGGCTGTATGAGAAGCATGTCACCCTGGCGATTGCGCGTCGGCTGGCCGAGTTGTTTGATCGTGAGCCGGGTTACAAGCCGGTCCTGATTCGTCAGGGTGATTACTTCCTGGCGTTGCGCGAACGAACGGATATTGCCCGTAAAAACCAGGCTGATGTGTTCTTGTCGATCCATGCAGATGCATTCAAAACACCCGATGCAAGAGGTGCCTCGGTTTATGCGTTGTCCGAGAGCGGCGCCACCTCCGAGGCGGCCAGGTGGCTGGCGGAAAAAGAAAACCGGGCTGATCTCATTGGCGGTGCCGGCGGCGTAAGCCTTGATGACAAGGATGATCTGCTGGCCGGCGTGCTGCTGGATCTGTCCATGACGGCGAGTCTGACGTCCAGCCTGGCCATGGGAGAACAGGTGCTGAATGCGATCCGTCCTGTCAACAGACTCCACAAGCGCCAGGTGGAACAGGCGGCGTTCTCGGTGCTGAAATCACCTGATGTACCTTCTTTGCTGATTGAAACCGGCTTTATCTCGAATCCCCAGGAGTCCGCAAAACTTGGCAGTACCTCTCATCAGCGCGCCCTTGCCAAGGCGATTTTCTATGGCGTTAAACGTCACGTGGACGAACACCCGCCGGCGGGTTCCTATCTGGCGTGGAAAAAGCATGGTGTGGATGAGACACTGGAGTCCTACCGGATTGTACGCGGCGATACCCTGTCCGATATCGCCATGAAGTATCGAGTCAGTACCGAGGCGCTCAAACGGGCGAACGGGCTTCACAGTGACCGGATTCGCATCGGGCAGGTACTGAAGATACCAACCACCTGACTTATGCCCGACCGAATCAAGCAGCTTTCCACGCGACTTTCCAACCAGATCGCTGCGGGCGAGGTGATCGAGCGACCGGCTTCGATCGTGAAGGAACTCATCGAGAATGCACTGGATGCCGGTTGTGAAAATCTCGATATTCAACTTGAAGCAGGGGGTGCGAAGCTGGTCAGGGTTCGTGATGATGGCTGCGGCATTCATGCCGATGACCTGCCGCTGTCGCTGGCCAGACACGCTACCAGCAAGATCAAGAACCAGGACGATCTGGACGGTGTTGCGACCCTGGGTTTCAGGGGTGAGGCGCTGGCAAGCATCGCGTCTGTGTCCCGGCTGAGCCTGACCTCCCGTCAGGCGGACAGCAGCGAAGGATTCACGGTCACCGCCTCTGGTCATGAGATGACGCCTGATGTCACGCCGGCCCCGCATCCAGTCGGAACCACGGTTGAAGTGCGCGATCTGTTCTTTAACACGCCGGCAAGACGCAAGTTCCTCAGAACTGAGCGCACAGAGCTGCAGCGGATTGAGGACGTCGTTCGCAAAGTGAGTCTCAGCCATCCGTATGTGACGATCACGCTTGCTCATAATGGTCGGGAATTGCGGCGCTACCCGAAGTCATTGACTGACGCTGATCAGGCCCGTCGGGTCGCCAGCGTGTTCGGGCCGGAATTTCTGGATCGGGCGCTGTACATCGAGCGCGAGCACGACGGCCTCGCCCTGTATGGCTGGGTTGGTTTGCCGACTTTCTCACGGTCCCAGGCAGATCAGCAGTTCTTTTTTGTCAATGGTCGTATGATCCGCGACAAACTGGTCACCCATGCGGTGCGCCAGGCCTACCAGGATGTGCTTTACCATGGCCGCCATCCGGTCTACGCGCTGTTTCTCACGCTGGACCCGCACCAGGTGGACGTTAATGTTCATCCCACCAAGCATGAAGTGCGGTTTCGTGAGAGTCGTCAGATTCACGACTTTGTGTTTCGAACGATTCATCATGCGTTGGCGGATGTTCGTCCTGCGGATGCGCCCATGTCGCCATCCCCTCCCACGGCTGAAGCTGAGCCGCCGCAGCCACGACAGACCGCCATGGGCTTTGGTGCATCGCAGATGCGGGATCATGGCGTGGCCGAATCTGTTGAAAAATACGGCATGCTGCTGTCCGCGGCTGCGCCGACCGCGCCGCTGCCGGAGTCAGACGATGACGTGCCCCCGCTGGGGTATGCGATCGCGCAACTGCACGGCATCTATATCCTCTCGCAGAATGCCCGGGGTATGGTGATCGTTGACATGCATGCCGCCCATGAGCGGATTACCTACGAACGGCTGAAATCGGCAGTCGATAACCAGAGCCTCAGGACGCAGCCGCTGCTCGTGCCCCTCAGTCTGGCCGTTAGCGACAAGGAAGCGGATGCCGCAGAAGGTGCGGCTGCGGAATTGGCCCTGCTTGGTTTTGATATCCAGAGGGCGTCGGCAGAATCCGTCATTGTGCGTACCATACCGGCCGTGCTGAGCCAGTCGGATGCCGAGCGTTTGGTCCGTGATGTGCTTGCTGACCTGATCGAGTACGGCAGCACAGAGAGAATTGTCGAGTATCGTGACGAGATCCTCTCCACCATGGCGTGTCATGGATCGGTTCGGGCGAATCGTCGTCTCACCATTCCGGAGATGAACGCGCTGCTCCGTGATATGGAAGACACTGAACGCAGTGGCCAGTGCAACCATGGTCGTCCCACCTGGGCTGAACTGTCGATGGCAGAGCTCGACGGACTCTTTCTGCGCGGCCGATAGTCTTGGTCACTGAAGGCAAGGCAGTCTGCCTGATGGGCCCAACGGCCAGCGGCAAGACCGACCTGGCGCTCAGGCTGGCCGTTGATTACCCGTTTGAGATTGTCAGCGTCGATTCGGCGATGGTCTACCGCGGCATGGATATCGGTACGGCCAAGCCGGACCCTGCAACGCGGGAGGATATTCCGCACCACCTGATCGACATTCGTGATCCGGCAGACAGCTACTCTGCGGCCTTATTTCGCGAAGATGCCATCGAATGTATCCGCGGAATACTGGCCCGCGGGAGAATCCCGCTGCTGACTGGCGGCACCATGCTCTACTTCAAGGCCTTGAAGGAAGGGTTCGCTCATCTGCCGGCGGCGAATGCAGGTGTTCGGGCCAACATTCAGGCGCTGGCGGACGAGGCGGGCTGGCCTGCTGTTCATGCGCGTCTGGCAGAGGTGGACCCAGCTTCGGCAGCGCGACTGAATCCCAATGATCGTAGTCGGCTGCAACGGGCGCTGGAAATCTTCGAGTTGACCGGTCGGCCGATGACGGAGCTGCATCAGGGTGAGTTACCGGGACTTCCTTTTGAACTACTGGAGTTCGCCATCATGCCGGCCGACCGTCAGGCACTGCACGCCGCCATTGCCGGGCGATTTGTCGCCATGCTGGACGACGGCTTTGTGGATGAGGTGGCGGCGCTCAGGGAGCGGGATGATTTGCACGTTGATTTGCCAGCGATGAAAGCCGTCGGATATCGCCAGGTCTGGCAGTACCTTGACGGCGCGTTCGACTTTGAGACGCTGACTGAGCGAGGCGTAGCGGCAACGCGGCAACTGGCAAAACGTCAGTACACCTGGCTGCGCAGCTGGGATGGCCTGACCGTGTCTGATCAGCCATCGACTGAACCGATCTTGAAAATGCTGCGTACGGCCAGCATATTAGACTGAAGGGACGGTCAGGCGGGCCGGTCGTCCCCAGCGGGCCAGTGTGATGCTGTCCCATTTGAGTCGACGATTTGTTGACACGGCGTCGGTGGTTTAGCCGACAAGGAGAAAGACATGTCAAAAGGGCAATCCTTACAAGACCCTTTCCTGAATGCATTGCGCAAGGACAGGGTCCCGGTATCCATCTATCTGGTGAGTGGTATCAAGCTGCAGGGTCAGATCGAGTCTTTCGATCAGTTCGTGATTTTGCTGCGCAATACGGTCAGTCAGATGATCTATAAATCGGCGATCTCGACGGTCGTTCCATCGCGAAACGTCAAGCTTCCGACGTTCGGGGACGAAGGCGAGGATTGAGCGGGACGCGCTTTGTTCTTTGATCGGCCGGAATCGGGCACCCGGGCACTACTCGTCCATATCGAACAGGAAGAGTCTGACGCGGATGAACTCCGGGAGTTGACTGTGTCAGCCGGTCTCGAGCCGGTGGGTTGTATCAGTGCCCGCAAACGCTATCCCGATCCGAAAACCTATATCGGCTCAGGCAAACTTGCCGAGATTCACGACGCCGCGCTCGACGGAGACGCCCAGATCGTCCTGTTTGATCAGGAGTTGACCCCGGCCCAGGAACGTAATCTGGAGCGGGTCCTGGCGCGTCGGGTCATGTCGCGAACGGGGCTGATTCTTGAGATATTCGCGCAGCGCGCCAGGACCCATGAAGGCAAGTTGCAGGTGGAACTGGCCCAGCTTGGCCATGCGTCGACCCGGCTGGTGCGGGGCTGGACCCACCTTGATCGTCAGCGTGGCGGCTCCGGTCGCGGCCAGGGTGCTGCCATGGGTGTTGCCGGCGCAGGGGAAACCCAGCTGGAGGCAGACCAGCGGATGATTGGCGCACGTATGAAGCGAATTCGCGAGCGTCTTGTCCGTGTGCGGCGGTCGCGAGCACAGAACCGACGGGCGAGACGGCGGGCGGACGTTCGCACCGTGTCGCTGGTCGGTTACACCAATGCCGGGAAATCCACGCTGTTTAATCGACTGTGCGAAGCGGATGTCCATGCCGCCAACCAACTGTTTGCGACCCTCGATCCCACCTTGCGCCAGCTTGATTTACCGGTGATCGGCCGGGCGATTCTGACCGACACAGTAGGCTTTATCCGACACCTGCCCCACGGACTCATTGATGCCTTCCGGGCGACGCTGGAAGAGGTTTCCGAGGCTGATCTGTTGCTGCATGTGGTCGATGCTTCGTCGCCGGATCATCAGCTGCATTCGCAGCAGGTCGATGCGGTGTTGAGCGAAATCGGCGCAGACTCGGTGCCCCAACTGATCGTGTACAACAAGATCGACGTAACAGCAGAGCCTCCGCGTGTCGATTACACGGATGAAGGAATCCCCTGGCGAGTATGGTTGTCGGCGCAGACGGGTGTGGGTGTGGATTTGCTGATCGAGGCGATCAGCGCTCGACTGGCATCGGGCGTCATCGAAACGACCCTCTCGCTGGCACCGGACCAGGGGGCGCTCCGTGCGGAACTGTTTGAGCTGGGCGCGGTCATTGAAGAACGCACGGAAGTGGATGGCACAATTTGTATGCATCTGCGGATCGAGCAGGACCGGCTCAATCGGCTGACGACAAAAGCGGGCGGCAACGTATCAGGTTAGTGAATCGCAACCCGCAATGACTAATGTATGGAATAGTGGGACAATGGCGCCCCTTTTCCGTGACCGGAAACATAATCGGAGACAAATCAATGGCCTGGAATGAGCCTGGTGGCGGGGGTGACAAGGACCCCTGGGGAAATCGCGGTAATGATGGCCCCCCTGACCTGGATGAAGCCTTCCGTAAGTTGCAGAACAGCCTGTCGGAGATGTTTGGTGGCTCTCGTGGCAGCGCTGGCGGCAGTGGCGGTGGTGCCGCTGCCCCGGTCAACCTGAACCTGATCTGGCTTGCCCTTGGGGGCGTGCTGCTGGTCTATCTGGTATTGGGTGTTTATCAGCTGGACGAACAGGAACGAGGTGTCGTATTGCGATTCGGCGAACTGCACAATGAGTCGGTTGGCCCGGGCCTGCATTGGAATCCCCCTTTGATCGATGAGGTGCTGAGTGACAATGTCACCCAGGTGCGGACACGCGAGCATTCCTCAGAGATGCTCACCGAGGATGAGAACATCGTCCGGGTGAAGATGTCGGTCCAGTATGTGATCAACGACGTTGCCAACTACCTGCTGCGGGTTCGTAACCCTGATCAGAGCCTGTATCAGGCGACTGAGAGCGCATTGCGTCATGAGGTGGGTTCGTCGGTGATGAACGACGTGCTGACTGAAGGCCGTGCTAGCCTGGGTCAGCGAGTGCAAGAGCGTATCCAGACCTATATGAATCGATACGGGACCGGGATTCAGGTCATTAAGGTTCAGATGGATGAGACGGCACCACCCGATGCGGTACGTGCCGCGTTCGACGATGTGATCAAGGCGCGTGAGGATGAGGTGAGGTTCCGCAACGAGGCGAACGCCTTTGCCAACCAGATCGTGCCGGAAGCGCGTGGTCAGGCTCAGCGACTGCGGGAAGAAGCGCTGGCCTACCAGCAGCGAGTGATTGCCCAGAGTCGCGGTGAGGCAGAACGCTTCAACAAACTGTATGCGGAATACCAGTTGGCGCCCGAGGTGACGCGCGAGCGAATCTACCTGGACACGATTGAGTCCGTGTTTGCAAACTCGACCAAGGTCATGGTGGATATCGAAGGCGGCAACAACCTGATGTATCTGCCATTGGACAAGATCCTTGAGTCAAGCGGGCAGAGATCCGGACTTCGTTCGGGCGACAACTTGTTGAATGGCAGTGCGCCGGATCGGAGCGAAGCCTCGCGTCGACCCGTGTCACGCAGCGATAGAAACAACCGTTAGGGAGTACATCATGTCAACAAAAGCTATTGTTATTGCCTTCCTGGTTGCGGTGCTCGGGGTGCTGGGTGCGAACTCGGTGTTTGTGGTGAGTGAATTTGAGCGTGCGGTCATGCTTGAGTTCGGTGCTGTTTCCCGCGCCGATATCCCGCCGGGCCTGCATTTCAAAAAGCCGTTTATTAACGATGTGGTCAAGTTTGATGGCCGGGTCCTGACGCTGGACGCAGAGCCGGAACGGTTTCTGACGCTGGAAAAGAAGGCGCTGATCGTCGACTCGTTTGCGAAGTTCAAGGTTTACAATGCGGACAGTTTCTATCGGGCGACTTCCGGTGACACGCGGCGTGCTGAATTGTTGCTCAGGGATCGCGTCAACGAGGGCCTGAGAAACGAAATCGGTAAGCGTACGTTGCACGAAGTGGTATCCGGTGAACGTGATGAACTGATGAACGTGTTGACGGAGCGCCTGGATCAGGCGACTCGCAGTGACTATGGTGTTCAGGTTGTTGATGTCAGGGTCAAACGGATCGACCTGCCGCCGGAAGTCAGTCAGTCGGTCTACAATCGTATGAATACTGAGCGCGAGATCGAGGCCCGTGAACATCGGGCGCAGGGTCAGGAACTGGCGGCGGGAATCCGGGCAGATGCCGAAAAGCAGCGTGAAGTCATCCTGGCGGAGGCCTATGCGGAGGCAGAAGAAATCCGGGGTGAAGGTGATGCCCAGGCTGCTTCGATCTATGCGGCCGCGTTCAACAAGGACCCGGAGTTTTACAAGTTCTATCGCAGCATGGCAGCGTATAATCGGACGTTTAACAGTCCCAGCGATGTGTTGCTGGTTGATCCGAACAGTGACTTTTTCAGATACCTGAAGAAGAGCGAACAGTAAGACACGGCCGCTGGCAACACGGATAAACCGGGGCTGTGCCTCGGTTTTTTTTGGACGGGAACAATGTGGCAGGAACTGGCTACCGCGTTTTGCCTGCTGCTGGTGATCGAGGGCATCATTCCATTTTTGTATCCCCGACGCTGGCGCGAGATGGTGATGTTGCTGGCGGAAGTTGATGACAGAACCATGCGGATGGTGGGCCTGGGGTCCATGTTGTTGGGCACAGCACTGCTATACGTCGTGCATTGAGTTTGATGATGGGTGGGTTTGAACATGAGTATCGTTGACCGCTGGCTATTGCCGGACGGGATCGAAGAAATACTGCCACCGGACGCGGCGCATCTGGAAGCCGTGCGTCGGCGGCTGCTCGATGCATTTGCCAGCGCTGGCTACGAACTGGTTGTCACCCCCATGGTGGAGTATCTCGAGTCACTGCTAACAGGTACGGGTGGCGATCTCGATCTGAAGACATTCAAGGTGACTGACCAGGTGAGCGGCCGCATGATGGGAGTACGTGCGGATATTACGCCCCAGGTGGCGCGGATCGATGCGCACAGCCTGGGTCGGGAAGAAATTACTCGTCTTTGTTATGCCGGTACCGTCCTGCACGCGATTGCGGACAATCAACTTGCGTCGCGCAGTCCTGTTTCTGTGGGCGCTGAGTTGTTTGGCGATACGGGCCGTGACGGTGACATTGAGATCGTTTCACTGATGGTGGACTCGCTGCAGGGCCAGGGCATCTCACCGATTCGTCTCGAACTGGGCGACGTCGGAATCTTTCGTGACTTGATGACAACAACCGATGTGGCGCCGGAAACTCAGGAAGAAATTTTCGCCCTGATCCAGCGTAAGGCGACCGCAGAGCTTGCGGCGGTTGTGGATTCGACCGGATTCGCAACCGATATAGCAAGCCAGATCAAGGCGCTGCCTTCTCTCTGTGGCAAGGGTGAAGTACTGGAAGCTGCGGCAGAGATTTTCTCTGGTAACGATAGAATCGGGGGGCGGTTGGTCAATCTGGCGGAGGTAAGCCGGGCGGTTGTTGCCCGTTTCCCGGACCTGGACGTTTACTTTGACCTCAGTGAACTGCGCGGCTACGCCTATCATACGGGTATCGTGTTTGCAGCCTATCCGGGCGGTGTTGGCAAACGCCTGGCGAAGGGCGGTCGTTACGACGATGTGGGTCGGGTATTTGGACGCGCGCGAGCGGCAACCGGGTTTGATATTGATCTGAAGGCCCTGGCAGCGTTGATCCCGCTGGAGAATGTCGCGGTACGTGAAAAGGTCGCGGCACCGAAGCGTGCTGATGATGACGAGGGCCGCTGGCAGGCAATTCAGCGCCTCAGGCAGGAAGGCTATGCGGTGGTCGAAAATGACGATCCCGCGGCAGACAAGCAACTCAGAAAAGTGGACGGTGAATGGCAGTTGACAGGGCAGAAGAAGTGACTGAGCCCGGCAAGTCGTTGCCCGGCAAAAACATCGTCGTTATCGGCACCCACTGGGGGGATGAGGGTAAAGGCAAGATCGTCGACCTGTTGACGGAAAGTGCCAGTGCGGTCGTTCGATTCCAGGGCGGTCATAACGCCGGCCATACACTGGTTGTCGGCGGCCACAAGACGGTGTTGCATTTGATTCCGTCAGGTATTCTTCACGCGGGTGTCGAATGCCTGATTGGCAACGGTGTGGTGTTGTCGGTGCCGGCCTTGTTCAAGGAAGCGAAAGAGCTCGAAGAGGCAGGTATCGATGTTCGATCCCGGCTTCGGATCAGTCCGGGTTGTCCATTAATCCTCCCCTATCATGTATCGCTCGACCAGATGCGGGAGAAGGTTCGGGGTAACCAGAAAATCGGTACCACCGGGCGTGGTATCGGGCCCGCCTACGAGGACAAGGTTTCCCGTCGGGGCCTGCGTGTGGGTGATTTGTTCAATGCTGATCGTTTCCGCGCATCGCTCGAAGAGATACTCGATTACCATAACTTTGTTCTGACGCGTTATTTCAACGCCGAGGCGGTATCGCTTGAAAAGACGCTGGCAGAGTCGCTGGCCTATGCAGATGAACTGAAGCCCATGGTGATGGATATCGTCGAGCACCTCGCCAGGTTGCAGTCTGAAGGAAAGAATCTCTTGTTTGAGGGGGCGCAGGGATCGCTCCTGGATATCGACCAGGGTACCTATCCCTTTGTGACCTCGTCGAACACGACGGCAGGGGCCATTGGCAGTGGCTGTGGTGTCGGTCCCCGCGACCTTGATTACATCCTCGGTATCACCAAAGCCTATACGACCCGTGTGGGTGAGGGACCGTTCCCGACTGAACTGTTTGATGCTGTCGGCAGTCACCTTGCCAGTAAAGGAAAAGAGTTTGGCGCGACGACCGGACGCGCAAGGCGATGCGGCTGGTTTGATGCGGCGGCACTGCGCCGGGTTATCAGGATCAACAGTATCTCCGGGTTGTGCATTACCAAGATGGACGTGCTGGATGGGCTGGAGTCAGTGTCAATCTGCGTGGACTACGATGCGGATGATCCCCTGAATCCGAAACCTGTCTATGAGACAGTGCCGGGATGGCAGGAATCCACGGTTGGCGTCAGATCAATCGATGAGTTGCCTGACAACGCGCGTGCCTATCTGCACCGGATTGAGGAATCCTGTGGCGTACCCATCGATATTGTATCCACCGGGCCGGATCGGGCCGATACGATCGTGTTGAAGGATCCCTTCGACGAGGAGTGAAGATCAGACCGGGTGTCTAGTGGGCGCTGCTCGCAACAATGGTTACGGTCGACGCGGTAAGGTCCTGGTAGGCAGGCAGCGCGATGGTTACCGAGGCAGTCGGGAAGGTCCCGGACGTCAGAACGCCAATCTGTCCGGTGGCATCCACACCCGCGCCCGACACGAAAGCCGGTCCGCCACCAGGGGCAAGGACACCATTTTGATTAAAGATCAGGATCCAGCCGGAGACATCACTGGGTACGGTGACTGTCCGATTGAGTGATTGTTGCACCGCGCCCTTGACGTAGGTGGTGTCGGCGAGGCGCTTCGCCTCTTCGAAGTGGGCCTGGACCTTGGACATGTTGGCAGTCTTGATATAGTCCTGATAGGCAGGCAGGGCAACGGCCGCGAGGATGCCGATAATGGCGACCACGATCATCAGTTCGATCAGCGTAAACGCCTTCTGGCCTGTCAGTGATGCGTCCTGCATGGCTGCGCTCCCGTTTTTTCTGGCCATTAAACCAGATCAGACCGGTTGAAGTGCGCGATTGTTTGTAACTTTTTTGTATAAGGCGGAGAAGAACTGCAGAGGCGCGTTAACTGACACGGTAACGCGAGTTTTATGGTGCCGAGGAAAGCCGTCATCGCCCTGTCTGGGCGCCAATTCCACTGTATCCATACAAGGAATCAACAGTTTACAGCGGTTCTGATACCCGTCAACGGCGTCAAAGTGCCTACTGTCCTGACTACCAATAGGTATTGATCAAGAATTGGGTTGTTTACAACCAGCACTTCTACCGCCAACCGATGCTTGGATGCAGAAAAGTGAAAATCCAGAGACTTGTATTTCAGTCTGGGGATTGCCACTCAATGTCTCAACAACGAGGCCTCCATAGTCCCCATGCTGGCCATCGCACTGGGGTCCAATGGACTTAAGAGCTACAACGCTCACAGACGACCGCAGGACCATTGTGAGAGTTTGTACGACACGACAGCACTAAACTTGAATATTTCAAACCTGTCCCTCACAGTTACCGAAATCTCAAGGTACAACGAGCCAACAGTACCCTAGCTGGCGTCAACAACAGTCACCCCACGGTATAAAGGAACTCTGCACTTTGGACCCATTCTTTGAAGACGAGTTTGACGAAGGTACGAAAACCAAGCTTCGAATCTATCGTGATTATCTAAGGTCGTGGCTACCGAACTGGGTTTTGCGAACACGTGGTCGTTGTTACATCTTCGATCTGTTCTGTGGCCCCGGTGGAGACAATGCTGGGAACAATGGGAGCCCTGTTATTGCCGTAGAAGAAGTGCGCTTGCAAGCAGAAAGAATTCTGGCCAGCAACGAACTTGAATTGATACTCGTTTTCAATGACAAGAATCCAGAACATATTCAAAAGCTCAGCGAACGACTTGGTGATGATGTGTTGGATGAAAATGGCAATCATCTGGCGAAGATTCTCTACCGGCAGGAAGAGTTCGATGAGCTTTTCCCCAAAATCGTACCCGCTGTTCAAGAGACACCATGTTTGATGTTTCTTGACCAATATGGGGCAACGCAGATCAGTGACGAGGTGGTAAAGCAGATTGATACGTTGCAGCGAGCGGATGTGCTGTTCTTTGTCGCGAGCAACTTCTTTGCTCGTTTCGGAGATCAGGACGAGGCCAAGGCGGTTGGTATCTCGAAAGAAACTGCACAGTCCAGCGGTCCCAACCAGACCCATCGTATGTTGGCAAACCATTTCGCATCATTAATACCCGACATGTTCATCGCCCCTTTTTCCATCAGAAAGAAGAATCTCTATGGTCTGATTTTTGGCTGCCACCACTATATTGGATTGGAAAAGTTCCTCGAAGTTTGCTGGAAAGAAGACGAAGCAAATGGCGAAGCGAACTTCGATATCTATGAAGACAACTCGTATGGAGCCCAAGCTGGGTTGTTTTCTCACACGAAACTGCGAGTTTTCCGCGAAGAGTTTGAACGTAAATTGCTGTCAGGGGACTTTCAATCGGACGCGGATGTTTATCGGCATTGCTTAACAAATGGATTCATTGCGACTCGTCATGTGCGTGACATAGTAGAACGATTACGAAAGGAAGATGTTCTCAGTATTCAGGATGAATCCGGGCAACAACTTCAAGTAAGGCTAGGCAAAGCCTGTTTGGATGATCCAAGGTTCCTGATCCTATCGAGTGGTTCAAACTCTCAAGACTGAGGTGTAGGCAACTCATCCCAAGTACGGCCTGCCAATGTTCGACCATTAAGCCTTTTGGCACGTTTGACGAACCTGACGGAATATTTGTCATCAACCAGTGTACGTGCTGAAGACACTAGAACCTCGTCCGTAATGGGATACCAATCTCCCCACTGCTTGAAATGAAAAGGCACACCGGCTGTTGTGCACTGATCCTTCAGCATCTCGAACCATTCTGGGTCGGTTGGTCGAGCACCTGCTCCAGTTTCACCACCTGCTATCACCCAATTGATTCGCCCGGCTTCCAGCCATTTGGTTAAGTCCACCGGTCCCAGCAAGGGCTCACATGAAAGAAACCGAACAGTTGCATCGTTCTCAACCAGCTTAGGTATCCGCTCATTTGCAAACCGTTGGGATTCCACTGTGGTGCCGAGCCAGACGTTGGACGGCCATGGAGTTTGGGGTCCCAGACGGTTTATAAGGTGTGGTCGCTTCGTTAAGAGAAGCCAATCAAGATTCGGGGTCTGGTTAATCAGTTCCCACAACCTTTCACGTATTGGGTTGAGTCCTTTCTTCCATTCAAAAACATCTGCCATCGAGGCGCAGAAGACACGAGGTCGTACCCCTTGTTGCTCGGCTTGTTTCTGCCAAGCAAGGGGCTGTTTCCAGTAAGCGTCCGATAGCTCTCGGCGTGGCCCTTTGTGACCCCAGATGTCGTGTCCTGTTCGCTTGGCCCACTTTTCGGCGTAACAGTTATCGCAGGCAGGCGAAACCTTGGTGCAACCCCACCAAGGATTGAAGGTATGCGTTGTCCACTCAATCTTGGAGTCTTTTGCCACTGTTGGCCTCCGGATACTGTATATATGTACAGTATATATCGACTTCACTTGAAGTCTAGCTTCCGAAGTTCATTGTAAGCCATTGATTAATAATATCGACTGTATTCTTTCTCCCTTGGAGGCTACGCGAAACGCGAACTCTTTGTCGGGATCAGTTTATGGAATAAATCGGTGAGAATAGACGGGCGGTTCGGAAACGCAAGCTACTTGGGTGAGCACTAATAGCTTCTCGCTTTTGGGGAGATCATCCTTGCCATCGCTACGGGATGTACGGATACGCACCTCAAGCGTATTGTGCAACGATACCTTTCATTCTTGTTCCCAATGGCTGGCGATGATTTTGTCAGATGCCTCATCCTTTCTTGCCCACTCCAGTACCATGTCGTGTTTCGGGTTACGGGTGGATGCTGATGGGGATAAGCTGCACCGGTTTGTGTGCTAGATGGAAATGAATACAGGTGACTTTTTTTCTACTGTTCCATGGTTCCGATGACAGAATTCATATGGATCAGCAGCTTATGAAGCGTGTTACATGGTAGATGGTGCCGAGGAGAGGACTTGAACCTCCACGGGGTTGCCCCCACTAGCACCTGAAGCTAGCGTGTCTACCAATTTCACCACCTCGGCATGAAGGCGGCGAAGATTACTAGGGCCCATCTGGCCTGTCAATAAAGCCACTGGCTACAAGGAGAACTGTTTGGCACGAGATCCCTTCAAGGAACGTGAGGCGCAAAGGTACCGTAATCCTATCGCGAGCCGCGAGCACATACTGGCGACGATGGAAGACCTCGGTGAGCCGGTCAGTTTCAAGCGTCTTGCCAAACTGCTTTCTCTCGATCAGGCGAGTCAGCGAGAGGCACTGCGAAATCGGCTGAAGGCGATGGTGCGGGACGGTCAACTGGTGGTTGATCGCCGCAATGTCTACGGCATCGCCAGTCGTATGGAACTCGTGCTGGGAAGAATAAGCGCCCATCCGGACGGTTTTGGCTTCCTTCTGACCGACGCTTCCGAAGACGACATCTTCCTGTCAATGCGCCAGATGAAGGCAGTCTTTCACGGTGATCGTGCCCGGGTTCGCATTCGCGGCCTTGATCGACGCGGCCGGCCCGAGGGTGAAATCATCGAAGTTGTAGAACGCTCGACCCAGCAACTGGTCGGGCGGCTTTACTTCGAGGGTCATCTCGCGTTTATCGAGCCTCTCAACAACCGGATCAATCATCGGATTCTGGTGGAAGCGGATAGCGCAAAGGAAGGCAAGACCGGACAGATTGTCGTGGTGGAGATTGTCGAACAGCCTTCCTTGCACGCAATCCCCCAGGGCGTGCTGGTCAGTGTGCTTGGTGATCAACTGACGCCGGACATGGAAGTAGAAATTGCGTTACGCAACAACGATATTCCGGTGTCATTTTCTGACGAGGTCATTGAGGTGGTCGATCACATGCCGATCGAGGTGGACGAGGGCGACAAGGAACAGCGTGTCGATCTGCGAGAGATCCCTTTTGTCACGATCGACGGTGAAGACGCCCGCGATTTTGATGACGCGGTTTATTGCGAACCGAAAGAGAGCGGCGGCTGGCGCCTTTTTGTCGCCATCGCGGATGTGTCTCATTATGTGGAAACAGGCAGTGCCCTCGATGGTGCCGCCCATGAAAGAAGTACGTCGGTGTATTTTCCACAGTACGTTGTCCCGATGTTGCCGGAAAAGCTGTCAAACGGACTCTGCTCCCTCAATCCCGGCGTTGACCGGCTGGTGGTCTGTTGCGAGATGACGATCTCCGCACGAGGCCGGATCAGCGGCTATCAGTTCTATGATGGTGTGATCCGCTCATGGTCACGATTGACCTACACCCAGGTAGCCCGTGTGCTTGGTGGTGAATCTGTACCGGAACTCAGGCAGATAGCGCCCTATCTTGAAGACCTGCACGATCTCTACAAGGTGCTGCTGGCACAACGCAATGAACGTGGCGCGCTTGATTTTGACTCCTCGGAACTGCAGTTCACTTTCGATGAAGCCGGTAACGTCAAGTCGGTCACACCAAGGTCACGTAACACCGCGCATCGCGTGATCGAAGAATGCATGCTCTGTGCGAATGTCTGTGCCGCCCGGTTCATCGCCCGCCACAACAAGCCGGGTCTGTTTCGAGTCCACGAGCCGCCGGATGAAGAAAAGGTGGGTTACCTGGGCGAGTTTCTCGCGGGGTTTGGTATCAACGTGCGGGATGGGCTTTCCACACCGGCCTCCTTCCAGTCTGTGGTCGATCGGCTTCGTGGACGCAAGAACGGCCATGTCCTGCAGATGGCGTTGCTCAGATCGATGAACCAGGCGGTCTACCAACCGGAGAACAAAGGACACTTTGGGCTCAACTACCGTGAATACACGCATTTTACCTCGCCGATTCGCCGATATCCGGATCTGCTGACTCATCGCTACATCAAGTCTGTCATTCATTCGCGCATTCGGACCAACGCAGTCTATCGGGTAGCGCCCCCGGATCGAAGGAACTGGTATCCCTACGACACGGCGCAGGTGCTTGAGCTTGGTGAACATACGTCCTACGCAGAACGCCGCGCCGATCAGGCAGTGTACGACGTGCTGGAATGGATCAAGTGTAACTATATCTCCGACCGTGTCGGCGATATTGTCGATGGCGTCATTACAGGTGTCGCCAAGTTCGGCTTCTTTGTTGAGCTGACTGACATATTTGTCGAGGGGCTGGTCCATGTCAGTACGCTGGCCGGTGACTACTATGGTTATGACCAATCGAGCCAGTGCCTGATAGGTGAGCGGAGTCGAACCATCTACGGGCTGGGCGATGCGGTGAGTGTGCAGATCGCCCGGGTAGATGTGGATGAGCGCAAGATCGATTTCGAACTGGTCACCCACTCGCCACTGGGCAGTCGCAAGTTGCCGGGTCAGAAGAAAGCTGCCGGGCGGAAAAAGCGGCAGGCCGGAAACCGCCAGCGTGATCGGCGATCTCGCAAGGGACGAAAACGTTCCTCGGGCAGGCGACGCTAGTGCACAGAATATTTGGCATTAACTCGGTCAGTGCCCGGCTCGCCCTCGGTGCTGCCGGTATTCGTCGTATCTGGATTCGTGAGGGCAGGCTCTCTGGCCGGTTGGAAGCTTTGCTGCGTGAAGCGGACTCGTTGTCCATCGCCATAGAAAGAGTGACCGTCGAGGCGCTGGACAAGATGACTTCTGTCACCCATCAGGGTGTGGCGCTGGAGGCAGAAACGCTGGCGTCCCGGGATGAAAAATGGCTGATACGGCAGGTCACCGACCAGGGTGATGATGTGCTGCTACTGGTGCTCGATGGTGTGACGGATCCGCGTAACCTGGGTGCCTGTCTGCGCAGTGCGGCTTCAATGGGGGTCATGGCAGTGGTGCTGCCCAAGGACAACAGCGCGCCGGTCAATGAGGCGGCGATCAAGACGGCTGCTGGCGGGGCCTCGATTGTACCGCTGGTCTCGGTCACCAACCTCGCCCGTTGTCTGGCCGGCCTGAAGAAGGCGGGAATCTGGATTGTCGGTACGCTGCTTGAAGCCGAGGCACGGCTTGACGAGACGCCGCTGACGGGATCGGTTGCCATTGTGATGGGTTCCGAAGGACGTGGCCTCAGACAGAACACCATCAAGCAGTGTGATTTCCTGGCCCGTATACCAATGGTGAATGAGGCGCTGGGGTTTAATGTGTCTGTCGCCACCGGGATCTGTCTGTATGAAGCGGATCGCCAGCGTCGAATGGCCTGAAAACCCCTGTATGAGGGCGGTTGCAACACTCCAGGGCTTCCTCTACACTTCGCGTCCCTAAATTTCTCCTTGCTTCACCCGGCACTGCGCTGAGGGAGGCATTAACCCGAGAGGAGCCACTGATGAGACATTACGAAATCGTCTTTCTGGTGCACCCTGATCAAAGCGAACAGGTGCCTGGCATGATTGAACGATACTCCAACCTGATTGTTGAGGGCGGCGGCAAGATTCACCGGACCGAGGACTGGGGTCGTCGGCAGCTTGCCTACCCGATTCACAAGATTCACAAGGCACACTACGTGCTGCTGAATATCGAATGCAGCAAGGAAGTGCTCGATGAAATCGAGACAGCGTTCCGCTTCAATGACGCTGTGATCCGCAACCTGATCATGACCAAGAAGCATGCGGAAACCGATGATTCGCCGATCATGAAGCAGGAACGCGAGAGTCGTGAGCGCAAGGAACGAGAAGAGGCGCGAAGTGCTTCTGTCGATTCAGATGCTGATGCTGACGGTGACAATGATAGTGACGACAACGATGTCGAGGACGAACCCGAAACCGAAACCGAGGAGGAGGCCAGCTAATGTCACGTTTTTATCGACGCAGAAAATACTGCCGGTTTACTGCCGAGGGTGTCACCGAGATTGATTACAAGGACATCGACGTACTCAAGCAGTACGTGTCTGAAACCGGAAAAATCGTACCGAGCCGAATTACAGGCACAAAGGCGCGATATCAGCGACAGCTTGCGAAGGCCATCAAGCGGGCACGTTATCTTTCGTTGATTCCGTACACCGACTCACACCTGTAAGTCGATTTCGCCAGCAGGCAGCCAAGTGATGCGTGCTTTCGCCGAATTTGTCATGCGCAGCCGACTGCACGCGGTCGGTGCAGGCGTTGCCGCGTCTGCATTACCATTGCTGCACTGGCTCGGTTCTGCGGTTATCGCCCTGGTGGTGCTGCGTCGTGGCATCGCCGAAGGGGCTTTTGTGCTGTTGTGGTCAAGCCTGCCGCTGATTGGCTGGTACGCGTTCAATAACGATGCCATGCCGCTACTGGTGGTGCTTGGTACCTTTGTGCTGGCCCACGTATTGCGGGTGACCATGTCCTGGGAGCTGACGCTGGCCGCCGCCATGGTCCTGTCGGTCATTGCCGGACTGGTATTCCAGCTGACGTCAGCGGAGGCGCTGGCGATGATTGTCGACTGGTATTTCGAGGTAGTTGATCAGGCGCAGCAGGTTACCCGGCAGCAGGCGACGCAGCTCCTGGTGGG
The DNA here is from genome assembly GCA_028281885.1 of Pseudomonadales bacterium. Classification (GTDB taxonomy): domain Bacteria; phylum Pseudomonadota; class Gammaproteobacteria; order Pseudomonadales; family Azotimanducaceae; genus JANQJA01. The sequence goes on along the minus strand of JANQJA010000008.1, from coordinate 98,573 downwards.
GTTGTTTGCCACGGGGCATACCCTGTCGATGTTGCTGGCGATCATGCTTGCGCGCTGGATGCAGAGCATGCTGTACAACCCGGGAGGGTTTGGTAAAGAGATACACGGATTCCGGCTATCGCCGGTGATGAGCGGCATTATTGTTGTGCTGATGGTATTGGCCTTTATGGTGGATAGCCCGCTACTGGGCCGCTGGCTGCCGCTGCTGACTGTGCCGCTGGTGATCGCTGGTGTGGGTTTTGTTCACTGGTTCGTCAAGGCGCGGGGTTTGCCGGTGGGATGGCTCGTTGCCTTCTACATGCTGTCCATCCTGATGATACAGATTATGTTGCCCATACTGGCGTCAGTCGCACTGATTGACAGTGGGCTGAATCTAAGACAACGAATTCAATCACGAGACAATCCCCGAGGCGGGGATTAAGTACGAGGTAAATCATGGAAGTCATACTGCTTGAGAAGATTGTTAACCTGGGCGATCTGGGCGACACCGTTTCCGTCAAGGCAGGCTATGGTCGTAATTTCCTCATTCCGCAGAACAAGGCGGTCCCGGCGACCAAGGCGAATATCGCCCAGTTTGAAGAACGTCGTGCCGAGCTTGAGCGTGTCGAGAGGGAAAAACTGGCTGAAGCTGAGAAGCGCGCGGAGCAGGTAAACGCGCTTGATGTCACGATCACCGTCAAAGCCGGAGATGAAGGCAAGTTGTTTGGCTCTGTCACGGTTCGTGACATCGTTGATGCGGCTCAGAAACGAGATATTGCGATCGATAACAGTGAAGTGATGCTGCCGGACGGGCCGATCCGCGAACTGGGTGAGTACGACATCGATATCCAGCTCCATCCGGAAGTGGTTGCAACGATGAAAGTTGGCGTGATCGCAGAGGCCTGATCGCGTCTTTAAGTCAGATGACCGGCGGCGCCATCGCTACCGGTCATTGTCGCATCCGGTTCGTTCGAATCGGTTCGTTCTTTCCACAGTCTATCCACAGCTTTCACATTGTTGTCTTGCCAGGAAGGCTTTAACCTAGACCTCCCCCATCGAGTACAACAATACGTGGCACTTCTTTGGCTTTAGCGTCCGACGATACCGCAGCAATCCTGAAGGTTCCGCCCCATTCGCTTGAGGCAGAGCGCTCCGTGCTCGGTGGGCTGATGATCGATGAAGACGCCTTTGAGCGAGTTGCGGAGATTATCACCCCGGAAGATTTTTATCGTTCCGACCACCGCATCATCTTTCGCTGCATGCTGAGTCTTGCAGAACAGAACAAACCGCTTGATATCGTGACGATTGCCGAGGCGCTGGATGGTGCCGGCGAACTGGACAACATCGGTGGTATGGCAGCACTGTCGGAACTTGCCGGTTCGACCCCCAGTGCGACCAACGTCAGGGCCTACGCCGAGATCGTCAACGAACGGGCAACCCTGCGTGAACTGATCTCCGCCGGTAACCAGATTGCGGACAGCGGTTTCAATCCCCAGGGCCGCGATGCGGCGACACTGATCGACGTGGCTGAATCCAGGGTGTTCCAGATTGCCGATTCCCGCCCGACCAGCGGTGGCCCGGCGGGGGTTCGCCCGCTGCTGACCCGTGCGGTACAGCGGATTGATGAATTGTTTCAGACCAAGGGTGCGCTGACCGGGCTGTCGACCGGTTTTGCCGACATCGATCACATGACCCAGGGGTTGCAGGATGGGGATCTGATCGTGATTGCCGGTCGTCCCTCCATGGGCAAGACGTCACTGATGATGAATATGGCGGAGAACGCGGTGATCAGAGGCGATGCGCCGGTGGTGGTGTTTTCGCTGGAGATGCCGGCCGACTCACTGATCATGCGTATGCTGTCATCGTTGGGCAACATCAACCAGAGCAAGATTCGCAGTGGCCAGCTTGAGGATGATGACTGGCCCCGCCTGACATCCGCTGTGACGATGCTGAATGATCGTCCGCTCTTTGTTGACGATACCGGCGGCATCACACCGAACGAGCTGCGCTCCCGGACGCGCCGAATCGCCCGCGAACATGGCGATATCGGGCTGATCGTGGTCGACTATCTGCAGCTGATGCAGGTGCCGGGCAATGTGGAGAACCGGGCGACGGAGATCAGTGAGATCTCGCGCACGCTGAAAAATATTGCCAAGGAATTCAACTGTCCGCTGATTGCCGGCTCTCAGCTCAACCGGGGGCTTGAGCAAAGGAACGACAAACGGCCGATCATGTCTGACCTGCGGGAATCCGGTGCCATTGAGCAGGATGCGGACGTCATCATTGCGATCTACCGAGACGAGGTCTACCACGAGGACTCACCAGATAAGGGGGTTGCCGAGGCCATCATCCTGAAACAACGTAACGGGCCGATCGGTACCCGCAGGCTCAAGTTCTTTGGTCAGTATACGAAGTTTGAGGACCTGGCCCAGGGATACGACGATTATCCCTGATGCAAAACCGTCCGGTTGCCCGTATCCATCTTGATGCCATCCAGGCGAATCTGGAACTGGCCAGGCAGTTCGCTCCGCGGAGTCGGTCCATGGCGGTGGTCAAGGCAGATGCCTATGGTCACGGTGCGGTGGAAGTCAGCAGGCTGCTGGGCGATGTTGATGCGCTTGCGGTCGCGCGGGTCGAAGAAGGTATGTCACTCCGGGCGGCCGGGATTACTTCGCCTATCGTTGTCCTTGAAGGATTCATCGATAATGAGGAGCTCGAAGCGCTCCGCATTGATCGTCTCACGCCTGTACTGCATAGCCGCTATCAGGTCGATTTGCTGAAAGCTTCAAACCACGTGGACATACCGGTCTGGGTCAAGGTGGATACGGGTATGCACCGGTTGGGATTTTCGGTCGAGGAGTTTCGCGCTGGCATGACCCAGGGCGAATCGCTGAATGTGATTGGCGTCATGAGTCATCTGGCGAATGCGGATGATCCGGGTCATCGTGAGAATCTGGACCAGATTGATGTATTTATGGAAATGACCCACGACCTGGATGTCGCACTGTCGATTGCGAACTCCGGTGCCATCATCAACTATCCTTCGAGTCACCTTGACTGGATCAGGCCGGGCATCATGTTGTACGGATGTGCCCCGGGTGCTCAACCTGACGACCGCCTTAAGGCGGCGATGACGCTGACGGCGCCCGTGGTATCCGTGAACCGAATAACAGTGGGCGAATCGATCGGCTATGGCAGTACGTGGGTCGCCGCGAAGGACACTCGTGTTGCGGTGATCGGGATTGGCTATGCCGACGGTTATCCGCGTGAACTGCCCGAGGGCACACCGGTCCTGGTTGGAGGCCAGCGTCGCGGTGTGGTGGGACGGATATCGATGGACCTGACATTTGTCGAGCTCGACGCCGGGGATCAGGTTGAACCGGGTGATACCGTCATCTTGTGGGGTCGCGGTCTACCCATCGAGGAGATTGCTTCGTTGCACGGGACGATCGGCTATACGCTCATGTCCGGGCTAACGGGTCGTGTCGGGCGCGAGTTCTGTCGGGGCTGACGTGGCTAAAACAGCAAAAACGAAAACAGTTTATGTGTGTAGCGACTGCGGCGCGGAATACGCCAAATGGCAGGGTCAGTGTACGGAATGCAAGGCCTGGAATACGCTGTCGCGCCTGTCGGTTGAAACGACTGTCGTCCGGGCACGCAAACGAGGGTTTGCCGGTGAATTCCAGTCCGTCCAGACGTTAGCCGAGGTGTCATCGACGGACCTGCCGCGACTTCGGACCAGCATGAATGAGCTTGATCGAGTGTTGGGCGGTGGCCTGGTACCCGGTTCAGCCGTGCTGGTGAGCGGTAGTCCCGGTGCCGGCAAAAGTACGTTGTTGATTCAGGTCATGTGCAACCTCGCCGGTCAGCATCGGGCGCTATATGTCACCGGTGAGGAAAGTCTTTCTCAGGTGGCCATGCGTGCGCGCCGCCTCAACCTGCCGCAGGATGAACTGAAGGTCATGGCGCAAACCAGCGTCGATACCATTATTGCCGCCTGGGAGGAATTCAAGCCGGATCTGATCGTGATCGACTCGATCCAGGTCATGTACCTTGAGGACGTCGATTCAGCGCCCGGGGGTGTTGCCCAGGTCAGGGAATCTGCCGCAACGCTGATTCAGCATGCCAAGAAAATGGGCACGGTATTGTTGCTGGTGGGTCATGTGACCAAGGAAGGCAATCTCGCTGGACCCCGTGTGCTTGAACACATGATCGACTGTTTCATCATGCTGGAGGGAGAGCCGGACAGTCGATATCGGACCCTGCGCAGCAGCAAGAACCGGTTCGGTGCGGTGAACGAGCTGGGCATCTTCGCGATGACTGACAAGGGGATGCAGGAAGTCGCGAATCCGTCCGCGATTTTCCTTTCCCGGGCGGAAGAGCCGACCCCCGGCAGTATCGTCATGGTGGTGTGGGAGGGTACCCGCCCGCTACTGGTTGAAGCCCAGGCGCTGGTGGATGCGAGCGCCCTGGGCAACCCGCGCCGGGTCGCCGTCGGCTTTGAGCAGAATCGTCTGGCCATGTTGCTGGCGGTACTGCATCGGCATGGTGGCCTCCAGGTCGGCGACCAGGATGTCTTCGTCAATGCGGTTGGCGGTATTCGGGTCGCTGAAACTTCAAGTGATCTCGCGATGCTGCTGGCGGTCGTGTCGAGTTTCCGCAATCGGGCATTGGCCTCCGACCTTGTGTGCTTTGGCGAAGTGGGGCTGTCCGGCGAGATCCGCCCCGTTCCCAGTGGCCAGGAACGACTCCGCGAGGCGGCGAAACACGGTTTCCGGCGCGCCATCATTCCCCGGGGCAATATGCCAAAACAGCCGATAGAAGGGGTGCAGATCACGCCGGTGACCCGGCTCTCTGAGGCTCTTGACGCGATAGATGCCTGATTGGCGGGGGTTTTCTGGTGGGAGACGCGGTCCCTGCTGATGCAATAAGATTGGCGGTGGACACACCAGATTGCACAAGAGATCGCTGTGAAAGTGGAAACCCTGTCTGATGAGCCGACTCGCCTCATTCGCCGAATGACGCTGGCGCCCGGTGAGGCGACGCACTGGCATACGGATGTGTGTCGCCGTTTCACGGTCGTGGTGGCGGGTGACCGGCTCAGGATTGAGTACCTGGATGGCCAGACGCTGGAGTTCGATGTGGAACCGGGGCTCGCCGGATGGGATGAACCGACGGGTCGCGAACATCGGGCGCTGAACTGCGGCGAAGTGGAATACCATGAGGTTGTGATTTTCTATCGCGATTCGGGCGTCGATCCGCAGCCAAACTGTGAGTGAGCATGGGATAGATAATATGGATGCCAAGGGGCGTTGCCTGTGTGGCGCTGTCACATTTGAAGCGAGGGAAGTGAGCAGTGAGGTTCACGCCTGTCATTGTTCCATGTGCCGTCGCTGGAATGGCGGTCCGGCGATGGCGGTAGAAGTGGGTTCGGTGACATTCGATGGCGAACCAAACATTACCCGTTTCGAGTCATCTGAGTGGGCAGCAAGAGGTTTCTGCCAGCGCTGTGGCTCAAACCTGTTTTACCTGCTAAAGCCGAATCGCTACATGATGTGGTGCGGCGCCTTTGACGAACAGCCGTTTCGGCTCGCCGGAGAAATCTACCTGGCAGACAAGCCTGCCGGGTATGAATTTGCCGGCGACCACCCACGGTATGCGGAACTTCCCGACCATTAGGTCAATGAGGCGCGACCCGGGGAATATTTGACGTCAGCTGGTCTCGCCTGATTGGAGGAAGGATGCGCATCTCGCGCGGGGTTCTCAGTCTTTCTTCCAGTCTGCGTAGGCTTCATAAGCCGGGGTCATGGTACTTTCCTCAGCCTCAATTCTTTCTGCCAGCCACTGCACCCACTCGCCGAAGCGGGGGTTGTTGTGCGTTTGCCTGGTCATGATCACCCAGTTGCCGATGCGTCGCCAGATCATGAGCAGCAAACCGCCCGTCAGTTGTTGTACGACGGTAAATGACGCGGCTCGCATGTAGACGAGTAGACCAATGGACTCGAAGGTCATGCCAAGAACCAGGGCAGCCGCCTCGTATTCCTTACCCCTGGCAGCAAAGTCTTCGCCACTGATGTCTTCGGGCAGGTCGCGCAGGAGTGTGATGGCCTTGCCCAGTTCCGGTTCGGAAAATCCGCGACACAGATCGACGGTGGAATTGTAGCGACGTCGTTGGCGGAACTCGTGCAGCTGCACGAGGCCAAAGATGGCGCCGCCGATAATGGCGAGAGCGCTGAATATCTCAGCGTAGGATGCGTAGACGGCAAGGTCGCTCACGGTTCTGGCCTCGTGATCGGTCGTTGATGAGCATAGCCGATCAGGCAGCCGGCCAGCCAGCGATGGCGAAACTACTCGGCTTTCGCCGCCTCGTGATCATCGTGCACCATGCCCTCGGACTCCATCGCTTTCATCTGGGCCTCGATCCTGGCCTTATCGGTCTCCTGGTCGCTGTGCACCATGCCCTCGGACTCCATGGCCTTCATCTGGGCATCGATCTTGGCTTTATCTTGTTCCTTCATGTCGTGGGCGGCCGGATCCTTGTGTCCGTGATGGTCTGCTGTGGCCGTCGTCATGACGGTTGCGAGAGCGAGGCTCAGTAGTAGACGTAACATTGCGCGAACTCTTTCGGTTGGTTGGGCAGATGGGATCTGGCACCGGCCTGATCTGTCCTGTTGGACCCTTGCCAGCGGGTAGAGTTGCATCGCTCTCGAATGGTTCAGGACGCCAGTTTGCGGTGTTTGATCCTGTGGGGCACCAGACTCGTTGTGCCCGTGCGACGTTTCAGGTCTTCTTCGTATTCTGAATAGTTGCCGTCGAACCAGACCACCTGACTGTCGCCCTCGAAGGCGAGCATGTGGGTGGCGATTCGATCCAGGAACCAGCGGTCGTGCGAGATCACCATGATGGTACCGGGAAACGCTTCGATGGCGGTTTCCAGTGCCCGCAGTGTCTCGACATCAAGATCGTTGGTGGGTTCGTCCAGCAGCAGGAAGTTGGCTCCCTTCTTCAGCAGCCTGGCCAGGTGGACGCGGTTGCGTTCGCCGCCGGAAAGATCCTTGACCAGTTTCTGCTGATCGGCGCCCTTGAAGTTGAATCGACTCACATAGCCGCGACTCTGGGTCTCGTACTTGCCGATCTTGAGTATCTCGTGGCCCTCGGAAATTTCCTCCCAGACATTCTTGCTGCCGTCCAGGGCGTCCCGGCTCTGGTCCACATAGCCGAGTTCCACCGTCTCGCCGAGGCGAAGCTCGCCGCTGTCCGGGCTTTCCTGCCCGGCGATCATGCGAAAGAGCGTCGATTTACCGGCGCCATTGCCACCGATGATGCCGACGATCGCGCCTTTCGGAACCTGGAAAGACAGATCATCGATCAGCAGTGCTTCTTTGAATCCCTTGCTGACATGGTCCAGTTCGAGTACCTGGTCGCCGAGGCGTGGTCCCGGTGGAATGTAGAGTTCGAGCGTTTCGTTGCGGGTCTGGAACGCTTGCGAATTCATTTCCTCGAAACGCGCCAGGCGAGCCTTGTTCTTGGCATGACGAGCCTTCGGCTGAGTCCTGACCCATTCCAGTTCGCTTTTGATGGATCTTTGCCGGGCAGCTTCCTGGCGCTGTTCCTGTTCCAGTCGCTTCTCTTTTGCTTCCAGCCAGGCCGTATAGTTGCCTTCGTAAGGGATGCCGTGGCCGCGATCCAGTTCCAGGATCCAGCCTGCCACGTTGTCAAGAAAATATCGGTCGTGAGTGACGGCGACGACGGTACCTGGGAAATCTTTCAGAAATCGCTCAAGCCAGGCGACACTTTCCGCATCCAGGTGGTTGGTGGGTTCATCCAGCAGCAGCATGTCGGGATTCGACAATAACAGCCTGCACAGAGCGACGCGGCGGCGTTCACCTCCGGACAGTGTGGCAACATCCGCGTCATCAGGCGGCAGTCGCAGCGCATCGGCTGCCACTTCGATCTTGCGGTCCAGATCCCAGCCATCGGCAGCGTCGATCTTGAGTTGTAGTTCGCCCTGTTTCTCCAGCAGGTCGGCCATCTCGTCATCCGACATGGGTTCGGCGAACTTATCGCTGATGGCGTTGAACTCGTCGATCAGGTTCTTCAGTTCGCGAACGCCATCCTCGACGTTGCCGCGCACATCCTTGTCCGGATCAAGCCGGGGTTCCTGCTCCAGGAATCCGATATTGATGCCTGGCTGAGGACGGGCTTCGCCGACGATGTCGGTATCGACGCCCGCCATTATGCGGAGCAATGAAGATTTGCCGGCGCCATTCAGGCCCAGCACACCGATCTTGGCGCCGGGGAAGAATGACAGGGAAATATCTTTGAGGATGGTGCGATTCGGCGGCACGATCTTGCCGACCCGTTGCATGGTGTAAACGTATTGCGCCATGGGGTTTGTCTGAAAACATCGAAGGAGCGCAGTGTACCAGCTTTCCTTTCACCAGAACCGCCGAGGGGTCGGGCGGGAGGCAAACCGATGAATAGAGTAAGATGCCTGATTATTTCGGGGGGTGGATAACGCTGTGCATTGTCCCTTTTGTTCAGATACGGAAACAAAGGTGATCGACTCGCGACTGGTCGCTGAGGGTGAACAGGTGCGGCGTCGGCGGGAATGTCAAAAGTGTGGTGAGCGGTTTACTACGTTTGAGACAGCGGAACTGGTCATGCCGCGGGTGGTCAAGAATAATGGCGCCCGCCAGCCGTTTGATGAAGAAAAGTTGCGCAGTGGTCTGTTGCGTGCGCTGGAGAAAAGGCCTGTCGACCTTGAGGCCATTGAATCACTGATCAACCGTATCAAATACAGACTGCGTGCGACGGGCGAGCGTGAGGTCAAGACCCGTGATGTTGGTGAGGTGGTCATGGACGAGCTGCGTCAGCTTGACGATGTTGCCTATGTGCGCTTTGCGTCCGTGTATCGCAGCTTTCAGGATATCAAAGAGTTCAGGGACGAGATCGAGCGCCTTGACAAGGGCAAGAACAAACTCGATCGGGCGAAGTAGCGGATGGACTTCTCAGCGGATGACGCCCGGTACATGGCGCAGGCAATCAGGCTTGCTGAGCGTGGCAGGTATACGACTCACCCCAATCCCTGTGTTGGCGCGGTGATTGTCAAAGATGGTCAGGTTATCGGTGAAGGATTCCATCTGCTCGCAGGTGAAGCTCATGCGGAGGCCCTGGCCCTGGCAGAAGCGGGTGCTCGTGCTCGCGGTGCCACTGTCTATTGCACGCTCGAGCCCTGTTCTTTTGTGGGCAGAACGCCTTCCTGTGCACAGGCATTGATCGATGCCGGTGTCGCGCGCGTCGTTGCAGCCATGGCTGATCCTCACTCACGTAATGCCGGTGCTGGCTTCCAGATGCTGCGTCAGGCTGGTATAGAAGTCGCTTTCCCCTTTATGGAATCGTCTGTAAGGGCGATTAATCGCGGTCACATCAAACGTTATGAAAGCGGACTGCCTTTTGTGCGGCTGAAGCTGGCAATGAGTCTTGATGGACGAACCGCGCCGGCAAAAGGTGCCAGCGGCTGGATTACCGCTATTGAGTCACGCCGGGATGTGCAGAAACTTCGGGCCGAGAGTTCCGTCATCGTTACTGGTGTACAGACCGTCAACGTCGATAATCCACGCCTGACGGTTCGTGCCGATGAGCTGGATATTGACGCCGCATCGATGAGCGCCTCGTTGACGAGGCCAGTAGTGATTCTCGACCCGACGGGGCGTGTCCGGGCTGATGCGGGTCTGCTGCAGCAGGAATCCACGTTGCTGGTGACGGCTGAAGATGTGAAGGTTCCGCCGGCCCGAGCCGAGCAGATTGCCATGCCGACCGGGACAGGGGGTCGTATCCAGCTTGAGCCGCTGTTGCGCATGCTCGCCGCTCGCGATCTGCATGACGTGCTGTTTGAGTGTGGTGCGACGCTGGCGGGAAGTCTGGTAACTGCCGGACTGGTCGATGAGATCGTGATCTACACAGCCCCCGTCATCCTGGGCGGTGATGCGCCTGGATTACTCAATATCCCGAAAATTGATAGTATGCAGCACCGCATCGAATGGCAGCTGATCGATCTTCGCAAGTTTGGCGACGATCTCAGGCTGATCTTCCAACCGAAGAGCGGATGAACGGTTTACCAAGGGCATCAGGATCATGACCAAGATCATCGAAGGCGACTTCACGGCGACCACCGCACGTTTCACGATTATTGTGGCGCGCTTCAATAGCTATATCGTTGACAGCCTGCTGTCAGGTGCGATTGATGAACTGACTCGTCATGGGGTCGCTGAGAGCAATGTAACGGTGGTTCGTGTGCCGGGTGCTTATGATATGCCGGTGGCAGCGAAACGGATTGCCGACAAGGGTGAGTGTGACGCGATTATTGCTCTGGGCGCGGTGATTCGTGGCGGCACGGCCCATTTCGAATATGTTGCCGGCGAGTGTGCCAGCGGTCTTTCCAGGGTAGCCACCGACACTGGCGTTCCTGTCGCATTCGGGGTATTGACTACCGACACAATTGAGCAAGCCATCGAGCGAGCCGGGACCAAGGCTGGCAACAAGGGCGCTGATGCGGCCAAGTCTGCGCTTGAGATGGCGAGCCTGCTGCGAAAACTTTGATGTCATCTTCGACGTCGGCGTCCAGGGGCAAGGCGCGCCGCTTTGCCCTGCAGGCACTCTATCAGATGCAAATGACCGGCTCGGGCGCCGCGGACGTGGAAGCGCAGTTTCGTCAGGATCATGACATGAAGCGTGTTGATACTGACTTCCTGCACGATCTTTTAAGCGGCATTGAACGCGATCAGGATGAGTTGATGGAACTCGTTTCATCGCGCCTTGACCGGCCTGTTGGTGAACTGGATGCGGTTGCACACGCGACACTGCTGATTGGCAGTTTCGAAATCGTCAAGCGAATCGATATTCCCTACCGGGTGGCTATCAACGAGAGTGTGGAGTTGGCGAAACAGTTTGGTGGCGAGGACAGTCACAAATTGGTGAACTCAGTTCTCGATGATCTGTCACGTGAGTTCCGGCAGGTTGAGCGGGGCGCCTCCGGGCCCTGATGATGTCCGGACGGGAGTTCGACATCATTGAGCAGTACTTCGCCGGCCGGGTCCGATCGACCGGGCCGGGGGTGCTATTGGGTCCCGGCGATGATTGCGCACTGTTTGATGTTCCTGCCGGTCAGTCATTGTGTGTTTCGACAGATACATTTGTTGCAGGCATTCACTTCCAGGACCAGGCGCCGGGTCATGTCGCCGCCTCCCGGGCCATGGGCGCGAGCCTTTCTGATCTAGCGGCGATGGGGGCCAGCACGTTTGGGTTCTTTCTCGCACTGACGCTACCGCAGGAAAGTGATACCTGGCTGGAGTCGTTCTCATCAACCATCGTCAGTCTGGCGGATCATTACGGCGTACCGCTCGCGGGCGGTAACCTGAGCCGTGGCAGCTTATCCATGACGCTGACGGTACTGGGTCTGGTGCCTGCGGGACGAGGTCTCCGGCGAAGCGGAGCGCGCGTGGGTGACAACATTTACATCTCGGGCAGCGTTGGCGACGCTGCGGGTGCCCTGAGCCTGATGAACCGCAGCCTGGCAGTTCCTGATCGGTTGCGGGTTCGTTATGAAACGCCCGTCCCGAGGCTGGCCCTTGGCGAGGCACTGTTGCCGATTGCATCCGCCGCGATCGATGTCTCCGATGGACTCGCAGCCGATGTGTCGCATCTTTGCACCGCGAGCAAGAAGGGGGCGCGGATTGATTCCGCGCGACTGCCGATCTCCGACGACCTGCGTGAGGCGATTTCCGCGGACGAGTTGTTGCGATGCGCGCTGGCGGGTGGCGATGATTACGAGCTGTGTTTCACCGCGGCGCCGGATCAGGACGCTGCGATCCGGGCGGTGTCAGCGCGTCTTGGGTTGCCGATTACCGCCATTGGTACAATTTTGGTGCAGCCCGGCCTGGTACTGGAAGGGGCAGATGCATTCGACCTGGATCGTCCGGGATACGAGCATTTCTGATGAACCCTGACTGGCGCTGCCTTGCTGATCCAAGATACCTGCTGGCGCTCGGGTTTGGTTCCGGTTTGTCGCCGAAGGCCCCTGGCACAGTGGGCAGTGCACTCGCGCTGCTGCTGTATATTCCGTTGTCCTCCCTGGGGCCGCTTGCGTTTCTCGCCGTCGTGGTTGTCACTGTGATTGGTGGTGTTTTCCTGTGCGACTGGGTTGCCAGGGACATGAACATCAAGGATCCGGGCGCCATTGTGATTGATGAGTTTGCGGGCATGTGGATTGCGCTGCTGTGGCTACCCGCCAGTTCGCCAGGCGGTTGGTTTTGGCTGACGGTCGGTTTCGTCCTGTTTCGATTGTTCGATATCCTGAAACCCTGGCCGATTAGCTGGTGCGATCGGTCGCTGGATGGCGGGCTTGGAATTATGCTGGATGATGTCGTCGCAGGTTTGTTGACATTGGCGCTGGTGCAACTCATGGCGAATGGAAGCGCATTGTTATGAACGATCGCCGGATATGGATTGTCGTGCTTGTTTTGTCGCTTGGCACGATGCCAGGTGCTGCGAACGCGGCGAGTGTCGCTATCGACATCGACGTGGTTGCGCTGTTCAAGGATCGGGCGGTGCTTGAGATCAACGGCGAACAACAGTTATTGGATGTCGGTGAGACATCGAAAGAAGGGATCAGACTGATCAGCGCGGACAGTCGCGAAGCGTTCATCGAGCTTGGCACTGAAACGATTCGACTCGACCTGACCAGTCGCATCGGCACCCAGTTTGAAGAAGCCCCCGAGGCCATGGTTTCCATCGCCCTGAATGAGATTGGCCAATATCGCACGATGGGTTCTATTAACGAGCGGCCGACATGGTTCGTTGTTGATACCGGCGCTAACGTCGTCGCCATGAACCGGGAGATTGCCGAGTCGCTGGGCGTCGATCTGCGTCGTGGACGGCAAATGCAATCGATCACCGCAGGTGGCCCGGTGCGGTCCTGGGAAGTGCTCCTGCCTCAGGTGGAGGTTGGAGGTATTCGCGTGAATAATGTGCGGGCTGCTGTTCTCGAAGGGCCATTCCCGGTGGATGTGCTGCTGGGCATGAGCTTTCTTGGCAGTGTTCAGATGCAGGAATCAAACGGGGTTCTCGTGTTGAAGCGTAAGCTGTAGCGCTTCGTTCGCCGTCAAATTCACCACCTGATAGAATCGCGCTCTGACTGATCGGAGCTCAATTTGACCGTCGTATACGTCGCTTCAGCCAAGCTGCCAACCCCGTTTGGCGAGTTCGACCTGCATGGGTTTGAGGATGCCCAGACGGGGCAGGAACACGTGGCAATCACACTCGGCAACCTGGCCGAGTCACAGCCTGTATTGTGCAGAATTCATAGTGAATGCCTGACGGGTGATGCGCTTTTTAGTATGCGTTGTGACTGCGGCCCGCAGCTTCAACTCGCGCTGGAACGCATTGCAGCAGAGGGTACTGGCATGATCCTGTATCTGCGTCAGGAGGGCCGTGGCATCGGCCTGATCAACAAGATTCGCGCCTATGAACTGCAGGATCAGGGCGCCGATACGGTTGAAGCGAATGAACGCCTCGGCTTCGATGCGGATTTGAGGGACTACACCATGTGTAAAAGCATGTTTGCGCACTTCCAGGTCAGCCGCATCAGGCTCATGACTAACAACCCGGTTAAGGTGAACGCGCTTACCAAGCTGGGTATCGACATTGTTGAACGTTTGTCACTGGAAACGGGACACAACGATCACAACGCGCGTTATCTTGCGACCAAGGCGGGTAAGCTGGGTCATCTCTTTGGCGAAGGTGATTAACGCCTGTTTGATTGAAGCTAGTTGCGGGGCAGCGAAATGACTTTCGCAAGATTGATCCCGAGCTGATCCACGCGTGTTCTAATGGCTGACTCAATGCCCGGGGCATCCAGACCACAATCTGCCAACATGTTGTCCGGCCGGTCGTGGCCGATAAATTCATCAGGTATACCGAGGTTCAGTACCGGGCATGCGATGCCGGCGGCGGCGAGGAATTCGTTCACACCAGAACCGGCGCCGCCCTTGACGACATTTTCTTCGACCGTAACGATCAGGTCATGGTGCATGCTTATTTGTTCCACCAGTTCCGCGTCGATTGGTTTGACAAATCGCATGTCCACAAGGCTGGCACCCAGTCGATTTGCGACTTCCTTCGCCGCGGTCAGCACGGTGCCGAATGCCAGGATAGCGACGCGCTCACCTTCGCAGATGAGCCTGCCCTTGCCGATTTCGAGAGCGGTCATATCGCTTTCAATGCTGGCGCCAGGGCCGTGGCCTCGAGGATAGCGAACGGCACAGGGCCCGGTTGTGATGAATCCGGTATACAGCATCTGCCTGGCTTCGTTTTCGTCAGATGGTGCCATGACGACCATGTTGGGGACGCAGCGCAGATAAGACAGGTCGAAAGCACCTGAGTGAGTCGGACCGTCTTCCAGCAGCCCGGCGCGATCTACCGCCAGCAAAACATCAAGGTTCTGCACGGCGATATCATGGATCAGCTGATCATAGGCCCGTTGCAGGAAGGTGGAGTAGATTGCGATCACAGGGTGTGCCCCTTCTACCGCAAGCCCGGCAGCCAGCGTCAGTGAGTGTTGCTCGGCGATCGCGACGTCATAGTATCGGTCCGGAAACTGTTCAGAAAACTCGATCAGATCGGAGCCTTCACGCATTGCCGGCGTGATACCGACCAGCTTGTCGTCCCGTTTGGCCATATCCACGAGCCATTGCCCGAATACATTCGAGTAGGTCGGTGTGTTGGCGGTTTCGCTGGCGATGGCTCGTTTCGACTCGATCTTTGACAGCGAATGGGAACCGACCGGCGATTGTTCTGCAGGTTCGTAGCCCTTGCCCTTCTGGGTCACCACATGGAGAAACTGGGGTCCCTCGAGATCGCGAATGTTCTCCAGCGTGGTCACTAGTGCCAGTACATCGTGACCGTCGATGGGGCCCATGTAGTTGAGGCCCAGTTCGTCAAACAGAGTGCCGGGAACAACCATGCCCTTCATGTGTTCTTCGGTACGTTTGGCCAGTTCCCAGGCATTGGGAATTCGTGACAACAGTTTCTTGCTGCCGGCGCGCATGGACAGGTACAGCCGGCTCGACAGAATGCGTGCGAAGTACTTCGCCAGCCCGCCGACATTGCGCGAGATAGACATGGCATTGTCGTTGAGAATCACCAGCAGATTGACGCCGACATCGGACACATGGTTCAGCGCTTCGAATGCCATGCCCGCGGTCATCGCGCCGTCACCGATCACTGCGACGGTGCGCTGGTCAAGGTCGGCCATACGGGCGGCGATGGCCATACCGAGGGCCGCACTCACGGATGTGGATGAGTGACCGACACCGAAGGTGTCATATTCGCTTTCCTCGCGGACCGGGAAGGGCGCGAGGCCATCTTTTTGTCGCAGGGTCAGCATCTGTTCCCGTCGCCCGGTCAGAATCTTGTGCGGATAGGCCTGGTGCCCCACATCCCACACCAGACGGTCGTCGGGCGTATCGAAGACGTAATGCAGCGCGACGGTGAGCTCGACGACGCCCAGTCCTGCGCCGAAATGTCCCCCGGTTTGGCCCACGATGTACAGTAGAAAATGTCGTAGTTCATCGACCAGTTGCGGCAGTGAGTTCCTGTCGAGCGCGCGCAGATCAGCTGGACTGGCGATTGTGTCCAGCAGTGGCGTCTCGGGTCGCTCCAGCGGAATCTCGGTAAACATTCGTGGGGTTTTGTCAGGTAAAGGGGTGAGATTCTACACCACCCCGGGCGTTGAATCAGTGATCGCGACTGGCGACGAAATCAGCGATCCCGGCCAGGTAGCTGGCCGCATCGCCCAGTGGCGCGAGTGCGGTGACGGCCCGCTCGCGAAGCCGTTCCAGTTCTTCAGTCGCGGCTTCAAGACCATAGACGGACACAAAGGTGGATTTGCGCCGATGTCGGTCGGCGCCGGCCTGCTTGCCCAGTCGCTCGGTGTCACCCGACTCATCCAGGATGTCGTCCTGTACCTGAAATGCCAGTCCGAGTGCATAGCCGTATTCGCTGAGTGCGTTCAGCACGGTTTCATCCGCGTTGGCGCAGAGACCACCACAGACCACACTTGCGGTAATCAGTGCGCCGGTCTTGCGATGATGCATGTCAATCAGCGTATTGGCGGGTATTTCGATCTGCTCGGACGCAAGATCGATCACCTGTCCGGCGACCATACCAGTTGGCCCGGCGGCTCGGGCGATACGTTGTATGATGGCCAGGCGTTGATCCCCGGTCAGCTGTGAATCAGTGGCGAGCAATTCGAAAGCGCGTGCCTGTAACGCGTCTCCGACCAGGATCGCAGTCGCCTCGTCAAATTGAATGTGGCAGGTCGGCTGGCCGCGTCGCAACTGGTCATCGTCCATGGATGGCAAGTCGTCGTGAACCAGCGAATACGCATGAATCATCTCGACGGCACAGGCCGTCGCGTCAGCACATTCCAGTGGAGCGCCGGCAGCTTCGGCCGCCAGGTAAACGAGGCAGGGGCGGACCCGCTTGCCGCCACCCAGCACGGCATAAGCCATTGCTTCGCGCAGTTTGTCGGGAACCGCTTCGATACGGAGTGCTTCAGCCAGCCGGTCGTTGATGCGCGCCTGGTAGGCGGCCAGGTCAGTCATCATTCTCCGGCGGCTCAAAGGGCGTTGCCTCGATGCCGTCGGTTTTTTCCATCAGCAGAGTGACCTTCTGCTCGGCGTCGCGCAGCGCTTGTTGGCACTCTCGAGTCAGCTTGATGCCTTCTTCAAAGGTCTTGAGTGACTCTTCGAGGGATTGTTCGCCTGACTCCATTTGCTGCACCAATGCCTCAAGTCGAGCCAGGGAAGCTTCGAAGGGATAGCTCTTGTCAGTCTTTTTCGTCATGGCGCAATTGTGACTGAAGTACCTCTCGCATAACACCCCGGGACCAGAATACCCTGACTTATTGAGGACATTGCGGGGCTGTTGTCACACTGACGTTTCACGCTATGCTGATTCGACGAGGGCGACGTGGTGTCGTTCCGGTGACAAGATTTGCAAGGAGATCTACATGAGAGCTGCGATTGCCTTATTGCTGACCTTAAGCTGGGTGGCTGCGTCTTCTGCCCATGGCGAGGAGCCGATTCAAAAGTATCGTCACGATGTCTACGAGGCAGTAGGCGGACACATGGGGGCGATTGTCGGTATTGTGCGAGAGGGTGTCCGCCCTGAAGATCTTGGCTATCATGCCGATGCGATGCTGGGCCTGGCGAAGATTGCACCGCATGTATTTCCCGCGGGCAGTGGTGGCGGCGATACCGAAGCCCTGCCGGAGATCTGGGAGCAGCCGGAAGAGTTCAAGCGCCGGATGGATGACTTCAGGAATGCCGCTGAAACTTTTGCGGCAGCAGTCGCGAGCGGTGATCGTGGTCAGATCGGTGCTGGATTACAGGGGCTGGGTCGATCCTGCAAAGGTTGTCACGATAACTTCCGCGCCGACTGAGTCAGACCACTTCCACCAGGTAATATACGCCACCGGCGGCCATCAGGAACAGAATCAGCGCGATCCAGATTCTGTTCTGCTCCGGTGGCATGTCTATCCCCTGTTTCCAACCCGTCAGCATTGGGAGCACCAGGTTTTCTCCGCGGACGATGCGATAGAAGGCGATGGCGGCAAGGTGCATCACCACCAGGGCAATGATGATCCAGCGATTGACGTCATGGATCGTTGTCATCAGGCTGCTGGTGTCGCTGGACACTCGATCCACAAGCGGACCTTCAATGAAGATGTCATCGGTGACGAATAGACCGGTCACCGCCTGTACCAGCAAGCTGAGAATCAGGGCGATGACGCTGAGTGCTGCCAGTGGACTGTGCCCTGCACTGGGTGGATTGGTCCGGAGGGTTTGCGTATAGGCGATGATGGCGCTCGGGCCTCTGACGAAGTTTACAAACCGTGCGTGACGACTGCCAAAAAACCCCCATGCGATCCGGAACAGGATGAGCGTCAGGATCCCGTAGCCGCTGTACATGTGCCAGTCCATTTCCTCGAATCCACCGACAAAGCCCGTGTACATCGACACGCACACGAGCATCACCAGTAGCCAGTGAAACAGTCGGGTCGAGATGTCCCAGACGTAGGACTTCAAGGGTTAGATCTCGGCGCGAATGGCGCGTACAGACAGATTGGTGATCGTGTCTGACTCGGTGACTCGCAGTCCTGAGCCGATCGTGCCCTTGGCATGGCCGGAGACGGTTGGAATATGAACTTCCCTGGTTTGTGTTTCGCCGTTGATCACCGCTGAAAACTCAACTTTCAGTTTATGAACAGGAAACTCCAGCGGGTTGCCCACCTGGGCGAATATGCGTCCATTTTCGCGAATGAAGGGTCGTGCGGAAATGTATTGCCAGGGACGTTCGGTCACATCCAGTTTCAGGTAAGCGAGTTTTGCCTGACGCCCCACTTCTCCTTCGGCAGTACTCGCCAGTTCCAGGTATCGCATGCCCGATTGTCTGTCACCGGCCGCGAGCGCCAGTTCGCCGAGTCGGGCATTGGCAATGGCGGTGGGGAGCAGTTCGTTGCTGCGCTCCAGATCAACGCGAGCGGCGTCTCGCTCGCCCAGTTCAGCCCGGGCGAGGCCACGGCCCAGATAGTACTCGTAGTAGCCATCGTCGCGGCGGATGGCCTCGTTGTACTGGGTGGTGGCGGCGGCGTGTTTTTTCTGCTCCAGTAGAATGTCCCCCTTCAAACCGTAAAAGCGGGCTTCAGCCGGTTCCTGGTCGATCGCACGGTTAATGAAGCTGAGTGCATCGTCCAGGTGACCTTCCCGTGCGAAGCCCATGGAGCGATCAAAATTGGCGTAGGCTTCCTCGCTGTCGAACAGGCGAGCCATCGCCTGGCGATAGCGCTCTGCGCCGATTTCTCCGCCCGCACCCAGTGTTGTTGCAGTTTCACGATTCTTATCGACACGTGCCCGGGAAGGGGGGTGTGAGGCGAACAGTCCAGCCAGCCAGTTCTGTTCTCGTCCTTCCGAGAGCTCGACAAAGGTCTGTTGCAGGTCGACGGCGGCAGACGGCTCATAGCCCGCGCGCTTCATGTAGAGCATCCCGTAGTAATCGGATTCCAGTTCCGCCTCGCGACTGTAATTCTGGTTGATCAGCTGGGCCCCGATCTGGGCGCTGCCCACGACATAGTTGTCATACTCATTGTCCGATGCTGCCACACCAATCGAGGTTGCCAGCAACACGCCCTGCAAAATCATGCCTCGCTGCAATGCCTGGGCGCTGTGGCCCGCGGCCGCGTGGACAATTTCATGACCGAGTACTGCGGCCAGTTCAGCTTCGCTGCCAAGTCGGGTCAAAAGGCCACGGTTGATGGCAATCTTGCCGCCAGGGAGTGCCCAGGCGTTTGGCGTCGAGTCGTTGATGACAACAAACTCGTAGGGCAGGTCCCGGTCACTGACAGCGGCCAGCTTCTGCCCCACGCGATTGACGTACAGGCCGACATCCACGTCTACCGAATAGAGTCCGCCCTGGGCCTGTTGTGCGGGGGCATATTGCTCGTTGCCGATGGCAATTTCCTGACCTTCCGGGATCAGTGAGAGCTGGCTCTTGCCGGTGACCGGATTGACGGTACAGCCAGTCATCCAGTAGCAGCAGAGGGAGACAATCAAGAGACGAAACGACTTCATTTCCTGCCTGTGGTTTGTCTAACAACGGGCGCCAACATACTATGGACGGCTGCGCAGATAAACTGGTTGGAGATACGCGGTTGGACCGGCTGACGATCACAGGCATCGAGACAATGATCGCCCAGGCCGATATCGATTCGGTCCCGATCAGGTCGGAAACCCGGCAGGCGTCTGTGGCTGTCATCCTGCGGGAGGCGGCTACGGAAGTAGAGAGTCTGTTCATTCTGCGGGCTACCAAGGAAGGCGATCCCTGGTCTGGTCACATGGCGTTTCCAGGCGGGCACCGCGACCCGCCTGATGAGACGCTACGTCACACGGCCGAACGCGAGACCTTTGAGGAAATTGGCCTCGACCTTGCCGACAACGCCCGCTTCCTTGGTCAGATCAACCCCGTGCGCGCGAACCCACGGGGTCGCAGCATCAATCTTGAAGTGGTCCCCTTTGTTTATACGTTAGAGGTTGATGACCCGGAATTGTTCCCCAATCATGAGGTGGCGGATGTGTTGTGGGGATCGCTTTCTGCCATGATTTGCGGTGCTTCATTCACCCATGACGAACGAAGGATGGCGGCAGGCCATTTTCACTCGTTTCCAGGTTACGCGGTGGGCGATCAGATTGTCTGGGGGCTGACTTTCCGCATGCTGCAGAACTTCTTCGAGTTGCTTGATCCTGCCTTTGAGAGCACCGAATTCTAGCTTGTCACTCGCGGTCTCCCATCGATCACGGTTGATTTAGCCAATCGGAACACTGCATTATTAGCTGACGCCACGGACCGGGATCGGCTGTCAATGCAGCGTTCCAGAATCTATACCCTGTTGGGGCTCAACACCGTCGTTCTGTACGGGCTCGTACTTTTCCTGATGAAAGATGCTGAGACACAGCAGCTGACCGTGATCGGTATTGCCATGATCGTGATGGCGATTCTGCCGGCGCTGATTATCCGCAATATCTTTGAGCAACAGGATCGCCAGTTGCGTGAGAAAACGACGCAGCTTAGAGATCTGAACGCTGAGATGGATCGGTTGAAGGCGCATGTTTCTCAGGTCACAACCATTGACGAACTGACTGGCTGCTATAACGAACGCCACCTGATCGAGGCGCTGCAACAGCAGCGTGGCATGGCAGAGCGCGGATCCTATGTCTTCACCCTGGCGGTGACCCAGATCGATCAGTTTGGCGGTATTGTGGAAAAAGACGGCATCGCCCGCGGCCATGAGGTGTTGCAGCTATTCGCTCGCATTGTTAAGGCGGCGCTGCGTGAGGTGGATGTGATTGCCCGGCTGGAAGCGGATCGATTCGCACTGATCCTGTCCGGCTGTTCGGAAGAGGACGCGCTGAATATTATCAACCGCATCAGCCAGCTCATCAGTCAGATCCAGATCAGCGAAGATGACACGATCAAGATCACCGCGTCCGGCGGACTCACCTGCTATCACGGTACAGAGACTGCTGAGGAACTCATCGAACATGCCGAACAGGCACTGCAGTTTGCAGTGGAGCAGGGTCACGACCATGTCGCGGGTTATCTCTACACACCACCGGATCAGACCGAGACAGAAGAAACGCCCGCCACCTGACGCTGTGGCTAATTCGTTGGTGGTATCTTCCTTAGTTAAATAGCTTGACCTTGTCGCCGACCGCAACACCCAGGGTGGCAGCGGCATTCTCATAGTTGCGCGCCAGCCTGATATTGCCCTGGTCAGTAACGAAGGCGACCCAGTCACCCCGGGGCACATCGGAATAGGTTTCACCCAGGTACACCATCACCTCGGTACCGCCGAAAGCGACAGGGAATGAATTTCCTTTCATGAGGCCCAGCTCTTCCAGCGTTTCGACCGTGCCGCTGGTATCGACGTTGCCGTAATCCTCAGAGATGTGGATCACCTCAACTTCAACCTGCCGGTGATGTTTTGCGGTGGCTGCGAGCGGTACGACAAGCAGTGCTGCCAAAAATAGTGGCATGAGTTTCATCGGTGAAGGCCTCCCCATGAAGATGGGTTGAGCCTAGGCCTGGCGGGGCAATTGCGCAATAGGGGGCGCGTATCTCCCGGAAACAGCGGGCTCTCTTGAATTTCGTCGTGAAATCACCATTTTACGTATAATGAACAATTCCTGGGGGTGATTTGGCTTCGACGCCGATAATGAGATCCTTAGGTGCATGCCGAGAGGGTAGTAACTCTCGTAAAACAATTACTGCAACTATTTATAGTTGCCAACGACGAAAACTACGCACTAGCCGCCTAATAAACGCTTTAGTTTTTTAGTTTAGGCTTACCCCGGGGCGAATGTGCCCATGTATTCAAACCGGGGGCATCGACTCATGGGATCGCTGTGATGCCCCGCTTGCGGCTAAGCAGTTAAGAACAAAGCGAGCTCGCCCCGTGCCCCCTGTCCGTCGGGAAAGCCGGGGTCAAACCATAGACGTGACTAAGCATGTAGAGCCGGGGATTGAAGATTGACGGACGCGGGTTCAACTCCCGCCACCTCCACCAATTTATATTTGCCCCGCCGCGCAGGGGTTCCGGATATGGGCAAGTGAACGCGTCTCGTGGACGCGTGGCTGGGCGCCCCCGTTCAACTCCCGCCACCTCCACCAATTTACTCTCGTGTCGCCCCACTTCTGTTCGGTCAGCGCAATACATCGAACTTACTTGACTTTAACTTTGACTTTTCTGATGCTTTGACGCGATCCCATGAACTAGACTGCGCGCCACCAACAACCTGGGGAAAAGAGTCTGGACGCTGCGTTATTATCCAATCTGACCACCCCGCCACTGCTGTTCTTCTTTCTGGGTGTCGCTGCCTCCGTCGTTCGTTCAGATCTTGAGATACCGGGCCAGATAGCCAAGTTTCTTTCGATTTATCTTCTGTTCGCGATCGGGTTCAAGGGCGGTGCCGCACTGTCCGAGAGTCAATTCGGCTGGGAGGAGCTGAACGGTCTGCTCGCATGCATTGTGCTGGCCTCGGTCATCCCGATTTATGTTTTCTATGCGCTGAAGCGGACAATCGACATCGCGAATGCGGCGGCGATCGCTGCGGCATACGGCTCGGTTTCTGCAGTCACATTTGTCACGGCAACTAACTATCTGGATGCGGCGTCCATTGCATGGAGCGGCCATATGGTCGCGGCGATGGCATTGATGGAGTCGCCGGCGATCATCATCGGTGTTCTGTTGTATCGGTATCATCTGGCCGAGGACGGTCCGGATACGAAGCGGCAATACATTGTGCCGATACTAAAGGAAGCCTGTTTTAATGGTTCGGTTTTCCTGGTCCTGGGTAGTCTCGTCATCGGCTGGCTTTCCGGCGCAGAGGGTCTGGCACAGGTCTCCGGTTTTATCATCGATCCATTTACCGGCATCCTGTGTCTGTTCCTGCTGGACATGGGGATTGTTTCGTCCAGGCGGTTCAATGATTTGCGGGAGGCCATGCACACCGCCAACATTCGGCCCATGATGCTGGTGATTTCCGCGATTGCCATGCCCCTGATCAATGCTGTTCTGGCGCTGCTCACGGCCGCGCTGCTGGGACTCTCCGAGGGTGACGCGGTGCTGGTGACAGTACTTGCGGCGAGTGCATCCTACATTGCCGTGCCGGCTGCGATGAGGCTTACGCTACCCGAGGCGAACCCCAGCATCTTCCTGCCGATGTCACTGACCATTACATTTCCGTTGAACATTATCGTTGGAATTCCGCTGTATCATTGGCTCGTCGGTACCATTCTGACCACCTGAAGAGGGACTCATGAAACCCTGCAAGCGCATTGAGATCGTCATCGAACAAGCCATGTCGAATCGCGTTGCCGAGGCGCTCAGTGCTCACGGCCACAGCGCATACACAATGATTCCTGATGTGGCCGGTCACGGCGAGAGGGGCACCCGTCGCAACGACGATCCGAGTGGGACGCTTAGAAACTGCGTCATGGTCATCGCCTGCGCTGAAGATGAGGCGCAGGCGCTGGTCGAGGCGATCCGTCCTCTCCTCACTAAAGCGGGCGGCATGTGCCTCGTTTCCGATGCGCACTGGGTTCAGCACTAATTATTGAATCAGCCTGGACCTGGCCTGCTCTGTAATCTTGACGACGGCGGCATGACGCAGTCGACGTTCGGGCGAGATCGCGAAGTAGCGTTCGCGTATCTCATCGACGACACCGATCTGCTGCACTTGATACATCTCGCAGATCTCCGTGGCGATCGCCAGCGGCGCAGGAAAGACGCCAACGCCCGCCTGGGCAAACGCTTTCATCAGCGCGCTGTCGTCGAACTCCGCGACAATGGTCGGTGAAAGATTGGCGGCGTCCAGCCACTCATCGATACTGCGCCGAATGGCGATGCTAGCGACCGGCACCAGCATCGGCGCCTGGTCCAGGGAGCCAGGGAATCCTGCGCTCAAACGCCTGGCAATCTGTCTTGGCGCAAAGAATGCGACGCGACTCTCTCCCAGCGGATGATTGAAAGCCTTGACGCTCAATCCCCTGGGAATCGGCCCATCCGATAGCACCAGGTCGAGCCGGTGGACGGCCAGATCGGCAAGCAGTTGATGAAGATCCGCCTCCACGCAGACAATCCTCGCGGAGTCTTCGACCCCAAGCGCCGGCTCCAGTATCTTGTAGGAGATCAGTTTCGCGATGGAATTCACGATACCGACCCGAAAGGTTGATGTAGAGGCCGGTAAGCCATGGCGAACGACCTGAGTCAGTTCTCCGCCAATCGTGAAAATATCGTCGGCATATCGGAACACGACGTTGCCCGTCTCGGTCAACACCAGACCCCGACCGACTCTGTCAAACAACGGTTCGCCGATGGACTGCTCAAGAAGCTTCAACTGCCCGCTGATAGTCTGGGGCGTCAGGTGCAGGACGTTTGCTGCCCTGGCAATGCTTCCTTCTCGTCCCACTGTCCAGAAATAGAACAAATGGTTGTAGTTCAAATGGCGCATACGATTCCCTCGAACGACGTGCGTCATGTCGCAGCACGTGAATGAACTCGTCAACTCCCGGCCCGCCAGAAGTGGAAGATCGACAGTTCGTTTTTTTCGATGTTACCTTACATTCAAATCGACTTGTTCGATAGCTTTATTGGCGCCAATATCCTTCGGATCGAATCCCAACGAGGAGGTAATCATGGAAGTAGTGGTCAAGACCCAGCACCTGGAGATCCCCCGTGGCTATTCCGGACGCCTGACCAGGAGGTTTCGCAGGGTGTTCAGTAGCCTGACTGGCGCAATACAAAGGGTTCGCGTGAGCCTGCGGACAACTTCCACCAGACCGGGAAAAGAGATCAAGGAGTGTCGGTTCGATGTCTCGCTCAGGTCCGGGGGACAGATCGTTGTTACGGGACGCGGCAGCCGCATGGCCCGGGCCATTGGACAAACGCTGAGGCGTGCCCGGCATCTGGTTCGAACTGAAATCAAGAAACGGCGTACCAAGCAGCGTCGATTGTCGATCGAAATGGCGGCGCCGCAACCTACCTAGTTCCCGCCGTCGGGTGCCTTCGCGATCAGACCGCCTTTATGCGCAATTCCGGTTGTTCTCCCTGGGCGCCGGACGGCGATCGCGGGGCACCATATCACTTGGCCATCTCACCTAGAGGTAGGATGAAAACAGCCGGGCGACACCATCACGGAGCTTGATCGGTAGCGAACGCCCGTCCATCGCTTCAAGCGTCACGATAGTGGATTTCGCCTTGATCTGGTTGAAGTGGTCCGAGAGGGTGCTGACGAACGTTTCGCCGAAGATTTCCAGATTGAACTCGAAATTTAGTCGCAAACTTCGTGCATCGAAATTGCCGGAGCCGACAATCGCGTAGCAGTCGTCGGCAATAAAGAGCTTTGAATGATTAAATGGCGGCGGCTGCCGATAAACCTGGACATCGCGCTCGAGTACCTGCCAGAGCATCGCGTCCGATGCCCAGCTCACAATCGGTAGATTGCTCTTTTCCGGCAATATGACCTCGACATCGACGCCGCGCATATCCGCCGCACTCAGAACGGCAATTAGCTCCCGATCGGGTATGAAATACGGCGTCATGATGCGAACGCTCTCGCGAGCCGCGTTGATCGCGCCGATATACATCCATTTCAGTTTTTCGAAGTCTTCATTGGGCCCGTCGATGATGGCACGACAGAAAAGATCGCCCTGAGCCGGCAGCGCCAGGGATTCTTCTCTCAGGCAATTATGGCCTACCGCGAACGACCAGTCCTCGAGGAACGTCCTTTCTATATCGGCAACCACTGGGCCAACAATTTTGAAATGGAGATCGAGCGCCTTCTTGGGGTTGGTCTGAGTCGCGAGGTGTCTCTCGCCGATGTTCATGCCGCCCGTGAAAGCGGTCCGGCCATCGACCACGAGAATCTTGCGGTGATTTCGCAGATTCAGATGAAGCTTCGGTGCCCGTGGGGTCCAGGGCAGAAACCTGACGGCGGACACGCCTTTCTTCGCCAGCAGGGGAGTGACCCGTGGACGAGAGTATTTCTCGCCCAGGCCATCGACAAGAACCTTGACGTCCACCCCGCGAGTCACGGCATCGCCGAGCGCATCGATAAACTCGCGGCCTACCTTGTCCGTATCAAAAATATAGGTACAGAGCGCAACAGTTTCCCTGGCTGACCGAATGGCAGTCAGCATCGCCGGATAGGCTTCCTCTCCGTTCACCAATAGTTCTACATGGTTACCGGTTTCGAGTCGGCGTCTTGTGACCTTCCGGGAAAATCGGGTAAATCCAAAATGTTCCGAAGGCCATCCTTTTGTGAGTTCCGGATCATTCAGATCACTGTTGTCGGGTACAGGCCAGTTCCGGCGCAGATAGTGCGCCTTCACCTTGATTCGATTCATGCCCAGCAGCCAGTACATGGCAGGGCCAAGAAAAGGCAAAGCCAGGCAGACGATGATCCAGGAGAGCGCCGATCGCGGGTCCCGCTTGCGGAGCAGGGCATGACCGGCGCTGATCATCGAAAGCACGAACGCAATCAGAAAAAAAGCAATCCACAACATCCCGGGCTCGACAGTGAACCGAAACATGGTTGTCTCAGGCGTCGTCCGGGAACAACAGACAACGCTCAAGTTGCTCCCTGAGCTGATCGCATGCCGGCCCCACCTGCCGGAAGATTGAATCGGCTTTGTAGAACTCAAGCATTTGAATATCCACAATATCCGGAACGACGTAGAGGTCCGGTTTTGCCCGGTCTATCTGCTGATTGATGATGGTACGTTGCATGATCTGAAATGAGTTGAATACGGATTCAGCCATCGACGGCACCAAGCTCGTGCTCTCTGTTCTGTTCCCCATCACATCGATGGCGATTGTAAAATCACATTCGGGGGCAAGGAGGTTGTACGGTAGTGGATTCACCACGCCGCCATCAACGAGAACGTGCCCATCGATCACCACGGGATTGAAAATCCCGGGCAGTGCCATGCTGGCATGAATGGCGGTCTTGATATCGCCTGTTTCGAAAACGACAGGGCTGCGTCGCCAGAAATCCGCGGCGACGACTTTCATCGGAATATCAAGCTGCTCGAATCGATCGACACCAACGTGATTCATCAGATCATCGAGAAAAGTGCCAGCGTCGAGCAGGCTGTTACCATGCCAGTTGATGTCGACGACCTGCAGCCATTGGAAGACTGTCTTGACGGCGTCGGTTAGGTTGGCGCCATCCTGAATGAGCTCTCGCTCAATTTCCTGCCTGATGGATCGCGCACTCAGACCCGAGGCGTACAACACTCCAACAATCGCACCGATGCTGGTCCCTGCAATGCAGGTTGGCCTGATGCCAAGCTCATCGATGACTTCAAGCATGCAGATGTGGGCAAGCCCCTTTGCGCCGCCTCCCCCGAGCGCTATCCCAACGTCAGCCACTCGATATCATCCTTTTTTCCGTTGACTCACTATCCACATGGTGAATCCCCAACTGAAAATCCGGTGCTTACATTCCCGGTTTGACTGTTATCGTGGCCATCGGACTTTAGCTCTTGGCCTGTGAGAGAACTGCGTCGATATCCGCGGCGCTATGTCGCTCTGGCACACCGCCATTTTCAGCGGCACGGTTTACCTTCCGGCCACGCCAGACTGCATTGCGTGATCTGATCTGGTTGGCCCAGCGGTTGACTTGTTCGTAGGTGTGCACCTCAAGAAACTCGGCAGCGTTGTACGCGTTGTTGAGAACGACCGTGCCGTACCACGAGAACACCGCGATATCTGAGATGTTGTAGTCATCGCCGCACAGGTACTCACGATCAGCGAGGTTGCGTTCCAGCACGTCGAGCTGTCGCTTGACTTCCATGGCGTAGCGGTCGATGGGGTATCGCCATTTTTCCGGCGCATAGGCGTAGAAGTGACCGAAGCCGCCGCCCAGGTAAGGTGCACTACCCTGCAGCCAGAACAGCCACGACAGACATTCTGCGCGGCCGGGTGTGCCTTGCATCGGGACAAACCTGCCGAACTTTTCTGCCAGGTAAAGCAGGATGGCACCGGACTC
Organism: Pseudomonadales bacterium; assembly: GCA_028281885.1. Classification (GTDB taxonomy): domain Bacteria; phylum Pseudomonadota; class Gammaproteobacteria; order Pseudomonadales; family Azotimanducaceae; genus JANQJA01. The sequence goes on along the minus strand of JANQJA010000008.1, from coordinate 70,425 downwards.
GAAGATGCGGGTGGGGGGATCGGTGGTGTGATCCATCATTGCCGGGATCTTGGAGTTGGGATTGACGCCAACAAAACCGGAGCCAAACTGATCGCCGCTGCCGATGTTGATCATCCAGGCATCGTACTCAGCGTCCTCCCCCAGGGCGAGTAATTCTTCCAGCAGGATGGTGACCTTGACGCCGTTGGGCGTGCCCTGGGAATAGAGCTGATAAGGATGTTTGCCCACCGGCAGTTCCTTGTCGTGAGTGGCGCCGGCGATGGGCCGGTTAATGCTGGAGAATCTGCCGCCGCTCTCGGTGTCCCAGGTCCAGACCTTGGGGGGTGTGTAGCTGTTGTCGCTCATTGAGTCTCTGCCGGTTCCGGTTCAAAACTCTTACTGTGCCTTCATCACCCGTGCCTTGTCACGGTTCCATTCCCGTTCCTTGATGGTTGCTCGCTTGTCGTGGGCCTTCTTGCCGGTGGCGAGGGCGATCTCGCACTTCACCCGATTGCCCTTCCAATAGAGGGCCAGGGGGATACAGGTCTGACCCTTTTGATTGACGGCACCGATGAGGCGCGCGATTTCTTTTTTGTGCAACAGCAGTCGACGGGTGCGACCGGGATCGGGAATGAAATGTGTTGAAGCGCTTGGCAGGGGTGTGATGTTGCAGCCGAGCAGAAAGGCTTCGCCGTCCTTCAACAGCACATAAGTGTCCGTGAGCTGCGCCTTGCCAGCCCGCAATGATTTGACTTCCCAGCCAGCGAGTTCGATCCCGGCCTCGAACTTGTCGTGAAGCTGGTACTCGAACTTGGCGCGCTTGTTGAGCGCGATGGTGGTGCCAGGGGAAGTCTTCCTGGTCGTCTTTTTGTTCATCGGGGGCGCCATTATAGGCGGGGACATCGCAATGTACAGTTGAGGCACTCTCGTAAATGCCTGACAATTCAGGGATAAATCCTCACGACAATCATTAAGGAGCCCCTGTGGCGACAGTTTCTGAGTCGGTACACGGCATGTGGTCTTCCCGGTTGATGTTCATTCTCGCGGCAGCGGGTTCGGCCGTGGGTCTTGGCAACATCTGGCGATTCCCCTACGTCGCTGGAGAAAACGGCGGCGGTGCATTTGTGCTGGTCTATCTATTGTGTATCGCGCTGATCGGAATCCCTATCATGAGCGCGGAGATTATGCTTGGCCGGGCGGGACGACGCAGTCCGATCAACTCGATGCAGGCACTGGCAGCAAGGTCAGGAGCCAGTCCGTTGTGGGAATTGATTGGCTGGATGGGTGCCCTGGCCGGCTTCATGATTCTCTCTTTTTATGGCGTGATCGCCGGCTGGGCGATGTACTACGTGTTTGAAAGTGGTGTCGGGACGTTTGTCGGGGCAACGGGTGAAGTGGCTACCAGTACCTTCAACGAGTTTACTGGCAACCCCGCGCAGGTGGTTGGCTGGCAGTCGGTCTTTATGGCGCTCACCGTCTTGATTGTGGCGCGCGGTGTGGGTGAGGGGCTGGAGCGTACCGTCAAGTACCTGATGCCCGCGCTGTTTATTCTGCTCCTGGTGCTGGTCGGATATTCCATGTCCACGGGATACTTCGGCGATGGTCTGCAGTTTCTGTTTGGTTTCAATTTCGAGAAGCTGACCTGGGGCGGAGTACTGATGGCGATGGGTCAGGCATTCTTTACCCTGAGCCTGGGTATGGCGGCCATCATGACTTACGGTGCCTATATGCCACAGGACTCCTCCATCGTTGGTACCGCCGCGATGGTCGCGGGACTTGATACCATGGTGGCCCTGCTTGCCGGGATGGTGATTTTTCCGCTGGTGTTCGCCAACGGGCTGGAGAGTTCGGCGGGTCCCGGGCTGATGTTTGTCACCCTGCCACTCGCTTTCGGGCAGATGCCGGGTGGCCAGGTCTTCGGCACGGTGTTCTTTGTGCTCGTGAGTTTTGCAGCGATCACCTCTTCCATTTCGCTGGTGGAGCCCGCCGTGGCCTGGCTGGTGGAGCGACTTGGCGTCACGCGTCGGCGCGCAGCGATCATCGTGGGTGGTATTTCCTGGTTCGTCGGCCTGGGCAGTGCGTTCTCATTCAACATCTGGTCCGAGGCAACGGCATTCGGCGGCATGACTTTCTTTGATGTGATGGATTACGTGTCCAACAACATCCTGCTGCCGGTGGGGGGTATGCTGATCGCGATTTTTGCCGCCTGGATTCTGGATGATGACGTTCGCCACAGTGAGATCGGTATCATCGGTGAGCGCTACACGCTTTGGAGCATGCTGGTGGGCGTTGTTGCGCCACTTGCGGTAGGCATTGTGTTTGTCATGACCATTTTCTAGATGCCGCGTATCGAGCGATCTGCGCTGGTGCCTTACTCCGCAGAGCAGATGTTCCAGGTGGTCACCGATGTGACCGCCTACCCCGACTTCCTGCCCTGGTGCTCTGCTTCGCGGGTGATCGAATCGTCTGCCACCGAACAGGTCGCGGAACTGGAGCTCTCCCAGTTAGGTATGACGCAACGATTTGTCACCCGTAACGAACTGACGGCGCCATCTCTGGTCCGGATCAACCTGGTGCAGGGACCTTTTCGGCGGCTTGATGGTGAATGGCGCTTCACGTCGCTGGGGAAGACAGGCTGCAAGGTAGAGCTGAGCTTGCAGTTTGATGTGGAGAGCAGGGTGTTGGGTTCCGTGCTGGTGCAGGTCTGGGAGCAGGCCTCGGACAAGATGGTGGATGCCTTCTGTCGTCGCGCCGAATCCTGTTATGAATAGCTTTCTGGTCGAAGTCGCTTATGCAACACCGGCCGCGCAGCGGCTGGTACAGGTTACGGTGTCAGCTGGCGCGACGGTCCATGATGCAATTCGTGCCTCGGGGATTCTTGATGAATTTCCTGATATCGACCTGTCCGCAAGCGCCGTGGGTATTTTCTCCCGCCGAGTTGGCCTGGACTCACCGGTATCGGCCAATGATCGGGTGGAGATCTATCGACCGCTTCTGGTCGATCCGAAAGACGCAAGACGCCAACGAGCTAAAAGAGGCGCGAGCTAACGTCGTACGCCCGGCGATTCCAGGCCAAGCTGTCTCGCCCGCCAGGCAAGATAGAGTTCAAGCTGGGTGTACTCGGTCGAGCCGGGCGGGAACGGCCTGGCCCGAATGCCGGTGTCGCAATCCTGAATCCTGCGATGCAGGGAACCCAGGGTCTGCCATTCGAGACGGTAGCCAGGATAGGCGTTGGGATGGCCCTGGCTGATCTTGTCCCCGCGCAACATTCGCCCCCAGTTGTCATCGTGGCATTGATTGCAGGCGAGATTGAGCTGGCCCCTGCGGCTGAAGAAGTATTCCCTCCCGGCAGTGAAGTGTGGCTCAGCGGCGCCGGTAACAATGATCTGGTAGGGCCTGCCTTTCGACAGATTGGTGATATAGGCGGAGAGTGACAACAGCGCATGGGATTCATACTTGAGCGCGGGCCTTTCAAGGCGATCTTCAACACACTGATTGATTCTTGCCTCGAGATTGATGAGGCCAAGTTCGGGGTCCAGCTGTGGATAGCGTGTTGCCGCGCCGGTCAGCGCGCCTTCCTGATGGCAGGCGTTACAGCCTGAGTCGTGAAACTGCTGTCGGCCCTGATCGACCCAGAGATAGCCGGGATTGGCGAAGTCATCATCTTGCAGTGAGCGGGTTTCAGGAGTGAGAAAGCGGTAGCCTGACCGGACCATACTGGCGTCCAGATCGGGATTGGCGGAGAATGAGAGGATGTCCTCTGCCTGCGTCAGGCTGGCAAGCAGGGTGAGAATGAGACATCCAGCCCGGCGAACACCAGCCAACCTGGTCAAACTAGTCAACTTCCAGCTCAACCAACTCAGTGGCAACCCCTCCGTCCTGGTCAATCCAGCGGAATTCAAGCGTGCCGGATTCGGTGGCCCGAGTAAAAAAGCTCAGGAACGGATTGGCGGCAATGGCAGGGAAGAATTCCGCCCGGAAGACGACACGATCGTTATACCGACATTCGAAGTGTTTGATAATGAATCGGGGAATCGGACGACCGTATTCGTCAGGGCGATGGCCCGATTCCATTTCGTGCTGAATCATCGCCTTGATTTCGATGATCTCGCCGCGAGTTGCCTTGTCGGGGACAGCCAGTCTGATGGTATTCATCGATGACTCACAGTACGCACGCAGCGAGCGTGACAATACTAAAAGTGTAGCTGGTCCACAGAGAGCCATCGCTCATTTCTGCAACGGCGCGCACACGCTGTGAGGCGGCCAGGCGAATACGCGTTTGAACTCGTGCGATCCCGGTCTCGGGTCTCAGTTCGAAGTGGGCAACGTTGGGGATCGGATTCTCTTCGGCGAATATGGAGATTCTGACCACGTGGTCAGCTTCAGTCATGGGACTGTCGACTTCGACGGTCATGGGGACCGAATAACCGTTCTCGGAAATAGCTGGAATCTGAACGCTCACCCGTCCTTCCTGAAGGGGCCTGTCACCGAATGTGGCGATGATGGCGGCGTTGGCATCCTCGCGTGTGGCGAAGGCTGGCAGCGGCGCCAGCCAATGCCCCATGGCAATGGCGCTGGTTTTCAGCAGTGTGCGTCTGGAAACGCTCATGGCAATTGTCTCAGTGCTGAGAGATACGCTACCAGGTGCTCGATCTGCTCGGCGGATAGCAGGGTTTCTCCCTGATGGACCGCTGCGACCTGCGTGAGCCGTTCCGCGCGAAAATAGGGCGGCATGATGGTGGCCGGGTTGAGCTCCGATGCGTCAATGATACGGTATCGAATCTGCGCCGCTGAAAGGCGGCTACCGATTCCGTTAAGGGGTGGTCCGAGATCACCCTGGAAGGGAACGTCGAGCGAGTCGATCTCGTGGCAGAGGACGCAATGACCCTGGTCACGACTGGCGAACACCGCCCTGCCCAGTTGCTGATCGCCGCGAATCGATGTGAGCGGTGCTGCTGTATCGGCCTCGTCTGGCATATTCAGGTTGCAGCCTGTCAGCGCTGCGGCAAGTAGCAGCATGATCTGCCTCATCCGCCAAAAGCCTCGCCGGTGATCGCGGTAAACCAGTCTCTCGCCTGCGCAGCTTCCTGGCTGCGAAGCTCGATGGGTGCATTGGCGGGGCTGATACCACCTGCGCCGGTGACGTTGGCGAATTGCCCGCCCTGGTTGTGGTACACGCCTGAGACGGAGATCGCTTCGTCCCCCGATACATAGGAATAACAGGTGTTAGCCAGGGTCGTGGCGACGGGTGCGCGGCCGTTCACCAGGCGGGCCACCTGGATCGCACAAACTTTCGCCTGGGCGTTGGCAGAAAATGCCGATTTGGGCATGGGTGCTGCAATCGAGGCATCACCGATGACGTGGATATTTGATACCAGTCTTGATTCAAACGTGACGGCATCAATGGGGCACCAGCCTGTTGCGTCGGCGACCCCTGATCGGTGCGCAATCTCTCCGGCATGTTGTGGCGGCACGACATTGGCGACATCGGCAGTGATCGTGTCGAAGTCGGTTTCGAGTTGCATGGCTGCCGGGTCAACCCGACGGACGCGGCCGTCGAGAGAGGCACCACGCCATTCGATCATGTTGCCGTACAGGCGTTGCCACGATTCGGTAAACAACCCCTGCTTCGAGAACTTGTCATTGCTGTCGAGGATCAGCAGTTTGGACCGGGGTTTGTTTTGCTTGAGGTAACTGGCAATCAGGCTGGCCCGCTCATAGGGGCCGGGCGGACATCGAAATGGTGCTGCGGTGACCGCGAGCGCAACCAGGCCCCCGTCCGGCATGGCGCGTAACTGGCTCGCGAGTTGCCGGGTTTGCGGACCTGCTTTCCAGGCGTGGGGCATGGCATCGACCGCGGTCGGTGTATAGCCGGGTAGCGCGTCCCAACGAAAGTCGATGCCGGGTGACAGCACCAGCCGGTCATAGTCGAGGGTTTGGCCCCCCTGCAATATTAACGTCCGCGCGTTGCCATCGACATCGACGACCGCATCGTGAATGACCTCGATATTTTCCCTGCGCAAGGCCCCATAGCCAAAGGCCTGCTGCTCCAGCGTTCGCCGGCCGGCAATTACGAGATTACTGAACGGACAGGCCAGATAGCGGCGATTGGATTCGACCAAAATGATGGCGGCGCGGGGTAACAGGGTCCTTAAGGTGCGGGCAGCGGTGGCGCCGCCGAATCCGCCACCTACGACAATGATCCGGGTTACGGCTGAATGTACGTGTGGTGCGATGGCCGTGGCGGCCAGTGCGCCGAGAAAACGTCGCCGGGTCATGCCGAAGGTCACGGCGCGGTCGCCTCGATAAATTGTGAAATGGTTCGGATCTCTGCCTCCGAGTAACCCCGCGCCATCCGGTGCATGGCAGTGGTGCCATCAGCGGCATTTTTGTAGGTCAACATTAGCGCTTCGAGTCGCGCGCTGCTGAACTGGGAGAGATCACTGATCGCGGTGCCACCGGGCACATGGCAACCACTGCAGACAGAGGCGAGGACGGCGGCATGACCCATTGGATCAATCGCCGCAGCATTATCGTGTGAACCTTCTGGCGATCTACAGGAAACCGTCGCCAGGACTGCAATACAAACCGCAGCCCTGGCCGCAGGTTTGATGAGAACGCTCATCAAGCCCGCAGGTTCTGGTCCTTGATCGGCAAAGACCGAACTCGCTTGCCGGTGGCTGCGTAGATGGCATTCAGCACGGCAGGGGCCGCAACGCCGATGGTTGGCTCACCGACGCCGCCGAAGAAACCACCCGAAGGCATCACCGTGGTTTCAACTTTCGGCATGTCAACGATACGCATCGAAGGATAGGTGTGGAAATTCTGTTCCACCACGACTCCCTCGTTGAATGTGATCTCGCTGTAGAGGGCGGCCGAAAGTCCGTAGACAAATGAGCCTTCCACCTGCGCTTCGATCTGTTGCGGATTGACGGCCGTGCCACAATCGGTGGCAGCGACAATGCGGTCAATCTTCAGTTTACCCCGATCGTCGACGGTCACATCGGCGCAGGCCGCGACGTAGCTGCCAAAGGCATAGAGCGCGGCGAGACCACGTGACTTGCCGTCGTCATTGCCCCAGCCGGATTTTTCCGCGACAGTCTTGAGTACAGCGGCACCCCTCGGATTGTTCTTCATATGGGCCAGCCGGAACTCGAGCGCGTCGCGCCCGGCAGCTTCGGCCAGTTCGTCCATAAACGACTCGAGATAAATTGCGTTCTGGTTTACGTTCACACCGCGCCAGAATCCGGGCCGGATCGGCGGATTACGCATGGCGTGATCCACCACCAGATTGTCAAAGTCGTAGCTCATGGCATGCTGATCGAGGGCGGGGTGAATACCTTTCTTCACCACACCCTGGAAGGTCGCGAAGTCTGCGCCGTTTTGCAGTAATCCGGGCATCAGCGCCGCCAGGATCGACTGGCCGGAGATGCGCATGTGCAGGCCGGTCAGGTTGCCATCCTTGTCGAGGCTGCCGCGCATCTTTGCCATGGTGGTCGGGTGAAAGAAACCATGGCGCTGGTCTTCTTCCCGGCTCCATTGCATCTTGATGGGTGTGCCAGGGAACGCCTTGGCAATCGCTACCACCTGGTGCACATAGTCCGGCATGCCGCGTCGGCCAAAGCCGCCACCCAGGATCGTTTTGTGCACATCGCACTTGTCGATGGACAACCCGCTGGCTTCCGCCACGGCAGCCAGTGCTGATTCGCCGTTTTGTGTCGGACACCAGACTTCGCATCGGTCGCTGCTATACACGGCGGTGGCATTCATGGGTTCCATCGGCGCATGATTCTGGGACGGACACTTGTAAACCGCTTCGACCATGCGATCTGCGGAGGCGAAGGCAGTCTTGACGTCTCCGTTCCAGTTTCCGGTAAACGCGTCGTCGGCGTCGAGCCCGCTTTCCAGTAATTCCGTCACGCCGGCATCGTTCAATGCCACATTGGGGCCAAGATCCCACTTGATCGGTAGCGCCTCTAGTGCCTGGTTGGCACGCCACCAGGTATCAGCGACGACAGCAACGCCGTTGTTACCCAGTTGGGTCTTCACTTCGACCACACCCTTGACGCCCGGCATGTCCTTGATCGCTGATTCGTCGTAGCTGACCAGCTTGCCGCCCAGTACAGGGCAGTCCTTGATACTGGCGAGCAGCATGCCCGGCAGCTGAATGTCAGCGCCGTAGACCAGTTTGCCGGTGAGCTTGTCATCGGTGTCGAGACGCTTGAGCGATTTGCCGGCGACGGTCCACGTCGAAGGATCCTTCAGCGTCACTGATTCTGGCGGGGTCAGTTTTGCGGCGGCGGCGGCGACCTTGCCGAAGGTTGTGCTCTTGCCGCTGCCCTTGTGCGTGATGACACTCTTGGCCGCGGTGCATTCATCGGCTGGCACACCCCATTTGTTGGCTGCGGCCTGGATCAGCATCATTCGCGCCGTCGCGCCGCCTTCACGGACGTATTGCTGACTGCCTCGCAGACCCTGGCTGCCGCCGGTCGAGTAATCTTTCCATACCCGTTCCCGGGCGAGGTTCTCGCCGGGTGTGGGGAACTCCCAAGTCACCTTGTCCCAGTCGCATTCCAGCTCCTCGGCGACGAGCTGGGCGAGTCCGGTCAGTGTTCCCTGGCCCATTTCAGAGCGGGCCACACGAATGGTGACGGTATCGTCCGGGTCGATCACGACCCAGGCATTTATTTCTTTCGTTGCTGCTTCATGATGGTTCGCGAAAGCCGTTTGTCCCATTGGCAGTGACAGGCCAAGCGTCAATCCGGCGCTGGTGGCGCCCATGCCAATCACAAACTTTCGACGGCTGACGTTGATATCGTTCATGCTCATGTTCGGCCCCCTAGCTATTCTTCTTGATGTCGGCGGCACGATGAATACCGGCTCGGACACGTTGAAATGTGCCGCATCGACAGATGTTGGTGATCTGCGTATCGATATCCGCATCGGATGGATTCGGATTGTCGTTAAGCAGTGCGGCCGACGCCATGATCATGCCCGGCTGGCAATAACCACATTGAGGTGTGTCGAGTTCAGCCCAGGCTTGCTGGACCGGATGGTCGCCGGTTTCGGATAACCCTTCGATGGTGGTGATCTTCTGCGACGGCGTCACCGAACTGACGGGGTAGACGCATGAGCGGACTGCCTGCCCGTCGATGTGGACCGTGCACGCACCGCACTGTGCGATGCCGCAGGCATACTTGGTACCGGTCATTCCCAGTTGTTCGCGGATGACCCAAAGCAGGGGGGTGTCGCCTTCGACATCCACCTCGCGTACCTCGCCGTTGATATTGAGTTTTGCCATGACTGACTCCTTGATTCTCCAGCAGCATTTATCTGACCCGCGGTCAGATAAAGCGGAGATTGCGTCCCTCGCAGACGATTGTCAAATCAATCGTGGATGAAACGAGAGTACCCCCATGACCCATAGGGACAAGGGTTTACGCGGGATACAACCCTGACGTGGGGTCAGGACTCGGTGCTGGCGCCGACGTTCGTGGCTATAGCCGTTGGCGCAAAGTCGCCTTCGAAGTAGCTCAGTCGTTCGTCGATGAAATAGAGGTGAAGTGATCGGCGTACCGGCTCGCCGCCGGCAATCTGGATCGAGTAGAAATAGTCCCAGCGATCCCTGACCAGGGCATCGTCGATCACCGGGTTGCCAAGGACAAACCGAACCTGGCTCTTGGTCATGCCGGGCCGCAGGCGATCAATCATGTCCTGAGTAATGACATTGCCCTGCTGGATGGTGATTCTATGGACACCGGGAAATCGAAAGGTCGAACAGCCGCTCGTCGTAATCGACAACATCAGTAGGAGTAACAGGGGCTTCATCTTTTAATCATTTGGGAAATACAGGATACTGGATGGCAATTCTATCTTGTGGAAAACAGCGACGCCATGGCATCTGATTCGCAAGAGCTTCGTGAAGCCGGACTCAAGATAACGCTGCCGCGATTAAAGATCCTGCAGATTCTGGAAAGTTCCGACGTGCATCATCTGAGTGCCGAGGATGTTTACAAACAGCTCATTCAAAATGACGAAGAGATTGGTCTGGCGACAGTCTATCGAGTGCTGACGCAATTCGAAGAGGCGGGGCTGGTAATACGGCACAACTTTGAAGGCGGTCATTCTGTGTTTGAACTCGCGTCTGATAATCATCATGACCACATCGTCTGTATTAAATGTGGGATTGTCGAAGAGTTTATTGACGAAGAGATTGAACATCGTCAGCGAGCGATCGCGAAAAAAATGGATTATGAGCTGACGGACCACAAGTTAAACCTTTATGGACTTTGCGCGGACTGTCGCTGATCGTAAGCTTTTTTTATAGGTCAGTCGGTTGGTGCTTCCTGCGCCGCCTCAAACATCTCGTTGGCGTGAGCGATGGATTGATCCGTGATGCGTGCGCCTCCCAGCATCCTGGCAATCTCCTGAATCCTCTCATCTTCACCCAGCACTGAAATTTCAGTTCGTGCGTCGCCTGTACCGGCGTGCTTGACCACGAGGAGGTGCTGGTGCCCCTGGGCCGCCACCTGCGCCAGATGAGTAACGCAGATGATCTGGGCGCGACTGCCAAGCTCACGAAGGCGCGTGCCGACGACTTCAGCGACTGCGCCGCCGATGCCGACGTCCACTTCGTCAAATACCAGCGTTGGCACTTGTGAGGTGTCCGCGGTGGCGACCTGAATCGCGAGGCTGATGCGTGACAGCTCACCGCCGGATGCTACTCGATTGAGCGGTTTTGGTGAGGCGCCCGGATTAGTGGCAACCAGAAACTCGATGCTCTCTCGACCATGGGGATTCGGCCGTGTTGCTTCTGCCAGCGTCAGTTCGACCTCGAATCGAGCGCCGCCCATGCCCAGGTCGCCCAGCTGGACATTGATTCGGTCGACGAGTTTCGTGGCAGCCTCCGCTCTTGCTGCACTCAGCTTGCTGGCTGTCTGCTGATATTCCCGCTCTAGTTCTTTCTGTTCGGTCTGCAACTGTTCAATCTGCTCGTCTGTACTGGTGAGCGTTTCCAGCTCTGCCTGCAATGTTTCGAGCAACGCCGATAATGCCTCGGGTTCGACCCGGTGTTTGCGAGCCGTGGTATAGATTTGGTCTAGCTGATTTTCTGTGGCCCTTAGCCGCTCGGGATCGACCTCGATGGTGCTCTCCAGGCGTGCCATGTCGGCGGCGGCTTCCTGGAGCTGGATTCGGCTTTCTTCCAGCAGGCCGATAATGGCAGCTGTTTCCGGCAATTCGACACTACGGAGTTGACTGATGGCATGGGTGATCAGGCCGGCTGCGTTGGTTTCGTCATTTTCCGTGCAGACGTCGATGGCGGCGCTGCAGGCCGTCAGGATGGTTTCGGCGCTGCTCAGCCGACGCTGGTCGAGCTCAAGCTCGGCGATCCGTGCGACGCTGATATCGAGTTGGGTCAACTCTTCTATCTGGTAGCCCAACAACTGTTGCCTGGCAGTCTGGGCTTCGTTGTCAGCGCTGAGGGATGCGAGGTGATCGGTGACTTCCCGATGACGGGTGGCGATATCGGCGGTCTTCCGCGCCACCTCGGCACAGGCGCCGAACTCATCCAGCAGACGCCGATGAGTCTCGCGCTTGAGCAGCGACTGGTGTTCATGTTGCGAGTGGATGTCGATGAGTCTGTCACCGAGTTCTCTTAACTCTCTGACGGTCACTGGTATCCCGTTGATGAATGCGCGCGAGCGACCGTCACTTGAGACCAGGCGACGAACGACACATTCGTCACCATCGCCGAGTTCACGATGCTGTAGCCAGGCAAGGGCCTCGGGCTGTTGTTCGAGTAGGAAACAGGCGCTGACCTCCGCTTTGTCAGCACCCGTTGCGATAGCGCCGGAATCAGCGCGATCACCCAGCGCCAGACCCAGTGCGCTCAGCATGATGGACTTGCCCGCGCCGGTCTCACCGGTAATGACCGTCATACCGGTTGCGAACGTGAGTTCGAGGCTTCGTGCGAGGGCTACGTCCTTGACTGTGAGTTGCGTGAGCATTGGCAGTAAATTACCAAACGCGGCATTTGTCGTCGCGCGGTTTTCTTCCTTCCGTCATTGTGAGATAACGAATCCGGTTGCAGTGGCAATAGGGCAAAACATGTCCGATCATCCTCAGGTGACTGAAAAGGCGCAAAGCCTGATCAAGACGCTGGTCGAGCGTTACATCTCGGACGGTCAGCCGGTGGGTTCCAAGACGTTGTCTGAATCCTCGGAGCTTTCCGTCAGTCCGGCGACGGTTCGCAACATCATGGCGGATCTGGAAGCGAAGGGGTTTGTCGCTTCACCGCACACCTCTGCGGGGCGGGTACCGACTGAGCGCGCTTATCGGCTCTTTGTTGACAGCCTGCTGCAGATTGAGCCGTTGCGTGACTATGACCTCGAAACGTTGCGTCGCAAACTCGACCCGGATATGTCTTCCCAGGAGCTGGTGGAGTCGGCCTCGGGGTTGCTGAGCGAAGTCACCAAGCTGGCTGGTCTGGTCACCATTCCGAAGCGAAATTTCGTCCTGCTTCGTCATGTGGAATTCCTGCCGCTCGACGGCAACCGGGTGCTGGTCATCATGGTGCTGGATGATCACGAGGTGCAGAATCGCATCATTCACACCGACCAGAAGTTCAGCGAAGCCCAACTGAAAGAAGCGAGTGCCTTCGTTAACGAGGCGTTCATGGGCAGGAGCCTGGCCACGGTCCGCGACGACATGATCGCGTCCATGAAGCGTGACCGGGAAAATATGGACGGCCTCATGCAGGTCACGCTCGAGATGGCTGAGAAGGCTTTCAGTGTTGATACCCGCAACCAGCCCGACTATGTGCTCGCCGGGCAGGAAAACCTGCTTGGGCACTATCATGCCGAGGCCTTTGAAAGTCTCCGCGAACTGTTCACTGCCTTCTCGTTAAAGGGCGACATCCTGCACCTGCTGGATCGCTGCATGGACAGTCAGGGGGTGCAGCTCTTTATTGGCCAGGAGTCGGGCTATGAACTGCTTGATGACTGTAGTCTGGTCACTGCGCCCTATACCCACGATGGTGACTGTGTTGGGGTGCTGGGGGTGATCGGCCCTACCCGAATGGCCTATGACCGGATCATCCCCATCGTGGATGCGACCGCAAGGCTACTGAGTGCGGCGTTCGATGGATCCCGTAATCACGACTGAGAGGGATCTCTCTGTAAAGTCTTGAACCCCGTCCGGGGTAACCCCATATCCCTGCAACAAGAGCTGGTAACCGAGAGCGGGAGATGACCCACCCAGAAGAAAATCAGTCCCAGAATCCGTCGGATACAGTCGACGAGGCGCTCAAGAAGGCAGCTGGGGATGACGCACCAGAGGCGAAGAGCAGCGTCGAAGCGGCGCTGGAATCCGCTGAAGCTGCGGTCGATGAAACGCCGGAAGCGGCCCTTGAAGCCGCACTGGCTGAGGCTGAAAAGTACAAGGACCTGGCACTGCGGGCAGAAGCTGAAATGCAGAATGTTCGGCGGCGCGCAGCTCAGGATGTGGAAAAGGCGCACAAATTTGGTCTGGAGAAGGTCATTGGGAATCTGCTGCCGGTCGCCGACAGCCTGGAGAAGGCGATCGAGGCGGCCGAGACTGCCGAGGGGGCTGACACGCCGGCTGTCCAGGCCATCATTGAAGGCATGAACCTGTGTCGCAGGATGCTGCTCGACGTCCTCAGCAAAGAGGGGGCCGAGCTGATTGATCCTGAGGGGGTGCCGTTTGATCCGAACCTCCATCAGGCGATGTCGATGGTCGAGAATGGCGAGGTCGAGCCCAACACGGTGTTAACAGTGGTGCAGAAAGGATACACGCTGAACGGAAGGCTGGTTCGGCCGGCCATGGTTATGGTGTCCAAAGCACCGGCCTGAACTTTTTTGAGACCTTTTTGAAACCTTTATGAAATAAAGGGAAATGGCGCTCCGGCCCTTGAAAAGATGCGGGCCGGGCCAATATAGACCCGAATAGAAAGAGATAACGCCGACAGGGCGTCAGAGCGGAGACATCAACATGGGAAAGATTATCGGTATTGACCTTGGCACGACCAATTCCTGCGTCGCCATCATGGAAGGTTCAACCCCGAAGATCATTGAGAATTCAGAGGGCGATCGTACGACGCCGTCAGTGATCGCTTACACAGATGACGAGGAAGTACTGGTTGGCCAGTCGGCCAAGCGACAGTCTGTTACCAATCCTGAAAATACGCTATTCGCGGTCAAGCGGCTGATCGGCCGACAGTTTGACGACGAGGTCGTTCAGCGCGATATCAAGATGGTGCCCTACAAGATCGCCAAGGCGGAGAACGGTGATGCCTGGGTCGAGGTGAAGGGTAAAAAAATGGCGCCGCCGCAGGTATCAGCCCAGGTGCTGGCCAAAATGAAGAAGACGGCAGAAGATTACCTGGGTGAGAAGGTCACCGAGGCTGTGATCACCGTGCCGGCCTATTTCAATGACTCCCAGCGTCAGGCCACCAAGGATGCAGGCAAGATTGCCGGCCTCGAAGTAAAGCGAATCATCAACGAACCGACGGCGGCTGCTCTGGCTTACGGTCTGGATAAGAGCCGCGGTGATTCCACGGTTGCGGTCTATGACCTGGGTGGTGGCACCTTTGACATCTCGATCATTGAGATTGCCGATGTTGACGGCGAGAAGCAGTTTGAAGTGCTGTCGACCAACGGTGATACATTCCTGGGAGGTGAGGACTTCGACCTTCGCCTGATTGATTATCTGGCCGACGAGTTCAAGAAAGAACACGGTATGGATTTGCACAATGATCCGCTGGCCTTGCAGCGACTGAAGGAAGCGGCGGAGAAGGCTAAAATTGAGTTGTCGAGCAGTGGCCAGACCGAGGTAAACCTGCCCTATATCACGGCAGACTCAAGCGGGCCCAAGCACCTGGTTCTGAAGGTGACCCAGTCGAAGCTGGAATCGCTGGTGGAAGACCTGGTGACCCGAACGATTGAGCCGGTAAAAACCGCGCTCAAGGATGCAGAACTGGGTGTGTCTGATATCGATGACATCATTCTGGTCGGTGGTCAGACCCGGATGCCCTTGGTCCAAAAGACAGTTGCAGAGTTCTTCGGCAAGGATGCACGAAAGGATGTCAACCCGGATGAGGCAGTTGCCCTGGGCGCGTCGATCCAGGCTGCGGTTCTGGCCGGAGACGTCAAGGACGTGTTGTTGCTGGACGTGACGCCGCTGACCCTGGGTATCGAAACCATGGGTGGTGTCATGAGCCCGCTCATCGAAAAGAACACCACCATCCCAACCAAGAAGTCGCAGGTGTTCTCAACCGCCGATGACAACCAGCCGGCCGTGACCATTCACGTGCTGCAGGGTGAACGCAAGCAGGCGGCCCAGAACAAGTCGCTGGGACGATTTGACCTGACAGACATTCCGCCTGCGCCGCGCGGCACGCCACAGATTGAAGTGAGCTTCGATTTGGATGCCAACGGAATCCTGAACGTTTCGGCGAAGGACAAGGCAACCGGCAAGGAGCAGTCGATCGAAATCAAGGCCTCAAGCGGGTTGTCTGAGGAAGAGATCAACAAGATGGTCAAGGATGCCGAGTCCCATGCGGAAGAGGATCGCAAGTTCGAAGAACTGGTCACCGCACGTAACCAGGCAGATGCAATGGTCCACGCGACGCGCAAGACGCTGACCGATGCTGGCGACAAGGTGTCCGACGAGGAGAAGTCGACCATTGAGGCGGCGATTGCCGAGGTGGAAGAAGCCCTCAAGGGTGGTGATAAGGATGCCATTGAATCGGCCACGCAAAAGCTGACGGAAGCTTCGAGCCAGCTGGCTCAGCGAATGTACGCTGAAGAAGCTGCCCAGGCGCAGGCCCAGGAAGGTGCGGGCGAAGCGTCGGGCGACTCTGATGCGGTGGACGCGGAATTCGAGGAAGTGAAGGACGACAAGCAGACCTGACAGGTCTTCCTCGAAGTCGTAAATAAGTCGAACGCAGGGGCAACCCTGCGTTCGCGTTTGTGATATCACAACAATAAAGACGCACAAAGATGGCGAAACGAGATTATTACGAAGTGCTGGGGGTTTCCCGCGACGCATCGGCGCAGGACATCAAAAAGGCCTACCGGCGCATTGCCATGAAGAATCATCCGGACCGTAATCCGGATGATTCAGCTGCCCACGAAATCTTCAAGGAAGCCAGTGAGGCGGCCGAAGTCCTGACCAGTGAAGAAAAGCGTCGCCAGTATGACCAGTTCGGTCATGCTGCGTTTGAAGGTGGCGCAGGTGCTGGCGGGTTTGGCGCCGGTGGTGGCAGTTTCTCGTCCATCTTCGAGGACATGTTTGGTGATATTTTTTCCGGTGGGCGGGGCGGTGGCCGTAGTGCCCGTGGTGCTGATCTGAAATATGTCCTTGACCTGGACCTGGAAGAAGCGGTTCGGGGTGTTGAAAAAGAGATCAAGTTTGCCACCCTGGTCGGTTGCAAGGAATGCGGCGGCAGTGGTGCCAGGAAGGGCACTTCGCCCATAGACTGTGTGCAGTGTGGTGGTCTGGGCCAGGTCACTGGGCGCCAGGGATTTTTCCAGATTCAGCAGACCTGCCCACGGTGCCGCGGCACAGGCAAAATCATCGCGGACCCCTGTCCGGCATGCCACGGCCAGGGCCGCGTTGAGCAGGAGAAAAAACTTTCGGTCAAGATCCCCGCTGGTGTCGACAGCGGTGATCGTATTCGCCTGTCAGGACAGGGAGAGGCGGGACCGGTCGGCGTGGTAGCCGGCGATCTCTATGTGCAGGTCGCGGTGCGGGAACATCCGATCTTTACCCGGGAAGGGCGAGACCTGTATGCCGAAGTGCCCATCAGTTTTGTCGATGCGACGCTCGGTGGTGAACTGGAAGTGCCGACTCTGGATGGTCGGGTCACGCTCAAGATTCCCGAGGGGACACAGACGGGACGACTGTTCCGGCTGCGTGGCAAGGGCGTGAATACCACCCAGGTCCGGGGGGGCGGTACCGGTGACCTTTACTGTCGGGTAACGATCGAAACCCCGGTGCATCTCAGTGCACGCCAGAAAGAGCTGCTGCGTGAATTCGACGGACAGTCGGATGACAAGCAGTCGCCGAAACGGACTACGTGGTTCGATGGCGTCAAGAAATTTATCGACGCCCTGACTGAATAAGAGGGGACATCCAGGACTTCATGCCGCCCAGGTGGGATGGTGCTCGTCAATCACGTAATGGTGACTGTGCTCAATGGGCCCGTGTCGATGCGGTTCACCGGGTGCCTCAGGTGTATGAGCTTCATCGTGGCTGCCATGATGACTGTGCGATAGTGGTTGATGCTGGTGGCGAATCTCCAGCGGGTCAGGGTTTGGAAAGGTCAGCCAGACGCCCAGAAAAGACATGATGGCGATCGCCGTTGCCAGCGCGAAAGTCCAAGGCAAACCTGCTGCCGTACCCAGTAACCCCGCACCAAGATATGCCAGCAGCCAGCAAAGATGCGACAGTGAAAAATTGGCCGCGAACACGGCATCGCGGTGCTCATTGTGACTCGACAGGCGCACCAGGGTACCCACAGGCGTTTGCGCGAGACCGAGCCCCAGGCCGAGACAGAACCAGGTCGTTAGCATGCCTGGCCAGGCGGGAGTCCAGGTAGCGGACGCGAGTCCGCCTGCCAGTAGTGCGATGCTCGCCAGCATCAGCGACCGATACGACACGCTTCGCAATAGCCGTGGCGTCGCGGCTGCACCTGCCAGGGTCCCCAGTCCGGATGCCGCCAACGTCAGTCCCAGGTAGCTGTCGCTCAGGCCCAGTACGTAGACCACATAGACCACGGAGTTGACGACGATCATCGCGCTGGCGGAGGCGACCGCGAAATACATCATAAAGGCAGCTCGGAGTCGCGGGGTTCTAAGGTACACACGAAGCCCGAACAGAATGGAGCCGACGTCAATCTCTCGTTTTGCGCCTCGCATCCCTCCCAGCGTGGCCAGCGCGATCAATAACGCTGACACGATGAAGGTGATGCTGTTTAACAGAAATAACACGTCAAAAGTGACGTACAGCAGAAGTGCTGCGGCAACCAGGGGGCTGAGCAGTTGTTCGGCGGCATAGGCCATCTGGGCGTAGGCCAGGGCCCGTTGATAAGCCCTGTCGTTGTCAACAACCGCCGGAATGGTTGCCTGAAAGACCGGGGTAAAGCTCGCGGCGGCAAGGTTGATCAGGACGATCAGTAGGTACAGATGCCAGGCCTGGCTGGCCAGCGGTAGCGCCAGAACCGTCCCGGCCCGAACCAGGTCCAGAGCAATCAGCCAGGTGCGCCGGGTAAATCGGCTGGCAATGGTTGAGAGTACAGGTGCCCCGAATACATAGACGATCATCTTGAGGCTGAGCGCGATACCCAGCACCTGAGCGGCCGACTCCCCGGCGATATCCACTGCCAGCAAGGCGATGGCGATTGTAGTCACCCCCGTACCAAACAGTGACGTGAGCTGCGCGCTGAACAGGTAGCGGTAGGGACGGTATTGAAAGGGCGAGTCTGGCCCCATGTTCGATTCCGTGTTTGGTTGGCCGCAAGTGCCCGATTCCGCTATTCTGCTTCGCTCAATCGCGGAGCTCAAATATGATTCGAGTCGCAATCGCCGGTGCGGCAGGCCGTATGGGGCAGATGCTGGTGTCCCTCGTACACCAGCAGGTGGGTCTCAAACTTGCGGCGGCGATCGAAAGAGACGGCCATCCTCAGTTAGGCGCCGATATCGGTGAACTTTGTGGCTTGGGTGCCCTCGATATCACCCTGACCTCAGACCTGGACAATGTTGCGGATGATTTTGATGTGCTGATCGATTTCACCATTGCGGACGCCACTGCGGCCAACCTGGCGATATGTCGACATCATCTCAAGAAGATGGTGATCGGCACGACCGGGCTGTCCGAGTCCCAGCGGCAGGACATTGCGGCCGCTGCTCACCATATGGCCATCGTATTGGCGCCCAATTTCGCTATCGGCGTCAATGTCACGTTCAAACTGGCGGAAATCGCTGCGGCTATTCTTGGCAATGAGGTGGATGTGGAGATTGTCGAAGCGCATCATCGGCACAAGGTGGACGCGCCGTCCGGGACTGCCCTGGGTCTGGGTGAAGCGGTTGCCCGAGCCCTCGGCAGGAACCTGGCCGACGTCTCGGATTATGGTCGAAGCGGGGTCACCGGTGAGCGCGCGCACGAGCGGATTGCATTCCATTCCATTCGGGCCGGTGAGATTGTTGGTGACCACACGGTATTGTTCGCGACTGAAGGGGAGCGGCTGGAGCTGACTCATCGGGCCCAGACCCGACTGAACTTTGCCGAAGGTGCGTTAAGGGCATCTGCCTGGGTTGCCAATCGAGAGGCCGGGTTGTTTGATATGCAGGACGTGCTGGGCTTGACGGAGATTAACGTGCCAGCGGCGAAGAAATAGTCTGGCAACCCGGCATCGGTTCAAATACAATACGCGGCCAGTATGACCCCCGGCCAAACCGAGTAACAAGAGCGAGACGGAAGCAATTCCATCTCGCTTTTTTTCGGCCTGCGCCAAAACCTTTTTTTGGCCTGCGCCAAGACATGGAGACCGATTGTTGACCAGCAAAGCAGTGCTCGCCCTTGCCAACGGCATCGTGTTCAGGGGCGCTGCTATTGGCGCCGAAGGAACGGCAGTCGGCGAGGTGGTCTTTAATACGGCCATGACGGGATATCAGGAGATCCTGACTGACCCGTCCTACAGTCGCCAGATTGTCACCCTGACCCATCCTCACATCGGTAATACTGGCGCTAATGCTGAAGATGATGAGTCGGATCGTGCCTGGGCAACAGGACTGGTAATTCGGGATCTGCCCAGGCTGGCAAGCAACTGGCGGTCTGAAATGTCGCTCAGCGAATACCTGGTTTCACGCAACGTGGTTGCCATTGCCGGCATCGATACTCGAAAGCTCACCACGATCCTGCGGGACGAAGGATCGCAGTCGGGCTGCCTGCTGGCCGCTGATGAGATCGGTGATTCGGAGATTCAAACAGCCCTGGCAGCGGCGCGCGCGTTTGAAGGGCTCGAAGGCATGGATTTGGCACAAGTCGTGACCACAGCGGAGCGCTACGAGTGGCGCGAGCAGACCTGGCGCCTGGGAGCGGGCTATACCTCACTGGCCGCAGATCAGGAGCGCTTTCATGTCGTTGCTTACGACTTCGGCACCAAGCGGAACATTTTGCGCATGCTGGTAGATCGCGGCTGCCGCCTGACGGTGGTGCCGGCAAAGACGACTGCTGCCGAGGTCATGGCGCTCAATCCTGACGGAATCTTCCTGTCCAACGGACCGGGCGACCCCGATCCCTGTGACTACGCGATCCAGGCAATTACCGAGTTGTTGCAGACCGGCAAGCCGATGTTTGGCATCTGCCTTGGCCATCAGCTGCTGGGCCTCGCCGCGGGCATGAAGACGGTGAAGATGGGCCATGGGCATCACGGCGCCAATCATCCCGTGCAGAACCTCGATGACGGTACGGTGCTGATTACGTCGCAGAATCACGGTTTCTGTATCGATGATGCGACCCTGCCCGATACCGTTCGGGTAACCCACCGGTCCCTGTTTGATGATTCTCTGCAGGGCATTCACCTCGTGGACAAACCTGCCTTTGGTTTTCAGGGACACCCCGAGGCGAGTCCGGGACCGCACGATGCAGCGCCCTTGTTTGACCACTTCATTGAACTGCTGGAACAGCCTGCCTGATGCCAAAAAGAGACGACATCAAATCGATCATGATCATTGGCGCAGGCCCGATCATTATTGGTCAGGCGTGCGAGTTTGATTACTCGGGTGCCCAGGCCTGTAAGGCGCTGCGTGAGGAAGGCTTCCGGGTCATCCTGGTGAACTCGAACCCCGCAACGATCATGACCGATCCGGCCATGGCGGATGCGACCTATATTGAGCCAGTCACCTGGCAGACGGTGGCGAAAATCATCGAAACGGAACGCCCGGATGCGCTCTTGCCTACCATGGGCGGGCAGACCGCACTGAACTGTGCGCTCGATCTGTATCGGGAGGGCGTGCTGGCGGAATTTGGCGTTGAGCTTATCGGTGCTTCCCGTGATGCGATCGATAAGGCTGAGGATCGTCAGGCCTTCGACAAGGCAATGAAGGAAATCGGGCTGGAGACGCCCCGAAGCGCCTTTGCCCATTCGTTGGAAGAAGCGAAGCAGGTGCAGGCATGGCTCGGATATCCCTGTGTCATCAGGCCCTCATTTACGCTAGGTGGTTCTGGCGGTGGCATCGCTTACAACCAGGAAGACTTCGTTGAAATCTGCGCCCGCGGGCTCGACTTGTCGCCCACCAACGAGTTGCTTATCGATGAGTCGTTGGTGGGTTGGAAAGAATTTGAGATGGAGGTGGTTCGTGATCGCAATGACAACTGCATCATTGTCTGCGCCATCGAGAACCTTGACCCGATGGGAATCCATACCGGCGACTCCATCACCATTGCACCCGCGCAGACGCTGACCGACAAGGAATACCAGATAATGCGCGATGCGGCGATCGCGGTGCTGCGCGTGATCGGCGTTGAGACCGGCGGGTCCAACGTGCAGTTTGCGATCCACCCGGCAACGGGACGACTAGTGGTCATCGAGATGAACCCGCGGGTGTCTCGTTCTTCCGCGCTGGCATCAAAGGCGACAGGATTTCCTATTGCCAAGGTCGCGGCCAAACTGGCAGTGGGCTATACACTGGACGAACTTGAGAACGACATTACCGGCGGGGTGACACCTGCCTCCTTCGAGCCGGCCATCGACTATATCGTTACCAAGATTCCACGATTTACTTTCGAGAAGTTTCCCCAGGCGGATAACCTGCTGACCACGCAGATGAAATCCGTCGGCGAGGTGATGGCCATCGGGCGGACCTTCCAGGAATCGCTGCAGAAGGCTCTGCGGGGACTGGAAGTCGGCATTGACGGACTCACGCCGATACTCGATACGTCGCGGCGTGAATGGAAGGCGCAACTGCATAAAGAGCTTCGTGTTCCGGGCAGTGACCGGATTCGTTATGTGGCCGATGCTTTTCGTATCGGCATGAGTCTCGACGAGATTCATGAGCTGACCCATATCGATCAATGGTTCCTGGACCAGATGCAGGAGATCATCGAGAGTGAAGATGCGGTGGCGAAGCTGTCGCTGGATGACATCGATCGCGACACGATGATGGGTCTGAAGCGGCAGGGGTTCTCCGATGCCCGGCTGGCAATGCTGGTCAACGTGCCTGAAATTGAATTCCGCTCACGGCGTAAACAGCTTGAGGTGTTGCCAGTCTACCATCGGGTGGACACCTGCGCTGCAGAGTTCCCTTCTTCGACTGCCTATATGTACTCAACCTATGGCGAGACATGTGAGTCCAGGCCAACGACTAACAAGAAAATTATGGTGCTCGGCGGCGGCCCGAACAGAATTGGTCAGGGCATCGAGTTCGACTACTGCTGTGTTCATGCGGCGCTCGCCATGCGCGAAGACGGCTACGAGACCATTATGGTCAATTGTAATCCCGAGACCGTTTCCACGGACTACGATACGTCGGATCGTTTGTACTTTGAGCCACTGACGCTGGAAGACGTGCTCGCGATCGTCGATGTTGAGAAGCCGGTCGGCGTGATCGTTCAATTTGGCGGTCAGACGCCGCTCAAGCTGGCAGAAGATCTGCAACGGGAAGGGGTTCCGATTATTGGTACGCCGACTGATGCGATCGATCGTGCCGAAGATCGTGAGCGCTTCCAGCAGATGATTGACAAGCTGGGACTCAAACAGCCGCCCAATCGAACGGTGATGGATTTTGAGAGTGGCGTATCAGCGGCGGCCGAGATTGGTTACCCGTTGGTGGTTAGGCCTTCCTATGTGCTCGGTGGCCGCGCCATGGAAATCGTCTATGACGATGTTGAACTCGAAACGTATATGCAAACGGCGGTGAAGGTATCAAACGAGTCGCCCGTATTGCTGGACCGATTTCTGGATCAGGCGATTGAGGTAGATATCGACGCTGTCTGCGATGGAACGCGAGTTGTGATTGGCGCAGTGATGGAACATATCGAGCAGGCGGGGGTTCACTCCGGTGACTCTGCCTGTTCGCTGCCCCCCTATAGTCTGGGCCAGGAAAAGATTGACGAAATGAGGCGCCAGGTCGAGGCGATGGCGCTCGAGTTGGGTGTCGTCGGGCTGATGAACGTGCAGCTTGCGGTCCAGAATGGCGACATCTTTGTGCTGGAAGTGAATCCTCGTGCGTCCCGAACCGTGCCCTATGTGTCCAAGTGCATTGGTACTTCGTTGGCGAAGGTGGCAGCGCGTTGTATGGTGGGTGTGCCTCTTGACGAGCAGGGTTTTACAACAGAAGTGATTCCTGACTATTTCTCGGTCAAGGAAGCGGTATTCCCGTTTGGCAAGTTTCCCGGCGTGGATCCCATTCTGGGCCCCGAGATGAAATCCACTGGCGAGGTGATGGGTGTTGGACGCACCTTTGGCGAAGCCTATGGCAAGGCCCAGCTCGCAGCTGGTGAGGATATTCCTGCCAGCGGAAAGGTGTTTCTGTCGGTCCGGGATGCGGACAAGAATCTACTGGTCGATCTCGCGCGAGACTTTATTAGTCTCGGTTTTCGCCTGGTCGCCACCCGCGGTACAGCGAAGACTATCTCTGATGCGGGTATGGAAGTCGAAGTGGTTAACAAGGTGCTTGAGGGGCAGCCGCATATTGTTGACACGCTCAAGAACGAGGAAATTGATTTCATCGTCAACACGACCGAAGGGAAACAGGCAATCGCTGACTCGTTTACGATTCGCCGCACGGCACTGCAGCAGCGTGTTTACAACACCACCACCATGTCGGGTGGCCGCGCCTGTATCCTCGCCCTGCGTCACGATGGGGGGTTGACGGTGACCAGCCTGCAACAGCTGCATCAACCGCTGGTTGCATCGTCTCGCTAGCGACTGGTCCAGGTGACCGCCTTCCCAGCCTTTACAGCGGCAGGCTGTTCTCTGAGAATCGGTCTTTCAGTGTAATGATTTCGGAAGGGTTATGGACAAGGAGCCGATGACGGCGCGGGGTGAGAAAAAACTCCGGGACGAACTTGAGCATCTCAAATCGGTGCGCCGGCCGCAGATTGTTCAGGCCATTGCTGAAGCTCGCGCCCAGGGCGATTTGCGCGAGAACGCTGAATACCAGTATGCCAAGGAAGAGCAGGGCTTTATCGAAGGCCGCATTGTCGAGATTGAGCAAAAGTTGTCGAAAGCGCAGGTGATTGACGTCACCAAAATCCCACCGTCCGGAAAGGTCATTTTTGGTACCACTGTTGGTGTCATGAATCTCGATACCGATGCTGATGTGACCTACCAGATCGTTGGCGACGACGAGGCGGACATCAAAGCGAACCGGCTTTCTGTCTATTCACCCATTGCCCGTGCCCTGATCGGCAAGGAAATCGGCGATGTGGTGAAAGTCGTCACCCCCGGCGGCGACGTGGAATATGAGATCTGCAGCGTCGAGCATCTCGCAGACGCGCCGGAATAGTCATTACAGCAGGTTGGCGCGTAATACGTTCGAGAGCGACGGATTCGGTTTGCTCGCTGGTCGGTAGATGACCGCAACGCTGCCAATAGACTGCACCAGCTCGGCGCTGGTCGCTCCCAGTACGGCAGTCAGCATTTCCTGACGTTCGTCCCGGTCGCCGGAAGCGAGTTTGACCTTGATCAGCTCATGGTCGATGAGGGCACGGTCGAGCTCCTGGGCGACGGCAGTTGAAACCCCGTTGCCAGCGATCGTGACAATGGGTTTCAGAGTGTGGGCGATGGCGCGGAATCGTTTTTTCTGGGACGCACTCAGCATCAATCGATAAGTCTTCGGTCAAATTGGGTGGCGAAGGTTACGTAAGCTTGAGGCTGCGGTAAAGGTCCGCGCTTTACTCCGGTCGCAAATATTTCCATGCTCCTGTTATGAAACGGTCAAAATCCAGCCATGAATGGTTGCGCGAACATGAGGACGACGAGTTTGTTCGTCGTGCGCGTCGTGACGGCTATCGCTCCCGGGCCAGCTACAAGCTGCTCGAGATTGATGAGAAATACCGCCTGTTGAGGCCAGGCAATCTGGTGGTGGATCTTGGCGCAGCGCCCGGCGGATGGAGCCAGGTGGCGGCCCGGGCGGTCGGCGCCGGCGGCCAGGTGTTCGCACTTGATCTGCTTGCAATGGATGCGATACCTCACGTGAATTTTATTCAAGGCGATTTCACCGAAGACGAGGCCCTGACAGCACTGCTAGCAGCGCTGAATCATCGGCCTGCAGACCTTGTAATTTCGGACATGGCCCCCAATTTAAGTGGATTGAAGGATATTGATCAGCCGCGCGCCACCTACCTGGTCGAACTGGCCATCGACCTCACTGATCAGATGCTGAAACGGGGTGGCCACTTCGTGGCCAAGTGCTTCGAAGGGGAGGGCATCGATGACGTTCGTCGCCTGCTGCGGGATCGATTTGAACGCTGCCACAACGTGAAGCCGAAGGCCTCACGCGGCCGGTCGCGAGAAATCTATCTGGTTGGCTGTGGTCATTTGAACGAACCGGTCGTATAACCGGGGCCATCGGACTTTGTGGTAGTGTAAATTCAGCGCATGCGGCGACTGGCCGCATCTAGAGAGGAAAAGTTCATTGAACGATATGGGTAAAAACCTGCTGCTCTGGCTCATTATTGCGGCAGTGTTGTTGACGGTATTCAACAACTTCAACGTGAATCAGGGACCCGAAGATGTCGAGTATTCGGACTTCCTTGAGATGGTAACGCAGAACCAGGTTCGCAACGTTGAGATTGACGGCCTTACCATCACGGGTGAGCGACATGACGGCACCCGGTTCGAGACTATCCAGCCACAACTCTCTGACAAGGCGCTGATCGACGATCTGATCAACAACAATGTCGATTTTCGGGGTGTCCGTCCGGAGCAGCAGAGCATCTGGACCCAGTTGCTGGTCGCCAGCTTTCCGATTTTGGTCATCATTGCCGTGTTCATGTTTTTTATGCGGCAGATGCAGGGCGGCGGCGGTGGCCGGGGCGGTCCGCTGACGTTCGGCAAGAGCAAGGCGAAGTTGCTGGGTGAAGATCAGATCAAAACCACCTTTGCTGATGTTGCCGGTGTCGATGAAGCTAAAGAAGACGTCCAGGAACTGGTGGACTTTCTACAGGACCCCGGCAAGTTCCAGCGCCTCGGTGGGCGGATTCCTCGCGGTATCCTGATGGTGGGTCAGCCTGGTACCGGTAAGACGCTGCTTGCCAAGGCGATCGCCGGTGAAGCGAAGGTCCCGTTCTTTTCCATTTCCGGCTCCGACTTTGTTGAGATGTTTGTTGGTGTCGGTGCGTCCCGGGTCCGTGACATGTTTGACCAGGCGAAGAAACAATCACCCTGCATCATCTTTATCGATGAGATCGATGCGGTAGGTCGCCATCGGGGTGCCGGTCTTGGCGGTGGCCATGACGAGCGCGAACAGACGCTCAACCAGCTGCTCGTTGAGATGGATGGGTTTGACGGTAACGATGGCGTCATCGTGATTGCCGCCACCAACCGCCCCGATGTGCTGGATCCCGCGCTGCTCAGGCCCGGCCGTTTTGATCGTCAGGTCGTCGTCGGCTTGCCTGATATTCGGGGTCGTGAACAGATATTGAAGGTGCATATGCGCAAGGTGCCGCTGGCGCCTGATGTCGAGCCCGCCATCATTGCCCGGGGTACGCCAGGATTTTCAGGTGCGGATCTTGCCAACCTGGTGAACGAAGCGTCGCTGTTCGCAGCTCGCCAGCAAAAGAGAACGGTGGGCATGGCCCAGTTCGAACAGGCCAAGGACAAGATCATGATGGGTGCGGAGCGCAAGTCGATGGTCATGTCAGATGATGAGAAACGCAACACGGCTTATCACGAGGCGGGGCATTGTATTGTCGGGTACCTGGTGCCGGAACATGATCCAAGCCATAAAGTGACCATCATTCCGCGTGGTCGCGCCCTGGGTGTGACCATGTTCCTGCCGGAAGAGGATCGCTACTCCATCAGCAAGCGCAAGATTCACAGTCAGATCTGTGCCTTGTTTGGTGGTCGGATTGCCGAAGAACTGACGTTGGGTGCGGAAGGAATTACTACCGGTGCGTCGAACGACATTCAGCATGCCACCAAGATGGCGCGTAATATGGTGACCAAGTGGGGGCTCTCCGAAAAGCTGGGACCGCTGATGTACTCAGAGGATGATGATGAGCCTTTTCTCGGCATGACGGCGGGCCAGGGTCGTCCGCACCATTCTGACGAGACGGCTAAGCTGATTGACGAGGAAGTGCGCGGCATCGTCGATGATTGTTATCGAACAGCCAAGCGGGTTCTCGAAGAGAATCGGGACAAGCTCGATGCCATGGCAGAAGCCCTGTTGTTGTACGAAACAATTGATCGTAACCAGATCGACGACATCATGGCAGGTCGACCACCCCGCCCGCCCAAGGACTGGGATAGTCCGGATGACAGCCCGTTGCAGCCGAAGGCAGGCGACGAGTCATCGAGTTCCTCACGGTCGCAACCTAATGGGTCTGTGGGCGGCCCGGCCGGCGAACACTAGTTCTTTTCAGAACAGGGCGGCATTGGTCGCCCTGCTGTCGTCTTCATGCTGAGTCTTGAGCTACCTGCGGTGATGGGTGTGTTGAACGTCACACCTGACTCCTTTTCCGATGGCGGACAGTTCAACGATCCGGAAAGAGCCACTGCCCGAGCTCTGCAGATGGTTGCGGAAGGCGCCCAGATCATCGATGTGGGGGGTGAGTCTACGCGTCCCGGGGCCGAGCCAGTATCGATTGCCGAAGAACTTACCCGTACCATCCCGGTAATCGAGGCGATTCGTGCTCGTTGCGATATTGCCATTTCCATCGATACCAGCACGCCCGAGGTGATGCACGCAGCCGCTGAAGCGGGCGCGAGCCTGATTAATGATGTGCGTGCCCTGCGTCGCCCAGGCGCTCTGGAAGCTGCTGCGAAATCGGGATTGCCTGTCTGCCTGATGCATATGCAGGGCGAACCTGCCAACATGCAGGACAACCCGCGCTACGATGACCTGCTGGCGGATATCCGGGCGTTTTTTCTTGAGCGGATGGAACAATGCGCGGGCGCAGGTATCTCAGAAGAAAGAGTATTGCTTGATCCGGGTTTCGGATTCGGCAAGACCCCGGAGCAAAACCTGCTGTTGATTAACCGGCTGGCCGAATTCGCGGCATTGGGTCGTCCGCTGCTGGTGGGATTGTCACGCAAGAGTACGATCGGCAAGATTGTTGGCGCAGCGTCGGATCGATTGTTCGGCAGTGTGGCGGGGGCCGTCGTGGCGACGATTAACGGCGCTTCCATCCTGCGCGTCCACGATGTGGCGGCGACGGTTGAAGCGTTGAAGGTTGTCACCGCCATTGATCGTGAGCGGGTCAGGGACGCATAACAATAAGAGCACAGGCGTTATGGAGAAACGGTATTTTGGCACTGACGGTATTCGTGGTCGGGTCGGACAGCATCCGATTACGGCAGAGTTTGTTCTCAAGCTCGGTTGGGCCGCCGGCAAGGTATTTTCCCGCAATCGCAAGGGGCCGGTGCTGATCGGTAAGGACACGCGGATTTCCGGTTATATGTTTGAGTCGGCACTGGAAGCGGGTCTTTCCGCAGCGGGGGTCGACGTTCGGCTGCTGGGGCCGATGCCAACGCCGGCGGTAGCTTATCTCACCAGAACCTTCGATGCCTGCGCCGGTATCGTGATCAGTGCTTCGCACAATCCTTATTTTGACAACGGCATCAAGTTCTTTTCCGAGTCCGGACAGAAGCTCCCTGATGACATTGAGCTGGCGATCGAAGCAGAGATGGATTCCGCCATGGAGATGGTGGAATCTGACAAGATCGGCAAGGTGGCACGCATTATGGATGCGGCGGGCCGCTACATCGAATTCTGCAAGAGCTGCTACATGGGTAGTCGCAACCTGCGCGGATTCAAAGTTGTTGTCGATTGTGCCAATGGTGCTACGTATCAGACTGCTCCCAGCGTCTTGCGTGAACTTGGTGCGGAAGTGATTGAAATCGGCGTTTCGCCCGATGGTCTCAATATCAACGATCAGATTGGTTCGACATCGCCGGAGACCCTGCAGCAGACAGTGGTCAACCGACAGGCGGATTTTGGTGTTGGCCTCGACGGTGATGGAGATCGTGTGGTCATGGTGGATGCCGACGGTGAACTGCTGGACGGCGATGAACTGCTGATGATTATCGCCATCGACCGACACCGACGGCAGGTGTTGAATGGTGGTGTGGTCGGTACGGTGATGACGAATTTCGGACTCGAACGTGCATTGGGTGATGCAGGTATTCCGTTTACCAGGGTCGCAGTTGGCGACCGGTATGTACTCGAGGAGCTGAATAAACGGCACTGGCAGGTGGGCGGCGAGTCTTCCGGCCACATTCTGTGCCTTGACCTTACGTCGACCGGCGATGGCACTGTCTCGGCACTGCAGGTCGTAAGCGCCATGGTGGACAGTGGCAAGACGCTGGGTGAGTTGAAGCGGCAGATGGACAAGTATCCGCAGGCGATGATCAACGTTCGATGTCAGCGTGCACGGGACCTGATGGCTTCAAGCGATGTGGTGCAGGCGGTCGCCGCGACCGAGGATAAACTCGCGGGCAAAGGACGTGTCCTGCTGCGTCCGTCAGGTACTGAACCGGTGATGCGGGTGATGGTAGAAGGCGAAGATTCAACCTTGGTGGAACTTCTGGCGAAGGATCTGGCCGAGGTGGTCGAAGCCGCGGCACACTAGCGCACTTCAATTGCAACCGAAAATCAAACTGGTTAGTATGTGCCGCCGCTGGAGGGGGCGATGAGACCGACGTTAATTGCCGGCAACTGGAAAATGAACGGTTCCCGTGCAGGTGTCGATTCCCTTGTCTCCGGAATCCTGAGACAGGGTCCGTTCGGGTGCCAGGTTCTTCTCGTTCCCTCGTTTGTATTTCTGGAGCAGGTCGAGCGATTGATTGTCGGTACTGCGGTAGCGCTTGGTGCTCAGGATATTGATCCGCGTCCCGAAGGTGCCGTGACCGGTGGCATCTCGGTGTCGATGGTTCGGGAGTTTGGCTGCGGCTATGCACTGGTCGGCCATTCGGAGCGTCGCACGCTGTTTGCGGAAACGGATGATCAGGTTGCGGAGAAGTTCAAGGCCTGTATTCACGCTGGCATGACGCCGATATTGTGCGTCGGAGAGACGCGGGCCGAGCGTGAAGCTGATAGCACCGACGAGGTTATCGCAGGGCAGTTGGCGGCGGTGCTGGCAAAGGTAGGTGTCTCGGCATTCGCAACAGCGGTCATCGCTTATGAGCCGGTCTGGGCGATTGGTACTGGGCTCAGCGCGACGCCCGTGCAGGCGCAGGCGGTGCACGAGGCGATTCGCGCCATGCTGGCGGCCGAGGATCAGGACATTGCCGCGCAGACGCAGCTGCTTTATGGCGGCAGCGTTAATCGGCAGAATGCGGAGGCTCTGCTGGCGCAGCCGGATATAGATGGAGCACTGATTGGTGGTGCCTCCTTGAAAGCAGACGAATTTGGCGCCATCTGTCGTATGGCCGAAGGTGCAGGTTGATAGAAATATGGATCTACAGATACTCGAAACGCTGATTCTGGTTGTTCACGTGGCAGCGGCCCTGGCGATTATCGGCCTGGTGTTGATACAGCAGGGGCGAGGTGCCGAAATGGGAGCCGGCTTTGGTAGCGGCGCTTCAGGAACCGTCTTTGGTAGCAGCGGGTCAGGCAATTTTCTGACGCGGACCACAACCACCATCGCCATCGCGTTCTTTGTGACCAGTTTCGCGCTCGCCTTTTTTGCGAAGCAACATTCACTGGCTGCGCGGGATGTTGGCATTCCGAGCGTTGTGCAGACTGCGCCGGCGAGCGAAAATACCGCTGTTGATGACGGTGAGGTCCCGGTGGTTGAGGCCACCACCCCGGAAGGTGAGTCCGAGATTCCTGAACAATAGGAAAATATTGTCCCGATTCAATGAGTTATGCCGAAGTGGTGGAATTGGTAGACACGCTATCTTGAGGGGGTAGTGAGCTTACGCTCGTGGAGGTTCAAGTCCTCTCTTCGGCACCATCCAATTAACCGCCGCCCGTTCCCGGGCGGCGGTTTTCAGGTCCTCCCGGTGGTTGACCACCGTGAACACCGCACCTATAATTCCGGCCCTTATTTTGATGCGGGGTGGAGCAGTCTGGTAGCTCGACGGGCTCATAACCCGTAGGTCGTAGGTTCAAATCCTGCCCCCGCTACCAATCACCCGGCAGCCCCCAACAGGGGCTTCTTGGTGGCTGGTTGTAAAGCGCTTGAATCAGGTGGTTTGACCGCGGATTTGAGAGTGACTAGAGAAATGGGCGTTACGCCCATTTTTTGTTTTTGCGGTCAGCGTGAAGTCGCTGACAGAAAGCAGGAGCGTTTGGCAGCAGGTGAGTGAGCAGTTGAAAGCGCTGATTGAGCCTGTTGTTGAAGGAATGGGTTGTTTGCTTTGGGGAATTGAGTATCTGCCTCATGGCAAAAATGGCTCACTCAAGGTGTACATCGATAGCGAAGACGGTGTTGATGTCGATGATTGTGCGAGGGTGAGCCATCAGTTGTCGGCGATGCTGGATGTTGAGGATCCTATACAGGGTAAGTACACCCTCGAGGTCTCTTCGCCCGGGATGGATCGGCGGCTTTTTACAAGCGATCAGTTTGACGCCTGGAAGGGCGCGCAGATCAAACTGAGTTTGCGGACCCCCTATGAAGGCAGGAAGCGGTTCAAGGGGTTGTTGTGTGGTATCGAAGAAGGCGATGTCGTGGTGAGATCGGGAGATGAAGAGTATCTGTTCCCGCTCGAAGATATCGACAGGGCGAATATTGTTCCTACCTTCGATGTGTGATTGCGCCTTGGGCGTTGTTGAGGCTTGGTGATGACAAAAGAAATATTGCTGGTCGTTGACTCGGTATCTAACGAGAAGGGGGTGTCCAAGGACATCATCTTCGATGCGTTGGAGCAGGCGTTGGCTTCCGCGACGAAGAAGCGATATTCCGAGGAAGTCGAACTTCGTGTCGCAATCGATCAGGAAACCGGCGAGTACGAAACGTTTCGCCGTTGGCGCATTGTGCCCGACGACGCGGAGCAGGAAGTCCCTGCCGCCGAAATAACGCTGTCAGCGGCAAAAGAGATCGAACCGGAGCTCGATCTTGATGGTTATTATGAAGAAGAAGTGGAGTCGGTCGAATTTGGCCGAATCGCGGCGCAGACCGCCAAACAGGTCATTGTCCAGAAAGTGCGCGAGGCAGAACGTGCGCAGGTGGTGGAAGCCTACCAGTCCCGCGTTGGTGAACTGGTTAACGGTCAGGTCAAGAAGGTGACCCGAGAAGCGGTCATTGTGGATCTGGGCAACAATGCAGAAGCAATCCTGCCCCGGGAAGAGTGGATTCCGCGCGAGACTTTCAGGGTCGGTGACCGCCTTCGTGCCCTGCTGAAGGAAGTGCGCCCTGAAGCGCGGGGTCCCCAGCTGGCGCTGTCGCGGACTTCCTCGGCCATGCTGATTGAACTGTTCAAGATCGAAGTGCCCGAGATCGCCGACGGCGTGATTGAGATTCTTTCCGCGGCTCGAGATCCTGGTTCCCGGGCCAAGATCGCAGTCAAGACGAACGACGGTCGTATCGATCCGATTGGCGCCTGTGTCGGTATGCGTGGTTCAAGAGTGCAGGCCGTATCCGGTGAACTCTGTAACGAGCGTATCGATATCATCCCCTGGGACGACAACATTGCCCAGCTGGCGATCAACGCGATGGCGCCCGCCGAGGTCGCTTCCATCGTGGTTGACGAAGAAACCGGCAGCATGGATATCGCCGTCGATGAGGACAACCTGGCGCAGGCCATTGGTCGAGGGGGCCAGAATGTAAAACTGGCCAGCGAGCTGACCGGTTGGGAACTCAATATCATGACGGAGGAGGAGGCCGCTGCGAAGAACGAGGAAGAAGCGGGCGCGGTCATCGAAAATTTCATGACTCGTCTTGATGTCGATGAGGATGTGGCGATCGTGCTGGTTGAGGAAGGATTTACCACGCTGGAAGAAGTGGCTTACGTTCCGATTGAGGAAATGATCGCGATCGACGGTTTTGATGAAGACATCGTTCAGGAACTGCGTAACCGAGCGAAGAGTGCGCTGACCACGCTGGAACTGGCGAGCGAGGAAGCACTGGATAATTCGGAGCCGGCTGACGATTTGCTCAATATGGAGGGCATGGAGCGGCGGCTTGCATTCAAGTTGGCTTCGTCCGGCATTATCACGATGGAAGATCTGGCCGAGCAGTCGATTGATGACTTGCTCGAAATTGAACAAATGAGCGAAGAGCGGGCTGGCGAGTTGATCATGGCAGCGCGCGCACCCTGGTTTGAAGCAGAAGAACAAGCCGATGAGGCTTGAGGCGACAGGAGAGATTAATGGCAGATGTCACGGTAACCCAGCTGGCGGAGACAATCGAAACGCCTGTTGACCGCTTATTGCAGCAGATGCAAGAGGCTGGCCTGCCCCAGAAAAACCCTGACGACGCCGTAACCGAAGAAGAAAAGCAGACCCTCCTGGCCCATCGCCGTCAGGTTCATGGCGACGATGATGGGGACCGCAAGAAGATCACCCTGAAACGACGCACACTGTCTACCCTTAAGAGTAGCGCCGGAGCGGGCCGTGGCCGTACGGTCAATGTTGAGGTTCGTAAGAAGCGTACCTATGTTCGTCGTGCGGATGCAGACGCCGCTGGAGCCGCTGCTGAACCAGCGCAAGACAAGGGTCCGGTCAAGGTAGAGGTCAATCGCAGCGACGAGGCTGAAGCTCGTCGCAGGCAAGCGCATGCTGAAGCAGAGGCTGAGGCAGAGCGTCGTCGTCAGGAAGCGGCGGAAAGGAAGCGCAAGGAAGAGCAGGAAGCTGCCGAGAAGAAGCGCAAGGAAGAGCAGGAGGCAGCCCGTCAGGCGGAAACAGAACGGGAATCCGAAGAAAAAGTATCCGCGCGCAAGGACAAGCGGGATCGTCACGATCTTGATCAGCCGGATCATGCAGAGCGCAAGTCCCGCCACGGCGAAAAGAAACGTCGTGTCGAGGAACTAATCGAAGAGGAAGTCGAAGAGTTGCTGGAAGGCGAGGTCGAGGAAATTATTGAACAGGCTGAGGCGACTGCCGAAAGCACGTCGACCCTGGGGCTTGCTTCATCGCGTCCGAAGCGTGGTGGCCGTCCTGCCGCCCGGCAACACAAGTTCAATGCACCCACTGAAGAGATCAAGCGGGAGGTTGAGATTGGCGAGTCAATCACCGTGGGTCAGCTATCGCAGAAGATGTCAGTTAAAGCCAACGATGTCATTAAGTCGCTGATGAACTTGGATGTCATGGCTTCGGTCAATCAGTCGATCGACCAGGATACGGCGACACTGGTGGTTGAAGAGTTTGGGCATGTCGTCAAGACGCTCTTGGCTGATTCGGTTGAGAAGGACCTTGAAGAAGATATGGCCCTCACCGGGGAAGAGACCCCGCGGGCGCCTGTGGTGACCGTGATGGGACACGTCGATCACGGTAAGACATCGCTGCTCGACTATATTCGAAAAACCCAGGTTGTCAGCGGTGAAGCCGGCGGGATTACCCAGCACATTGGCGCCTACCGGGTGACCACCGACCACGGCGAGATCTGTTTTATCGATACACCCGGCCATGCGGCGTTTACCGCCATGCGGGCGAGGGGCGCTCAGTGTACCGACATC
This sequence comes from Pseudomonadales bacterium, assembly GCA_028281885.1. GTDB lineage: Bacteria > Pseudomonadota > Gammaproteobacteria > Pseudomonadales > Azotimanducaceae > JANQJA01. The sequence continues at coordinate 35,642 of JANQJA010000008.1, read as the reverse complement.
GTTATCCTGGTCGTGGCGGCGGACGATGGTGTGATGCCGCAGACCGAGGAAGCTATTCAGCATGCCCAGGGTGGCGAGGTACCAATGGTTGTTGCCATCAACAAGATGGATGTTGAGGGCGCCGATCCGGAGCGGGTAAAAAATGAACTGGCGGCGCGCAATGTGATTCCAGACGACTGGGGCGGAGACACCCAGTTTGTGCAGGTTTCTGCGCACACGGGTGAAGGCATTAACGAACTGCTTGAGGCGATCCTGTTGCAGGCAGAGATCCTCGAACTCAGGGCGGTCGTTGACGGTCCCGCTCGTGGTGTTGTTATTGAGTCGGAGCTGGATCGCGGCCGTGGTCCCGTGGCGACGCTACTGGTGCAGAACGGCACCCTGAAACAGGGCGATGTGATTGTTGCCGGCCAGAATTTTGGTCGGGTTCGCGCCATGACGGATGAAAACGGTCGACAGGTGAAGTCGGCCGGACCGGCGACGCCGGTTGAGATGCTGGGTCTTGACGGTACCCCGGGTGCGGGCGACCCGTTCTTGGTTGCGAATGATGAGAAGCGGGCGCGGGAGGTTGCAGAATTCCGTCGCGACAAGGCCAATGATGCGCGTCTTGCGACGCCGGCCGCCAGCCTTGATAACCTGCTGGACAGTTTCGGTAGTGAAGAGACCAGGCAGCTCAACGTCGTGGTAAAAGCGGACGTGCGCGGTTCGCTGGAGGCGATTGTGTCCGCGTTGCAAGAGCTGGGCAACGAAGAGGTGGCGGTCAATGTGGTCTTCTCGGGCGTGGGTGCGATTGCAGAGTCAGATGTAAACTATGCGATCACTGCGGGTGCCGTTGTGTTTGGTTTCAACGTGCGCGCCGATTCCGCTGCCCGCAAGCTGATCGAAAACGAAGGCATTGATCTGCGCTATTACAAGGTGATCTACGATCTGGTGGATGACGTAAAAGCTGCCCTTTCCGGCATGCTGTCGCCCGAGATCCGGGAAGAGATTGTCGGCATTGCACAAGTGAAAGAAGTCTTCGAATCGAAGAAGTTTGGCAATATCGCGGGTTGTATTGTTACCGAGGGTACCGTGTACAAGGACAAGAAAATCCGTGTACTCAGGGACAACATTGTCATTTACGAAGGTGAGCTTGAGTCGCTCCGTCGATTTAAGGATGAAGTGACTGAGGTCAGAAATGGCGTTGAGTGTGGTATCGGCGTCCGTAACTACAATGATGTTCGTGTCGGTGACCAGATCGAAGTATTTGATTCGCGCGAAGTAGCGCGCGAACTCTAGGTCCTCGTCTTGCCCAGGGAATTCAGTCGCGGTCGTCGAATCGCTGATCTCATTCATCAGGAACTGGCCCGTCTGGTTCAGCAGGAATTGCGGGATCCCCGGATTGGCCTGGTGACAATCAATGAGGTCAAGGTTTCGCGGGACCTGGCTTTTGCCGACGTTTATTTCACCTTGCTGGGTGAAAGCAATGCGACGGCGGCTGAAGTGGCGCTTGAAAATGCGGCCGGTTTCATGAGATCGCAGCTGGCGCGGGTACTGTCGACGCGCACAACGCCGAAACTACGGTTTCACTACGATGCGACGATTGAGAATGGCGCTCGCATCAGCAAGGCGATCGATGATGCCCTGGCCAATGATCGCAAGAATCGCCCCGGTGGGGATAGTTGATGGCCAGGCGTCGTCGAAAGGGTCGCCAGGTAGATGGCATCCTGGTGCTCGACAAGCCGGCCGGTGTGACATCGAATGGGGCGTTGCAGCGGGCCAAACGCTTGTTTGATGCAGCCAAGGCCGGTCACACGGGCAGCCTTGATCCCATGGCGACAGGCGTGCTGCCACTGTGCTTTGGTGAGGCGACCAAATTTTCCCAGTTTCTACTCAACGCGGACAAGCAATACCGGGCACAGGTCCGGCTGGGGGTGACAACCACCAGCGGCGATGCGGACGGTGACATTGTCTCCGAGCAGGCAGTGCCGACGCTGGATCAGGACCAGCTTGAGGCCGCGCTCGACAATTTTCGGGGGGAGATTACCCAGACGCCGTCAATGTTCTCGGCGCTGAAGGTCGACGGCGAGCCTCTCTACAAACTGGCCCGGCAGGGTATAGAGGTTGAGCGCAAGGCGCGCCGGGTGCTGGTTCATGAGCTGGTGCTGGAAGATTGGTGTGATGAGGAACTGACCCTGAATATCTCCTGTAGCAAGGGAACCTACGTTCGTTCTATAGCGGAAGACCTGGGTAAAGTGTTAGGCTGCGGCGCGCATATCTCCGGGCTCCGTCGCCTGGCGTCCGGTCCCTACGGGCTTGCTGACGCTGTGACCCTTGAGGAAATAGAAAACCTCAGGAAAAACAGAGGCCTGGAGGCAATTGACGGATTGCTGGTGCCGCCCTCGACGGCAGTTGAGGACTGGCCTGCCGTCGAACTCCCGGAGATGACGGCCGCGTTCCTGTTACAGGGGCAGGCGGTGCAGATTTCCCATGCCCCGACGGCGGGATGGGTGCGGATATTTTCGGAATCTGACGATGACCTTGAATTTCTGGGTGTCGGCGAGATTTTGGAAGATGGCCGGGTCGCGCCACGAAGGTTGATCGCGACCCAATAAATAACCGGCGGCTACTGCAAATATGCGCGGTAGTTGGCCTTAACGCCCGAACAGGGCATCACTGCATATTGGAGAAATAGTAATGGCATTATCGAATCAGGAAAAAGCTGACATCATCAAGGAGTATGGCAGTTCGGCCAACGACTCCGGTTCCCCTGAAGTTCAGGTGGCGCTGCTGACCGCTAACATTGAGAAGTTGCAGGAACACTTCAAGGAGCACAATCACGACCATCATTCCCGGGTCGGTCTGCTCCGCATGGTGAGTCAACGGCGAAAGTTGCTCAATTATCTGCGTACCAAGAGTACAGACCGATACGCGTCATTGATTAAGCGTCTGGGCCTCCGAAGATAAGGCGAGGACCGACCGGGGCTGTTCGCCCCAATAATTTATTGGAGAGTTATGTGAATCAAGTAAGCAAGAAATTTACTTACGGCGACCAGGAGGTCGTCATTGAAACCGGGCGAATTGCCCGTCAGGCCACAGGGTCTGTTCTGGTCACCATGTCTGACACGTCAGTCCTTGTGGCTGTTGTTGGTAACAAGGAAGCAGCACCGGGACAGTCTTTCTTTCCGCTGACCGTCAACTACGAAGAGAAGATGTACGCGTCTGGACGAATTCCGGGCGGTTTCCCCCGTCGGGAAGGTCGACCCTCGGAAAAGGAAACACTGACGTCCCGTTTGATTGACCGGCCGATCAGGCCGCTGTTCCCCAAAGGCTTCATGAATGAGGTACAGGTGACGTGTCAGGTCATGTCAGCCAGCAAGGATGTTGATCCTGATATTCCGGCCATGATCGGTGCATCGGCTGCACTGGCGATCTCTGGCATTCCTTTTGCCGGTCCGATCGGCGCGGCGCGGGTCGGCTTCAGCAAGGATGGATATATGCTGAACCCGGGCTACGAAGCCTTGGAGTCGTCTGACCTGGACATGGTGGTTGCTGGTACAGAGTCCGCAGTCCTGATGGTGGAATCAGAAGCTCGCGAGCTGACTGAAGACCAGATGCTGGGTGCGGTATTGTTCGCCCACCAGGAAATGCAGACCGTCATCCAGGCCATCAACGAACTGGTCGCCGAGGCGGGCAAGCCCAGGTGGGACTGGCAGCCGGAGGCAGAAAACGTCGATCTGAGTACTCGAGTCGCAGAACAGTTTGCGGGTCCCATTGGGGACGCCTATCAGATCGTTGACAAGATGGAACGGCAGGGCCGCGTATCTGAACTTCGTGCCCAGGCCATCGAGCAGCTGGTGGACGAGACAGCGGGAATCGATGAGGAATCCGTTGCGGGCGCGTTTAGCAGCCTTGAGAAGAAGACGGTCAGGCGCAGGATTATTGCCGGCGAGCCCCGTATCGATGGCCGTGACACGCGCACCGTTCGACCGATTGCCGTCGAAGTTGGGGTGCTGGACAAAACTCATGGCTCGGCGCTGTTTACGAGGGGTGAAACCCAGGCGATCGTAACGACCACGCTGGGTTCCATGCGTGACGCACAGATTATTGATGCACTGCGTGGCTCCTCTCGGGACAATTTTCTGCTGCACTACAACTTCCCTCATTACAGCGTCGGTGAAACAGGCTTTTCGGGTGGTCCCAAGCGCCGGGAGATTGGCCATGGCCGCCTCGCTCGCCGTGGTATCGCGGCAGTTTTGCCGGCGGCTGATGCCTGGCCCTATACCACCCGCGTGGTATCCGAGATTACCGAATCCAACGGTTCGTCATCGATGGCATCGGTGTGTGGTGCCAGCCTTGCCCTGATGGATGCCGGCGTTCCGCTGAAGGCAGCGGTGGCAGGTGTTGCCATGGGACTGGTGAAAGATGACGATGGCTTTGCCGTCCTGACTGACATCCTGGGTGATGAGGATCACCTGGGCGACATGGACTTCAAGGTGGCGGGTACTGAAACCGGCGTCACTGCCCTGCAAATGGATATCAAGATCCAGGGGATTACCGAGGAGATTATGGAAACCGCACTCGCCCAGGCCAGGGAAGCGCGTATTCATATTCTCGGTGAGATGAACAAGGTGATTGGCCGATCCCGTGAGACGGTCTCTGAAAATGCGCCTGCCATGACTACCATCAAGGTGGATGCGGACAAGATTCGTGACGTCATCGGCAAGGGTGGTGCGACGATTCGGCAGATCACGGAAGACACCAGTGCCTCTATCGACATCGAAGATGACGGCACGATTACGATCTTCGGTGAGGATGCGGATTCTCGTGACGCGGCGATCGAGGCGATCAATGCGATCACCGCGGAAGCCGAGGTCGGTAAAATCTACCAGGGCAAGGTTGTGAAGATTGCTGACTTTGGTGCCTTCGTGAATATTCTGCCCGGCAAAGATGGCCTGGTGCACATCTCCCAGATTGCCGAAGAGCGCGTGGAGAAGGTGACGGACTATCTGTCCGAAGGGCAGGAAGTCGAAGTGATCTGCCTGGACGTGGATCGGGGCCGAATCAAGCTTTCGATCAAGGAGCTGCCGTCCGATGGTGCCGATGAGGTGATTGAGGCCCAGCAGAGCGAAGCGTAATCGTTCCGCCGAAGCAGGTCGTAACAAAAAGGGGCGTTCAGGCGCCCCTTTTTTATTGACCTTTCAGTCGTCGAAGCCGACGAAACTGGTGATTTCGGCGACCGGTCGACGATGCGAAACCACCTGGTTCGCTGGAAAATCCTCATCCGGGTATCCCATGGCCACGCAGATCATGATGACCTCATCGTCGTCGATCTGAGCGTGTTCTCGCACCACGGGTGACTGCATGATGCCCTGGCTGTTGACCACGCAGCCCAGCCCCCGGGACCAGGCCGCCTGAACCAGGCCATTGACCACCGCGCCACAGTCGAACTGGGCCAGATCTCCTTCCTGCAGTACCCGGTCGTAGGTCACGATCACGGCAACGGGCGCGTCGAACTGGCGAAAACCCCTCAAGACCCAGTCCTGGCGGGCCTCCTTGTCGTTTCGACCGATCCCCATGGCTTCGAACAGCTGAACGGCGATTTCGATCTGGCGCTGCCGATGGACACCTTCGTAGCGACCATGGGACCTGATCTCCCGGGAGGGTTTGACGCCCGTCAGGTTACGCTCTGTATTGCCCTGTCGGATTCGGTCCAGTGGCTCGCCGGTAATGACATAGAAATGCCAGGGTTGGGTATTCATCGATGAACAGGCGCGCGTCGCCAGACTGATGATTTCCTCGATGATCTCGCGGGGTACGGGATCCGGTTTGTAACCGCGGATACTACGGCGCCCCTTAACGACGTCGTCGTAATTCATGGATGCTCCGATCAATCAGATTCAAGCAACTCGTTTGGACATTCGGCGTCGGCGAGGCGACATAATGCGTGCTTGTCGATGACACTGACTTCACGCTGTTCAACCTTGATCACGCCGTTTTCCTGCATCCGGGTAAATGCGCGGCTGACGGTTTCAACGGCGAGGCCCAGGTAATTGCCGATATCGCCACGGGACATGGGCAGGCGGAAGCTGGTAGGAGACAGCCTCCGTTGCTGATAACGCAGCGACAGGTTCAGCAGGAAAGAACTGAGTTTTTCCTCCGCCGACATTTTGCTCAGCAATAGCTGCAGATTCTGGTCCTGACGGATCTCGCGGCTCAGCAGCCGGTACATCTGGGATTGCAGGTTGGATACCTCTTTTGACAGATCCTTCAGTCGGTCAAATGGAATCTCACAGATGGTCGAGGTCTCCAGCGCGGTGGCTGAACACTGATGGGTATTTTCGTCAATCGCGTCCAGGCCGAAGATTTCACCGGGCAGGTAAAACCCGATGACCTGCTCCTCGCCCTGGGGACTGGTCGCTGATACCTTGACGGCACCAGCGCGGACCGCGTAGATGGAACTGAATGTGTCGCCCTGCTCGAAAACCCGATCGTGCCGATGCAACGGTCTCCCTCGTTCGACGAGACTGCTGATTCGGTCAATCTCTTCCAATGACATGCCATGGGGAATACAGAGCGCATTCAGGCTGCATTCCATGCAGGTGACGACTTGTTGGATGGGCAACGAACTACTTCCCGATGCGTTGGAGAGACCAAATTCTCTCCTAATGCACCAAGTCAGATCAAATGGGGCCGCCCAGGCCGTCTAGGTATTGGCGCGATTGGCGAGCAAATCGTCAACCACGGACGGATCCGCCAGCGTGGTGGTATCGCCCAGGTTATCGACCTCGTTTTCCGCGATCTTGCGCAGGATACGGCGCATGATCTTGCCGGAGCGGGTCTTGGGCAGCCCGGGCGCCCACTGGATCACATCGGGCCTGGCAATGGCGCCGATCTCGGACCGGAGCAGGTTGTTCAGTTCCTGCAGCAGGTCGTCACTGCCTTCGACGCCTGACATCAGCGTGACGTAGGCGTAGATTCCCTGTCCCTTGATGTCATGGGGGTAGCCCACCACAGCGGCTTCTGCCACCTTGTCGTGCAGCACCAGCGCACTTTCAATTTCGGCAGTCCCCATGCGGTGGCCCGAGACGTTGAGGACATCGTCAACCCGTCCGGTAATCCAGAAGTAGCCGTCCTCGTCCCGGCGAGCGCCATCTCCCGTAAAGTAGTAACCCGGGTACATGGAGTAGTAAGTATCGACGCAGCGTTGGTGATCGCCGTAGACGCTTCGAATCTGTCCTGGCCAGGACTGGGCGATGGCGAGGTTGCCAGAACCGGAACCCTCTATTTCCTTGCCGCTCTCATCCAGCAGGACCGGCCTGACGCCGAAGAAGGGTCGGGTGGCCGAACCGGGTTTGAGCGTCGTGGCGCCGGGCAGCGGGGTAATCATGATACCGCCGGTTTCGGTCTGCCACCAGGTATCGACAATGGGACACCGTTTGTCGCCCACCACCTGGTAATACCATTCCCAGGCTTCCGGGTTGATGGGTTCACCGACGCTACCCAGCAGCCTGAGGCTGCTGCGCGATGTCGCGGTGACGAAGTCGTCACCCTGTCCCATCAGCGCACGAATTGCGGTCGGGGCCGTGTAAAAGATGCTGACGGAGTGCTTGTCGCAGACCTGCCAGCAGCGTGAAGCGTCGGGGTAGGTGGGTACGCCCTCAAACATCAATGTGGTCGCGCCATTGGTCAGAGGTCCGTACACGATATAGGAGTGTCCGGTCACCCAGCCCACGTCCGCCGTGCACCAGTAGATCTCACCTTCTTTGTAGTCAAACACGTACTTGTGCGTCATGGCAGCGTGAAGCAGATAGCCGCCGGTGGTATGCAGCACGCCCTTGGGTTTTCCTGTGGAGCCCGAGGTATAGAGAATAAAGAGCGGATCCTCGCTGTCCATCCATTCGGGTTCGCACTCCGGGCTCGCGTCATCGATTGCCGCCTGATACCAGATATCGCGATTCTCGTCCCACTCGATTTCACCGCCGGTACGTCGGACGACGACAACGGTATGCACGTTGGGGCAACTGGTCAGCGCCTCATCCGTATTGGCTTTCAGTGGTACCCTGCGGCCGCCGCGAACGCCTTCGTCCGCTGTAATGACAGTCTGGCAGTCGGAATCGAGTATTCGATCCTGTAGCGACTGCGGTGAAAATCCCCCGAAAACGACGGAATGAATCGCGCCGATCCTGGCGCAGGCCAGCATGGCGTACGCAGCTTCAGGAATCATCGGCATGTAGATGCACACACGATCGCCTTTTTTAACGCCGCGTGATTTCAGCACATTGGCAAGCCGACAAACCCGGTCATGGAGCTGGTTAAATGTAATGTGATCGTCGTCAGTAGGTTCATCGCCTTCCCAGATGATGGCAACATCGTCGCCTCGCGTCTTCAGGTGCCGATCGATGCAATTGAAGCTGGCATTCAGCTTGCCGCCCAGAAACCATTTGATTTTCCCGCGCGCCATATCGATCTCGTTTAGCGTGCTCCAATCCTGGTGCCAGTCGAGAAACGCGTTTGCTTGCTCGTGCCAGAAGTTGTCAGGGTCATTAATCGACGCGTCGTACATGTTCAGATACTTGTCGTTGTCGACGTGGGCGTTGGCGGCGAGCTGGGGGTTAACGGGGTAATCCGTCATCGGGGTTCCTCTTATTTCTTGCGTTTGGCCAGATACTGTTTGATCAGCAGTCGGGTGGAGGGGTCGAATCGATCTTCGTCCGTCTCATTGTCGAAGCTTGCAAAGATGGCATCGCCGATCTCTTTGCCGAGTTCCACGCCCCACTGATCGAAGGGGTTAATGTGCCATATCATGGCCTGACAGAACACTTTGTGTTCATACATGGCAATAATGGCGCCCAGGGTCTCGGGGGTGATGCGGTCTACCAGGATCATGTTGCTGGGATGGTTTCCCGGCAGTGCGCGATGGGCAGAGGCACCATCGTCCTGCAGTGCCGCGCGTCCTGTCATCAGCGCCTGGCTTTGCGCCAGGCAGTTGGCGACCAGCCAGTCGTGATGTTCGGTTCTGTTGTGGTGGGACCTGAGCGGCAGGATGAAATCGACGGGTACCAGTCGCGTTCCCTGGTGCAGCAGCTGCAGGAACGCGTGTTGTCCGTTGCTGCCTTCGCCGCCCCAGACGATGGGGCCGGTGTTGTAGTCGATGGGTTTGCCCTTTTGATCAACTGACTTGCCGTTACTCTCCATGTCGAGTTGTTGCAGGTGATTCGGCAGTAGTCGCAGTCCATGGTCATAGGGCATCACGGCACAGGACTCGGCGTCGTAAAAGTTGCTGTACCAGATGCCGAGCAGCGCCAGCATCATCGGCAGGTTATCCGGCCAGGGTGCTTCTTTGAAATGAAGATCCATGGCGGCGGCGCCATCCAGCAGCGCACGGAAGGTCCTGAACCCAAACGCGATGGCGGTCGTAATCCCGACTGCGGACCAGAGTGAGAACCGGCCCCCGACCCAGTCCCACATCGGCAGGGCGTTGGCGGGTGCGACGCCGAACCGGCTGGCGGCCTCGCTGTTGCCAGTCACGGCGATGAGGTGGTGCGCCAGGTCAGTTTCGCCGACCGCATTCGCCAGCCAGGCTCGCGCTGTCTTTGCATTCAGGAGGGTTTCCTGGGTGCTGAAACTCTTCGATGCAATCACCAGCAGAGTCGACCGGGGGTTCAGCTGATTCAACACCCGGTCGATGTGATGGCCGTCAACATTGGCCACATAGTGGCAGTTCACCGCCCTGTCGTGAGCGGTTTCCAGCGCCGCGCTGACCATCTCAGGCCCCAGGTTGGAGCCGCCGATGCCGAGATGCAGAATATCGGTGATGGGTGTGCCACCGGCCCCGGCCCAGTGTCCGGATCTGATGTCGTTCGCCATTTGTTCGATGCGAACCAGTGCGTCCGTGATTGCTTCCGCCTCCGCCCGCAACCGGGCAGGGGCCTTGCCGGGTTGTGTCCTCAGCAGGGTGTGCAGCGCGGGTCTGCGCTCTGTCGGGTTTACCTCGGCGCCGTCAACCATCTGCTGGATCTGGTGTGGCAGGACGTTGGCCTCGATCAGCCGGGAGAACAGATTCAGGGTCTCGTCGGTGACGAGATTCTTGCTGTAGTCCAGTGTGATACCCGCGGCTTCCATGCGTAGTCGCCGGGCCCGGTCGGGATCTTCGCGAAAGAGTTGTACCAGCGCCTTGTCGGCGAGTCTGGTGCGATGGCTGGCCAGCGCCTGCCAGATGGGATCATTCTTTCCGGGCATTAGATGGCGCCGCGTGATCGACGAGAGGCGATCGCTGGTCGAGGTAGGGTGAATAGGTCCACGTCAGATGATCGAAGGTTGTGGGTTGTAGTAATGTCGGCCGCGTTTGACGGACAACAAGAACCGCACCAGATTCTCAAAGTCCTGGTCGTTGTGGGCAAGGTCGATCTCGGTGGTGTTGACGATCAACAGCGGCGACGCCTCGTAGTAGTGAAAGAACGCCGTGTAGGCGTCGTTGAGTTCTGCCAGGTAGTTCCGTTCGATGTTGCGTTCATAGCTGATTCCCCGTGCCTGTACCCGATCCATCAAGACGTTGATCGGCGCCTGCAGGTAGACGACGAGATCGGGTGTTGGGGCGTCGATGGTCAGATGCTCGTAGATTCGCTCGTAGAGTGCCAGTTCGTCGGCGTCGAGATTGATTCCGGCAAACAGGCGGTCTTTCTCGAGCAGGAAATCCGCGATCCGGACCGGATTGAACATGTCACCCTGGCGCATGGCTTCCAGTTGTCGCACGCGCTCGAACAGAAAGAACAGCTGGGTCTGCAGGGCTGCCTGTCGCCGGTTCCGGTAGAAACGTTCAAGAAACGGATTGACCTCAGGAGTTTCGAGCACGGTTTCGTAGTTGAACGTCTCGGCCAATCGCTTGGTGAACGAGGTCTTGCCGACGCCGATCGGACCTTCGACCGCAATATAGCGTGGCAGCGCGCCGGACCCGGTGTCGAGCTTCACCCGATACTCCTCATGACTCGATCAAGTAGCAAAGCCTACAACGACACTCTGTCCGGATAAACTCAATTGTCGGTTCGTGCCCGGCGCCGACGCCGATAGCGTCGGCGGCTGCCAGTCGCTGGCCCCCGCTTGCCGCCGCCCAGGGCCTTGACCATGGACTGGCGCTGATCTGCGTCGGCTTCCTGAAATTCAGTCCACCACTGGCCGAGCCCGTCAAGGGCTTCTCCTGCTGACTCCCGTAGTAACAAGAAGTCGTAGGCAGCACGGAACCGCTTGTGTTCGAGCAGGCTGAAAGCCTTTTTCCCGAATCGGGCGGGCAGCCGGAACTGAAGATTCCAGATCTCGCGGACGGGCAACGAGAAGCGCTTGGGTATGGAGGTAAAAAGTTGCTGCTTGGCGAGGATGTTGCCGGCCGCCTCGTAGGTGGCCGGTAGCATCGGCGTGCCGTCATCGATCAGCGACTGGCGTTCCTCGAGGAACGGGTACCACAGCAGGGCTGCGTAGATGAAGGCGGGAGTTACGGGTTTGTCCGCCGCGATTCTTGTGTCCGTGCTGGCCAGTGCCAGGCGAATCAGCTCCCGTGCGGGCGTACTGTCCAGCAGGCGCCGACTATCCGGAAACAGCCAGCCAAACAGGTCGAACTCCACCAGCTCCTCAAATGACCGCTCACCATGCCCGTTCATGAACAGCTTCAGCACTTCTTCAAACAGCCGCGCCCGTGGAATGTCCTGCAGCAGGTAGCCGAGGCGGCGAAGGGCGGATTCCGCGGCGTCATCAATGTCGAAGCCCAGCTTTGCCCTGAACCGAATGGCACGCAGCATGCGCACCGGATCTTCGCGAAAGCGATTTTCCGGCTCGCCGATCAGACGGATTTTTCCTGTCTCAACATCCGCCAGGCCGCCGACTTCGTCGAGCAATGTGTCGGTCTCTGGTTGGTAGTACAGGGCATTCATGGTGAAGTCGCGACGGTGGACGTCTTCATCGAAGGTGCCGTAGATGTTGTCTTCCAGGATGCGCCCATCATCGTTGAAATGCGCTTCGGTTTCCGCCTCGTTGTGAGGTGCGCGGAAGGTGGCCACTTCCACCACCTCGCGGCCGAATCGGACATGCACGATGCGAAAACGCCGGCCAACGATCCTTGAGTTGCGGAACAGATCTCGCACCTCGTCCGGATGTGCGTCGGTGGCGACATCATAGTCTTTGGGCGATTTGCCAAGCAGCAGGTCGCGCACGCAGCCGCCGACCACATAGGCCTGGTAGCCGTTCTCGGTTAGTCGGGTGACAACCTTGAGCGCATTGGTATTGATACGGTCTCGTGCGAGCCGGCCGCGGGATTCACCCATAGCTGGCGGGACTCGAACGTTTCGAACTGTGCATTGGCGAGTGTATTTGTCTCGTCTATCAGGTGGGCCTGGCGCTGCCGACCGGAGGGTGTGGCCAGCTTTGTATGGTAGCAGAAGGGCGGGATCTTTCGGAGCCTGAAAAGAAAATGGGAAAAGCGATGCTTTTCCCATTTCAGCGAGCCAGTTCTTATTGTTATTTCTTGTTCTTCTTATTGGCCACGCCGTCTGGCGCGGCGCTTGGGCACGTTTATTATTGTTTTATCGCGCCCGACTTTTCTTATTATTGTTCCGCCAGAGGAGCATGTACCGTGCCAATTGTTACACCCTAGATAAATCAGGGACTTAGAGAGGTGAGCAAAGAAGCCGCGCCAGAAGGCGCTACCTATGGTTACGTCTGCCGTAACCATAGGTAACCTGCCTTATTCGGTTTTGCGTGACCGCTCTCGGGGCAGATTCAGCTTCTGTCGTTTTTGCCAGAGGGCCTTGCGTGAGATACCCAGAGATTTCGCCAGTTCCGTTTCAGTCATCGAATCCTGGTTTTCCAGCACGAATTGCAGAAAGTAGGCTTCCAGGGACAGTGTCTTGTCACTCCCGGCCACCGGTGGCTGGTCTGTTGCGTGGGCGGGTCCTTCATCTGATTCAATTGCCAGTAGCTGAGGGCCGATTTCGTCGGATTCGCACAGGATGACGGCGCGTTCGATGGCATTCTCCAGTTCCCTGATGTTGCCGGGCCATCGATAGCGGGCAATGAGGTTGATACTCTCCTTGGTGAAGGAAAGGTCGGGCTTGCCCAGTTCTGCGCAGTTGCGCTGCAACAGCATGTTGGCCAGCGGGATCAGATCGTCCTTCCTTTCCCGGAGCGGGGGCAGCCAGAGTTTGACGACGTTGAGCCGATAGTAAAGATCCTCCCGGAATTCGCCCCGCCGGGTCAGCTCGCGCAGGTCTCGATGAGTCGCAGCGATGAGCCGGACACTCACTTTTTTGGTGGAAACCGATCCGACCCGTCGTACCTCACCTTCCTGCAACACACGCAGCAGTCGTGCCTGTGCGTCCAGCGGCAGTTCGCCGATTTCGTCGAGAAACAGGGTACTGTTGTCGGCCGCCTCAACCAGTCCCACCCGGGTATTGGTGGCGCCGGTGAACGCGCCCTTCTCGTGGCCGAACAGTTCAGATTCGATCAATGTGTCCGGAATCGCGGCGCAGTTGAGCGAGATCATTTCTCGATCCGCATAGGCGCTACCCTTGTGCAGGGCCCGGGCCACCAGTTCCTTGCCGGTACCCGACTCGCCGGTAATCAGCACGTTGGTATTGGTCGGAGCGACCTTGTCGATGCGTTCAAAGACCTCCTGCATGGCCTTGCAGTTGCCCATCATGCCGGGGACGGGAGCGGCAACCATGCTCCCGACCGGTTCAGGATTGACCAGGTCATTGACAGTGTTCAGCAACGCATCAAAATCGAAGGGTTTGACAATGTAGTCGGCCGCACCCAGTTTCATGGCATCGACGGCGGATGCGACGCTGGCGTAGCTGGTCATTACGACAACCGGAACCCTGCACGCCCGCTTGATCAACTCGGTTCCCGGCTCACCCGGCAGCCGCAGATCCGTAATGATCAGCTTGTAGTCGTCAAGAGAGAGGTCTTCAGTCTCTGATAGAGAGCCTGCTTCCGTTACCTTGAATGATTGTTTTTCTAGAAATTTTTTTAGGGAGGAGCGGATAACGACTTCGTCTTCAACGATCAGTATTTTCTTCCGTCCCATAGGCAATCTGTCTTGTTGCGCGCCGGTTAGTAAAACACAAAATCGTCACGGTGCAAGTGCGGGTAATGTCAGCACGATCTTGGTCCCTTGCCCGTCCCCGTCCGATTCGGCATAGATGCTACCATCGTGTTCCTCAACGATCGAGTTCACGATCGCAAGGCCGAGTCCGGTGCCCTTGCCGGGATCCTTGGTGGTGAAGAACGGATCGAACATGCGTTTCAGGTCTTCGCTGGGGATACCGTGTCCCTGGTCAGTGACAGTAATGCTGATCTCTTCACCGCCGTTTCTTCCATCGATGACAATGGCAGCACCGGGCGCTGATGCGTCGCGTGCGTTGGTCAGCACATTCACGAACACCTGAGCCAACCGCTGCGGATCACCCAACACGCGAAGATCGTCGGGACACCGGTTGATAAACCGCACCTGTGTTGCATCCTGATTCAGGGAAAGGAGCCTGATTGCCTCGTCGGTGCACTGGTGCAGATTGACCGGTAACAGCTCGGTTCCGAATATCGAGCTGCTACCCCGTGAGAAGTTGACCAGTGATTGCAGAATCGCCGAGATCCGTTGAGTCTGCACAAGAATCTGGTCTGCCAGTTCAATCATCTCAGGTTGTTCGCTATCGATCTTGAGGTTCTGGGCGAGACAGGCAATACCCGTGATCGGATTACCTACTTCGTGTGCCACACCGGCCGCGAACTGACCGATGGAAGCCAGTCGTTCGCGGTGTTGCAGCTGCTGTTCCAGCAGGTGTTCATCAGTGAGGTCATCGATCACGATGACTACATCGCCGATCGCAGAAATCGATGCCTTGTGCAGCGTCAGGATCAACCGTTCGTCCTCACGCTGAAGTTCCCGGCGCGGTTCGTTGGTGGCCGTGCTGAAAGCGAAGTCCACGATCAGCTCGCGCCAGCCATCGGGGAGTGTGTTGAGGGTCGAGCCGATAATTGTGGCAGCGGAGATCCCGGTGAGTTGTTCCATCGCCCCGTTCCATGACAACACCTGGCCATTGTTATTGATCAGGCAGACGGCGGTCGGGAGGTCCTGCAGTATCTGCCTGTGATAACGTCGCAGCGAGTCCAGTTCGGCGGTGATGCCAGTCAGTGGCGAATGATGCACTTCCAGGCGTGACTCCAGAGTGTGAACCGTGTCGAGTCCGGTTTGGGTAGGTCGCAGTGGGATGGCGCGATTAACAATCCGGTGTGCCATGGTCTGGCCCAGCAGGGTGGCAAGGTTTGACTCCAAACGATTGCGAATGGCGGTGAGAAGGTGGGATCGGTGTTCGTCGCGTTCCAGCTTGAGTTCAGCGAGGGCCAGATCAACCTCGCGCGTGGCTGCATTCCGGCCGATGCTCGCGCCGAGCCCCTGTTCGATTTCTGCCACTGAAACTGCAGCGACTTCGCCCAGATAGGGTCGTGACAGTGAGTCTGACAGACAATCGTTGGCCGCATGAAGCTCTTCAGCGGTTGGTTTGGTCAGAAGGGAACCGATCACATAACCGCAGGCGTTTAAGATGAGGGACAGGGTCGCCGCAAAATGCCAGGTGTGTTCGACCGGCTCGTAAAGTCGTCGTTCGTATAACAGCGGCGACGAGGTGAGCACGCTTGAATACACCAAATCGCTGACCAGCGGAAAGAAGAGCGTCGCAAACCAGACACTGAAGCCCGCACCCAGGCCGATGACAAGGCCGAGCTTGGTGGCGCGTCCCCAATAGAATGCACCCGCGAGCCCGGGCAGGAACTGGAGCACGGCGACGAAAGTGACCATGCCGAGACTCATCAACACCTGCTCGTTGGCCAGCATCTGATTCAAGCCGTAGGCGGCAAGAATAATGGCGGTAATCAGGACGCGTCGGGTATTGATCAGCGCCGTATAAAAATTCAGTCCCCGGATAGGACGGTAGAAGGGCAACAGGATATGGTTCACCGTCATCGAAGCCAGCGCGATGGTCGACACGATCAAAACGCCGCTGGCCGCTGCCAGTCCACCGACGAAAGCGAGAATAGTGATCAGCCGGTTGCCGCCAAGCAGGCCGACCGTGAGCGCGTGATATTCGGGCGGCGAGGTTGCACCCAGATACTCGGCGGCCCAGACGATCACAGGAATGCAGGCGCTTAGTATTAACAGGTAAAGGGGTAGTCCCCAGCGGGACGCGTCAAGCAGCTGTTTGTCGTCGTTTTCTGTTAACAGGATGTGGTAGACATGGGGCATTGCGACGGCGGCCGCGAAAAAGATGAGCAGCATTGAACGTGATTCGCCTTCTGACAGTTCGACGATGGCGCGTTGTAACGGCTGCTGATTATCGATCAGCCATTGGTCCAGGGCCTCGACGCCGCCGAATACACCGTAGACCGCATACAGAGCGATACCGACAAAAGCCACCAGCTTGAACAGGGATTCCAGTCCCAGCGCAAAAACCAGCCCTTCGTGCTTGTTTCGAGTTGACAGATGTCGCGCGCCAAACAGAATCGCAAATACGATCATCGTCAGGCAGAAGACCATGGCGAGGCCATCTTCACTCAGTTCCTGGTTGAGCAGGTGAACAGTGACCGAGACCGCACTGATCTGGAGCGCGACCAGCGGCAGCATGCCAAGCAGTAGCAGCACGACAATCAGGCCGCCTACCCAGGGAGCGGGATAGCGGTAGGCGAATACATCGGCCAGTGAACCGAGCTTGTGCGTCTGGGCAATTCTGGAAAGCGGGGCAAGCAGGACAGGGGCGACGATGAAGGCCGCGCTTGCGCCGATAAAGTAAAGGAAATAGCCGGAGCCGTGCCGTGCTGCAACGCCGACCATGCCATAGAAGCAGATAGCGCCCGCAAACACGCCAAGTGACAACACGCGAGTCAGTGGATGACGAGACAGTCGCCGGGGAAGCCAGCCACGCTCGGCGGCGTAGGCTGAGCCAAACAGGAAGATCAGGTAGGTCAGGCCAATGGCGAACAGTTGGGCGAGAGAAAACCCCATGATCAGTCCTGGTCCCGGCTCTCAGCAATCCTTCGAATCGACAGGTAGCAGAGCGAAATGAGCAACAGCCAGATCACGTACTGACCGTACCAGCTGATGGGGTCACTCGACCAGAAGCTTTGCACGCGGGGCGCGAAGACAAAGAATCCGAGTATCAGGAAAGTAATGACTCGTTCAAGCATCGGGAAGATTGTACGCTGATGTGTGGAGTGCTTGCGATGTGGGGACGCGTGCGATATCCCAGCCTTCTACCGCAAGCTGTAACAGTCGGCTGAGGCTTGAGGCCTCGGGAACCGGTTGATTCAGCGCCGCCAGTGCCGCCCTGATAACCCGCAGAGGATCTTCGGTCGCGATGGGCGTGGCGTGGGACTGTTTCGAAAGTTTAGAGCCATCTTCGCCGAGCAGCACCGGGATATGCGCATAGCGAGCCGGTGACATGCCCAGTTGCTCAGCGAGATACCACTGTCTGGGGGTCGAGTCCAGCAGATCATGTCCCCTCACAATATCGGTCACGCCCTGATACTGATCATCGACCACCACGGCAAGCTGGTAGGCAAACAGCCCGTCCCTTCGGCGCACGATGAAGTCACCGACCTCCTTCTCCAGCTGCCATTGCAGTGTGCCCGCGATACGGTCGGTCAGGGAAATGACACGCTGATCGGTGCGAAGTCGGGTAGCGTAGGGTTTTGCCGTGGTGGCAAATCGGCGCTCACGGCAGGTGCCCTGGTAGACCGGCGGCGTTGTTTTACGGGAGCAAAGGCATGGATAAACCAGATCGGCCGCTTCAAGTTGATCGAGTGCGGCCTGGTAAGCATCGAGACGGCTGCTTTGGAACACCGCTTCACTGTCCCAGGCCAGACCGAGCGATTCGAGCTGATCCATGATCCAGTGTGGTGCCGCAGCGATTTCGCGCGGCGGGTCGAGATCTTCGATTCGCAGCAACCATCGTCCGCTTGCCGCCCTTGCGTCCAGGTAACTTGCCAGGGCAGCGACGGCGGAACCGAAATGAAGTGGTCCCGTGGGGGAAGGCGCGAAGCGACCAACATACGTGCGCTGGCCGCTCATGAACTCAGTGCCGGCGCGTTATCCGAGAATCTGCTTTTCCTTGATTTCATCAAGGGTCTTGCAGTCGATGCATTGGGTCGCCGTGGGTCGGGCTTCCAGTCGGCGAATGCCGATTTCTATGCCACAGGATTCGCAGTAGCCGTAATCATCCTGGTCGATCAGGTCGATCGTATTGTCGATCTTCTTGATCAGTCGCCGCTCTCGATCCCGAGTGCGCAATTCGAGGCTGAATTCTTCTTCCTGTGTGGCACGGTCGGCGGGATCTGGATCATTGGCAGCGGCGTCTTTCATATAACTCACTGTTCGATCCACTTCTTCCATCAGCTCCCGCTTCCAGTTCATCAGGATTTCGCGAAAGTGACCCCGCTGCTCATCGTTCATATAGTCCTCGTTCTTTCGCGGGGAGTATGGCTTGAACGATGAGGGTTGTGAGTCGATGGGCCTGGGTGCTGCCTTTCGGGCAACGGGTTTTGTCGCCGCGGGTTTTACGGCGGGTGTTTTTTTCACAGTCACTTTTTTGGCCGCCGTCTTCTTAGGTGCAGATTTTTTCTTGGCAGGTGTTTTCTTTTTGGCGGCAGGCTTTACCGCGGCTTTCTTCCTGGCGACGGATTTCTTTTTTGTCGCAGCTTTCTTTGAAGTGGCTTTTTTCGC
The DNA here is from genome assembly GCA_028281885.1 of Pseudomonadales bacterium. Taxonomy (GTDB): domain Bacteria; phylum Pseudomonadota; class Gammaproteobacteria; order Pseudomonadales; family Azotimanducaceae; genus JANQJA01. The sequence goes on along the minus strand of JANQJA010000008.1, from coordinate 16,909 downwards.
CGCAGCTTTTTTCTTGGCCGCGGGCTTACGCTTTACCCTGGCAGATGACTTTGCTTTTGCCTTGGTCGCGGACTTTTTCCTGGTGGCTGTTTTTGCTTTCGCCTTGGCTTTTGTTTTGGTTTTAGTCTTGGTCTTGGTCTTGGCTTTGGTCTTCACCTTCACCTTCACCTTGGTCTTGGCCTTCGCCTTCTTGGCTGTCTTTGGCTTTGCTTTCACCTTCGTCTTTTGTTTGGCCGACGTTTTTGCTTTAGCCTTGCCTTTGGTGTTTTTGCGGGTCTTGGATGCTGCCGATTTCTTTCGCTTTGCTACCATTTCGCTTGCCCGGAAGATGGGGTGATCGATTTAAGGGAGCGAACGTTACCAGATCGATTTGGGTTCGCCAAGTGAGATTTATGTCGCGAAAAAAGGCCCAGTAACGGGATGGTGGTTACGTGAAGTTTTCTTCTCCGCTTGATCGCGGATGCCTCATCAAACGATATAAGCGATTTCTGGCGGATGTCCGTCTGGCTGATGGTCGGGTTCTGACGATTCATTGTCCGAACACCGGTTCGATGAAGCACTGTGCGACGCCGGGGGATCAGGTCTGGTTTTCGACGTCTGACAGCAAGACTCGCAAGTACCCTCATACCTGGGAGTTGGTCCGTACCAGGCGAGGCCATTACATCGGAATCAATACACTGCGAGCCAATGGCCTGGTCGCGGAAGGTGTTGCTGAGGGCCGGATACCAGAACTCTCGGGCTATACTTCGATCAGATCGGAGGTTCGTTATGGCCGGGAAAACTCCCGTATCGATCTGCTGCTTGCCGCGGGCGATTCGCGACCCGATTGTTTTGTGGAAGTGAAGAGTGTGACCCTGCTCGAAGAACCCGTGTCGAAGGGCATGGGGTATTTCCCTGATGCTGTTAGTGCGAGGGGAACCAAACATCTGCGGGAACTGATTGAGGTGGTCCGGTCGGGCAGTCGCGCGGTGCTGTGCTTTTGTGTCCAGCATTCCGGGATTCAGCAGGTCAGTTCGGCGGAGCATATTGATCCGGATTACGGTCAGGCGCTGGCGAGTGCGATGGCTGCCGGAGTGGAAGTGATTGCCTACAAGGTGCGCTTGTCGCCCGCCAGTCTGAGGTTGTCTCGCCGGCTCCCGTTTGTGCCCGCACCGTGAATCCGCGATCCGCCATGTTCGGCCTGGGTGTTGCCCTGATAGGGGCAAGTCTCGGTGCGCTGTTCATTGGGCCTTCGACGCTGGCGCCTGAAGACGTGCTTGCTGCGCTGTACCTGGTTTCTTCTGATCATCTGGCGACCACTATTGTCTATGACATACGGTTACCGCGAATCCTACTTGCGGTTTTGGTCGGCGGCGGCGTTGCCGTTGCCGGCGCAGGTGTACAGGGGTTGTTTCGAAACCCCTTGGCGGACCCTGCGCTGATTGGTGTGTCCAGTGGTGCGGCGTTGTTTGGTTCGGCCTACATTGCGTTGGGATTGGAGGCTGCACCGATGGCGTCGATCGGGCTCTCGGGTGCGGCGTTTTTGGGCGGCCTCGTCGCCACGTTGATTGTCGTCTCGATCGGCCGGCGCGCGGGTACGCTATCGAGCATGTTGCTTGCGGGGATTGCGATCAACGCGATTGCCATCGCAGGCGTTGGGCTGTTTTCCTACCTGTCGAGTGATGTGGCGCTCCGGTCTGTTGCGTTCTGGGCGCTCGGCAGTTTCAGCGCGGCCGATTGGGAGGCAGTCGGGATGGCGTTGGTGATCCCGTTGGCAGTTGTGGCGATGATGTTTGATCGACACCGTCTCAATGCGTTGACGCTAGGCGATGCGGAGGCGGGTCACCTTGGCGTGTCGGTGCCGGCACTTAGGCTTCGAATTGTGATTCTCACCGCGGTTGTTGTTGGAGTTGGCGTCTCCGTCGCCGGGATCATTGCGTTTGTCGGCCTCGTGGTACCGCATCTGCTGCGGCTGTCGGTGGGCTCCAGTCATACCCTGGTGTTGCCAGGATCTGCGTTACTTGGCGCGACACTCCTGGTCATCGCGGATACTGCCAGCCGGATCATTGTGACGCCCGCGGAATTACCCGTCGGCATCCTGACCGCGCTGATCGGCGGCCCGTTTTTTATCTATCTGATTCTTAAACATAAAGGGAAGCTCGGACTGTGACCATCGCCGCACAGCAGCTTGAGGTCATTCGCGCACGCCAAAGAATCCTGAGCGGGATTGACGTGTCTGTGGCCGGCGGCGAGATCGTGGTTGTGATTGGCCCGAACGGCTCTGGCAAGACCTCGCTCATCAAGGTGTTGTCCGGTGAATGGGCGGCGGATGCCGGTACGATCGCGATCAATGGGCTCCCCCTGACCGAGCTCTCTCTCGGTGTTCGTGCGCGCATGATGGCGGTACTCCCGCAGCATAATGCGCTCGATTTTCCGTTCCTGGGTCGTGACGTGATCGAGATGGCAAGGTTGCCCTTTGACGAAGCGGCCGTGGTCTCCCGCAAGGTGGTTGACGAGGTCCTGGTCGAGCTGGATCTGGAAGAACTGGCGGGCAGAATCTACACCACCCTATCCGGCGGTGAACGCCAGCGAATCCAGATTGCCCGGGTGCTTTGCCAGTTGTGGGAGCGGCCATCCAGTGCCAATTTTCTGCTTGATGAGCCGACCGCGCCGCTTGACCTGTCGCACCAGCTGAAGTGGATGGAAGCAGTTCGTTCACTCTGCCGGCAAGGTGCAGCATCCCTTGTTGTCATGCATGACATCAACCTCGCTGCACGACTCGCTGATCGTATTCTGCTGGTGAGTGACGGCAAGCTCATCGCCGCAGGTACACCGCAGCAGGTTCTGACCGCTGCCAACCTTCGCGCTGCGTATCGTGTCGAGGTTGACCAGGCAACGACAGCAGCGGGATTTCCTGCGGTCTTTGCTGCCGGTTTGTCCCATGGAGACTGAAGGGTTTCTGCTGACTCGGCAGTGGCACCAGTCGGACAGCGGTCAACAGGATCTGGAATTCTGGCTCGCAACCGCATCGAAACCGCTCAGGGTTGTGCAGCAAGCCCAGCCTTCGGTCTGTTTTATCGACGCCAAAGATGAGTCGGCGATGATGCGCCAATTGCCCCCCGGCGGGCGGCTGTCGAAGGTGATGCTCAAAAGCTTTGCTGGCGCGCCCGTGCTGGCCTGTTATTGGCCGACTCAAAGAGACATGCAGCGAGCCAGGCAGCGCATCAGTCCGGCGGTTCGCCTGTTTGAAGCCGATGTCCGGCCCACCGACCGATACCTGATGGAGCGTTTTATCACCGGTGGTGTGAAGGTGACCGGCGAGGTGGTCGAACATGAGGACTTCATTGAGATGACTGATCCGCAGATGCGGCCATCTGACTTTGAACCGGATCTGCGGGTGGCATCGATCGATATCGAAACGTCATGGACCGAGCACATCATCTATTCCATTGCGACTCAATGTGGTGAGGAGCAACGGGTGTTCATGGTAGGAGAAGCTCCGCCCGACCCACCGGATTACCTGGTGATGTGCGCGACCGAGGCGGACATGATCAGGGATTTCCTGTCCTGGTTCGCTGTGCTCGATCCGGACGTCATTATTGGCTGGAGTGTGGTCGGGTTTGATCTTCGTTTCATCCAGCAACGGTGTGAGGCGCTGGAGCTTGCGTTCACGTTGGGGCGTGGTCGTCGTGAGGTCACTTGGCGCAGCGTCGGTGAACGCCGTTTTGTTCAGGTGCCGGGTCGGGTGGTACTGGATGGTATTGAGATGCTGCGGACTGCCACCTGGTCGTTCGAGAGTTTCTCTCTGGAATTTGTCGCCCGTGAACTGCTGGGTCGCGGCAAGCTGGTGGAAGATGTCGACGCGCGGGCCGTAGAGATCCAGCAGATGTACCAGCGCGACAAGCGGGCGCTGGCGGAGTACAACCTCGAGGATTGCGTTCTGGTATCTGACATCTTTGCCCATGCTGACCTGATTCAGTTTGCCATCGCGCGTAGTCGCATGACGGGTCTGGAGCTTGACCGGCCGGGAGGCTCGGTGGCGGCGTTTGATTTTCTCTACCTGCCGTTCTTGCACCGCGAGGGCTATGTGGCGCCGGTGGTTGTCTCGGAAGAGGGTGTTGGCAGTCCAGGTGGTTATGTGCTCGACTCAAGGCCAGGGCTCTATGACCATGTGGTGGTGCTCGACTTCAAGAGCCTGTATCCGAGCATTATCAGAACGTTCCATGTTGACCCCCTGGCGATGGTGATCGGCAGCCAGGAGCAGGATGCCGTTCCTGGCTTCAAAGGAGCGAATTTTTCCAGGCACCAGGTGATTCTGCCTGCCCTGATCGAAACGCTCTGGCAGCGTCGAGATGAGGCGAAACAGGCGGGTAATGCGCCGCTCTCCCAGGCGATCAAGATCATCATGAACTCATTCTATGGCGTGCTTGGCACGCCGGGTTGCCGTTTCTTTGATCCGCGCCTGGTCAGTTCAATCACGCTGCGGGGCCATGAGATTTTGCAGCGTACGCGAGACCTGATCGAAGCGCGGGGATTTGCGGTGATATACGGTGACACGGATTCGGTGTTTGTGCTGATGGATCAGTGTTCCGGTAGCGTCGAAGCCTCCGCCGAAACACTTGTTGCCGAACTGAATGCCTGGTGGCGGCATCATCTGGCCACCTCGATCCAGGTGGAGAGTTTTCTTGAGGTAGAGTTTGAAACTCATTTCGAAAAGTTTCTGATGCCCAGTGTCAGGGGCTCCGACAAGGGCAGCAAGAAACGCTACGCCGGTATGCTGGGCGAGGATCAGCATCATCAGCTGGTGTTCAAAGGGTTGGAGACGGTGCGCAGTGACTGGAGCCCGCTGGCCCGGGAGTTTCAGCAGCAGTTGTATCGAAAGATCTTCACAGACGAGCCCTATAAGGCGTTTGTGCGCGAGACGGTGCGCGAGGTGCTGGACGGTGAGCGCGATGATGATCTGTTGCTCCGTCGCCGATTGCGTCGCAATCTCGACGATTACACCCGTAACGTTCCGCCCCATGTGCGGGCGGCGCGACATGCCGAAGCGATCAGGCGAGAGCGGGGGCTTGAGCCGCTGCACGGACGCGGCAGCTGGGTGGAATACCTGATGACCGTTGGCGGTCCGCAGCCGAAGGCTTATCGTGACGCGCCGATCGACTACGATTTCTACGTGGAACGACAGCTCGCGCCGATTGCCGATGCCATCTTGTCGCTGAAGTCGACCTCGCTGGCGGAACTGATCGATCGTCAGCTTGACCTGTTCTAGCCGAGTAATTCTGCCCTGATGAGTTCTGTCGGCAGCCGCGCGCCGAACTGTGAGACCAGCACCGATGCGGCAAGGTTGGCGAAGCCGGCAGCGTCCTCGTAACTTTTGCCCTGGCCAATGGCCCATAGAAAGGCACCGGCGAACATGTCGCCTGCGCCGGTCGTATCCACTGCTTTTGCGGGAATCCCGGGGACGAGTCGGGTGCTGTTACCGTCATGAACAACGGCGCCCTCAGCACCGCAGGTCATGGCGACGAACGGGCATAGAGACTTTAGCCCATCGACGGCATCCTGGCGGGATTCGGCGCCGGTCCAAAGGCGCGCCTCGTCCTCGTTGCAGAAGATCAGGTCGACGCCGCGGCCCGCGAGTTCATCAAAATGGCCCTTGAAATGGTTCACCATGGCAGGGTCCGACAATGTCAGGGACACCAGCGTACCCGCTTCGCGGGCGACCTCCTGGGCTACCTTTGCCGCCTCAAAACCGCTGGTCGAGCTGACCAGGTAGCCTTCGATATATAACATTCGGGCACCGGCGAGGGCTTCCGGGTTCAGCTCACTGGTGGAAAGGTTCTGGGTAATACCCAGGTGTGTCGTCATGGTTCGCTCGGCGTCCGGGGTCACCATTGAGATACATTTGCCGGTGATCCCATGAGGGCGGCCGTTATCGAGATTGGTGGTCACCCCGACCTCGCCAAGCTCGCGCATGAAGAAGTCACCGGTTTCGTCAGCAGCGACCTTGCAGCTGTAGAACGTCTTTCCACCCAGCTGGGCGATGGCACAGATGGTATTGGCGGCCGAACCACCGCTGGCCTGTTTAATGACCTGGTGTTCGTGTTCCTGTTCCAGTAGCTGAATGAGCCGGTCGCGGTCGTCGGCCTCAATCAGCGTCATCATCCCCTTGGGGAGTCTGGCTGCATCGAGAAATGCGTCGTCGACTTCGTATTCTGTGTCAACCAGAGCGTTACCGATCCCGTAGACGTCGTAGGCTTTCATGGTTACTCCGGATGTGTTGCGGCTCAGGCGCTGATCGCCACCATGGCGTGTTCGGCCGCCTGAATGGTTTGTTCGATTTCGTCATCGCCATGGGCGGAGGAGACAAAGCCGGATTCGAAGGGCGAAGGCGCCAGATTGATGCCGGCGGTCAACATGGCGTGAAAGAAATCGTTGAAGCGCGAGGAGTCAGCATTCATGACCTCGGCGAAGCGCGTGACGGTCTCGACCGGGCTGAAAAAGAACCCGAACATACCGCCGACGGCATGGACGGAGAATGGCATGTCGTTGGCGGCTGCAGCGGCCTTGAAACCTGTCATCAATTGCAGGGTTCTGGCGCTGAGGGCATCAAAGAAGCCAGGTGCCTCAATCAGTTCCAGGGTGGCGAGGCCCGCCGTCATGGCAATGGGATTACCGGAAAGGGTGCCGGCCTGATAGACGCCCCCCAGCGGCGCCAGTGTTGCCATGATGTCCCGGCGTCCTCCAAAAGCGCCGACCGGCATCCCGCCACCGATCACCTTACCCAGGGTGGTCAGGTCCGGTGTCACACCATACAGTGATTGTGCGCCGCCGAGCGCAACACGAAAACCTGTCATCACCTCGTCAAAGATCAGTACCGCGCCATGCTGGTCACAGACTTCCCGCAGACACTCGAGAAATCCGGGGGCCGGGGGAATACAGCTCATGTTGCCAGCGACCGGCTCGACGATAATGCAGGCAATGCCTTCACCCTCTGCGGCGAAAACCTCGCGGACCTGGTCGACGTTGTTGAACTCAAGAGTCAGGGTGTGAGCGGCAAGACTTGCCGGTACGCCCAGCGAATCGGGTTCGCCAAAAGTCAGTGCGCCGGAACCGGCCTTGACCAGCAGCGAATCGCTGTGTCCGTGATAGCATCCCTCAAACTTCACGATCTTGTCGCGACCGGTAAATCCCCGCGCAAGTCGAATGGCGCTCATGGTGGCTTCCGTTCCTGAACTTGTCATTCGAATCATGTCGATTGACGGCATCAGTTCCCGGACTTTTCGGGCGATGTCTGTCTCGATGGCCGTCGGCGCACCGAAACTGAGGCCATCACGGATCGCCCGGCTGACTCGCTCGATAACGATGGGGTGGGCGTGTCCCAGAATCATCGGTCCCCAGGAACCCACGTAATCAATGTAGCGGCGGTCATCTTCGTCAACCAGCCAGGCGCCCTCGCCTCGTTTGAAAAACACCGGATTGCCACCGACCCGACCAAATGCCCGGACGGGTGAGTTGACTCCGCCTGGCAATAACTGACGGGCCTGTTCAAAGAGGCTTGCTGAGTTGGACATGGGTCTGGGCTGAATCAAAGCAGCGAATTCAACCATCCCTCGCTGGCTTATTCAAATGAGGACGTTACTTCTGATAGTAGGATTCGATGTCCCGGCGGGTCACGATGCCGATGACTGAATCGATCATGGGTGCGGTAATTCGATTTACGTAGACTGCGTCGACACCCTTGCTGTTGAGTGCGTCGAGGGCTTCCGACAGCGTCGCCTGAATCAGCACGGACGTCACGTCCATCCGGGTCGCTGGTATCTCCCCCAAGTTGATCAGCACATCATCGTGTTCCTTGAGATAGATCAGGAGATCCTCTGCCCTCAGGATGAATCCGGGTGAACGCTGATCTTCATGCACCAGCAGCCAGGTCGGGTTGTCGGTAAGCACATCCTGGGCACGATCGCGGTCTATTTCCCGGGTTACCCGTTCAAAGTTGCGATTCATGATGCTGGCGACCGAAGCGCGGTTCAGGGTCATGGAAAGAGGATTCTGGCGGTACTCGAGCCCCAGCGCTTCCATTTGCATGATAAAGATGGAGCGCATGCCAAAGGCATGGCTGGCGGTGATGTTGGCAACAATGATCACGAGCATCGCCGGCAGGATGATGTTCACGTTCTGGGTGAGTTCCATCACCGCCATCAGTGCCGCAAGGGGTGCCTGCAATGCGGCGCCCATCATCGCGCCCATCCCCATCATCACGTAGAAGGCAGGCGTAGATGCGTCACCGGGGAACGCATGTGCGCCGAGCTGGCCGAGGATGGCGCCCGCCATGGCGCCGACGACCAGCGTCGGACCGATCACGCCGACCGGCATGCCAAGGGCAACCGTTGCCGCACTGGCCAATATCTTGAATGTACAGATGGCCAGCATCAGTGTGAGCGTCAGATCTCCGGCCATTGCCTGGTCGACAGAGTCATACCCCTGGCCCAGTACCTCCGGAATCGCGAGCGCGATGGTGCCCGTGATCGTGCCGGCCATCAGCATGCGAATCCACACGGCGGAGGGTGCGTACTGATGGATGATCTGGATGAGGCGGATAAACAGGGCTGCCAGTGTGCCGATCGTGATTCCGATCAGGACCAGATAGGGCAAATCGAGAAAGCTGTTCATGGATACTTCAGGTACGGAGAATGCGGTATTGGTGCCGTACACAGTCTGGTTAATCAGCGTGGCCGTGACGGCGGCCAGCATCACTGGAATAAAACCGGCGATGGTGTATTCCATGATGATGACTTCCATCGAGAAGATGACGCCAGCGATCGGTGTGTTAAAGGAGGCGCTGATGGCGGCAGCGGCGCCGCAGCCAACGAGCACGCGAATGGAGTTGTTGGGCAGTTGCATCCGCTGTCCCATCAGGCTGCTGCAGGCAGCGCCAAGATGAATAGCCGGCCCTTCGCGGCCGCCGGACTGCCCGGTGCCGAGCGCGATAATACCGCCGACGAACTGGATCGCGGCGTTACGCCATAGCAGATGGCCCTGGTGTCGGGCGAGTCGCTCCAGTACATGAATCACGCCCAGTCTTCGACGTCCCTGGCGGGTAATCACCAGCAAAAGTGCAAGCACGGCGGCGCCCGCCACGGGAAGGCCGAACGCAAACTCGGGACTGAGGCTTTCAAAATCCTCGAAACTGCCGTCCAGCAACCACGTCAGCGGCATCTCGATCAGGGTGCGAAACACGAGGATCACAATGCCTGTCACGACGCCAGAGGCGATGCCGAGCACGGCAAACTGGGGGACAGAATCGAGCGAAGCCAGCCGACGGCGAAAACCGCGGATGGTGTAGTCCGATGAAAGTTGCCGGATCGTCATCTGCGGCAGGGTGTTGCGACAGTTGTTTTCAAGCTTATTGCACCGACCCGTAAAGATCGAGCGGTGCGAGCAAAATCAGCGGGATAGCCAGCTTTTTTGTCAATTCTGTTAAACTCTCTCGTCCGTTTCAGACGGATGGCGAAGTCAAGGCGGTTCGATGGTTGCGGTTAAGGGTAGCAAGCAGCATCAGATGGTGGTCGTCCCCTATCGGCCCTGGCATCGGGTCGGCGGGGCGCTGCTGGTGTTGACCCTCGCTGCGGTGGGTGCCTGGGTGGCGTTCGAGCAGGGCATGGACCGAGGACTGGCAACGCGGGTTGAGGTGATCGCCGAACGTGACGCCATTCGCGGACAGCTGGGGGAAAGCCTGCGGCGGATTGAGGCGATGCAGCAGGAGATTGCCGATTTGAAGGTGGGTGGCGAGATCGATTCCCGGGCTCATGAGGAAGTTCGCGAGACCGTCGAGACGCTGCAGGACGAGATTGCCCAGCTCAATGAGGAAGTCCGGTTTTATAAAGGCGTGATGGTACCCAATGCGCAGGAAAAGGGGCTCCGCATCGAGCGTCTGGATATTCGCAATGGTGGCAACGGGAATCAGTATCGATATAGCCTGTTGTTAACCCAGGTAGTGGACAAGCATGAGTATATTCAGGGGGATGTCAGGCTGCAGCTTGAGGGGATGCGTGGCGAACAAGAGGCCAGCATTCCGTGGGAAGAAGTCAGCGACACGGGAGAGAGTATCCGTTTTCGTTTTCGCTACTTTCAGAATATTGACGGCGAGGTCATGGTGCCGGATGACTTTGAACCACGATCCGTTTCTGTGGTCGCACAGGCATCGGGCCGGGGACCACGTTTGGAAAAAAGATTTAGCTGGGAGGGTTAGCCATGTTTGGCAAATCGAAACCTGAAGCCGGTATCACGTTGATTGCCACTAACTGTGAACTGGAAGGTGATGTTCACTTTAATGACCAGTTGCTGGTTAACGGTGTGATCAAGGGCAATGTGATCGCCCAGGAAGGCGCCAAGGGAACGGTGACGATCAGTGAGAAGGGCAAGGTCAAAGGAGAAATTCGAGCGCCTCGCATTGTTGTTAACGGCAAGGTGTACGGCGATATCCATTCCGACAAGCACGTGGAGCTGGCAGCTCGTGCTGAAGTCAAGGGGAATGTGTATTACAACCTGATCGAGATGGTGATGGGTTCACGGGTCGATGGCTCGCTGGTTCATGTGCCCCAGGATAAAGAATCGCGGACCACGAGACTCACGTCACCATCCTCGGCGGAGCAGGATGCGAATGCGCCTGCCGCCACTGTTTCCGCCGTAAAGACGAGTTCCTGACGACTTGAAATCCGGTTTACCAATCCCATAACGATAGTATGAGCGAGATTTCCACCTTTACGCCTCAGCCGATGACCTTCACGGATGCGGCGGCCGGTAAGGCCAGGCAGCTGATTACCGAAGAGGAGAACAGCGAATTACGGCTGCGTGTCTTCGTCACCGGCGGCGGCTGTTCGGGTTTTGAGTACGGCTTTACCTTCGATGAGGATCTGGAAGACGATGACACCCGGATCTCGAACGATGGTGTTGAGTTGGTAGTGGACTCACTCAGCTACCAGTATCTGGCGGGTGCGGTCATTGATTTCCGGGAAGACCTGCAGGGTTCGAGGTTTGTTGTGACCAATCCGAACGCCACAACCACCTGCGGTTGCGGCAATTCATTTGCCCTCTAGTCATTTGCGCGCCAGGGACTGATTTAGCCCTCGCCGCCGGATCCTTCTCCCGCTCTCTGCGCAAACTGCAGACTACCTGTCAGCGCATCAAGTCTGGCCAGCAGTGGCTGGGTTACTCGCAGAAATTCAGCCATCTTCGTGCTCGGAACGGGATCTGACTTGGGCAGTTCGACGGTGCGCGGATTGCGATGCACACCGTTGACCAGGAACTCGTAATGCAGATGCGGACCAGTCGCCCAGCCGGTTGATCCGACGTACCCGATGACATCTCCCTGACTGACTCTTTTGCCTGCGCGTACACTGTTGGCGAAATTCGACAGGTGCAGGTACTTGGTTGTGTACTGCTGGCCATGCTGAATCACGATGTACTTGCCTGACGCATTGTTCTGGCGGGCGATGGTGACCTTGCCGTCGCCGGAGGCTCTGACCGGCGTGCCGCGTTTGGCGGCGTAATCAATGCCGCGGTGTGGCATGACCTGTTTGTGAATCGGGTGGCGGCGGGCGAGGTTGAACTGTGAGCTGACATGGGAGAAATGTACCGGGTCGCGCAGAAAGGCCTTGCGCATGCTGCTGCCGTCGGGGGCATAGTAGCGGCGGCGACCGTTGTCATCCTCAAAGGCGACAGCGGCGTATTGTTCGCCCATGTTGGTGAAGTGGGCAGCGATGATGTCGCCCTCGCGAACTTTTTCGCCATCGACAAAATATTCTTCATACATCAGAGTGAAGCCATCACCCTGGCGCAGATCAAGCGCGAAGCTGATGTCCCATTGAAAGATGTTCGCCAGTTCCATGATGATGTTGTCGGACAATCCGGCTTGCTTACCGGCGTGATAGAGCGAAGGCGCACGGCTCGAAATCTCGGCACTGGTGAACGCGATGATGACTTCGGGTTCAACCACTTCCCAGAACGCATCCAGGGTATCGCCGTTGAGTTTCACTACCAGGTTACGCAGTGGACTTTCTTCATAGCGCAGCGACAGAAACTTTCCATCGGTGTCACGCTGGATGGCGAGCTTTTGACCCGGCAGAATTTTGCGAAGTCCTTCCACGTCGGTGCCCAGTGACATCACGTCATGCAGTATCCTGGCCGACAGACCGGCGCGCTGAAAAATGCGCGACATGTTGTCGCCGTTTCGGACCTCGAAGGTCTGCCAGTTGTCGGCGATCGCCTGCCTCGGTTCGATCGTCGGCAAGGTTTCCACCACCTCGGTGGCATCGGGAAGTGTTTCGGCGTGGGTGATCTTGAGGGAAACAGGTTCTCGCTTCAGCGCTGCGGATTCCTGCGACGGCAATGCCATGAATATCACCACCATGGAGAGGGTGAAAACAATCGCCGCTGTCATATGGGCTTTGGGATAAGTTTCCATAAAGCAGTTATCTAGCGAGATAATTTATTGTTAATTCTTACGAAACGCTGGTAACTATATAAAACATAGAAGGTTAATGGAAGAAGGTAGAAATTGCGCGATGCACTATCGCTGAGGTTGCGATGTTCGTCCATGATCCTGGATCCGGTCAATGAATGTCGATGTCGATTGCTTGAATTTATTCGGCGATCCTGTATGTTCCGGCTGGCTCCTGCCAGGCCAAGGCGCGAGAGTAACTGATGCACCGCACAAATTGAATGCTTTTTGCGCAAAAATACCGACGAGTTAGCAAAAATGACGACAGAAACAGATGTGCTGGGGGCGTTGGGGGATCTCGGACTACTGGCGCAGGTCAGTCTTGAAGATGAACTAAAAGAGCATCTCGCCACCGGTATGCGAACCGTCTATGCCGGGTTCGACCCGACGGCGGACAGCCTGCATATCGGCAATCTGGTGCCGCTGCTGGCGCTGCGACGTTTTCAACTCGCCGGACACCGGCCGATTCTGCTGGTCGGAGGCGCGACTGGCATGATTGGTGATCCGGGCGGCAGAACCACCGAACGGGAGCTGAAGTCGGTCGAGGATGTGAAAGCCTTTGTGGCCCAAATACGGGTCCAGGCATCCCGGTTTCTGGATTTCGATTGTGGCGACAATTCGGCCATCGTGGTGGATAACGCAGACTGGACTGAGCCGCTTACGGTGATCGATTTTCTGCGCGATATCGGCAAACACTTCAGCGTCAACGCCATGATCCAGAAAGAAACCGTGCGCCGCCGGTTGGAAGACGATGCCAGCGGGATCAGTTACACCGAGTTCAGTTACGCCATTTTGCAGTCTTACGATTATGTCGTGCTGAACCGCGACTATGACTGCACGATTCAGATGGGCGGCAGTGATCAGTGGGGCAACATTACCAGTGGCATGGACCTGGTTCGCCGGATGGAAGGCCAGCAGGCCTATGCGATTACCTATCCTCTGATGACCACTTCGGACGGCACCAAGTTTGGCAAGAGCATGGGCAACGCGGTCTGGCTTGATCCGGCACGGACCTCACCTTACATGTTTTACCAATTCTGGCGAAATGCAGCGGATGCCGATGTGATCCGCTACATCGATATCTTCACATTTATTGAGCGGGCAGAGCGGGATCGTCTGGCGGCGGCACATGCTGCGGATCCTGGTGCACGTGAGGCGCATGTGGCGTTGGCGCAGGCGGTGACCCGCCTGGTCCACGGCGATGATGGTGTGACGGCCGCGGAGCGTATCAGCGAGGCGCTGTTTCGCAATCGACTGGATGAGTTGTCGGCGGCGGATCTGGAGCAGCTGGCGCTGGATGGTTTGCCCACCACTCTCGTCAGCGGCGAGCAGGAACTTGTGCAAGTGCTGGTGGATGCCGGACTCGCAGTGACCCCGCGGGGTGAGGTGACAATCGGCCAGGCGCGCAAGCTGATCGGAAGTAATGCGGTTTCTGTGAACGGCGAAAAGGTCGACGATGTTGATTTTCGACTGACGCCTGCCGCGGCTCTACACGGTCGTTATCATGTCGTCCAGAAGGGCAAAAAGAATCACCATCTGGTGGTGCTGAACTGACAATATTGCGATAAGAGCAATCCGGATTTGCATCCCTTTGGCATCCCTCTGGGGAGATTGTAATGAGAGGGTGCCTGCGTATAATACGCCCCCTCGCGCGGGTCTGTAGCTCAGGTGGTTAGAGCGCATCCCTGATAAGGATGAGGTCGGTGGTTCGAGTCCACCCAGACCCACCACGAGGTCGGGTCTCTTTACGGGGCTTTGACTTTGCTGGCATATTGCGCGTCCCTGTACATGAAATTGGGGCCATAGCTCAGCTGGGAGAGCGCCTGCCTTGCACGCAGGAGGTCGGCAGTTCGATCCTGCCTGGCTCCACCAATTTCCTTTTTGACTTTTACCTTTTGCTTACTTGCTGTGATTGCCTGCTGCGATATTGTGTTTCCAGCGGTGAGGCGCCTTCTGCTTCTTTATAATGACGTGTTATGGACACCGTCGAAGCCCGAATACGTCATCTAGCCAGCGGCGAAGCCGTGCCGGTGGACCCGGTGTTGTGGCAGGCACTGGACGACATGGGTCTGTCGGTTGAATCAGTGGACGATACCCGGGTCGCCCTGGCCGAGCCGCTTGAGCTGCTCGATGAAGCGCGCATTCGCCAGGCCATGCCCCAGGGCCTTCCGCACATGTCGGCGCTGCATATTCATTGGCGTGTCGATTCAACGAATACCTGGTTGCTGGATCAGGCGGGCAAAACAGGGTTTCACGGCAGTGTTTGCCTGGCCGAGTACCAGCTCGCCGGTCGGGGACGCCGGGGTCGCACCTGGGTTAGCCCTTTCGGCCGCAATATCTACCTGTCGCTTGGCTGGGCTTTTCCCCGTCAGCGCTCCATCGCCGGGCTGAGCCTGGTGGCCGGTATGGTCGTCGCCGGGGCCCTCCGCGATCTGGGACTCAGCCAGGTCGGATTGAAATGGCCCAACGACCTGTTGATTGCGAGTCAGAAACTGGGTGGCATTTTGGTGGAAGCGGCGATAGCAAGGGAATCCCAGCCGGTGGTGGTGGGCATTGGCATCAACCTCAGCCTGGATCGTCGCGCCGCGGCGGGGATTGAGCAGCCCTATACAACGGTGCTGGAACATGTCCGGTTGTCCCGAAACCAGATCGTGTCGCGATTGGCTAATGACCTGCTGCCGGCATTTGGCCTGTTCGCCGAGCAGGGTTTTCGGCCGTTTGCGTCGGAGTGGCCGACGTTCGATGCGCTCGAGGGTGAACAGGTGACGATCCTGCGGGGGCGTGAACAGATTACAGGCATCAATCGCGGCATCGACAACGATGGCAACCTTCGCCTCGACACTGATCACGGTATTCAGGCATACAACTCGGGTGAGGTGAGTCTACGCCCCGGGGACGCACAATGAGATACGTCGCGTGGACCCTGCTGGTGATTAATCTCGGCTATTTCGGGTGGGGTGCGGTGTTACGGGATGTGCCTGACCAGGCCCGGGAGAGCCCGAGGCCCCGCCTGGAACAGGGGGTAGAATCGCTGGTATTGCTCACCGAAAGCGACGCGGGCGCCCGTCAGGCCCAGTTGAATCAGGTGATCCGTAATCCGATCAGCAATGCGGCGCCGCCAGCACCTTCGCTGAGTTGCACGGCGTTAGGACCGTTGCCGGATCTATTCAGTGGTGAGGCGATGCGGGAACAACTGGCGGCGCTCGATGTTGGTGCGCAGTTGCGAGCCATTGATGAGACCACCGGGGAGATCGACTTTCGCGTCTTGATTCCACCGGCCAGTTCCATTGAAGAGGCGTTTCGGCAGCTGCGGGAACTGAAGTCACTGGGCATCGAAAGCTACATCATTACCCAGGGCGAGGACGCGCTGGGAATTTCGCTGGGTGTTTTTTCCACCCCCGAAGCGGCGGCGCAGCTCCGCGCGGAGCGCCAGCGGCAAGGCTATGAGCCGGAGATCGCTGAACTGCCCCGGGTCGAACGGCAGTTCTGGGTGTTTGATCAAAGCGGTGTTGCCCAGGGGGCAAGGCTGGATAGCTGGGAGCAGATCGCAGCATCCCGGGACGGCTTGACGGTGCAGACCTTGCCGTGCCCCGCTCCTGGATAGGGGCGCCCGGCGAGTGGTTCCCGACCCTGTCTGCGCGCGTTGCCTGTCCCGAATCCATGCACTACAATCCGCCGCGTTGTTGGTTGACGCCTTGCCGCAATAGCTCAGCTGGTAGAGCAACTGATTTGTAATCAGTAGGTCCCGAGTTCGATCCTTGGTTGCGGCACCACCCACTTGCTGAAGGATTCGCCCAAGCCCGCGAATTACCTCGCTTTTCCAGAAATTTCATTTGACATGCCTGGACCTCGAAGGCAGAATCTAGCGCCTCTTTCTGGAGGGGTTCCCGAGCGGTCAAAGGGATCAGACTGTAAATCTGACGCGAAAGCTTCGGTGGTTCGAATCCACCCCCCTCCACCAGAATGGAGGAATAGGGTAGCAGTACCCCCGGGGAATGGGGCCAGGAAGGTGACAAGGGCAACAATTCAGGCGGGTATAGTTCAGCGGTAGAACCTCAGCCTTCCAAGCTGATGACGCGAGTTCGATTCTCGCTACCCGCTCCAGCTTTCGCTATTAAAGATAGGAAGTGTGACAGGTTAATGCTCATATAGCTCAGTCGGTAGAGCACTTCCTTGGTAAGGAAGAGGTCACCGGTTCAAATCCGGTTATGAGCTCCAGATTGAATCAATCATTGGGATTAAGACGATATTGAGCATGGGTGCGCACCGTTTGACGGCCGCACCGCGAAGTTTCGCAGAAGCATCAGGTTTAAGTAAGGAGAATTTCCGGGATGTCCAAAGAGAAGTTTGAGCGGACGAAGCCGCATATCAACGTAGGGACGATTGGTCATGTAGACCATGGCAAGACGACGCTGACGGCGGCGATCACGA
>JANQJA010000010.1 GCA_028281885.1 Pseudomonadales bacterium | reverse complement strand
TGAGCCGCAGCAATCCTTACCCGATCCCGAGCAGACCGACCGCCGGCTGGAGCGCCTGAAGATCGAACGTGAGCGGTTGGGCGCCGTCAATCTGAGGGCCGAGGAAGAGCAGACCGAACTGTCCGAGCGGCTTGAGACCATTCTGGTCGAACGCGAGGACGTCATCGAAGCCATCGGCAAGCTGCGCCTGGCGATCCAGAACCTCAACCGCGAAGGCCGCGAACGTCTTCTCAAGGCCTTCGAAGTGGTCAATGAGCAGTTTCAACGGCTCTTTACGCATCTGTTTGGCGGCGGTACGGCCGAACTGCAATTGATCGAGTCGGATGACCCGCTGAATGCCGGACTGGAGATTCTTGCCCGCCCGCCCGGCAAGAAGCCGCAGACCATGACGCTTCTGTCGGGCGGCGAACAGGCGCTGACCGCCCTCGCTCTGATTTTTGCCGTCTTCCTGACCAATCCGGCGCCCATATGCGTGCTCGACGAGGTCGATGCACCGCTGGACGACCACAATGTCGAGCGGTTCTGCAATCTGATGGACGAGATGGCGGCCTCCACCGAGACCCGGTTCATCCTGATCACCCACAATCCGATCACCATGGCCCGCATGAACCGCCTGTTCGGGGTGACAATGGCCGAGCGCGGCGTTTCGCAACTGGTGTCGGTCGACCTGGAAACCGCAGAGGAACTGCGCGACGCGAGTTAGAGCGAAGGGCGTTTGGATTGGATTATCCAAGCCCGCATTCTCCGGATGAAGCTGCAAGATTTCTGCGGGTTGGCCGCGATTCAGATATCATAATCAACATCTTGATCTGAATTGCGTGAGACCATCATGGTGATCCCAGCTGGTGAATCAAATGATGGCCCTCGCAGGCTCAATTTCGACCGCCGGTTCAAGCTTGCGTTCCACAGTTGCCGGGCCACGTCTGACGCCGGACTGTTGGCCTATCGCGAACGAAAGGAGAGGTACGTCCCGATAAGCTGGACATCGCCATTGAAGCGAGCCATGCGCCGCCACTTGCTGTGATCGGCATCCGTCGCTGCCAGCCCGTCGCTCATACCTTGCCAGGAGCTGCAGGGGCGGATAGCGTTACGTCAACGAGGCCATCCGTCGGGTGGATGTCGATTTTGACACGCTATCCAGGATTGACGATTGTCGTGACCAGTGGCGATTGTCGCCCGGACAAAGAAGGAAGTGGAGACTGTCATGAACGGCTTGACCAAAACTCTGGCACTCGCCAGCGCCTTGTGCCTGTTGTCCGGCACGGCCACCGCGAAGGACGTACGTATAAACTGCCAGAACAGTGCGAAATGTGTCCACTACGAAGAAATGGGGAAGTCGCAAACCGATGGGTTCATCGCACAGTGTAACGGCGGTACCGTCACCGGAATGTCCTTGGTTTGTCATCCCGTGAAGAACATGACATGCACGAAAGGGAAATTTGACCCTGATCATGAAGCTTATACCTGCGCTTGCACGAATTGGTCTGCGACAAAGAAGCAAACCGCGACCATCGATGTTTTGTGCCCCACCTAGAACTGATTGCAGGGACAGCCGCGGGGGCAAGCGGTGTTGCCGGTGGAGGGCACGATGAAGCGCTTTCCATTCGCCGGACTGGCCGCGATTTCCTTTCCGGTCCCGGCGTTGGGCGCCGACTTCTGTTCCGGCGTCGATCAGTCTGCAGGCGCGC
>JANQJA010000007.1 GCA_028281885.1 Pseudomonadales bacterium | reverse complement strand
CCTGGCTTTCGCTTTGGTCTTCGCTTTCGCTTTGGTCCTGGCTTTCGCTTTGGTCCTGGCTTTCGCTTTGGTCCTGGCTTTGACTTTGGTCCTGGCTTTGACTTTGGTCTTGGCTTTCACCTTGGCCTTGGTTTTAGCCCTGGTCTTCGCTTTGACTTTGGTCCTGGCTTTCGCTTTGGTCCTGGCTTTCGCTTTGGTCGTCGCTTTCGCTTTGGTCCTGGCTTTCGCTTTGGTCCTGGCGGACGCGCGCCTCGTCTTCATTGCAGTCTTCTTCTTGCGACCTTGGGGGCTCTTGGGCATGTCAATCCTCCTCGGCTTTTACAATCGTCGCGATATTCGCTGTTAGCCACGCTGACGCTGCACACAGTTGTAACCAGTCTCCGGCGGAACTGATCCCGTAAACAAGCATACTGCCAATCCAGCAAAGGCTGGCTGCCGTTTGCCCTAGCCACTCGATGCGAAGAACTTTCTTCAGCCTACCCTGCAGCAAGCCGGGCGATGTCAGATTTCGATCAATCTCCATGAAGACGGCCTAACACACACAGTCCTCCCCGCAACACGACAGATCATCGAGATACATACCCCAGTTGCGATAAGTCTCGAGCTCATCGGCCGGTAATCCCAATGAACTCGCGATGGCCTTGGCAACGACAGCAAAACGCTGCCGGTACTTATAAATGAAGCAGAACACCTGGTTTTCATGGCGAACCGATGGGCCGGCAAAGTACAGGCCGGGCACCAACGTTGACTCGTCGTTTTCGGTGAGCAACGGGAATCCGTCGTCACGCGGCTCGAAAAGGTCAGCAACCCAAAGATGACTACCCTCAAACCCGCCAGCAAAAAGTGGTGGCACTCTTGTCTCAAAGATCTCCCCTTGGCGGGTCGCCACCTGGTATACCGTTTCATCAGCAGCAACCGAGAAAACAGGCGAATAGGGATACAATGTCACCCGCTGAGTGAAGCAACTCGCGCGCATTCGCTCGATAGAGAAAGGCGAGAGTGAAATACTTGGGTCGGGGTTGTCACTTTCCCACGGGCACCCCTTATCGAACAGTCGCACCTGTTTGCCATAGGACGCCAGGTGATAGGCTGCATCGATACCACTCTCATAGCCTCCAATGACGATAAAGTCGTCACCTTCAAGTTCGCGGTAGCTCCGAATGGTTGACGTGTGCTGGCACAACTCACCGCCAATCAACCCCTTTATTCTGGGGTACTGGTACTCACCACCGGCCCAGATAACGTTTCGTGTGTGAACGGGAGCCGTTGAGGTCACGATATTGAATTCATCACCCGCCAGCCTGACTTCCTCGACCTCGATATGCTCGCGTACGGGAATCTCGAAAAAGCTCGCCATCCTGCACAGCAGATCTGCGTACTCTCGGCCTGTTGGATGCTCATTCCTCAGGCTATATGCAGGTGATACACCAATCGCAACCGAGTTCAGGTCGAGCATGCCAATTGAGTTGGTTGGAAACGAGGGTGTGATGAACCGGGTTTCCTCAGGCCATTGTGAAAAGGAAGCACCTACCTGGTGGCGCTCCAGCACCACGAAGTTTTCGATGCCAGCCTGTTTCAAAGCGACCGCTACACCGATACCGGCCGCGCCGCCACCGACCACCACAACATCATAGAGCGACTCGGAGCCCTGGATCATCAGCCCACAGAACTCCCGCCCATACGTAACTCGGGAAATGGGTTGCGCAGTTTAGCCCACGACCTGCTGTTCTCTACCGCAATCTTTTCGTCAAGCAAGCATGCGTCCAGACGAGACCGCATTGTCGCCTCGTCCATCTGCTGACCAATGAAGACGAGCTGCTGCGCCCGATCACCGAAGCGTGGATGCCAGTCCGGCTGCTCATCGGGCCGCTGCCCTTCAGGGTGACTCCAGTGTTCACGAGGTACGGCAGCCCACCAAAGCCCGGCTGGGTCCACGTTGCTGACACCACCCGCTTGTGCCCATTCGTAGGCCACCCTCGGGTCAGCTGCAATCCAAAAGAAACCCTTTGAACGGAGCACGCCGCGCCAATTCTCTTCGTCATGCAGGAAAGTCCACAGTTTCTCAGCATCGAAGGGCTGAGACGTTCGGTAGGTGAAACTCGAAATCCCATACTCTTCCGTCTCCGGCGTGTGTTCACCCTGGAGTTCTCGGATCCATCCTGCAGAGCTTGCAGCCTTGTCATAATCAAATAGGCCCGTATCCAGCACGCTCTCCAGTGGCACGTTCCCTTGGGTTGCCGGAAGAAGATTGGCGCCAGGGTTAAGCGCCTTGACGATCGCCTCGACCTCATGCGCCTGCTCGGAGCTGACGAGATCAAGCTTGTTAAGCACGATGACGTCGGCGAACTCGATCTGGTCGATGAGTAGATCCGTCACTGTACGGTGGTCCTCGTCGCCCAGCGACTCACCGCGTTCATTAAGGGCCTCGGCGGCGTTGTAGTCCCGCAGGAAGCTCGCGGCGTCCACGACGGTGACCATCGTATCGAGGCGTGATACCTGGCTCAGGCTTACACCGTTCTCGTCTTCGAAAGTGAAGGTCTGCGCCACCGGAATGGGTTCCGAAATCCCCGTGGACTCGATCAGCAGGTAATCAAAGCGTCCCTCCTGCGCGAGTCGTGAAACTTCGGCAAGGAGATCATCGCGAAGCGTGCAGCAGATGCACCCGTTCGACATCTCGACCAGCTTCTCCTCGGTCCGTGAAAGTTCTGCACCACCTCGCTCGACCAACGCCGCATCGATATTGACCTCGCTCATGTCGTTCACGATGACCGCAACACGGCGCCCCTCCCGGTTGTTGAGCACCTGGTTGAGCAGCGTGGTCTTTCCTGCGCCCAGGAATCCGGATAGAACGGTGACGGGAAGGCGCGCTTGTTGGTTGGAACTGGTCACTCGGTTCATGAAAGTCTTCCTCTGAATCTTTTAGTGATGCGATGTTTCAGGTCTCTGGCAATCGAGGTAATACTCCATCCGCACGCAGCCATCACGAGCTTCCCTGGATTCGGCGCATATGGCTGTTCGCGCTCAAAGCTGCGTCGGATTGGGCGCGCTACCGTAGACTTCCTCCGGATCAAAGGATTTCTCTGACTCGGTGAACACAAGTTGAGCAGGTCCACCAGAAGGATCGCCAAGCTCAACCGACCGATAGAAGCAGGAACGGTATCCAACATGACAGCTGGCACCTGAACCCGCGACCTTGACGCGTAACCAAACAGCGTCTTGATCGTCGTCTATGCGTAGCTCCACAACTTCCTGGATGAGGCCGCTGGTCTCGCCCTTACGCCAAAGGCACCGGCGGCTTCGACTCCAGTAGTGTGCCTCACCCATCCTGATCGTTTTCTGCAGCGCCTCGCCATTCATATAGCCCAGCATCAACACTTCGCCCGTGTTGGCGTCGGTCGTGATGCAGGGGATGAGCCCCTCGGCATCGAACCTGGGTGCCAGGGTGAGGCCCTCTTCGACCTGCCGAACCGTCACACGCTTTGCAAAGGGTGTCCCAGTTGTCTTGTCGTTGCGTTCAGCTCTCATGCGAAACGTTCCTTTGGCCACCGATCACTGACAGGAACTCTTGCCGCGTGGTCCGGTCCTCTCGAAATGATCCCAACATCCGGCTGGTGACCATACTGACATTCGGCTTACGAATGCCACGTGTAGTCATGCATTGGTGTGCCGCCTCGATGACGACGCCAACACCGCGAGGCTTTAGCACATCCTGGATAGTGTCTGCGATCTGCGACGTCAGCGCTTCCTGGATCTGCATCCGCTTGGCAAACACTTCCACCAGACGGGCAAGCTTTGAGATTCCGACCACGCGGCCCGCTGGCAGGTAACCGATGTGCGCCTTCCCCAGGATGGGAACGAGGTGATGCTCGCAGTGCGATTCGAGGCGGATGTCGCGCAAGACAATCATCTCGTCATACTCAGCCGTCTCCTCAAACGTCGTCGCAAGGACCGCGACCGGATCTTCATTGTATCCGGCAAAGAACTCCTCATAGGCACGCACCACACGCTCGGGCGTGCCCGCAAGTCCCTCGCGGTCCGGATTGTCGCCTGCCCACTCGATGAGCGTCCGCACTGCCGCCTCAGCCTCTGCTTGGCTGGGCCGTCTATACTTACCCTTGTTCGCGAGCGCTGATTCTGTACGCCGGCTCTCAACCACTGTGTCCATGACAGATCCTTTTTTGCCCGGCCCGGTCCCGGGCACGCTTGGCGCTTGTTCATCAAAGAGCGCAATGTTATAACATAACGTTTCCAGCTCACAAGATGAATCGAGGCCATGGTACCGTCGTCGATACAGACGGGGCCCCACAGCGAATCCAATGCATTTAACAGCACATTCCATGGCGCGGGCCGCACTGATGAAGAACCTTAGCCACAAACCACATTGGATTTCGAGTGACACGACGGGTAGACGAAATCCCGGGCGCCCCTAGGCGTTGCATCAAAGCAGTAACCCATGACTGAATCATCACGGCTACTACCGGTCTCGGTGCTGACGGGGTTTCTTGGCAGCGGTAAAACGACCGTGCTCAACCATCTTATCCGGCAACCAGCATTGAACCGGACACTTGTGATCGTCAATGAGTTCGGCGAGATCGGTCTGGACCATGACCTGATGGCAGTCAGCAAGGATGAGGCTGTTATTGAAATGTCGAGTGGCTGCCTCTGCTGCACGATTCGGGGTGACCTGGCCAGGACTCTACGTGAAGCGCCTGGTCGCTATGCGCGCGAAGGCAAGCTGTGGTTCGATCGGGTAGTGATCGAGACGACCGGACTTGCAGATCCAGCACCGATCCTCCACACATTGATGACAGACCCTGGCGTCGTGCGGCACTATCGCCTGGACGGGGTTATCTCAACCGTCGATGCTGTCAATGGCAACGATACGCTCGATCGTCAGATTGAGTCCGTTAAACAGGCAGCGATGGCCGACCGTCTGCTGCTAACTAAAACCGATCTCGTTAACCCGGATGAGCTGCGCGGATTGCAGGAACGTTTGCGGGTCTTGAATCCCGCCGCCCCACAGATCCTGGCAGACAATGGCAAGGTCGATCCGGCATCGCTGTTCGACGCGGGTCTGTACAATCCCAAAACCAAGACCCCGGACGTTCAGCGGTGGTTAAAGGCGGAAGCGTATGAAGATCCGCACGACCACAGCCACGCTCATGACCATGACCATGACCATGACCATGACCATCATCACCATGACGTTAATCGTCATGATGAGCACATCAAAGCACTCTGCGTCACCATTGATGAACCGATCCGCAGCGATGCATTCTATGCCTGTCTAGAAGTGCTGCTCATGTTCCGGGGCGCAGACTTTCTGCGAATCAAGGGAATTGTCAATGTGGCCGAATTTGAGGAACCGATTGTCATTCATGGCGTCCAGCACATCCTGCATCCACCGGTCAGATTGAAGGAATGGCCAAGTGATGATCGCCGCACCCGGATTGTGTTTATCACCCGTGACATCGACGAGTCGATCCTTAGAGACACACTCAAAACGTTGACCGACCCCGCCGTCCAGGAGGCGGCATTCGGGACTGCCAAAGTAGCCGAGAGCGAGTGAGCAATTCGGGATGACGCTATACCTGACGAACACGCTGACCAGGGCCAAAGAGGCGTTTGTCCCAGCAAACCCCGATTACGTCACCATGTATGTCTGCGGACCAACAGTCTACAACTTCGCCCATATCGGTAATGCACGACCGGCAGTCGTCTTCGACGTTCTGTATCGCCTCCTGAAACGGAGCTTCGGGAGAGTCGTTTACGCCCGAAACTTCACGGATGTCGACGACAAGATCAACGCCGCCGCAACCGAGATGGGTCAGCCAATCTCGGTTGTCACCGAGCGCTATATCCAAGCCTACCGAGCCGACATGGCGTCGCTTGGTGTTCTGACGCCGGACCTTGAACCGCGCGTGACGAAGCACATTCCCGAGATCATTGGCATGGTGGAACAGTTGATCACGCGGGGACATGCCTACGCGGCAGAAGGACATGTCCTGTTCCACGTACCCTCGTATTCAGCCTATGGGGCTTTGTCTGGCCGTCATCGTGACGAGATGATCGCCGGTGCGCGAGTAGAAGTGGCTCCCTATAAACGGGACCCGGCGGACTTCGTTCTCTGGAAACCCTCGACACCGGACCAGCCGGGCTGGGAAAGCCCCTGGGGCCGCGGGCGGCCCGGCTGGCATATCGAATGTTCGGCGATGATCGAACAACACCTTGGCGAGTCCATCGATATTCATGGTGGCGGTCAGGATCTGATCTTCCCTCACCATGAAAACGAAATTGCGCAGGGAACCTGTGCACATGACGGAAAAACCTACTGCCGATACTGGGTGCACAATGGTTTCATCACTGTCGAGGGACGGAAGATGTCAAAGTCGCTCGGCAACGTGCTCCTCGTTCATGATCTCCTCGACGAAGCGCCGGGCGAGGTAATTCGCTTTGCGCTGCTGGGAGCACATTATCGACAACCCCTCGACTGGAGTACGGACGGACTGGCGCAGGCGAAGCGCGGTCTCGATCGTCTTTACGGCGTGCTCCGCGAGCTTGATGAGGTGACCGATACAGACTGTCCACCTGACCTGATGGACAAGTTCGTGACGGCGCTTGAGGATGATCTGAATTTTCCTCGCGCCATCGCTGAACTCTTCCAAACAGCAAAGGCGGCGCGCCAGGCGACAACCACGGCGGATCGTGCTGCCTACAAAGCGGCTTTGCGCGACGCCGGTGCCCTACTCGGCCTGTTACAAGAGGATCCTGCTGCGTGGTTCGGACAGTCCACTGAAGAAAACCAAGACACTGCAAAGATACAACGTCTGGTTGAGGCACGGTGGGCTGCTCGATCAGCACGAGACTTCGCTACTGCGGATCGTATCCGGGACGAACTGGCTGCGCTCGGCGTCGAGGTTCAGGATCGGACCGATGGACCAGCCTGGAAAAGAACGGGATAGACCAATGTTGCGATGTCACTGCCGTTCAATCTATGTCGGTCCTGGGAAGGAGAACGAAGCCAAAGAGCCAACTAGAGGAGTTACGCTCGCATGAAAGAGCCCCTTGTTCTTGAGACTTACGATGACTGGAAGCACTGCATCAGCGTGCTTGGTCGCATCTCGCTTACCCCGGCATATGTCGAACGACGCCTCGCGGCGCTACGCGATGCCACCGACCATGACACACAGCGATTCGTTGCCGCCTGGGGTGAAGCACATCTTGCGCGTGTGACAGGCTGGTTTGAGCAAGCGGAGCGTGAACTGCGATGATCCTGAAAACACACGGCCGCTACGAATACAGCCCCATTACAGACCGGGTACATTATGAATGGCCTGGCGGCAAACGGCTTGCATTTTACGTCGCCATCAATGTGGAACACTTTCATTTTGGCGAGGGTCTCGGCCATACACCGTCTTACGCGACACCGCAGCCTGACGTGCGAAATTACGCCTGGCGCGATTATGGATTGCGTGTCGGCATCTGGAGACTGTTTGATCTCCTTGACGACTTGCAAATCCCTGCATGCCTTTTGGTCAACTCCACCGTCTACGACTATGCGCCACAGATTTTTGAGCGAGCACAAGCACGTGGTGATGAGATCATCGCTCATGGCCGGACCAATTCGGAACGCCAGGGCGATCTCGACGAAGCGGCCGAGCGTGCGCTGATCGATGAGACAACCGCGACAATCGCCCAACATGAAGGCCAGGCGCCACGTGGTTGGCTGGGTCCGTGGATCTCGGAAACAGCGGTCACGCCGGATCTGCTGAAGGAATCGGGTTACACCTATGTACTCGACTGGCCGCTGGACGATCAACCCGTCTGGCTCGCAACACGCTCTGGTCCGCTTTTAGCCATGCCGTATCCGGTCGAGATCAATGACGCGCCGGCCATGCTCACCCGCCATCATACGGCGGCTGATTTTACCGGCCTGATCGTCGATCAGTTCGATGAAATGTTACGTCAATCGGCACAGCAACCGCTCGTCTGCGCAATATCGCTCCATACACCGATCGTTGGACAACCATTTCGACTGGCTCAACTCAGACGTGCGTTTGAACATATTCGGGCGAGCGCTGACAATTCGAATGTCTGGTTCACGCAGCCGGGTGAGATCGCGGATCATGTCATGCGGTTACCGTCCGGCGTTGTACCTGGCTCAGAGGTATAAACTTTAGGTTTTCCCCAACCCACGCGGCTTCTGGTAAGGGCCGCCACTGACGGAGATTTTAGATGCTTCAAATTACACTTCCCGATGGTTCTTCGCGCCAGTTTGAACAACCAGTCACGGTGCACGGCGTTGCCGCTGACATTGGCGCAGGTCTGGCGAAAGCAGCTCTCGCCGGCATGGTCAATGGAGAGTTGGTTGATACCTCATACCTCATTCAACAGGATGCCGAGGTGGCAATCATTACGACAAAGAGCGATGAGGCGCTGGAGCTGATTCGGCATGATGCGGCGCATGTCATGGCGCAGGCGGTGCAGGAATTGTTTCCCAATACACAGGTGACTATCGGACCTGCAATCGACAACGGTTTCTACTATGACTTTGCGAGAGAAGAACCATTCTCCCCGGACGATTTGGCACGCATTGAAAACCGCATGCGAGAAATAGTGGATCGTGATTTACCGATTGTACGGGAAGTTTGGGATCGTGATCAGGCTAAAACAGCTTTTCGCGAAATCGGCGAAGCATACAAGGTCGAGATCATTGAAGATATTCCCCAAGATCAAGAAGTCTCTGTCTATCGTCAGGGAGACTGGTTTGACGTTTGCCGAGGCCCGCATCTGCCTAGTACCGGCAGGTTACCGAAGGCATTCAAGTTGATGAGTTTGGCCGGCGCCTATTGGCGAGGCAACTCTGATAACGAAATGCTGCAACGTATCTACGGTACGGCGTGGCGTGATAAGAAGGAACTCAAGGCGTATCTCTATCGATTGGAGGAAGCGGAAAAGCGAGATCACCGCAAGTTGGGTCGCAAACTTGATCTATTCCATTTTAACGATGATGCGCCCGGTTCTGTCTTCTGGCATCCAAAAGGATGGAGGTTGTTCCTGCAGCTGTTGGAGTACATGCGCAGGCGCCAGGACGAGGCTGGCTACATCGAGGTCAATACTCCCGACGTCATGGATCGCAGTTTGTGGAAAACATCGGGACACTGGTCTAACTACCGTGAGCACATGTTCTCAACGCAAACTGAGGATGAGCGAGTTTTCGCATTAAAGCCAATGAATTGCCCCGGCTCGGTGTTGATGTTTGGACAGGGTCTTAAAAGTTATCGTGATCTGCCGTTGCGGATGGCCGAGTTTGGTAAGGTTCACCGCTACGAGCCATCCGGTGCACTCCATGGTCTGATGCGTGTGCGTCACTTCACTCAGGACGATGCACACATTTACTGCACAGAAGATCAGATGGAACAGGAGTGCATTAACGTTGTCGCACTCGTGCTAGACATCTACAAGGATTTCGGCTTCGAGGACGTGGTAATCAAACTGTCAACACGACCTGAAAATCGCATTGGAAGCGACGAGGTGTGGGACAAGCTCGAAAGTGCGCTCAGCAATGCACTGAACGCAATGGGCCTAGACTATATTCTGTACCCGGGCGAAGGCGCTTTCTACGGTCCCAAGTTGGAGTTTGTGTTGCGTGATGCCATTGGCCGGGACTGGCAGTGCGGTACCTTGCAGGTCGATATGAACCTGCCGGAACGGTTTGATATCACCTATGTGGACGAAAGTGGTGATCGTAACAAGCGCCCGGTAATGCTACATCGCGCGTTGTTTGGCTCGCTGGAACGCTTCATCGGTATCCTGATCGAGCACTACAAAGGTAGGTTCCCGGTCTGGCTGGCACCGGTGCAGGCGGCTGTGCTGAACATTTCCGACAAGCAAGCCGATTACGTGAAAGAAGTGGAACAACGCCTGAAACAGGGCGGTATCAGAGTTGTCTCAGACCTGCGTAACGAGAAGGTCGGTTTCAAGATCCGCGAACATACAATTCAGGCTGTACCTTACCTGCTGGTGGTCGGTGACCGAGAGATGGTCAACGGTGAACTGTCAGTTCGCACTCAGAGCGGCGAAGATCTGGGAACGATGTCGATTGATGGCTTTGTTAGCCATGTAGAAAGCGATCCTAACCGCCGCGCACGCCCGTAACGACAAATCGACGGTAACGTCAAACGTCCACCCAGTGCAGCTCCAAGAGCCAATCGCGTGGTGACTTAAACCTGCGCTTCGAAGGAACTCCCCTTCAGCACAAACACATCCGTTTCTGATCGTTCGAGCACCGATTCTGCGGTGTTTCCAATGAAGAGACCGGAAGCACCGGAGCGTGCAACCGTACCAATGACCGTCACACACGCATTGACGTCGCCCACCACGGCACGGAGAACATACTCGGTTGGTCCCTGGCGCAGATGAACATGTTCCTCGCTAATACCGAATTTTTTCCCCAACGCAATGGCCGCCTCTCTTTCCTCATCGTACTTTCCACGAATAACCTGATATGACATTGGATCACGAACCGCAGCCGGGCTACCTACGACTGCGGGAACAAAGGCGTATACAAGGTGAACATCCGAGTCGAGGATTCTTGCAAGCACTTTGGCTTGTTCCACAACAACTGTATTCAATTCCTGATGCTCTCGATCTTTATCGCTAAGATCGACTGCAGCAACAATCGGCCGGCCACGGACATTCGTCTGGTCACTGACAAGCAACAACGGCGTCGGACACAGTCGAATCAGGTTCCAGTCCGTTGGCGTATAGAACGCTCGTTTCAGGACACCGTGCTGTCGTAGCGGTTTAAACACGAAGTCCGCGTTGAACTCCCTCGCACTTTTGATGATGTCTTCGTACAAACGCTTGACGACTAGCAACTCGGTGGTGATCCGATATCCAAGATCCTGGAAAGGCTTGACGAGGTCTTCGAGCCAGGTTCGTTTCTCTTCAATCAACGCCTTGACATCCGCCGAGTTGCTGCTGGCATTCGCCGCGATCAACGGCTGGACATTGAAATACAGATCAACCTTGTAGTCGACGTCTGAGGTCGGAGGCATTTCCTTGATTCGGTTCAGCGCAGAATGCACCTCTTCGTCGGGGTCAATAACAACGAGGATTTTGGTCACGGTCTTCCCTTGGTTACCACTCAGAGAGTTCATACTAACCTGCTTCCGGACTCTGCCCAATGACCCATGTCAAATGTAAGTCTGAACTCACGCTCCTGCCCACAAGTTAGACAATAGAGAAAGAACCGACAAACGCCATGGTTTCAAGTCAACGACCGCGGACGATAGAAGTGAATCAACAGACTTGGTAAAACCGTCAGGTTTGCCACCAGCGCCAACAGCATGGCGAACGCCGTCAGGAGCCCGAAATACACAGTCGGCAGAAAATTCGAGAATGCGAGGATCGAGAAACCGGCGATGATAATCACAGACGTGAAGTACATCGCCCTCCCGATTGTTATATGTGCTTCGCTGACGGCAGTTCTGACATCTCCCCGGAGGTCAAGTTCCTCCCGAAACCGGTGCAGGTAATGAATAGCGTCGTCAACACCGATGCCGATGCTGATTGCGGCAATGGTGATCGTCATCATATCGAGCGGTATGTCGGCAAAGCCCATGACCGAAATCACGCAGGCTGCGGCAATCACATTGGGAATGAGCGCGAGCACCGCAAGCAAAGCAGAGCGCAACAGCAACGTGAACATGATGAACGTTGCGACAACAACATAGAGCAACGTCCGCGCCTGACTCTCTGCCAGCTGACGAAGCATGTCGTTCATCAAAACCATCATGCCCGTGACAATGACCTCGCTTCGCTCAAAGCCGAGTTCTTCGACAGCGTAGGACTCTATTGCCGCGATCAGCGCATCGCGGGAGAAGTGCGGGCCGCTCTCCCTGATTCGGGCACTGACACGAGCATATCCTGTATCTGGCTTTGCATAAGGCAGCAGCAATTGGTCACGCACACCGGGAGGGAGTTCACCCAGCACGTACATGAGCTCGAGATTTGACAGCGCCTCACCGTCGTTGAAATCACGCGCAAGTCGCTCCAGTGTTGCGATTGAGATTACCTTCCCGGTGGTGCTCTGTCCTGCAATCTCATCATGCAGCAGGCCAACGGTTTCGATGCGGTCCCTGGTGAACCAGTAACGCTCGCCCCACTCCTCGCCAGCAGAGTCAGCGAAATCATCGAAGCCCTCGTCGAACAGCTCAAGCGCCCCCATCTGTAGGTAAACATCGAACGGCACGGTACCGCCCAGGTGCCCGTCAATGTAGACCATGCCCTGATAAATCTCTGTGTCATCATCAAAGTAGTCAACAAAGCGATTGTCGAAGGAGAGCTGACTAAGCCCCACTGCTGCAATCACAAACGCCACCCCGGCAATCACGATGATGGCAGACGAATGTTTTTGGCTGAGCGAAGCGAATAGTGACGTGAGCGGAATTTTCCGGCCCAACGTCGAGCTTGGCTCTCCTTTCCCCAGAATGAGCAAGACGGCCGGGAACAGCATGTACGTGACACCAAAGGAGATGGTAATACCAAGGCACATCATCCAGCCGAAGTCTTCCACGGGCACGATGTCGCTACCGAGCATTGAACCGAAAGCGAGGATGGTCGTAAGCCCCGTGTAAGCACACGGTGCGAACTTGCTCTTCATCGTTTCCATGATCATTACCCTGTGATCAATCTCGGGCCTCAGCGACAGCACTTCCCGATATCTGACAATCAGGTGGATGGAAAAAGACAGGCAAATAATGGCAAGCAGCGAGATAAAGTTCGACGAGACAACTGTCACCGGCTTCATCGCGAGCCCGAGCACCCCCATTGTCAGAACGATCGTAATCGCGCTCAGCAGCACGGGTAGTAAAACCCAGCGTGGCCGTCTGAAGAAAAAAAACAACAACGCAAGTATCGCGATGAAGACGAGACTGCCGAATACCACCAAATCCGATTTAACATACTCGATCATGTCGGCCGCGATCATGGGTACGCCACTCAGGTAGATCTCTGCCAAGTCTGTATGGCGGTCACGTACTTCACGGACGCTTCGTATCAGTTCATGACGGGCGTCAACGTACTTTGATCGCGCAACCGCGTACTCCGCCTCATCCAGATTTCGGCGTTGCGGGTCTTCAAACCGTCCATCCTGCGCCAGGTCGATGCGAATGACTGCCGTACTGCCGTCACTGGAGATCAGGTAGTCACTGAACAGCGGACTGCTCGTCAGTTCGTCTCTTGCAAGCGCCAGATCCACGCTTGCATCACGCAACGTGAGGTAATCTGTGGACATCGACTCGAGCGGGACCGGCGGGCTCTTGATCAGCGGCGCATCCAGGATCGAGAATGTCCCCGCAACACCGGAAATCCCTGCGAGATCCGACTGCAATGCTGCCAGGTTTGCAAGACTATCCCGGACGAACAACCCCGCCTTGTAAGGTCTGTAGACGATGACCAGGAAATCGTCACCTACGAACAAGGTTGTCATGCTACGATAAGTGGCAAGCTTCTCGTCTCCTTCCACAACAAGGGTGTCCGCAGATGCATCGAAACTGAAATCCTTGATGAAATACCCTACGGACAGGGTCAATCCGAGCCCAATCGCAACGATCAAGCGCGGAAAGCGGAGTAAGGCGCGATAAACCTCAAGCATCTTGTATCAATTCGCCCTGCAGGTTCGCCGTTTGGAAGGAAGGGTCACAATGCCCCGATGAAATGGCCGTCTCATCTGTTTGTTGTCGACATCGCACTGTTCACTACTGACTAGGTCAACATCGTTGATCTTGCGCTGATTCGCAAGCATCACTTTAACGCGCTGGTAGCTAGGTCTTTGTAAGTTCTATCCAGCCCCGGTGGACACGATCATGGAGAACACGGTTTATTCTTCCCCACCCCAAGGGCATAATGCCCGGCTTGTCACGATGATGCGTCATCTATCGACCATCACAGGGTTTAGCCATGGAAACCGTTACTCTCGATCTGGGGGAGAAGAGTTACCCCATCTACATCGGCGGGAATGTGCTCAACGACGCGGACCTGATTCAGGGGCTGATCCGTGGCCGCGATGTCCTGATCGTGACAAATGAGACGATCAGCCCACTATACCTCCACCGGCTGAAACAGAGTCTTGGCGATCTTCGGGTCGATCATCTTGAACTACCCGATGGTGAAGAGCACAAGACGCTGACATCACTGGACAAGGTGGTGACTCACCTGCTCCAGCACGGGCACAAACGCACCACAACCATCATGGCGCTGGGCGGCGGTGTCGTCGGTGATACTGCCGGATTCGCCGCGGCCACTTATCAGCGCGGAGTCGATTTTATACAGGTGCCTACAACGCTTCTGTCTCAGGTGGATTCTTCCGTCGGCGGCAAGACAGCAGTCAATCACGCCCTCGGCAAAAACATGATCGGCGCCTTCTATCAGCCGAAAGCCGTCCTGATTGATACCACGACGCTGACGACGCTACCAGAACGCGAACTGTCTGCCGGCCTGGCAGAGGTCATCAAGCATGGGGCACTGGCGGATGCTGATTACCTGAACCTGGTCGAAGTATCCATGCCCGCGCTGCTGGCGCGGGACCCTGATGCCCTGACGCAGGTGATAAAGCGAAGCTGCGAGATCAAGGCAAGTGTCGTCGCCCAGGATGAAAAGGAAACCGGGGTGCGTGCGCTGTTGAATCTTGGCCACACCTTCGGTCACGCGATCGAGAATGCGATGGGCTACGGCAGCTGGCTACATGGTGAAGCGGTCGGCGCAGGCATGGTGATGGCGGCAGACCTCTCGGTCCGACTTGGCATGCTGGATCGTGAAGACGGCATTCGACTCAGGAATATCATTGCCTCTGCGGGGCTGCCGGTTGCGCCGCCGCCCGGGCTCGGCAACATGATGCTGGAACTGATGGCACGGGATAAAAAAGCGACCGATGCCGGCCTTCGTTTTATCCTGCTGGAAGGTCTTGGTCAGGCGAGGCTGATCGCTGATGTCGACGCCGACAGACTATCGGAGACCATCAACGCAAGTGATCAGGAACTGCTTGCCTAGAGCTAGTCGAGCAATAGTCGAACAAGTTCGTCAGGCGCACTAATCATCGGATAATGGCCCGTATCGAGTTCCAGCCAACGTGCTCCCAGTTTGTCCGCACAGCGCCGCTGATGGGCTTCACCCGGGTTCTGCGCCTGGGTACAACAGATAACGGTTGCGTCCCAGTCCTGGCTCCAGAAATCGCTGAGCCTGACCGGCTGTTCGAAACACCGGCGCGGATGTAGCGTCAGGCGATCGGCCGCCCATGCTGCAATTCCCGAGTCCATGCCCTTGAACATCCTTTCCAGTGCATCTTCACGGGAAGCACCGCACCCCAGAGGGGTATTGACCGGTGCTTCGCGATTAACAATGTCGCGACTGCACTCTCCATCAAACAGTGCCAGCGCATCAACAAAGACAATACAAGCAATTCGATCCCGCGCTTGCTCAGCAACGCGCGCCATCACCATGCCGCCGGTAGAGGTACCTACCAGCGCGACGTCTTTCAGGTCTTCATAGAAAAGCAGATCGACAATATCCTGCGCCTGGGTCTCGGTATCGATGCCCTCGCGCAATTCGGACTGATGCTCGCCGCAGCCGTCGAGAGAGGGGGTATAGACAGTGTGCCCTTCCGCCCTTAGCTTTGTCGCCACGGGTTGCCAGATCCAGCCTCCCTGGTAGGCACCATGAATCAGAACAAATGTGGCCATGTCTAGAAACGACCGCCATCCACATTGATGGTGATGCCGGTGACAAAATCCGCATCGGCAGACGCGAGAAAACAGATCACGTTGGCCTGATCCGTGGCATCGGAGACGCGGCGAAGTGCCGTATGCTCCAATTCCTTCTGGCGTTGTTCTTCGCTGCGCCCTTCCCACAACGGCCGAACTCTTTCGGTCAGTGTCATGCCCGGCGCGATCGCGTTGACGTTGATGCCATCGGGGCCAAGGTCAATCGCCAGCTTCGCTGTCAGCGAAATAATGCCGCCCTTGGCCGCCGCATAGGGCGCAGAGCTGGCCTTGCTGCGACCATGCGCCGCGAAGGAAGACATGTTAACGATCTTGCCAACGCCCTGCGCTTTCATATGCGGGACCACCGCGTGAATAAAGAGATAGGTGCCGTTCATGTTGAAATTGATCAGCGCCTGCCATTCGTCCAGTCCCAGCTCATCAATTCCGGCCGTCACGTTCTTGACGATAGTGGACCCGCCCACACAGTTAACGAGAATATCAATGCGGCCGTAGGTCTCGATCACATCCGCAACGACTGAATCCACTTCAGACTTATCAAGCACATTACAGGGATAGGCTTTGCCCCGCCCGCCCCCACCGGTAATCGTGGCAATGCAATCGTTCAGGCCATCCACGTTGGTATCAACGGCGCAGGCAATGCCACCATCGCGGCCAATAATCTCGCAGGTAGCTCGACCAATTCCGCCGCCACCGCCAGTGACCAGCGCGACCTTGTCCTGAAATCTCATCTCCATTGTTCCCTCTTGCGATCTAAGACCTGTCTAGCTGATCAGTAGCTTGGCTCTACCGCGTAGGGCGTCATCTGCAGTTCATGGGTCCAGCAGGATTTATCCTGAGTGTGCAGATAATAAAAGGCATCAGCGATACTGACGGGGTTCATGACGCGCTCCGGATGTTCCTGGTTCTTCGCCAGCGCATGGGTACCAGGAGAATCGATGGAGCCGTCAATCGTGACATTCGCCACATGAACGCCGAACTCCGAATATTCTTCCGTCAGCACCTGTGCGAGCGTTCGCATCATGACCCGCGGATAATAGAGCGACTGGCCCGTGAGTCGTTTGTGACCGCGCAGCGATGCAGCGTTGTTGGTGAAAAAGAACGAACCCGAACCCCGCTTGCGCATTGCTGGCAATACTTCCTTGGCCACCAGAAATGGGCCGCGGCAGGCGATGTGCTGCGTCGTATCGAACATTTCCAGAGGGATGTACTCAAGCAGTTCCTGGTCCGGCGGCAGATCGCGCCCTTCCAGGTAGCCCGCGTTGTAGACCAGTACCTCAGGGTCATCGAGCTCTGAGCGAATCTTCGCAAAGGCAGCGGAGACAGAGTCCGCAGAAACCAGGTCCAGCTCGACAATGGATGCCTCACCGCCGGTCTCTTCGATCGCAGCCTTGAGCCCGGTCGCGTTGGCTTCGTTTCGCGTCGTCAGCACCACATGGAAACCTTCAACAGCAAATCGCTGTGCTATCGCACCACCAATTCCCCATCGTATGCCGACCGGCAAATCACTATCGTCGATCGCCGCGCCATGAGCCAGTTTGGTATTGCGGCCATCGGCCTGCCATTTCGACGTCGCGCCGATGATGACGGCGACGGGCTTGGTGGAACTCATTCGTTTCCCTTCCTCTGGTTGGTCAAAAATTTAGCGAGCAGGAAGATAACACGAATCTATCAGCCATGCTGCTGTCCGGCAGCCGGGAACCATCATTCCGGGTGATTTCCTGTCAGGTGCTGAGCCGCTATGATGGGCATCCTTGAGCAAATCCAACCAAGAAGGAACACAGACCTATGGCCAACTATCTGCTACTGATTCAACTGGAAGTTGACCCCGACCACATCGAAGAATTCAACCGTCTCTATGATGACGATCACATGGCCAGCCTGCTCAAGGTACCCGGCGTCGTGGGCGGTCAACGCTACCAGTTGCATGGTGAAGACGACAGCCAGCTCCGCTATCTCTCACTTTATGAGCTGGAGAGCGCCGATGTACTGGAAAGCAACGCCTGGCAGGAGGCCGCCAACACGCCCGGTTGGCTGACCGTTCGTGGCCACATCACCGATCGCCGTCGAGGCGTCTTCGAAAAGATGTAGGCAAGGCAAACGGTGGAAACGCGGCGACCGCCGACAAAGCGGTTTGAGCCTAGCCCCCGGCAAACTGCCCGGCAAATAGCAGCAAACTGGCCGTTGCCCCGAACACAGGGACTATCGCCGGCACCCTGAATTCCTGCGCTTCAGGGCCCCGCCTCTTGATGACAAGCAGCGCCGCGTTGACCGCAACAAATACCAGCAGCGTCAACGCACTGGTTACGCTGGCAAGCATTTCGAGGTCAAAAAACACCGCCAGCAGGAGAATGATCGATGTTGTCACGGTGGTGGCGTTGACTGGTGTCTGCGTCCTCGGAAGAACTCTGCCTAGCCACGGCGGCAATCGCTCCATAACCGCCATACCATAGAGCACTCTGGACGCCATAATGATCTGGACCAGCGCGCCGTTCACCACAGCCAGCAAACTAACGGCGGCAATCATTTTGGGAGAAAACTCGCTGTTGCGCTCCACGACCAGGGCAAGCGGCGCATGGCTACCTGCCAATTCCTCCAGGGGTACCGACCTGACAACAACCCAGGCAGTAATGAAGTAGAGCAACGTAGAAATAGAGAGTGCACCGACGATGGCGTAAGGGATGTTCTTCGTCGGATTACGGACCTCTTCTGCCACATTGACCATATCTTCAAACCCGATAAACGCATAGAACGCGAGAAACGCGCCCGCCAGCACACCAGCCGCAATGGACGGGCTGAAGCCAGGCGCGTCCTGGATGGCAGGCGCGCCGAGGGCTTCTTCAAAACCGATGGCATTGACAAAAAGCAGTCCGAGCAACTCAACGACGGTCACCCCAACCGCCACCCACACGGATTCGGATATTCCCCATGCGGCAAGCCCCCCGAGCAGGCTGACGAGCACAATCACGACCAGGGTGTCCGGCAACAGCACGAACACATCCAGATAGCCCACAAAGCCACGAGCAATCGTTGCGGCGGAAACAATGCCGATCATCGCGACCGCAAGTCCGGTCATTTTTGTCAACCAATCCCGGGAGAAAGCCGCATCGACATAGACCGCCTCACCGGCTGAACGAGGCAATCGGGATGCCAGTTCCGCATACGAAAGGGCTGTCGGCGCTGCGACAATCGCCGCAAGAACGAAGGCAAAAGGTGTGTAGACGCCGGCATGCCCCGCAACCACGCCAGTGAGGACATAAATACCGGCGCCCAATATGGTGCCCAGGCCATAAAACATGACCTGAAAAACGGACAGACTGCGTTTAAGTTCAACCATTAGCGCTACCTAACCCGGATTGTCCGCCATGGCCCCGGCGTCGGAACCGTTACGCGATGATCGGATAGGCCTGGATCAGCGGCGGCTTGTTGACATTGCCCAGGTAACTTTCGGTAATCGAGAGTATCGCAGTAATCTCAGACAGGTCACGGAACGGGATATGGGCGTAGTCAGTGAGCTGTGCCATAAACACACCTACCATTCGCTCTGCCGGGTCGACCCAGATACCTGTCCCCCAGCCACCGCGATGACTGAAGGCACCTGGCGTCATGGGCAGGCGCGCCTTGCCCGCATCAACCAGGACACCGCAGCCAAGACCACTCTTGAAACCCCTGCCCCAGGCCGGTAGCGGATAGTCGGAATGCTTGCTGATCATGACGTTGATTGTCTTCGGACTCAGCAGACGTACACCGTCCAGTTCGCCACCGTTCGCCAGCATCTGGGTGAAGCGCCACATATCAGCCGTTGTTGAGAAGATACCCGCCCAGCCGCCGTGGTATTCACCACCGGACACGGGCTCAACGGCATAATCGGGACTACGAAAAACTTCCAGCTTCATGTCAGGTTCGATGGGCTTGTACACAGCCGAAACGCGATCCAGCTTGCCCTTCGGTACCGCGTAGGACGTATCGATCATGCCAAGCGGACCGAACATACGCTCCTGCAGGAAGTCAGCCAGACGCATACCGGAAATACGTTCAACCAGGAAAGCCACATAGTCGATCGAGCTGCCATAGTTGTAGGCATCACCGGGATGGAATCCCAGCGGCAGGGGTGCCCAGGCAAGGATGGTTTCCTCCAGGGTGTGCCTTTTCTTTAGCAGTTCCTTTTCATCATCCGAAAGCAGATCAACAATCGGATCGACACCGGCGTTCTGCGTCATGATGTGACGGAAATCAATCGGACGCTTCGCATCCACAAGTTTGACGCCGCCCTTGTCATCGCGAACCTGGACCTTCTTGTCCGCAATTTCCGGAATAAAGTTCGTGATGGGATCGGTCAGCAGAAAATGACCTTCTTCATAGAGCATCATCAGCGCGGAAACCACCACCGTTTTCGTCACCGACATGATGTGAAAGATGGTGTCGTCCGTCATCGCATCTTTCGCTTCGATATTGCGCCATCCCTGGGATTCAAAATGAATCACCTTGCCATCACGCGCCACAAGAGAACAGGTGCCTGCCAGCAGTTCCGCGTCAATGTATCGTTGCAGGACCTTCTTCTGATTCTGCAGTCGATCAGAAGAAACGCCGACACTCTCGGGCGTGGCAATGGGTAGGGCATCAGACATCGGTCACCTCTTTAATTCACTAGATCAATCTATTCACTCAAACGAAGTCGCAGCTTATCAAAAAACGTCACACCGGTTCGGCCGCTACAGGCCCCTGAGCGGCAGCCCGGCTGCTTCGTAGCAGGCATCAATCACCTTCATATGATTGACGCCGTCCTCACCGGACGTGATCGGCGGTTCCCCAGTCTCAATCGCCTTCAGGAACGCGTCCAGCTGGTAGCCGTAGCTGGGACGGCGATCAAAATATTCGTTCCTTTCCTCGCCACCCGCGTTGACGATCAGCCGATGGCCGTTCTGCGGCGTAATCGGGCCAAGCAGGATCATCTCGCCCTTCGAACCCGTCACCGTCAGCTTGAGACGCAACTTGACGCCATCTCTCATATCACCGGAAGTACGGGCCGTGATACCACTCGGGAAACGCATGTCCGCCGCGAGATACACATCGACCTTGGGTGGCCCCACCTCTGCCTCTGCGGACAGGACTTCCGGTTCCTCGCCGGTAATGTGACGAACGAATGAAATGGGATAGGTGCCGATATCCATGGTCACGCCACCCCCCAGTTCGTAAACCTTACGAATGCTGTCGGCGCCCATCCGCTCCCCAGGCGTAGAGAAGGCCGCGTCAATGTGCTGGACGTCACCCAGTTCACCGGACAGGTAGATTTCGCGAGCACGGATGAACAGCGGGTGATAACGATAATGAAACGCGTCCATCACGATGCGGTCCGCTTCCTTCGCCGCATCGACCATCTCCCGCGCTTCCCTGGCATTGGCCGCGAAAGACTTTTCACAAAGGACATGCTTGCCAGCGGCCAGCGCCTTCACTGTCCATTCACGATGTGCCGTAATCTGCAACGGATTGTAGACGGCGTCGATGTCTTCATAAGTCACCAGTGCATCGTAATCGTCAAGCACCTTCGGAATGCCTGCCCAGCGACCAAAACCCTCAGCCCTGCCCCGGTCTCTTGCAGCAATAGCCAAAATGGCTGCATTCGGTTCATCCATACAGGGATAAAGCAGTCCCCTTGGCAGGATTTTCGCCGCGCCCAACGTACCGAATCTGATCATGTTTCCCTCCGCTTAATGACCGCGCAGCGGCAATCCTGCCGCCTCGTAACACGCATCAATGACTTTCATTTGCTTGATGGCATCCTCGCCCCCTGTGATGGGTTCCTCACCGGTCTCGACGGCGTTAAGAAACGCGTCAAGCTGGTAGGCATAGGTCGAGCGACGATCGAAGTACTCATTCCGTTCCTCGCCATCGACGATCACGATCATGCGATGACCCGCCTGGGGCGTCACCGGGTTAACCACAATCATCTGGCCGCGACTGCCTGTCACTGTCAGCTTCAGACGCTGCCGCGCACCAGGTCGCATGTCACCGGTAATCTCTGCCGTAATACCACTCGGGAACTGCAGCTTCGCGTTCATGTAAATATCGATTTTCGGCGGCCCCACCTCTGCCTCGGCTGAAAGCACGGTGGGTTCTTCACCACTGATATGGCGTACCCAGGAAATGGGATAGCACCCGTTATCCATGGTGACACCGCCGCCCAACTCATAGACTTGCCGAATATTATCCGGCTTCATGCGCTCACCCGGGCGGGAGAAGATCCCTTCAATGTGCTGGATCTCGCCCAGTTCTCCTGATGCATAGATCTCGCAGGCACGCTTGAAGAGCGTGTGGTATCGATAATGATCCGCCTCCATGAGGACGCGACCTGCTTTTTTTGCGGCGGCAACCATCTCCTCGGCTTCAGCGGTGTTGGCCGCGAACGCCTTCTCACACAGCACGTGCTTGCCAGCTTCAAGGGCTCTGATACTCCAATCCTTGTGCGCGGTGATCTGGAGCGGGTTGTAAACGGCATCAATATGCTCGCACTGGACAAGTGCCGCGTAATCATCAAGCACAATCGGGATGTGCGCCCATTCTGCAAAGTGTTCAGCCCTCGCCCTGTCCCTGGCGGCTATCGCCCTGACCGCGGCATTGGGCTCATCATCGCAAGGTGAGAGCAACGCTCTGGGCGTGATCTTTGCGGTACCCAGCGTTCCGAATCGGATCATGGTTGTTCCTATTTCTTTCTGAGGTCTTTGAGTTTGAAGTTGTCCCAGGTCACCAGCCGGTCAGGCTCGAACACGATCCAGCGAGCGTTGTCTCCCCTCGCGGTCGCCGCATTAGGCGCCGGATCATCTACGGGCGGACGTCCATGACCGCCGTTGTACTTGCGAGCCATCTGGACACGGATTTCTTCAAGATAAGGGTCGGCCGCTTCATCTTCAGCGGTTTCCAGCACATGGGCCTCGCCCTGAAACATGGCAGCCTGGAGTTCAGGGAATTTTTCATTGCGGTCAACGACAACCGTGCAGGTTCCGTTGCGACGCACATTGACAACTTTCTGGCCGCGGCCGTAGGTGTAAATCCTGCCCCCCGCCCAGGCAAACCACATGGGAGTCATGTTGATTCTCGTACCTGGTCCCAGCGTGGCG
Source organism: Pseudomonadales bacterium (assembly GCA_028281885.1). Lineage (GTDB taxonomy): Bacteria > Pseudomonadota > Gammaproteobacteria > Pseudomonadales > Azotimanducaceae > JANQJA01. The sequence continues at coordinate 130,557 of JANQJA010000007.1, read as the reverse complement.
ATCCGCATATTCCAGGTCGTCAGCATCAGCTCTTCCAGCTGTTCATCCGACAGCGCGAGCTTCTTTGAAATCGGCATATCCCTCTCTACTATGCAAACTCAAAACTATGCAAATTCAAAGACGAGACCATACCGTTTTACCGGTGGCAGGTCACGGCTCAGCAACCGTCGAAGCCCGCTTATCAACGCTGGTGATGGCCAGGGATTTCGCGCACAAAAAAGCCGGGACTGGCCCGGCTCTTTCTGGCGCGAGAATGACTTAACTCTTGCCACCGCTCGTGGGCACATCCGAGAACGGAATACCCTTGTCGACGCGAGGTTCCTGAGGCAAACCCAGGACACGTTCGGCAATAATGTTCGCCATGATTTCGTCCGTACCGCCAGCAATCCGGCCGCCGGGTATATTCATGTAGTTGTGCTGGAACATATTGTCGAAAGACTCATCGAGAGGCGTATAAATGACGCCAGCCTGAGCCTGTAATTCAAGCGCAAAAGAGGCCAGATCCTGCGCCATGGGCGCGGCAACAAGCTTGCCGATGCTGTTCTCCGGTCCCGGCACTTCACCACGAGACATGGCCGTCATGGACCGGTAACCGGTGAATCTCAGACCTGCTTCCTTGGCGTACCAGTCGGCAACCCGGCTACGTACTGCCTTGTTCTTGCTGGCAGGCTCGCCATCAATCTCCAGCGTTGCGGCAAGTTTCAGCAGTGACTGCGCCTGGCCGGCGGAACGGGTACCGCCGATAGAAGCACGCTCATTCATCAGCGTGGTCAGCGCCACCTGCCAGCCCTGACCGACAGCGCCAAGACGCTGCTCATCGGGGATACGCACATCAGTGAAGTAGACTTCGTTGAAGTTCGACGCGCTGGACAGCTGCTTGATCGGTTTGATCTCGACGCCAGGCGAATGCATGTTAACGAAGAAATAGGTCAGGCCCTGGTGCTTCGGCACATCCGGATCAGTCCTGACTACCAGAATGCCCCAGTCAGAATAATGTGCACCTGAAGTCCAGATCTTCTGGCCATTGATTACCCAGTCATCACCGTCCTTGACCGCGCGGGTTCGGAGGGCCGCGAGATCAGAACCACCAGCGGGCTCACTGAACAACTGACACCAGATTTCTTCGCCAGACGCCAGCTTCGGCAGATATCGCCGCTTCTGCTCTTCCGTCGCCCAGGTCATTAACGTCGGCGCCGCCATACCCTGACCAATCGAGAAGAACTGGGTGGACGGTGATTTTACCTTACTCTGTTCATCATTGAGGATGACCTGCTCGATCGCTGTCGCTCCCCGACCACCATATTCTTTCGGCCACCGGATGCAGGCCCAGCCGGCATCAACCTTACGCTTCTGCCATAGCTTTGCCTGCGCCATTTCATCAAGCCCCTTAATTTCATCGTCAGTAGGGGCATTGGCTTGCAGCCACTCGGCGGCTTCGGCGCGAAATTTCGCTTCTTCTGCTGAATCACTAAAATCCATGTTCTACTCCTTACGCTGCCGCCTGAGTTTCGAGGGCGGTAACCAGTTTCTCCTGCCATTTCGCTTCCCCGCCCAGGGTGGCAGCGAGCAGCTGTGATCTTCGATACATAAACTGGCAGTCAAATTCCCAGGTAAAACCCATACCACCATGGGTCTGGATATTCTCCTTGCCTGCATAGTAATAGGCCTGAATCGCAGAGACCCGTGCCGTCGCCGCCGCAAGCGGCAGCTCCGGTGCATTGGTGTTGAGCGCCCAGGCACCGTAATAACAGTTGGATCGCGCCAGCGTGTTGTTCACATACATGTGCGCCAACTTGTGTTTGATGGCCTGGTAGCTGGCAATCGGTCGCCCAAAGGCATATCGGCCCAGTGCATATTCCTTTGCCATCTCCAGCGCCGTATCGGCCCCGCCAGTCTGCTCCCAGGCAAACAACACCGCCGCACGATTAAAGAGATTCTCGACCGCGGCATTGCCCTCGCCTTCCTTGCCCAAAAGTTCGGCCGAAGCACTATTGAAAGTCAGGTTCGCATGAGAACGTGAAGGATCGAGTGTATACACCACCTCCTTCGACACCTCCGCCTGATCAAGATCGACCAGACAAAGACTAGCGCCATCGCCCTGATCAGACTTGACGACAACCACACAGATATTCGCAATGTCGGCGTCGGGCACGGCCAGTTTGGTCCCCGAAATCTTGTCCGTTCCAGTGGTATTGATGGCGCCCTCGCCCTTGACTTCCGCCATGGCAAAGGTGCCGATAATTTCTCCCGATGCGAGTCGCGGCAGCAGGTTCTGTTTCTGTTCCGGGGAGCCATAAGCAAGCAATGCTTCGGTGGCGAGATAGACCGAAGAAGAGAACGGTAGCGGCGCAACCGCCCTGCCCAGCTCGTCGGCGATCACGCTCAACTCGAGATAGCTGAGGCCCAGCCCGTCAAATTCTTCAGGAATGACCGTAGCCGTCCATCCCATTTCCGCGACCTTGCGCCACAGGTCCGCATCAAATGGCGAATCACTTTCCAGCGCCTGACGAACAACTTTCATTGAACAGTTGTCCGCCAGAAAACCGCGCGCCTGCTCCCGCAGCAGATTCTGCTCTTCGGAAAATTCGAAGTTCATACTCCCTCCTTACTTTTACTTCTCGCCGACGATCCTCGGCAAACGTTTAACGATACTTGCATCCACAATTCGAGAGCAAGTCGCTGGTTCCAATCATGGCCTTTCATTCGACATGATGATGGTGCCGGCAGCATAGAACATGCCGCCAACGCCGTGACAGACAGAGATTTTTGCGCCCTCGACCTGCGCGGGCGCCGTGCCGCGCATCTGCCGCACACTTTCCTGCAGTGCGAACATGCCATACATCCCGGAGTGGGTGTAGCTCAGGCCACCGCCGTTGGTGTTGGTCGGCAACGAGCCTCCCGGTGCGGTATGGCGTTCTTCGATAAAAGCACCCGCCTCGCCACGACCGCAGAATCCAAGGTCTTCCAGGCCATACAGCGGCAGATGAGCAAATGCGTCGTAGATCATCAGATGATCAGCATCGTCGTGCGAGATTCCCGCCTCATCGAATGCTTTCTTTCCGGAAATACGAAATGCGGTGGAACGAGTCTTATCATACATCTGGCTGATCATCTGCATCTCGACACTCTCCCCCGTTCCCAGGAGATAAACGGGACGTGTCGGAAAGTCCTGAGCGCGTTCAGCACTGGTAAGAATCAATGCACCGCCACCGTCCGTGACGAGACAACACATCGCCCTGGTAAACGGATAAGCGATCATACGATCAGACAGGACTTCCTCGACGGAAGTCAGCTCCTGCAGCTTCGCGCGCGGATTCCTGGATGCCCACTCCCGCTGTACAACCGCGACATTGGCCAGCTGTTCAATGGTGGTTCCGGTCTCCTTCAGAAATCGCAACACCGGCAGCGTAAACATCGTGGTGGGGCCGACGATGCCATAGGGCGATTCGAACTGGGCCTGCAACGAAGCGCGGCCGCCACCCACGAATCCTCCCTGTGCGATGTTGGAACGGCCACTCTGGCCATGGGTAATCAACACCGTTGAACACATTCCTTCGGCGATGGCCGCCGCCGCGTGGCGCACGTGCAAAAGGAACGAGCAGCCACCCACCATGGTGCCATCCGCCCAGCCGGGCTTGATACCGAGATAGTGAGCGATGATGGAAGGCGTTGTCCCCGCCGTCGCTATGCCATCGATGTCCGACGGTTTGAGTCCGGTCTCGCGCATCGCATTGATCGCGGCTTCCGCATGTAACTGTATCTCGCTCTTGTCCTTGATCTCTCCCAGCTCGTTGGTTTCAGACGCTCCAACGATGGCAACCGAACCTGGCCTCATGCCTCACCTCCCGCCGGCTGGAATTGCGGCAGGCTGATCTCGTCAGTCAACTGTTCAAATACAACTTCAAGGGGCATATCCAGGATCAGCGCCTCTGGCGTCTGCGCCACATTGACGATGTTCGCCATCAGGTGTGGCCCCTCGTCCAGCTCAACAATCGCGATACTGTAGGGACCGTCGAACGCCGGATGGGGCCGATGATTGATGACATAGCTGAAGAGTTTTGCTTTGCCACTGGCGGCAACAACCTCGATGTCGTCGGAGAGACAGACCGGACAAAACGGGCGGGGCGGAAAGTAGAAATCATCGCAGGCTCTGCAACGCTGCAGTCGAAGTTCGCCCTCTCGTGTCCCTTCCCAGTAGTGCGCTGTTTCCGGTGTGGGGATGGGCACGGAAACTTTGGATCGGTCAGGCACCTTGCCTCCTGTCAGTCAAAATTATTGCCGCCCTCTATGCCTGGGCGGCGAAACGCAGGATTGCTTCGAAATAGTCCTGCGCACGATTAGCGGCCAGCGTATCCTGCAAAAACAGGATCGGCCCAAAGATCGCAAAGCCTGCGCCGATACCCAGCACCAGCGGCATGCGCCAATGGCCGAGGGCCAGCATCACGAAACCGACCAGGCCCATGCCGATCTGCGCGCGATGAAACGTGGTGAAATTAGCCATCACCTGCGCCATTCGTGGCTGCTCAAGTGCAATGAACCCTGCAGGGTCACTGGCTAACAGTTCCATCAGAACGACGACCTGTGGCCCGGTACGCCAGACAATATATCCGGCCACTGACAACTGGATCAGTCCAATAGCGGTCATCGGAAACGCAAAGCCCTTGCCGAAACGGCCCCAGCGAAACCAGGCAACAGACCCCAATACGATGCCGATGAGTCCCAGGCCCAGCTTGATCCAGCTAAAAGAGGACTCCAGCGCGAAATACGTGCCTACCGCCTGTTCCATCATGCTATCTGTTCCAGTCCCGGTTTCACTACGGTACTACTCTGATTGATTCGATGCTGACAGCGACTATCTGACCAGCCACATGAATTTCCAAAGAAAGATTGTTGCAGGATTTTTGTTGGAGCTAGCTCCGGCATCCATCGTCTGTCACATGGCCCGAGCGAGCCCAATACTAACATGGAACCAGGATACGCTTTTCCCCGATATGCCAGGTTTACAAGCCGTCATGCTGACAAAAAGCGATACCGGCACCATCAGCATCTTCTATCGGTAAATATCCCGATGCGGATTGGATTACACTCGCCCGATGGACGTTCGCTTCCACCCGCTTATTCAATCCTGGTTCGATGCCCGATTCGACGCGCCAACCGATGTACAACGACAGGCCTGGCCCCAGATAGCGCGTGGCCAGCACCTGCTGGTCACCGCGCCCACCGGCAGCGGCAAGACGCTGACTGCTTTTCTCTGGACCATTAACCAGTTCGCTACCGGGGAACTCGAAGCCGGCGCAACAAGGGTGCTCTACATCAGTCCACTAAAAGCGCTGAACAATGACATCCAGCGAAACCTGCTCTCACCACTGGCGGAACTGAAGACCAGATTCGAGGCGGCGGGTGAAGTGTTCCCGGAAATCCGAGTTCAGACCCGAAGCGGCGATACGGAACCCGCCGAACGCCAGCGTATGCTCCGGCACCCGCCGGAGATTCTGATTACAACACCGGAAAGCGTGAACATCCTGCTGACGTCGCGTAACGCACTGCCCATGCTGTCGCAGCTCTCTACCGTCATTCTCGATGAAATTCACGCGGTCCAGAACAGCAAGCGCGGCGCATTTTTAATGTCAGGTGTGGAAAGACTCGTCCGGCTGTCGGGCGAGTTTCAACGTATTGCCCTCTCAGCCACGGTGGAACCGCTCGACCAGGTTGCCGAGAGTGTCGCCGGATTCGAGCGCGACGGCGACTCCTTTACTCCGCGCACCGTCAACATCCTTCGGGCCGGCGACCAGAAACACTATGAAATCAACATTCGCTTTCCCGACGCAGCTGCTGATCGGCCCGAGGATCAGAAGCTATGGGATGCAATGGCGCCTGATCTGGTGGAGAGGATTCGACGGAATCGATCAACCCTGCTGTTCGTCAACAGCCGGGCACTGTGTGAAACGGTCACTCACAAGATCAACGAGGCCGCCGGCGAACTCATCGCCTATGCTCATCATGGCAGCCTCGCACGCGAGATTCGCTTTGAGGTCGAACAACGCCTGAAGGCGGGGGAGCTTGCCGCTATTGTTGCCACCAGCACGCTGGAAATGGGCATCGATATTGGCAGCCTCGACGAGGTCATCCTCATTCAATCGCCGGACTCGATTTCATCCGCCATCCAGCGAATTGGTCGCGCCGGGCACCAGGTCGGCGAAGTCAGTCGTTGCACCATCTACCCGACCCATCCCTATGATTTCATCGAGTCTGCGGTGCTCGGAAAGAGCGTTCTCGACAAAGACATCGAACCTGCAACGTTAATCGAGGGGCCATTGGATGTCCTGGCGCAGTCCATTGTATCCATGACCACCACCGAAACCTGGGACGTCGATGAACTCTACGGAGAAGTCAGGCGGAGCCGCGCATTCAATTCGCTGACGCGACGCCAGTTCGATCTGGTCGTCGACATGCTGGCCGGACGCTACGCGGACAATCACCTGCGCGAACTAAGGCCGCGTATCACATACGATCGCCTCGAGAACACCGTCAAGGCACGCAAGGGTGCAACCATGTCGCTGTACCTGTCAGGTGGGGTGATTCCGGATCGGGGTTACTTTCAGCTCCGCCACGAAGGCAGCAACGCAAGGATCGGCGAACTCGACGAGGAATTCGTCTGGGAAGCCCAGGTGGGCAAGGTATTTTCATTCGGCACGCAAACCTGGCAGGTCAAAAAGATCACCCACAACGATGTGATCGTCAGCCCCGCCAGGCCCGGAAAATCCGCCCCACCCTTCTGGATAGCTGAGCCGCTCAATCGGGACTTCCACTATGCATCCAGAGTGGGCGACTTTCTCGAACATGCTGACAGCCGGGTCGACAATGAAGAATTTATCGACGAACTCCAGAAAGACTGGCATCTCGACGGAACAGCGGCGAACGAGCTGCGATCCTTTCTCCTTCGCCAACGTGAACACACGGGCGTCTCGCTGCCCCATCGTCACCACCTCCTGGTCGAAACCGCACACCGTGCGCCGGCAGGCGCCGCCGGACAGCAAACCATTCTGCATACCGGCTGGGGCGCCCGGGTGAATCGCCCCTTCGCGCTCGCGTTGGAAGCTGGCTGGATGGAACGCTACGGTGAGTTACCCCGGATTTTTGTCGCCAACGAGGCAATCGTTGTTCAACTCCAGGAGACGACCTCCTTCGAAGCACTCATGACACTCGTGCCCATTGACTCTATTGAAGACCGCCTGCGTGAGAGACTGGAAGGCTCTGGCTTCTTCGGTGCACGTTTTCGCGAGAACGCGGGTCGCGCTTTGCTGTTGTCCAAAGGCAGGTTCGGCGAGCGCAAACCACTCTGGATGAGTCGACTTCAGTCACAAAAGCTACTCGATTCAGTGCTCAGGTACGATGACTTTCCCATGGTGCTGGAAACCTGGCGAACCTGCCTTCGCGATGAATTCGATCTCGATCATCTTCGCCAGGTGCTGACAGAAATTGACCATCGGGAGATCGCCGTCTCGGAAGTTACGACGAACTCACCCAGCCCGTTTGCGCAAGGAACCGCCTGGGGGCAGGTCAACACCTATATGTACATGGACGATACGCCACGCTCGAGTAAGCGTTCCGAGCTTGCCGCTGGATTGCTGGAAGAGGCCGTGTTCAATCCCGGGATCCGACCTGCCGTTCCGCAAACCCTGATCGAAGCCTTCGAGGCAAAGCGTCAGCGGCGACTGATGGACTATGCGCCCGAGGTCGATGAGGATGTGCGCGAGTGGATCAAAGAGCGAGTCATCATTCCTGCCGAAGAATTTCCCTGGGAGATTCCTGCGGGCGCGACCAGGATCATTGTCAAGGGCACCGACCTCATCATCTCGCTCGAAGATGAGCCAACGATCAGAAGCGCACTTGAGAAGGCCGATGAATCAGCGATGACGACCGCGCTGGCCAACTGGATGCAATACTACGGCCCCCTGCGACTTGATGACATCACTCGCAAACTCGGCGCCAATGAAACGGAAGTTGCCCGTGCCCTCTCCCGCCTGATCGATGAGCGCACGGTCATCGAAGGTCAACTCGTTCGAGACAGTGAGGATATCTGGTGGTGCGACGCCGAAAATTTCGAAACGTTGCTTCGGCTCAATCGCCGCGATGCACGACCAGCATTCGAAACCCTGCCGGTGGCCAAACTGCCATTGTTCCTCTACCACTGGCAGACCCGCTCAACTCACAAGGCGCCACAGGACAAACTGTTCGAAACGCTTGCACGCCTGCGCCTGTACCCGGCCGCGGCTGCTCTTTGGGAGACCGACATCCTGCCGGCACGACTACCGGACTACGATCCAAGGGACCTCGACGCGATTGTTGGTGAGGGTGACATCGGCTGGATTGGTGCCGGCAACCGACAGGTCACATTTGTCTTCGACGAAGATCTCGACCTGCTGACACTGCCTGAAGAACCAGAGCCGCTGGCTGACGTCCTTGTCACCGCCATGCCGGACCCTGCGGGTCAATACGACTTCGGAGCACTTCAGGATCGAACGGAACTTTCCGCCAGCGAGCTGGCCGAAGTTGTCTGGCAGTCGGTCTGGAACCGGCAACTGACCAACGATACGTTTGCCGCACTCCGAAAAGGTATCGAAGCCGCCTTTACCGTGCCAGATGTCGAAGATCTCTCGACCAGACGACGTCGCAATATTCGCCGGGGAGGATTCCATCGCTGGCGCGGCGCCGTCCCTTTCAGCGGTAGCTGGCGACGAATCGAAATTGAAGCGGCCGACGACGACCTGATTGCCAATGAAGAACTGGCAAAAGAACGCGTTCGACTGCTGCTGGATCGAAGCGGCATCCTGTTTCGGGAACTGCTGCTTCGAGAGCTGCCCGAGTTCCAGTGGCGAACATTGTTCCGGGCGATTCGGCTGATGGAGCTTTCCGGCGAACTGCTGGCGGGTCATTTCTTCTCCGGCATACCCGGACTTCAGTTCGTTTCGCCCGAAGCACTGCGCATGCTTGAACGGCCGCTGCCAGATACGATTTTCTGGCTCTGCGCGGCAGATCCCATCTCACCTGCCGGACTTGGCCTTGACGCACTCAAGCCCGGTCTACCAAGGCGCGTACCAGGGAACCACCTTGTCTATCACGGCGAACGACTTGTTATGGTATCCGAACGCAGCGGCAAAGCGATCACGCTGCTGGTAGAGCCCGATGACAAACATCTCGCCGAATACCTGTCGGTGCTACGCCATCTCGTCTACCGTTCCAGCAACCCCGTACAGCGACTCACCATAGAAACCATCAACGGTGAACCCGCACTCAAGAGTCCCTGGCTCGACGTGCTAACGACACAACTGGGTTTAGCGAAGGACTACAACTCGGTCTACCTTCAGCGTTCGTTGTAGCTCACACACTTCGTAGAGTGCGGCAACGCTCAAGCCACCGCAGGATGCATCCGGATCGTGTTCCGGCCGGCATCCTTGGCTTCGTAGAGAGCCGCGTCAGCATGGGCCATCCAGCTGTCAGCTGTATCGTCGTCCTCCAAAACCGCGACACCCAGGGAGATCGTTATCTTCATTTCGGGGATCAGATCGCATTCTTCGACACCACGACGAACTTTCTCCGTCAATTCGAGCGCAGCCTCGCGGTCCGCGCCCTCGGCAATGATGACAAACTCGTCGCCACCGATGCGGTAAACATGGTCGCTCTCGCGAATACTGCCAGTGATATGTTCAGCCAGTGACCTGATGGCAGCATCTCCTGAGGCGTGCCCCAGGGTGTCGTTCACCTCCTTGAAGCGGTCAATATCAAGACACACCAGCGAGGCATCAAGACCGTAACGTCGGTGAATGCTGATCACCTCACCAATTCGTTCAACAAAGGCGCGACGATTTCCGATGCCGGTGAGCTCATCCTTAACCGACAATTCCCGGAGCTGCGACTTGCGCCGAGCTTCGTCGAGCGCGAACAGCAGAGAGAAAATGTTGATCAGGCCAATCGTTACTAAGAACGAATAAAGCTGTACCTGACTATAGTCTGCGTGCCGGTAGACGACCGCCACCCCCAACAACATCACCGCGTTGAGGAAAATCGCCCACAGTGGAGGCACCAGGTAAAAGATGACAATCGTCGAGGAATACACCCAGTAAATACCCGCCCGATCAAACATGTCCAGAAACACCAGAGGCCCGATGGCGGAAATGACGGCGCTGATGTATCTCGCCGCCGTCTCTCGACCGGTTCTCCAGGTGTAAAAGCCGAGCGCATAAAACGCGACGCCAACAATGAAATCAAACGCCGCCAGCCCGTAATAACCGGTCAACAGTCGATGAACTCCAAATCCGGAGATAGCTGTACCGCCTAATACGGGAAAGATCACCATCAGGCGAAGAATCTTGCGCGGTTCCAAATGCTCAACCGACAAGGGGTGTCGGGTCTCTTTCAATTCTGCCATGACATTCTCAGATGGTTTTCAAAAACTCTATCAGTGCGTCGACCTCATCGGCACCCAATGCAGGACCAATCCGACCTTCCCTGTCATCATCCGTAAATTCGTGACCACGGTGACTGTTACCCTGGACCGACGTGCGAAGTACGAAATAACCGTCTTCGGTGTAATCCTGGTCTGTTTCGGGCACATCCATCAAAACCAGACCGACATTCACCGGATCGAAACGCGCGTCACCCAGCACGAACTCGTCAGGACGTGATTCCGGCGCACCGAGCAAATGGCGCAGCGTCGGCACCGATCCATTGTGCAAAAACGGTGGCGTTGCCCAGACACCGTCGAGCGGTCGTGCCTTGTATCCCTGTCCTGCCTGCAGGCAATTGGGCTTATCGCCGACAAACTTCCTGGCGCGCTCGGCATTCAGTCCTGCAGTTTCCACATAGTGATCAATGCCCAGTTGAACAACCGCTCCGAGGGCGTAGGGATAGGCAAGCATGGGCGCGTCCCTCACTCTCAAGGTCGTCAGTCCGTCGCTGTTAGGATCACGTGCGCAAACGGTACGATCGATACCCAGGGAATCTTTCTCCTTGAGCCCGCTGGTTGTATCGACTTTTCGCTCCGCCAGAACACGACCCTGGCCGGGGTCTGTTCCAACGTAGTCCTGATGAACCATCTGCACCTTGAAGTAGGACTCATCCGTCTTGTACTCATCGCCATTCACAAGCCAACTAACCGGCGAGAAGTGGTGCCAGAACTCACTCTCCGGATCATCACCCGCCGCAATCGCGCGCGTCAGCGCCGGTCGATGGCAAGCCGCACAATGTTGTTCGTACAGCGCAGCCCCTTGTTTGGCTTTCTCCGCATTGATCTCACCAAAGGCGGCTGGCCACTGCGGCGCTCGAAGACCCGAAAAACGTTTTCGGAATAGCGGTGCATCCGGTCCTGCCAGTTGACGTTCAATCCAGGTGAGATTCTCCATCGGGATGCTGGTACTGAAACGGCCGGACTCAAGCGGAGCAAAGAAGCTGGTGTGCGCCGCCGTGCCCACTGCCTCACCGGCATTTCGCACCAACGGCCTCATGATCGATCCATCGTACTGGACCCAGTCAAACCAGGAGGCTGTCCAGATATGCGGAAAGTTGACTGGCGAGTTGATATCGACGTAATTCCTGTTGCGTCCCGTATCCCACGCGAACACCTGGTTGCCAATCCGGTTCAGCGCATCGAGCCGCCCGAAACCTTCAGTGACATCAATTCCGGCAGGGAGCTTGGCAAGCGCACGGACCACGCTGGCGAGATCTTGCTTGAGTTTGAACCGGGTGGCCTCCGAGTGACGTGAACCCAGCACACGCTGCGCAAACCGGTCAAAGCGCCCCGAAAAAAGTGGGATGTCACTCGACACGGCCGTCTGGCCAACAGCGGCACCCATCACCTCGGTCAGAAGACCGAGGTCAATCATCGCAGGACCACCCTCTACCAGGTATCGCTTGCCTTCATAGATCAGTTGACCCGTATGACATGCCGCGCAGGTCAGGCCAACGGCACTCTCCGCTTGTTCCAGACCTGGCAGGTTCTGGTAAGGAGTGACTGCAAAACCGATCGGCAGCCCGTACGGATTGAAGGTTCCCTTTGGCCGGGGAACAAAACCGAATCGAGACAGGTAAGCATCGGTTGAGAGCAATGTCTCCGATCCAAAAAGGAACCCGATGGTACCGTCCGCCGGAGCTTCAAGCGCCAGGAACCACGACAGCGGTATGTTCAACGTTCTTGAACCCTGCGCCTTCCAGTGGAACTCTTCTGCCTGATCCACGGTCCAGTTCTGGCCGCTGTCCCAGTTTGCGACAGGTACTTCCAAGGGCGGAGGCAATTCAGGCGCTTTCAGCTGCGACAGCATGGCACCAACCCTTGACCCCGCAACGACGCTCGCGAGGACCAATAACACGATCAATGCCAACAGCCAATGCCATCCGTGAACTCTCATGATTCCATTCCCCACCATCTTTTGAATTCCTTGTCCGCCAACATTCCGCTGGTCAGTTGATACCCCAGTTCGCGATAGGCCTCGACCTTGGATTCATCAAAGAACTGATCCGCCGTCGTTTCGTTCGGAAACGACGGAAAAGCATCCTTGTAGCCATAGAGATCACCGCTCAAATTGTCCACCAGCGTCGCCTTGATAAAGATGATCGTTCCTGTAGACGCTGACTCCCCTCCTTGGACAGGGTACTCTATTTCAGCGACCGCAAAGCCACGCTGCGCCAGGTCGTACCGATCGGTCAGATACTTCGGCGCGTCAGAGGAACCAGGCATCAAGAAGCCCAGGTCATATTCCGGTAGAAAGCGAATACTGACACCGAAGTCAACGCGTACCTTCTCGATGAGATCAGCGATGTCGACAAATGTGTACTGCTGGTCCTCGCCTGCTTCGGAGACGATGATCGTATCGACCCTGCGCCGGATCAGCTCATAGGCACCCGTGTTTTCGAAGTGCCCACCATCAGACAACGCCAGGAATCGAGACGTGCGTCGATAGAGGTATCCGAGCAAGCCCTGGAAAACGCCGGGATTGAACAGGTTCGGAACGATCGGCCCGCCCTTCGCCGGGTTCGGCAGATAAACACCGAGTCGAAATCCCAGCAGAAACATGAGGCACGAGATCAATGGATTTCGGGTCAGTCCCGTACTGTCAGGCCCCGCCGCAGGATTGATGGCAGCGCCGGAAGTGGCCATCGAAGTTGCCAGCGTCAGTTCGCCCATCTCTTTGGTCGAAACCCAACCGGTCGCATCACCACCGCAATAGAGTGGCGACAGCACAAAGTTATCGCCGCCTCGCGCCCGAAACTGCCTGTCGTCGTCATCGGCAAGTATCAGGTTTGTATTGATGAGATGGTACGGACCCTGATCGTCGGCCCCGCACATATCACCCAGCCGGGCACCGGTTGCCATTGTCGCCGCGGCCCATCTTCCGGCCAGCACCGCGTCAGGGTTGGGCAGGAACGCTTCCATGAGCCGGTCACGGTACATCCGGTCCAGACCGAACTGGTTGAGGTCGACGAACCAGCCCATAACAAGCGCGTAGCCCAGCAAGATCGGCCAAAGTTCCGGCCAGGTCGATGCGAGATACCAGGCGACCGTCAGCAGCCCGAACAAAACCAGTAACGAGGAGATGAGAGCAACGACCGACAATCCCCCCATGCCGCGTTGCTGGCGAAAGAAATGAAAACATCCGCCAATGAGACCAGAAACTGTGATCGAGGCACCGGCGATCGCATGTTCCAGCCCCAGCATGAAGAGCGGCGGCAAAGCGACGACGAACAACACAATCGCGGCGACAGCAAACCGTCCCATCCAGCGCTGAAAAGCGAGCCGCGAACGGTAGGCAACTTCACTGCCAGCATGGAGGAAGAAGGAAACGGGGCCAAAGAGGATACCCAACAACAGGACGACACCAGACGCCAGGGCAGTCGCTGCCAGACCTGTCTTGATCAGACCACCGAAACGGGCATCAAGAGTGGCTATAGCAACGTACGCGGCAACCATAAGCGAGACAAAAACCGACAGGGTGAGCACCACGTTTCGCAAAACCACCGCGAGGGATGATGGCCAATTGATGCCATGACCAGGCACGAGATAATCGCCATGCTGACGGAGCCAGGAAAGAATCCGGTTTGGGAAACGCCCTTCGGAAGTCCTGGCACCCTGACCCGGTGTGCCGAACGGAAAGAAATAACTATCGGTACGGTCGCCAAGACTCCCGGCAGCATATAAGTAGTTGAACCAGGTCCAGCACGAACCGATGTAGCCACCACCTGAAACCGTAGATAAGTAGTCCAGTCGCCGAACAACATTGAAGCGCGCAAGCGCCTGCAGAACGCCAAGCGCAAATGACGCGGAACGAATGCCACCACCGGAAATAGCCAGGCCGGAAAGTGTCTTGGTCGAGTCTCCTCGGTTGAGGCGCTGGCTCTCAATACGGGCACGTTCATCGCGCCCGACTTTGTCAAACGTCGCTTCCATGCTGTCGTCACGGGTTTTGATCAAAGAATAAACCATCGGCGACGCGGACGGCCAGCGCTTGAAAAAACAACGAGCAACCTGAGTCAGGTTGCAAACAGGAGAGATGTGAGGAGTTTGCCGAGTGAGTGCCAGATGACTCTGGCACCTTGCCCCGGCGCCCTAGCCCAGGTGGGCGAACAGGTCCTGCCAGGCAGCGAAATCAGTGTTTTCCCGGTTGAGAACTTCAACGCCCATTTGGAATTCACCCTCACCTTCCCAACTAGTCCAGATGACTTCGCAGACAAGGTTCAGCCTCATCAGCTGATCCTCGAGGCCTACCCAGATTTCCAGTTCGCAGTCATCCAGACGCTGCTCGGCCGTTAGCCGCAAACCACTGGAGGATGCATTGAGCACCCCGGCATGGAAAGCCATGTCCCTTTGACTGAAGTCCTTCGCATTGCGGACCTGAACGAGCGCCTTGCCGTTCAGCGCGACTCGTTCCGCACCCCGGCGGTCAAGCCGAGGCGGTGACATCTCACCAGCAAGATATGTCTTAAGCATTGTTTGACACCTCAAAAATGTGAACTACGTCACATAACGCTAATTTCATGCCAAGATTAAAAATCCTTAAATATTAATAGCTTAAGCCTATCAGAAAGATTTCATCGCTCGTCGCTATCGCTATTTCTCGTCAGTTTTGGCCCAGGAATAGCCGCGCCCGTAGACTCGCTCCTATCAGGCGCCTTGAATTTAATAATGATAATTATTATCATTTGCGTTTTCCCAGCCAGCCAATACTATGAACACGCTATTTCGAATGACGGTTGTCATCCTGACGATCGGTCTCATATCTCTTTCCACCGCTACGCTCGCCGAAACGACTCTGAATGAAGATGCTGAACAGATGGACGAAGTCATCGTCTATGGGATCCGCGATCGCCTTTACCAATCCGGGATGCTCAAGGATGCCATCCAGAAGACAGAAGTTGTCGACAATCAGCTGATTGAACTGCGTCAAGCGGTCAACCTGTCTCAGGCGATAGCCGCCTCTCCAGGCGTAAGAGTTTCCAACGAGTGTTCGATGTGTGGCGTCAAACGCATCATGCTAAACGGCATGCGCGGTGAACACACCACTATTCTCACCGATGGTCTGCCGTTGCATACAATGCTTGCCGGGTACTACGCCGTTGATGCGATAGCTACAACCGGGGTTGAGCGCATCGAAGTTGCTCGAGGAGCAGGTGCATCGCTGACAGCACCGGAAGCGATCGGTGGCACAATCAACGTCATTTCGGCCAATCCAACGAAAACCACCTTTGAGATGGATGTAGCCATAGAGGAGGACGAAGGCTACCTTTTCAGCGCATGGGGCAGTTGGGTCAGCGATGACGGGCGCCAACGTGCCAGCCTCGTAACTCAGCTGGATCGACACGACAAGTTCGATGGCGACGCCAATGGTGTTGGCGAAGCACCCTTGCAGGACAACAGGAATTTCGTTGGCCGCTTTGTAACAGATCTATCTAATCACGACAGCCTGACTATCAGGGCTGGCCTTATCGATTCTGAAATCTTCGGTGGTCCCACCGCATTCGATAACATTGATGATGTCCTCAACACCTTCGATGGCATTGAGTCATCCCAGCTTTTCGTTAACGATGACGTGCGACAGCAGTACATTGGTAAGCCCTGGGAGACTACTGAATGGATTGATACAGAGAGAAACGAGCTTTCCATCAGCTGGCTTCATGAACTCTCCGCCGACTTCAACACAACGCTCAGCGTTGCCTACTCAGATCACGAGCAGGACTCTTTCTACGAAGGTTTCGATTATAAAGCCGAAAACAAGCTAACCTACCTTGACGTTCGCAGTAACTTTGCATTGAACAATGATCATTTGTTGACGTTCGGTATCGATCAGCGGGATGAAACAATGCGCTCGGAGTCTGAAGCAGGAGAGCAGTCAGCAGCGTATGTCGAAGACAGTTTTGACTATCTCGTTCGGGGCATGTACCTGCAGGATACATGGACCGCAAGTGATCGCCTGCAGCTGTCTCTGGCCGTACGTATTGATCAGATTGAGGCTGATTTCGTTGCTATTCAAAAGCCCGGAGTTGAGATTGATGAAACCGTGGTCGCGCCACGTTTGGATGCCCGTTTTGAACACAATGAAAATTGGAGTTCGCGATTCTCGGCCGGTCTCGGCTATCGTTCACCGCTTTCCTTTTTCGAGACGGATCACGGCATCCTGGATGCGGGCGACGGTTTCGCCATTGACATTGACGAATTGGAAACGTCACGCGCTGTAACCTATGCGCTCAGTTTTGAAGGAGAGCAGCTCACGACAACCTTCTCTGCCGCGTTTACAGAGGTCGAGGATCTGGCGTCGATGGAAGAAACCCCAACTGGCGTGCCGCTACTAACCCAGCTAGCTGAAAAAGCCTCGATCACAACGATGGACGTCGCATGGGGGTATCAGTTTGACAACGGCTTGACCCTGGGCGGTACGGTGGAGAAGTTCCACTATGATGAGGTATTCGAAAGCAGCTATGCGATTGCGCCCATTGAGGAACGTGTCACCATCTCTGCCGATTACATGAGAGGGCCCTGGAGTGCATATATGAATGCCATCTGGATTGGTAGCCGCGACCTGTCAACCTATGGCTATGAAGGATTCAACGTGTTGGGCAGCAGTGAGCAGAAGTCATTGAACGCGGAATCTTACGTAACGATGGACGTTCGGGTTTCCCTGGAGACCACCAGAAACATGTCCGTGTACCTGGGAGCCTACAACCTGTTGAATGAAAGTCAGGGAGATGACATGGAATCACCCCTCTTCTGGGATGCTGATGGTGCTTATGACGTTGCCTACATCTACGGGCCGCTTCGTGGACGAGAGATTTATGCGGGCATCAAGCTGGAATTCTAATGCGAGCTGACTTCTGGCTACTGTTCGTGTTGCCGGTAACTCTGTTTTCGGGCTTTGCCTGCGCTTCTGAGGTTCAACCATCGATACTGACCTACGAATTACGGAGCCTGGATAGTCCCGAGAGACATCGGCTAGACAGGTATAAAGGTAGCCCGGTCCTGATGACCTTTTTTCAGCCCGAGTGCAGATGGTGCGAGCAACAGATCAAACGCGTTAACCAACTGCTTGATCATTGCCCGGGTGGATTCCGGGCACTTGCCATTGGTGTCCATGGCGACAGACAGCGCCTGCGACGTGAACTTCGGCACCTGAGACCCGATTTCCCCGCCTACGAGGCTTCACCGAAATTGCTGGCCGATATTGGCGATGAAATTGTAACCCCCTTCACGCTCGTTGGGGATCGCGAGGGAAGGTTCAAAAACTGGCTGGTAGGGCTCATGTCTGGCGAGGAACTGATAGTACATCTCCCATTGGAGCCATCTGCCTGCGATAAGGAGAAGCATTCACTTTAAAAATTGACAGGTTGCTCACGCATAGGTATGCGGCAACGCGACCTACTATCCCGCCAAATGTGATGTCAGCATCTGCGGAACCCGTGATGCACTTGGCTGACGCTTATGCGTTGACGGCTCCTTCCTGGACGCAGCCGATACTTAAACCTGAATGATTGATGGCCACATCAAATGAAAACCGGCTTGGTCAGGGCCACGATGAAAATGCTCGCAATGGTTAGCAGCGCCAGGCCGAAGCAACCAGCACGGATCTGCCTCGTTTTCCCCCGCTTCAAGGCAAAGGTTCCTAACACGATATAAACCAGCAGCAGGCCGATCTTCAACGTGACCCAACCGAAGACGAAGGGGTACTGGTGGCTCATGACCACCAGCACGACAGCCGTCAGCAACAATAGCGTGTCATTGATGTGAGGCAGTACTTTGGTCGGTTTCTTATGTAGCCAGGCGGAATCCGTCAGCATCCAGTAACCCCGCAGCAAAAACCCCAGCAGAGAAATCACCGCAAAGCCTATGTGGCAATATTTAATCAGCAGATAGGTATGCATGGGCCCCTCCCGGCAGCGAAATCAGAACGACGACACTGGCGCTCTTACTCCGACCCCCTGGACCTGGTGAACGCGCCCTGTGATTCGTGAAGGATGTTTAGTCGAAGACGATAATCGCGCGACCAGAGATTTCGCCTGCTTCGAGCGCGGCGACTGCCTCATTCACTTCAGCGAGCTTGTACTGGCGAGTCACCATGTGGTTGAGATCCAGGCGTCCTTCCTGATGCCATTCAACATAGCGACCGAAATCGCGATCCGGGACACAGCTTCCGCCGTGACTGCCGATGATCATGCGTTCGTGCTTCATGATTTCATTCATCACCCAATTGGCGCCTTCGTTGGCCGCACCAACAATAACAGTTGTGCCGCCCTTCTCGACGCCGAACTGACCCGTCTTTGAGGCCGCGACCGCCTGTTCAAGTGTTCTTGGCGTTGCGACGCAGTCAACAACAACGTCGGCACCGCAAACCGGTTGGCCGACGGGGTCGAGACCGACCTCTGACTGAGTGATCTTGCGTATCGCTTCCACAGGATCGCCTTCCAGAGCGTTGACACCGTGAGTCGCACCAAACTGTTTCGCAAATTCGAGCTTTGTGTTGTCAACATCGACGGCGATGATAGGGTAGGCACCGATGTTGGCAGCAGCGACGATTGCCGGCACACCGACCCCGCCGGCGCCAAATATGGCCACGCTCTGCTTGTTGGTCAGGGCCGCGGTGTTTTCTACCGCCCCTGCACCGGTCATGACGGCGCAGCCAATAATGGAGCTTAGGTGTTTGTCCGTATTCTCATCGACTTTCACGACGTATTGCTCATCGACAATCGTATGTTCAGCCCAGGTGAAAATACTGGTGCCACGCGCAACGGTTCCATCTTCAAGAGCGACACTGGCAAACTGCGGGTGCCGCGTTGTTGGCGTCCCTTGACGACGCATCCAGGTCAGAAGAACCATGTCGCCGGGTGCAACGTGATCGACCTCGCCGCCGGTGCCGACAACGACGCCTGTGGCCTCGTGGCCCAGCAGCATTGGTTGCGAGCGAGGGCGATGGATGGTGTGCAGTTGTGTATGGCAAACACCGCTCGCGTAAAGCTCCACAACAACCTGGTGTGGCCCCGGGTCTGGTATTTCTACTTCCCTGATTTCGAGCGTGTTGGATGTGATGGGCAGGACAACAATGTTGGTAGATAACGTCATGTGATTTCGCATTCAGGACAGGTTCGTATCCTTACTCGCACAACCTGTTGATGATTGGAATATTTTGGACTGATGCTATCAAAGGGCGTCCCATCAGCACATCAAAATATTGACACTTGTGTCAATAAAGGGGATGAGAACAGGGTTACAAAAAGACTAATGCAGATGTCTGGTCGAATCCCCGGCCGGGCGATTAGTCAGTGTCGTCATTGTTGCCAGCGACGCCCTGAAGGGTCGATAGCAAGTCGACCGGCAACGGAAACACGATGACCTGACTCCGGTCCGTCGATAGATCCGCTAGTGTCTGGAGGTATCGAAGCTGCAGCGACTGGGGTTGCTCAGCCAGCTTCGCAGCCGCTTCAGTCAGCCTCTCCGAAGCCTCCACCTCGCCTTCCGCGTGAATGACCTTGGCACGCCGGACGCGCTCCGCTTCCGCCTGTCTGGCAATTGCCCGAATCATGCTCTCATCGATATCCACATGCTTGATTTCGACGTTCTGGACCTTGATGCCCCATGCGTCGGTTTGTTCATCAAGCAACTGCTGGATACCGACGTTGAGCTTGTCCCGTTCGGCCAGCATCTCGTCGAGTTCATGCTGACCGAGTATTGATCGGAGCGTCGTCTGGGCCAACTGGCTGGTCGCCTCGAAATAGTCCTCCACGTTGATCGTCGCCTTCTGGGGATCGATGACGCGGAAATAGAGCACAGCGCTCACCTTGACGGAGACATTGTCTCTCGAAATCACGTCCTGAGTTGGCACGTCGAACACGATCGTTCGGAGATCGACCTTGACCATTTGCTGGATGCCAGGAATCACAATGATAAGGCCGGGACCCTTGACGACCTGGAACCGTCCCAGGAAGAAGATGACGCCACGTTCGTATTCCCTGAGAATCCGAAACGTATAGAAGGCGAGCCCAGCAAGCAGGGCCGCCAAAATTACCCAAAACATATCCATAGATGCCTCCCGGCTAGGTATCAGCCTCGACGGTCAGCACCATGCCATTCACGGCGGTGACCTTGATTGATTGCCCCTGCGCGACCGGGTTCGGCGCTTTGGCCTTCCAGATCTCGCCCTCGATTCTAACCTGTCCGCGACTGCCCACCTCGGTCACCGCTTCGCCGGCCTTGCCGATCATGCGTTCGACCCCCGTGGTGACCTCCTTTCGGCGCATTTTCAGCGCGATCTGAATCGTTGCAACAACGATCAGCGCGGTCACGACGGCCGTTGCGCCTATCGCCGGCAGGCTGACCTGGAACGCTTCCACTTCAGTGTCAAAGAGCATGATGCCCCCTATTGTAAATGCAATGATCCCACCTACTCCCAGGACACCGAAACTCGGCGCCATCGCTTCCGCGACCATCAGACCGAGACCGACCACGATCAGACCGAGACCCGCCAGATTGACCGGCAACATCTGTAGCGCGTAGCCGGCGAGAATCAGGCAGATAACGCCGACAACCCCGGGGACCAGCGAACCGGGGTTGTAGAATTCCAGCAGGATGCCATAAACGCCGAACATGCCCAGCACCAGAATCATGTTCGGGTTGGTCAGCGTGGCCAGGAGTTCGGTTCTCCAGTCGGGCGAATGATAGTGGATCGTGCGATCGGCGAGATCAAGCGTCACTGCCTCGTCGTCGATAGAAACCATCCTGCCATCGATCTGGGAAACCAGGTCTTCGATATCCGAAGCGATCATGTCGATGACATTCTGTTCAAGTGCTTCCACCGCGGACAGGCTCGCCCCTTCCCTGACGGCCTGCTCGGCCCATTCGACATTGCGGCCGCGCAGCTCCGCGAGACCGCGAATATAGGCCGAGGCGTCATTGACCATCTTCTTGTTCATGGCGGTCGCCGCGGGTTCCACCTTATCTTCCCCTTCGCTCGGTTGCTGAGGCGCCGTAGGGGCAGATGGCACGCCGATCTGTACCGGTGTGGCCGCACCGAGGTTCGTTGCCTCATTCATGACCGCAAAATGACTCGCATAAAGAATGTAGGTACCGGCGCTGGCAGCGCGGGCCCCCTGGGGGGTGACGAACGTGGCGACGGGTACGCCTGACGACAGGATGGCACCGATGATCTCACGCATCGCGCCATCGAGCCCGCCCGGCGTATCCATCTCGATCACAATGAGACCTGCCTGCTCCTCGTTCGCACGCGCGATCCCGCGAACGATGTAGTCGCTGGTGGCGGGCCCTATCGCATCTTCGATCTCGAGTACCCAGATCGATCCCGCGGGAATGGCCTGTGACTGCGCCTGGGCGACGTAGGCCAGCACCACCACGATCAGGCCGACAATGAGCGGCATCCAGGCAATTCGGAACGGTGTGGGCATAGACACCAATCCAAGGTAAGTTGGAGAACAAGAAGAATTAAACACATTTTCATGTCAGCGGCCAGGTAGGTCCGCCTGCTGAAATCCGCCACCGGTACAATGGGCTATAAAATGAACACCGGGGAACTCGGCCGGCAAACAGGCTTCCTGGTATTGAAAGCCCCGGGGACATTGATATCTTCGCGGCTTACATCAATGGCGACGATTGCCGTTTGAATGCGTGTAGGTAAGCCGCATGAACAGCGCAACTTGCGCATCGGCATTGCTCCAGATACAGAGAAAGGTGACTGTCACCACAGCAAGTTTGTAACGATTCATAGTGCAAGTACCCGCTTTCGTTCGGCTCCCTTGATATCCTTCAGTGCGTACAGCGTGATCACGGAGGAGACGCCCCGCTTCCTGAGTTGAACCACATAGTCGAGCACGCGTTTCTTGTCGTTCCTCATCAGATCCTTGAGGCACCACCCGACACCTTTTCTGACCATATCGTTCGGATCGTGCACGAGATTTTCACAGTGATTCAGGGCAATATCATTGTAGTCCCCACTTGCTGCGACCTTGCGCGTGAAGACGACGACACTTGCTCTCCTCAGCCACATGTCGTCATCCTTGTTCCAACGAGACAACATTTCCAGAACTTCAGTTTGATGACGTTCCAGCAGTTGCTTCAATAGCGTACCGCTGATTTCGTCGATCTTGCTCCAGCCATGGAGACCTCGGGTAAACCGTTCCAGTTCATCGAACCGGTCTGGTGTGAAGTGGTCGTGAAGGAGTCCCAGGATGTGCAATGCAACTGACTTCTGTTCGCCGTAGCCCGAGTCGATGAGCCGTGTCGCGAGGTCGAGCTTGTCGCTGGTAGGCAGACCGACGAAGTCCTGCTGGTGGTCTTTTATGAGCTGGCGCAGGGCGGGCGCACGTACGCCGTAGCCCTTGTAGCGCGGGTCTGGCTCATTCGCATCGGCCGCATAGGGCGTGTCTCTGCCTTCCTCTTCCAATCGAGACTGAATCCGTCGATGTAGTGTGGCAACTGACATGGCGAAGTCATCATATCCATCGATACTCGACGGGCTCAACTTCCCCATCACAAACCAATTCAGGCACTCACTTCCGCTGACCTCCTTCGCGAAGGCTCTCTGCAATCAGGGGATAGGGGTAATCGGTTAGTTCCGTAATGGCCCTGCGAACGCCGCTGATGTCCACGCCCATTGGGTTGTCACGGAGCAGTTCCACCTTGATAAACGGACATCGCAGGTCCTCCAGCAAATGCCGCCACGCCGCATGAGCGGGATTCAGGTACCGCATCCTGTCGGCGCTTGCGTAGCAGTCCAGCGAGAATCCCGCTTCGATGAGCACCTGTGACAAACCCACCTCGTACTCACGCACCAGTGTCTGCTTGTTGGCAATGATGCCGACTCCCTGCCAGAAGCGCCCGAAAGCCTCGCTTGTCACAACAGACGACTTCATCCAGAGAAAATAACTCTGCAGGTGCCGCGGCCCCTCGAAACTCTCGGTTACACCAATCACATCCGCGTCATTCTCACGGCAGAACTTCACGAGGTGACTCAGTGGGTAAAGCGGACCGAACACACTATCATTGCAAAGCAGCAGATGGTCGAAGTCAGCATTCTGCTCCTTCAGAAACTGCATCCCTGCCTTCCAGCTGCCAAAATCGTAGCCAAGGTTCTTTCTGACGATGACATACGCCACATGCTCCTGAATTCTGGCAATGTCACTCTCAGCGAGATCTTCCGTAGCCGATATAAATACGATATCGACATGTTCGGATAGCGCCGCGACCAGATGACATACATGTGCAGCGATACGCCCGTCTCTCGCGTAGTGCGCGAAAAGGCAGACCTCACGTCGAACCATATTGCGGCATTGTTTCACGCTGACGATCCCGGCATCGAAATCACCGACTTCATGATCCAGGTACCTGGTGGTGTATTTGGGTACGGGATGACATCTGCCGTCAAAGAACAGCTGATTGCTGCTGAAATGATTGTCCTGTTCAATGAAGAACCGGGGCAACGCCAGCGAAAGCTCGTACCACTCGCCCCGTTGCGTGTTCGTTTGCTCCAGCGAGTTCTGGTACCGGAATGCATGGTCCCTGCCCATCACTTCAGGCTCACAGGTGTTCCAGTAGCCCTGCGCCCTCGCTTGCAGAGCCAGGCGATGAGAAAACATCGGATTTTCCAGCAAGCCATTACCGAGGCCGCCACTTGCCAGCCACAGGTCACGCCGAACCATGAACAGCCGGGCGGACACGAGGGCCAGGTTCGCCGTAACGGTGGCCCGATTCAGGTCACCCGATGCATCAGCCCATAGACCCTGGTGAATGTGCTGGATCCTGACCGCCTCCTGCCCGCTGACAATCGCGCCAAGATCACAGACACGGTCCTGTCGATCCAGCAGCTTTCCGCCGATCACACCCCTGGATTTCCGGGCGGCGTGTGCAACCAGTCTCTCAAGCCAGGCATCACTGCAGATCTCAACGGCTGGATCAAGGTAGGCAAGGTAATCGCCTGTGCAATGTCCAATCACGTGATTGACATCACCGCCGGTCGCGAGCCGTTCGATGGCAACCAGTTCAACGCCGGCAAACCCAGCGCTGATGTCCTGGTAGCTGGCGACATCTTCAGCCTCGCAAATCAGGTACCAACGTGCCTTAAGCCGGGTGTGACGTTGCGCTGCAGACAGGCATCGACGCACTGTCGCGGCGTCCCGGATACCGGGAATGATCACTGCTATCTCGGGCGAGACCGGCATATTCGCAACCGTCAGATGGTGAGACCCTGACAGACTGACGCGGCTACCGGGCTCGATCCTGTCCAGATGTGCCCGCAACACAGGCGCCAGATCCGCAGCAGCGACCTTGGGCAGGTTCTGAGGCCGATGCCATGCAACCATTGGAATGTGACCGATTCCAGCGCCGGCTTCCCAGGCCCTCAGCAGCAGATCCAGGTGCAGCCCTGGTCCAGCCGCGCGCCGCCAGCCTGAAAGCTGCTCCAGCAGCAATCGCCTGTAGACCTTTACCTCCCCGGTGTAGTCGGCCGCGTAGATCAGGTCCGGCAGGAACCCGGGCTTAAATCGAGGTTGTTCGTACCTGCCATCCACCTGCAGGTCGTCATCGCTGTAAAGTAGTGAATTGGTCCCGTCATGTGCTGCCTGCGCAAACAGGTAGAGCGCATCGACCGTCAGTTCGACGCCGACCGGCAACACCATCAGCAGATCGCCCCTCGCGACCTCCACCAGCGAATTCAGTAGATCAGCTTCAGTTTCGGGCTGTTTGCCGTTCAGTACCTGCGTACGGCTGTGTAGTGGCGAAGGGACAGACTGAAAGAAATCATCCGCTACGCAAAGCTCCCACGATTCATACCACTGTGATTGAAGTGACGCGAGCGAGAGTGCGATCAGGTGAGGATCACTGTCACCACACAGCAACACGCTGATCATCGAATCCGGCGATGACGAGGCCGATCCGAGCACTTCCGATTGGTTGGTCAGGGGGCGATACAGATAAGGTGCTGGCGGCTCCGGCGTGAAGCGTTTACGACCAAGGAACCTGACGCGATAGCCTACGCCGCTCAGCCCTTCTGTACGCAGGATCAGTAATGCTTTGCGCATCAGGCCTAGCAAGCCGCCTTCTCGCGACGTTGCCGTACGCAGCATGTTTGCGAACGTGCGACTCATCAGCGGTTAACGCTGCAGGGCACCGCACTCGCTTTGCAATACCCTGACAATGGCCGCCACATCGGAAGAATAAAACACATATCTACACTGACGGCCAAGTACAGAAACAGTTATTCCAAGCCGACAAACTGCTGGGGATTCGGACGCCTCTCGCTAAAAGTAAAAGGTATCAGCCTGATCCCAAGGTCAAGATTGTTGGTCCCGCCACACCTTGGACGCGAAAAGTAACCAGGTGTTGAATTCTCGCCAATTCACAGGCCGATCTTTTCCACTTCCGCGTACACAACTGTCCACTAGCCGGACTCACGGCCGATGACACGATCGCCTTCCTCGATCGCTTCTCCAGGGTAAGCAACCACCAGGTCTCCCTCTTCCAGTCCACCGACAATCTGACCTTCCTTGTCCGTACGATGTCCTAATTCCACAAGACGCTGGACCACCCTGCCATCGTCGCTGACGAACACCGCCCAGTCTTCACCGTCACGGAACAGTGCGGTCAATGGTACCTTGAGCACATTGTCGCCTTCCCAAATTACAATTCTCACATCGACCTGGTAGCCGTGCCCCAGGTTCTTCCACGCCTCGCCGGGGCTGACAATATCGAGCAGGACGTTCACCCGCTGCTCTTCGATGCCAAGCGCAGATACCTTGGTAAATCCGAAGGGATCGACGCGACGGACCCGCGCCTCCAGTTGATGCCCACCGCCCCAGTTGGTGATCAATGCCCGGTCACCCTTGCGGACTCTAATGGCATCAACAGAAAGAAGATCGACGACAATCTCCAGTCTTTCGGGATCGCCAATCTCCACCAAACCTTCACCGGCGGCGACAAAGCCCTCGGATTCTCTGAGCACACGGAGGACCTGACCATCAACTGGTGAAGTGATTGAAACACACTCGCACAACGCCCGCCGCGTTTGCATCTGTTCCGGTGTCATCAACATAGCCTGCGCCCGTTCAAGTTCATACTGGCGGACCTGCATGGCAGCCTGAGCAACGCCTAACGCCGCTCTAGCTGTCTTGTAGGCGCGTTCACTGGCTTCGAGATCCCGTTCAGAAATGGTCCCGTTCTTGGCCAACTCACGAGCCCGCTCCAGTTCGGAGTTCGCAAATTCCAGTTCCGCCTCTGACTTCTGCAACTCTGCACGCGCCAGGGACTCGGCAGAGGTCGCAGCACTCAGCTGCGCTTCTGCCTCGGCCCTGCTGCGCGGGTCAAGCAATTCAGATTCTATGGGTTCCACCTCGGCGACAATTGTCTTACCGGCAACGACGGCGTCACCCGGTTCGGTTTCGATACGGCGCAGGAGACCCGTCGTGGGCGCCGAGACGACGAACACATCGAGTACCTGCGTACTACCTTCATCACCGATGGTCAACAACATCGGTCCTCTCGAGGCCGCTACGAGATCTACTGGCAGCGACCGGGGCATGAACGCGATGGCCAATCCACCACCAATGAAAACCGCGATGATTCCCCAGAGGACAAATCGTTTCTGATGAGCAGTCATAAACGCTACTCCCGAGTCTTAAGTACGGAAATTAAGTCAAGATTATCCACCCGACGTTTCATCACCACACCGGAAAAAGCAGTAGCGAGAAGCAGAACGACCACGGCGGCCCCAAACGTCGACGGTGCTATTACCAACGGCAGACGCATCAGCTCCGTCTGAAATCCGCTCGAATTCACGAACAGCGCTGTCATCAACCACCCCAGCGCACAACCCAATGGCAGGGCGACACTGACCAACAGCATGGTTTCACCCAGCAGGATGTAAAGCGCATCGTGTCGCGAGAATCCCAACACCCGGAGGGTTGCCAGCTCACGACCGCGTTCTGACAATGCAATTCGCTGTGCATTGTAGGTCACGCCAAACCCCAGCGCGAACGAGAACGCACTGAAGAATCCGACAAAAATCAGCAGCGTTTCCGCCACCGTGTCGTGGAAGTTCGACACGCTAACGGACTTCAGAGCAACCATCGACACCGTAGGAAGGTTTTTCAGCACCGTGAGCAGATCGGATTCAACCCGTTCATCAATCAGCACACTGATATAGTCCGTGACGGCACGATCTCCCAATAAGCCATTCAGCACATCGATGTTCATGTACGCGGACATGCCGATATACGAATCATAAACAGCTACAACGTTAACCCTCCCTTCCGGCCTTTCCCCTTCAAGCACCTGCACGAGAACGTCCTCACCAACTGTGACGTCAAGCTTCTCCGCCAGCTTTGAAGTCAGTACGATGCCTTCCGCGGGAATCTCCACCGCACCCTTTCGAACATCGAATATCTGCATCAGCTTTGCATCAGTGGATACACCTTGCAGTGCACCTCGATGTCCGCGGTGGGCGGACACAAGGTCGGCTGGCACGAGGCGCATGGGTTCAACGGAACGGACCCCGGGCAGCCTACCGATCTCCTCGAGAATGACGGTCGACTTCGGGTCGCTGAAACCGAGCGTCAGGTCTTCACGCTGTAACTCGTTAAAGTGGGTTGTTGCAATCTCATCCACCGCATCGGTGAACTGTAACGACAACACCATCATTGCAACTGCACCGGCAAATCCCAACGTGGTGACACCAGCTCTCATCGGGAAACGTCCAATCTGTCTTGCAATGATGCGGGTCGGCTCATCCAGCAGCCCAATGGGGCTCCAGATGCTGGTTGCACGATGAAACACTGGTGGCTCTGGCGGACGCATGGCCACAACAGGTGGCAGTAGCGCCGCCTCCCTGACCGCCCTCGCCGTGGCGAGCAGGCCAACCGCCAGGCTGACGAGCGCGCCGACAACAAAAGCGAAGAGGCCGGGTTTATATATCAACACGGGAAAGTTCAGGTTCTTCGCATAGGTTTGCGTCGCGAATTGCCCAAGATAAGCACCCAGGATCCAGCCAAGAACAATTCCCAACGACGTTATGGCGATGACGAACTTGGCGTAGTGCCACCCCACCTCAATATTGCTATAGCCAAACGCCTTCATCAGTCCTATTTCACTTCTTTCTGTTGAGATGAGTCGCGTGAGAACCGTATTGGTAAGAAAGGCAGCAACGATGAGAAATATCGTCGGCATGATTCGTGCCGACGTCTGATTCTGCTTCAATTCGTTTTCCACGAACCAACTCGAGAGATGATCTGTCCGGTCAATAGCACCGCGGCCGCCATACGGTGCCAGCAGTTCATCCAACGCCCTTATCGTTGCCCTCGTGTCAGTCCCTCGCATGACCGTCAACGACAGATCGTTAAAAGCCCTGTCGTAGTCATAAGCTGCTTCCATGGCCTTGCGGCCCATCCACAGGATGCCGTAGCGTTTCTTGTCAGGCATGAGCGCGAAAGGACTGATGACATAAATAAACTCAGGTGACGTGGCTATACCCACGATTAGTAGTTCACGTTTCTTGTCGTTAATGATTGCACTGATGGTGTCGCCCGCTACAAGGCCATGAGCCTCAGCAAAAGATTCATTGATGACAACTTCATCGACAGCACCTGGCTCAACCAGTCGACCACTACGCAGGAAAAGTCTGTTGAGTCTTGGTTGCCCACCTTCCGGTAACGAAACCAGACGTCCCATCAACGGCTCCGGGAAGTCTTTCACATCCAGAATCGCCTGCATGGAGATGCGAAGTTGAACGCTTTGCACGCCATCCAGCGCCTCGATTCGCTCTTCGAGTTGCGTTGGCGCCCGTTTGACGCCCGCAAAAACATGGCCAAAGCGATAGCGTTCATAGTAGGCATTTGCAGACGTTCGCAGCGCATCATGGGTTGATAGCGACATCACCAGAAGCGCGATACCCGATGCAACGACAAACGCAATCGAAACAACCTGTCCCTTGAGCCGCCAGAGATCCCGTAGCAGTTTTTTGTCGATCGCCCTCATCATGGACTACCAGGCGAGCATGCTCGCGGATTTTCGTTCTGCATTGCGCTTGATGTCGGCAATTCGCCCGTCTGCAAGCCGAATCACCCGATCCGCCATATCGGCAGTCACAGAGTTATGCGTGATGATTGCGGTTGTTGTCCCGAGTTCTCGATTAACGCTTTCGATTGCCTCAAGAACAATCACACCTGTCTTACTGTCCAGCGCACCGGTAGGCTCGTCGCATAGCAAAATCGCTGGTTGCTTCGCAATAGCCCTGGCAATGGCAACCCGTTGCTGTTCCCCGCCGGAGAGCTGCGCCGGGAAGTGATGCAATCGATCACCCAGTCCAACAATTTCCAGCGCCTCCGCGGGATCGATAGGGTTTTGTGCGATCTCGGTGACCAGGGCGACATTTTCCAGCGCCGTGAGGCTGGCGATGAGGTTGTAGAACTGAAAAACAAATCCGACATAGTCTCTTCGATATCGGGTGAGGTCCGATTCGGTTACCGCAGTCATATCACGGCCGTCAAAGTAGACGCGACCCGCTGTCGGAGTATCCAGTCCACCCAGTATGTTCAACAGAGTGGACTTCCCGCTACCGGAAGCACCCAGCAGGACGATCAGTTCACCGGCATACAGTTCCAGATCGACGTCCCGTAGGGCCGTCACCTCCACTTCACCGGTAATGTATGTCTTCGTCAGTTTCTCTGCCCGAAGGGTCGGCCGGGCTGCAGCGTGGGGTAAATCCATCTCCTCGTCCATCCGGAAGATATCGACAAAATCAACCTATAACCCAGTATCGCAAGGGCTATTAGAAGTGCAAAGAAGGCCAGTTTTTACGATAAACCGTCCGCACCGCGATTACATTGATCTCAGTCAGTTCCAGGGGCAAGTCGGACTTATGGAGAGAGATTCAAAACGGTTTGGAGAGCAGCATTTGACCGCTAATCTTTCTTTCTGGCAGACAGCCAAAAGTCATGGGCTTTACTTCGTGCGATATGCAATACAGAGCCCTCGGCCGGGTCGTCGAGATCGCCAAACTCCATTCCGGTAAAAAGCTCAACAGCTTGCTGAATCGTCTCTACACAATACACTTTGAAACGTTCTTCAACGATGGCATCGACCACATCCATGCGCAACATCAGTTCTTCGCTGTTGCCACAAGGTATCACGACCCCGGTGGAGCCTTCCGAGGCTCGGTTGTTGCAGACATCGAAAAACCCTTCCACTTTTTCAGTGACCGAGCCGACCGGCAAAATATTACCTTTTTGATCTACAGCACTGGTTACAGCCAGGTCCTGACGGAGTGGCAACCCGGTTAGTGCACTCAACAATGCGCAGAATTCGGCAACGGACGCTGAATCGCCGTCGATCCCTCCGTAACTTTGTTCAAAGGCGATCGACGCAGAAAACGCCATCGGATGATCCAGGCGAAGCACGTGGCGCAACAGACCACTCAGGATCATGAACCCTTTCGTATGAATCGCGCCCGAAAGCTCCGATTCCCGCTCGATGTTGATCATTCCCGCATTACCCGGACCAACTGTCGCTGTGACCCGCATGGGGAATCCGTAGATTTGGGGACCAGCGGACGTTACTGCAAGCCCGTTTATCTGCCCAATCTTGGATCCACTGGTCTCGATCCGAACACTACCTTCGGTAATCAGTCTTCGGAACCGCCGCGAGGGCAGATCGCCACGCTGACGTCCCTTATTGATGCTTAAAACGACATCATCCGCTTCCACCAGGGTCCGGTTTTTTTCCCTGGAAAGGAACGAGGCTTCCCGAGCGATATCTGCAATACGTCCGAGCTTGCTGGTAAGACGGTTTTTCTGAGCACAGATTCGCGCACCATGTTCAATCAACATGGCAACCGCATCACTGCGAAAGTGATTAAGATCATCACGCTTTGCGAGACGCGCCAACATGTTCGCATAGGTCCTGAATCCCTCATCGTCTCTGCCAAAAGTATCACTGAAATCAGCCAGGATTTTGAACTGGGTAGCAAACCGCGGTTCATATTGGTCCAGGATGTAGTGAGTTTCCGGGTCCCCTACAAGAATCACTTTAATATCAACCGGTATTGGTTCCGGCTTCAATCTATGTGAAAACAAAACCCCAAACGGATCGAGCTGAGTTAACTCAAACATTCCTGTTTTCAAGGTCCGCAACAGGATTGACCAGGCACCAGGTTCAGAGATGATCTCCCGCGCATCAACAACAAGGAATCCACCATTGGCCTGTAGTAGAGCCCCGGGTTTGATCATGAGGTGGTCCGTCCTCGAGAAACCAGCACCTGAAACAAACTCAGTATCGATGCTACCAACGAGATTAAGAAGGGTCGGATTCGTTACGCTGACAACCGGAGGGCGCTCACCAACCACATGGGTTGATACCAGGTTTACCCGATACAACCTGGAAAAATCTCCTGCATCGTTTAGCAACCTCTGATTGATGAGGTCATTGAGAACCTGTTCCAGGTATTCTTCGACTTCCGGAAAGTCGAATCGACTTTTAACGGCATTTATTCTATTGACGACATAGTGACGCGCTTCATCGGCAAAGAGCTGACGAAGGTCTTGTTCCTGCTTGATCTGGACGGCTGTAATCTGCTCACCAAGCTCAGCCAGTTCTTTTTCAAAGCCGCCTATTCTCCGCGTAAGATGTTGAAACTCTTCCTCGGAAAGCCTCCCTTCCAAGCGCTGCTTTTGAATTTCCTCAAAAGTAACAGGATTACCATTGATGACCGGCAAGATCATCGGCACGACGTTGTGCCCGACCTGCATCGGAACGAGCGTAAGACCGGCATCACGTAACCTCTGATCAAGAGGTTGTCCCAGTTCCTGAAGCTTTCGCTGAGTGCTTTCGATCAGTTCTTTTCGCTTCGATTGAACAACATCGGAAGAAAGATAAGCGGGCAGTTCCGATTGCGCGAAATCGGAAAAGTCATCCATCGCGTTACGGAACTCCTTGCCAAGTCCCGGTGGCAGACTGATCAGATTTGGCTTATCGGATTCCTCGAAGTTATGAACATACAGGTAGTCAGGAACTTCCAGGTTATTCGGGGCGATCTGGTTGATCGTCTCGTTAATCAGCGACATCCTGCCGTAGCCGGACAGCCCACGAACGAATATGTTGTCACCTTTGAATCGATTTCGAAGCCCGAATTCCAATGCTTCGACCGCCTCATCCTGGCCCAGAATTCGCTCGTCCGCCGTAACCTCTTCAGTGGAACTGAAGCCGAGTTTTTGCGGATCGCATCGCCATCGACAGGCTTCCGCTGCCAGCGGCACTACCTTATTTTTTTTAACCTCTCCAGCCATCCAAACATTACGCCACTATCCAGGCCATGGTGCAATAATCGTCATCGCGTCGCTTGTTGATCGGTGAAAAATCCTGTCGATAAGTCTATGGAACACGGTGCTCGGCATCGGGCAATCAGCCTGAAGCTATGTAAAATAGGTTCTCCGTCAACCTGCTTGATTTTCAATGATCAGGTTATAGTGCTACGGTTCTGGCAGATTGAAACAGCCTCAAAGATAAACCCGTGGCCGGTGACTAGGTCTGGCGGTTACCGCCATGCCTAAATCCAACAGGTACAGGGCCAATAAGTTCCTCACAATAGGCGAATCCAATCGAATGACATTGAAAATTGTTAAACTTGAAGGCGGCCGTGCCTTGTAACAGATGAACACCACCAACTTTCTCGCAGAGCTGGTTCTCGACCTTTCCCTTTCAGATATCCCGGAACAGGTGCTTAACAACGCAAGGCGTTCTTTCGCCGATACGCTTGCCTGCGTTCTGGTGGGTTCGAAAGAACCGGTTGCGGTAAAACTCGCGGGATTTGTTCGCAGCAATGGACAGGGAACGTGCAGTACCTTGGGGCATGGACATTTTCGTACCACTTCAACAGGGGCGGCAATGGTCAATGCTACGGCGGCACACGCACTTGACTATGACGATACCTACTCGACAATCGCCTATGCCTCCCCGCCTAACGATAGCTCAGAGTTGCAGGCATCAGGTATGTCTGTCGGCCATCTCGGCAGTTGCCTGCTACCCACGGTCCTGGCCGTGGGGGAAGCCTCCCGAGCGAGTGGGGAGGCTGTACTCTCAGCCTACATCGCCGGTTTCGAAGCGGCTTGCAGGATAAGTCACGCCATCGGATTGCTCCACTATCGTAAGGGTTATCACAGCACCTCGACACTGGGATGTATGGGGGCAACCGCCGCTGCGGGCAGGCTGATGGGTCTTTCATCGAAGCAGCTTGTCGCTGCCTTCGCCATAGCTGCTTCCCAGGCGGCGGGCTTACGCGGCAATTTCGGAACAATGGTAAAACCGCTACAGGCAGGTAACGCGGCTCGTGCGGCGGTGTTCTCCAGCGAGCTTGCGGCGCTTGATTTCGAGGGTCCCGAGGACATTCTCGGTTCCAGCCTGGGTTTTCTCGAAGTGCTTTCCCTGGAAGGCGGAAGGAACTCTTCGGCAATCGCGGATGCACCGAAAGGAGGCTTCTATCTATACGAAGGCAACACGATTAAGTTTCTCCCCTGCGCCAATGCCCTGCAAGGTCCCGTTGAGAGCATGCTCTCTCTTGTCGCGGAGCATGATTTAAGTGCCGACAGCGTGGCGCACATCGACGTTTCGCTCATGGCGCCTCGCTATCGGGTCAACACCGATGACGGCATTCACTATCATTATCCTAACACCGGCACAGAGGGGAAGTTTATATTACCATACTGCCTCGCCGCGGCGGTGTTGGATCGTAAGGTCTCGCTTGCAACCTTTACGGATGCGATGGTTCAGCGAGAGACAGCGAAAATGCTTTTCGCAAAGGTCATGATGACATTAACACCTGGCTCCAAAAATGAACGCCTCGCTGTCCATCTGAAGAACGGGCGGAAATATGAAGCGATTATTAGTCGCTCCAAGGGGCACTGGTCGATGCCATTTCCCGATGACATGCTGGAAGCAAAGTTTCTGGACTGTGCCGGGACAGTGTTGTCGCCAGACACTGCGATCGATCTTTTTGCTTTTACCAACCGTCTGGAAACAGTTGGCGACATCACTGAACTCGTGGCGTTGTCAAATAAGTAAGGGATCAGGGTAAAGCGCCAGAGTCACTATCGATGAGATGTCACTTGGTGCTCTACTCCGGCACTCTACTCTGACCCCGTTCTTTATTTCTTCGCCCCTACCCATTCCACCCGCGCTCTAACGTGACTGCGGCCTGACGGATGGCAGCCGCAGCGAAGCCCACAGCTTCGGAAACCACCGTGAAGTAAAGTGAAGGCTCAATCAGCTCAAGCTCACACAGACAGAAGTCTCCTTCCACGAGCACGCCATCCACCCTGGCGTAGAGTGGCGTTTCATTCAGGCAGTGCAGCATGATCTGCGCCTGCTCGACCAATTCGGTGGCTGGAGAAACAGGTGCCACATTGCCGCGGTACCGGGTGTTGATACGAAATTCGCTGGGCTGCGGGGTCTTAAGCACCGCGTGTGAAAACTCACCTGCTATGAAAACGAGCGAATACTCACCCTGGCGAATCTCCGACATGAACTTTTGCAACAGCCAACCTTGGGGGTTGGATCTCCTAGCCGCTTCCTGCTTGACAACTTCCAAGACATCTTCGGACGAGAGACGCTGCACCCCTCTACCACTTGCCCCTACCTGGGGTTTGATAACCAGTGATCCTTCGCCAAGCGTCGCAATCGCTATCGAAACTTCCTCAGGGGAAGATATTGGCGCACTGGGTACTGTCCGAACCCCGGCGTCTGCCAGTTCTATCAGGTAGGATTTACGTGAATTCCAACGCACCAGCGTTGGCGAATTGGCCACGGGTACGCGCTGATCGCCTAGCTTGTCAAGGAAGCACAGGAACTCATCGTACTTTTCCGAATAGTCCCAGCAGGACCGGAAGACCAGCAGGTCAAGATCGTCGGGAAGACTGGCATCAGTCCAGATTACCGGCACAACATCCACCCCCGATATCGACAGCTCCTTTGCGAGCAGACGATCACTGGCAGACAGGGTGGGATAGTCAGAAGACGTCACAAAGCCGATTCTCATCGGTTTCACCTATGCTAACTGTTCAGAGGGCGCAAGGTACGGGCCATAATCACTAGTATGCAGATCACATTAACTTGTTTGAACCATCGCCCGGCAAAAACCACCGGACTTTCTTAAGGCCGACAATTAATCGACGAACAACGAACCCTTACCATGATCGCCTCGATTCGACGTAAATCAGGTTTATATCGTGACGGCTGAAAATCCGGAGGCATGCTTCGAGCACGCCGGGCGAGTTGAATGAGAAGTGAGAGTCGATTATCGCTGTTTATCTACCGCAAGATGTCAGCGGCATTTGAACGGCTACCAAGGGCACCTCTTCCACTGCGATGCTTGCACTCGGTACGCCGCTGCCTGGCGTCGACGCGTGTAGGTAATCTGTCGGGTCACTTCGTACTGGATTCAGATTCTCGATCACCAGATAGCTCCTGTTCTGCAGTACCGGTGCCGTGCAATCGCTCGACAGGAACTCTGGCAGGTGCTGGAATCCGGTTGGCAGAGTGACTGCCACCGGGTTTACTGCCTGATTCGGCGATTCAATTTCGACGGTACCGTCGATGCCCTTCTCGGACGTTGCCGTGATGGCGCTTTCCGTGTCGGCAATGAAATTGTCGGCAACCAACGTGATGTTACCGCCCGCACCGACCACCGCATTCGCAGAAATCTCACTCTGTCGCAACGTAAACAGCACGGGATCGATTGTGATGTTGCCGCCATCACTCTCGATTAACTGGCCATTGGCTGTCGCAGTGACTACGGACTCACTAATCATGATCCTCTCGATCACTTGAATACTGACGTTGCCTCCACCCGCTTGCTCAGAGATAGTGGTGATCTCGGAATCATCAATATCCAGTGTATCGTCCACCTCGAGGAACACACTGCCCCCGTCGGCGGTACCCGTGGAAGATGTGGAAAGCTGCGCATCCTCAATGAGAGAAATGTTCGTCGCCGTCATCACCACGTTGCCACCAAGACCGCCACCACTGGTATCAGACCTGATGTCAGTATCGATGAGCGCTATCTCATCTGCCGTCAGCGTGACGATGCCAGCATCCCCATCACCGTTCGCAGAAGCCGTAATGGTCGATCCATCCAGCATCACAGTTCCTTCACCTACGAGATCAAAGAACCCGTCCTCGGACAGTTCGATGCCCGAACCAACATTGACGTTGCCTCCTCGACCTGAGCCAAAAGCCTCCACAGTAAGGAATGAATCCTGGACCTTCACGTCATCGGAGATCAAGGTGATGGCCCCGCCGTTGCCCGCACCCGCAGTCTCGGAATTCAGCAGCGCGCCATTTTGCAGGGTCAGTGAAGTGTTTTCGCGTCCCAGGCCGTGAAGGAAGATGAAACCGCCTCTTCCCTCTCCCTGTGCCGTGACATTGATATCCGATCCGTCCACGCCGATCGAGGTTCCGTTGATTCTGACGTCCCCGCCACTGCCATTGCCAATCGCGTTCGAGGTAATCGTGGCGTCGTTGCTCAACGTAACGTCCTCACCGCGAACCAGGACGAAACCGGCATTGCCCTGGCCAAACGCGGAAGCAGAGATGTTGCCACCGTCGAGATCGATCGTCTCGCCAGCCAGCGTGACACTTCCGCCGGCACCATCACCTGCAGTACTGGAAGTAATGAAGCCGCTGGCAGACACGACGATCGTTTGGCCGACCAAATCGATCGATCCCGCGTTGCCATCCCTGTTCGCCGTTCCCGAAATGAATCCGCCATCGGTGATCGTGATATCACCCGTGCCGGTAACCGTCAGCACGCCCCCATCTCCGTTGGTCTGGGTTTGCAGCAGGATGTGCCCACCACCTGTCAGAACAAGATTTGATGGATTCTGAATAATCACGTCGCCGGCATTGCCAGTCGTTAAATCTGCAGCGGCACCGGTCTCGGTGTCCGCAAGAATGGCAAACTCACCACCGGTTTCGGACGATATCAGACCGTTCGACTGGATCAGGATATCGTCGACATCCAGAAAGACTCTGCCACCGTTTCCGGTTCCGCGGGTGTCAGCGCGAAGCGCGCCATTGTCCTGGATCGTCAGCGAATCAGCACGTATATCTACTTGACCCGCGTCTCCTTGGGCCAACGTATTGACCACTATCCGGGTTGCTTGCCCATCGATGACGACATCACTGCCTCTTATATTGATGACGCCGGAGTCTCCTGTGCTGTCCTGAAGGGCCACCGCGGCCACGACAGACCCGCTGGCCATCAACATGCTATCGGTGCCAATGTTCACTTCGCCTCCAGCGCCACTGCCAGACACACTCGACGTAATCAGCGCGCCGTTTCGGAGATCAACGTCTGCCACATTGATATTGATGGTCCCGCCGTTACCTTCTCCAAAGGCAGAAGAACTGATGAACCCATCGTCCATCACCAACACACCGCCCCCGCCTTCTCCACCAACGACCACCAGGCCGCCGGAACCCACACCCCTCGCACGAACCGTTAGGCCTGAATCGCTAAAGATGAATGTATTGTCAACAAACAGATCGATGGTACCGCCTGATCCACTGCCATCAGTAGTCGATCTGATAACGCTGCCGTTTTCAAGGAGCAGGTTATCTGCCGCCACGATCACAAATCCTGCATCGCCAGCACCGGTTGCAGAGGCGGACAGGGTAGAGCTATCCACAATTACCGCGCCCTCGCGATTTGTGTCGGTGGGATCTGTCGAATCGAATGTTCCGTCCGGCCTCAACACCACACTGGAATCGATCAGCAGATTGCCGCCCTGACCTTCGCCATTTGCCTCGGCCGTGACCGACGAGTTGGTAACCTGCACGATTTCTGCTTGCAGTACGATATCACCGCCCCTGCCAACGCCATTACTAGTCGAATCGATGCCGGCGTCCTGGATCGTAATCTGACTGTTGGCGCCACCACCGCCACTCAGAAAAACGTATCCCGCATTACCGGCGTCCAGAGCAGAGGCACCGATAACACCTCCATTGATCGTGATGTTCGGCGCAACGACCTGTGCGACACCGCCAGCGCCGGTACCTTCCGCTGTCACCCGAAGGCTGGCGCCGTCAGACATCTCGAAGGTCGTGGCACCAATACTGATGTTACCGCCATCACCGACCGAGGAAGCTGTTGCACTCACATCAGCAATATCGGTGAGTACGATGTCGGCGACATTCATGTTGATGTCACCGCCCTTTCCACTGCCTGCGGACTGTGCATTCAGGTGACCGCCCATCATCAGGAATTCGGAGCCAACGATGCGTATTTCTCCACCATTCCCAACACCCTGCGTGCCAGATGTCACCGACGCCTTTTCGATTGTCAGGTCATCGACAAAGAGGTGTACCGTTCCGCCAGTACCGTCGCCCTGGGCATCAGCGAAGATGCCGCCTGTTCCCTCTGCCGGTCCTTCCAGGACGCCCTGGATCAAAAGACTGTCCGCGATGACCCGAACGTTACCGCCGGTACCTCGACTACCCGGGCTCGCGGTGACATTGATCGCGGCGCCGTTGACGAACGCGGCATCTGCGGCCCGGATATCGACGATACCGCCATCGCCTCCACCGAACGTGTTCGCGTTTATATTTACATTGCTAATCGACAGATCACCTGTCACATCGAACTTGATGTCACCGCCTCTGCCGCTGCCAGACACTTCTGCAGTGAGCCCCGAATTATTCATTGCAACCGTCTGTCCAGAGACAGTCAGCGTACCGCCATCCCCTGAACCGTCAGTCGCCAGCGATACGGATGAGCTATCAATCAAAACCGTTTCACCAACCAGCGCAATGACGCCGCCGCTGCCCTGACCTCTCGCCTCGGCCGTGAAACTCGAGGAGTCGACCAGCAGGTTGGTGCCGTTGACCGTCAACAGACCTCCGCTCCCTTCACCTTCGCTCGTTAGTGACAACCCCACGCCACCGTCAATCGTGATGTTGGTACCGGTTATCGACACCTCACCTGCATCGCCCTTGTCGAATGCATTGACCGTGACGAAAGAGCCACCGCCAATGCTCACGTCGCGTCCGGCAATCGAGATATCACCACCAGACCCAGTTGCCAGGGTCTCAGCAAATATCCGTGCATTGTCCAGAGTGACTTCGGCACCGGATATCGACATCGTGCCACCTTCCCCGTCACCGAAACTTCGGAGGAAGAAACGCGAATCGCCATCGATTAAAATCGTATTGTTGACAGATTCCGGTGCGTTGAAGGTAATGGTTCCTGCGTTACCAGTTCCCCGCGCAGTAACGGTGACAAGGGTGCCACTGCCTATATGCAGATCCTCCGATGTGATCTCAATATCGCCGCCCGAACCGACACTCTCCGAGACCGCACCCAAAACGACCCCCTGGAGTGAGACTTGCGTCCCATCGATGTCCAGGTTTCCGCCTTTACCTCCGCCGAACGAGTTGAGTCTGATCCGGGTACCGCCGTCGATCAGGATGTCATTTCCCGAGAGCGAGATCTCTCCCGCTGCACCGGCAAGACCTTCAGCAGTCGCCGTGCTGTTCGATGAAACGTCGATCACAGTACCCGTGCCAATGTCGATGTCCGGCGCCGAGATGAAAATTGCCCCACCGAGCCCGCTACCATCAGCAAAGCCGTTGATTGCGGATCCATCAATATCTACTGCCGCGCCATTTAAGAATATGAAACCGCCTCGCCCGGCACCGCTGCTGTTTCCATTGATGGTTGCGTTATCGACGATCACGTTTCCGGTCGCTGTAAGCACCACAGCGCCCGAATCGTCCGAACCGGATGTTTGCACATCGATGTTGGAACCATTCAGGATCGATATGTTGGCGGCATCGATATCGACGGCACCACCTCGACCTGAAATTGCAGAGGTCGCATTGAGCGTACTGTTCTCTGAGATCTCCAGGTCTCCCGAGGCACGCACCACAATCGCACCCGCGGTACCGGCCTCGAAATCACTTTGGGTGTTGAGGCTCGAGGAATCGGTGATCAGCATGTCGCCCGTCACGATAGTCAGGGTACCCGCAACACTGCTTGCACCCGCAGCGAGGTCAATGCTGCTGTTGGCCTGCACCGTGACACTGCTGGCAGTTACATCGACGTTGCCGCCGGTAAAATCACTACCGGAGGAAGAGATCAACTGAGCGTTGTTATCGAGCACCAGATCGCTCGTGTTGATGGTGATGTCACCACCGCTGGCAGTGAATCCGCCTGACTGAATCCGGCTCGAACCGTTCACCCCCTGAATAGTCATCGAGTCCGTATCAATGTCGACGCTACTGCCCTGGCCCGCGGTGAAGATGACGGAGTCGACCGAGAGGAAATCCCCACCGGAGATGAAGATTCCACCGCGTTGGCTAAAGACAAGGCTGGTATCAATACTGATGTCGCCACCCACGATGCCGATCCCACTGCCGAATATGTCAGCCCTTTCCATGGTGATGCCATCGGTGTTGATGGTCAGGTTGTTGCCAGCAACGTGAGCGCTGCCAACCGCACTCGCCGAGTCCGACTCGAACTCAATGGTTCCTTCGGCGAAGCCCCCCAGGAACCCGAAGTCAGCAATTGCGGCGCTGGTCATCGTCGATGTCTGCGAGAGATCCGCATGGAACCTCGCGCCGTCGGCAAAGGAAACGAAGTCGGCGGTGGAAACATGAAACGCACCGTCGACATCGACGACGGCGCCATTAGTAAATATGAAACCGGCAGGATTGATCAGCCACAAGGCCGAGGATGTGATCGTCGATGTGACCTGGCCGGCGATATCTGAAGTGAGCCCTCCCGTGACACGGGCGGCGATGTTCTCTATGGCATTGTCGCCTGAGAAGTTCGCATGCTCGCCAACATCAATGTCGAATTCGCTGAAACTGTGAAACAGGTTGTTTCCGCTTCGAGTACCGAGCGTTTCGGTAATGTCGTAGGTAAAACCGCTCCCGGCACCAACTGATGAACCTGCGGTGCCTCCGGTAGATCCATCGAGCACGACATCGCCTGACCCGGCTATCGGGACAAACACCAGCACGAAGAGCCACCAACGTCGACTCATCGCCTAGAACCTGTACTCGTAGTTGAGCATGAAATGAATCCCATCATCCTGCAGATCGCTTGTTGGGAAAGTGAAGTCTTTGAAGCCATGAGCGAAGTAGAGACTCGCTGAGAAGCCTCGAAGTGCTCGTACGTCGATTCCCACACCCACACTCGACAGGTCATCGGATCCGTCACCTACCGACTCGTCGTCGTTCTCCCCACTACCCCAGTCCGCGAAAGTCACGAACTGCACCTGTGGCACCGCCGGCAATCGATACCGTCCTTCCACAGACACCAGATAAGCGTTGTCACGAACCAGCTGGTTCTCACGATAACCACGCACCGTATCAAATCCGCCAATGGACACCCGCTCGATAGCCAGCAATGGATCAGCCGTGTACTGGAACAGCATCTTCGCGGTCATATGGAAGTTGCCCGTTAAC
Organism: Pseudomonadales bacterium; assembly: GCA_028281885.1. GTDB lineage: Bacteria > Pseudomonadota > Gammaproteobacteria > Pseudomonadales > Azotimanducaceae > JANQJA01. Next base: position 88,571 of record JANQJA010000007.1, on the reverse strand, counting down.
TGACGCGAGTACTGGAGCTGCCCCAGCACGGAAGTAAACTCGCCGTCGGGACCCGATACCTGTTCAGTCGCATCATATGCAGTGGTTCCTCTCGATACGACGAGCCTTCCTGCAATCGATTGTGACAGGCCCTGGCGCACGTATGTGGCACCCACCCTGACGGGAGCAACCCGTGATTCACCGTTAATCGCACCTTCAGAAAACGAGAAGGGTACGCCTAACAAGGAAGTTAGGTTGCGCCTCGCCTCAGCGATGACCTCGACTGCCAGTTCAGAGTTCGGCGTACGCCGAACCGGGAAGATGAGCCCCACCCGTAGCGACTCCGTAACGCTGTCGATATCAATCGCATTGAAAGGTTCCTCCACCGCAGCCGCATCCGTCCTTGAATAGCTGAGCAGGAACGTGTGGTCGCGGGAGTTGAACGGAATGGCATACTCAAAAGCGTACGCATCCAGACCCTCGGTCACCGAGCCGGACAGAAACAGCGAGTCGCCAAAACCAAGCAGGTTGTCCGCACCAAAGTACAGCTCGCCGTGTTCCGCGCCAACGCTGGGTGCTCGATTGTTCGAACCCGTAAGTCCAACTCGATAGAACTTCGCTGCGTCGACTTCGATGTCCACTGTTGCCGTGCCGAGACGATCACCCGGCAGGATTCTCGCCTTGACGGTTTCTACCAGGGGATCTTTCTCGAGAAGTTTCAAAGAAGTCTGCAGATCGTGCAGATTGAACGGCTGCTCCGTGTCCAGTCGGCTGCTAACGTACGAACTTCGAAGCCGACCGCTGACGTCGATCCGATTTACGCTCCCTTCGATGGTATCGAGCACAATGACCCCATCGACCACCTGTTGATCGGGAATCAGTACCCCTGAGTTAATATAACCGTTCGTCACGAACATCTGGTTCGCGCGATTCTTCAACTCGAGCAACTCTTCGGTGGTTATGCTCCGATCCAGATAAGGTTCGAAGATAGACTTAAGTTCCGAGGCCATGAGGTCACTGCCACGCAGACGCACTTCGCTGAGATAAATCTCCTGCATCTGGGAAACGCGTTGCGCGGAAGGCAGCTCCATTGCGGGCAGCATCTTGCCGTCTGTGTCGTCACGTTCTTCCATGTACCGTGCCAGAGATTCAGGAGTCACTCGAACCAGTACCCCACGGTTCAAATCCTGGGGGATTCCTCGTTTCACCAGTGTTTGTTCACCAATGACATCCCTGAACACGGGAGCTGCTTTCCCTCGCGTTTCCGGCTGCGGCTCCGGCGCCGCATCCTCTGGCGCGGTGGCCACCAATGAGGTTTCCGCGCTGGCGATCCACGCAGACTCGACACCCAGCTGTCTCAGCTGTTCTCTCTCTCGACGTGCTTCCGCATACGAATTAAAAGGCCCTGATACCAGACGCCAGTTGACCTGCCCTGATTCGATCCTGGCCGGAACCACCAGCAGTTCCCGACTGTACGAGCTGACCTTCCTTGCGCGCTCGGCGGCCGCTTCGGTTGCAAAACTGCCGATGACAACGTGGAGAGGAGTTTCGGCAGCCCAGACATGTGGGCCCACAAAAAGGAACAGGTAAAGAACAAGTGACAGCCTCATAGCCAGTTACCTATGAGCAGAAACGGCGCCCAGTCGCTGGGATGCGAGAACATGTCATCGTCAATCAATGTAACCTGCGCCTGCTGCAAGGCGACTGCCTTGGTGGACCTGCCGGCTGCAGAATTCTCGTAGAACGCGTCGATCAATCTCACGGTAGCAGCGTCACTGATCTGCCACAACGTTGCGACTGCGCTACGTGCACCGGCTTTAAGTGCCACACCCGCCAGCCCCAGGGCGGCGCGGTTGTCCCCGGCTGCGGTCTCGCACGCACTCAACACCAGCAACTCGAGCGGGTCCCCCAGATACTTGCGATAACCTATAGATCGCTCGAGCATGTTCATCGTCAGTTTGTCGTCATAGGTCAACAGAAACGACTTCTGCGGGTTGCTATCGAAGTGACCGTGAGTTGCGATGTGGACGATCGAATAGGCATCAGATGACATCTGCTCCTGTACCACGTCGGTACTGAAAGCACTGTCACGAAGAACCGAAGCGCCATACTTACTTTGCAGGTTCTGGAGTTCGATCGGAACCCCTGGCAAACCGGAAAAACCGCGAAGCGATTCGGAGATTCCCCCCGCAAACACCGCGGACTCGGAGAGTTCCAGGGGCGTTGGCAACGTGAGTTTCAGCCCCGGCGTCGTCGCGATTGCATACTTCTCGATGAGGTATTGATCTCCGTCATGTAAAGCCGAAATGGGGACTGTTCTCAAAACGCCTTCGGGAACGAATAAGAGGGTCGAGACATCCTGCTCTACCAGAAGCTCCTCGAAGGGCTCAATCACCAGCTGATACAGATCCTGTCCAATCAACAGATAGTCATCGTCTCCATAGTCGATTTGCAGGTTGTCCCGGAACTCATTCACGAGGCTATTGAACTCGACAACATCGATTCTGGATACGAACTGATGAATCTTTCCGTCGATGCTAACGAGTATCTCGAGGCGGTCAGGCAGTATCACGGGATAGACAGTCGCTGTGCCGGACTCGACCTGGCCAAGCTCAACCGAGGTTTCCGGCAGTACACATTCGTTCTGGAAATAGTCCTGAAGTTCGGCCGACTTGGCCTGTTCCAGAATCTCCTGCACCTGGGCGAGCCGCCCTTGCTTTGCACCACCCTCAGGGAGCGCTCTCGCTGAGGTCAACAGCGTGTCAGACAGCTCGGAGAACAGTGGCTGGATTTTCTGGTGGAACGTGTACGGTGAACCGTCGATCAGGTCCTGCCTTACGTGTTCCAGCGTGGCAATCGCCTGCTCATAGCTTTCGACGGACTTCGTCGTATTGCCGAGCTTCTTCTGGATTCTGCCAATCTGCCATTCCCAGAGATAAGCACTTTCGTATGCCTGTATCGAGTTGGCATGAAACGCGGCCTCTCTCGACAAGGACAAAGCCGTGTCGAGGGCCTTGTCATCTTCATACAGCCGGCCCAGGTATCCACGAGCATAGGACAACAGTCTGAGGTCTCCATTCTGCCTGGCAATACGTCCGGCATCTTGCAGATGGTTGTGAGCGTTCAACATCCACTGTTTGTTCAAATTGAAGTACCAGAACGCCCTGCGGTATTCATTGGCTACCGCAATGAGGATCTCCGCCTTTTCGATATCGTTGGGAATTTCAGTCAACAGGGATTCAAGTCTTACAGAGGCTTCGCTGAGCCGCTCGACATTCCCCATCGTCAGCACAGACTTCATGAGATTGACATTGATGCGAGCCTGCATGGTCCGTGCACCCAGCCCGAATGCCAGCGCAACACTTTCGTCGAACAGCTCGACGGCACGTCTGTGATTGGCGACCAACCCGAAGACCATGCCCAACTCGTTGAGAATCTGGACCCGCTCGAGACTGTCCTCACCAGCGGTTTCCTGCATGAGCGATTCGAGCGCGTCCTGGGCTTCTGCATATGCACCCATGTCGTACAGCAAACTGCCCAGCAGGAACCTGACCCTGCGTTGGTGAGTCTCGTGCAGCCCACGCGAAAGGGTCTCGGCCTCTTCCAGGAGCGGTAACGCCCTGCGCTTGAACCCCTGGCTGCGATAGAGTTCGGCGAGTTGGGTCAACGCCCCGAAACGCTCAGAAGTTGATCCACTCTTACCGGAGATAATCTCCTGAAGGGCTTGCTCACGCGGCGACTCGGCCGCATACGCGAACGGCAGGGAACAAAACAGGACAAGGACGGCCACATAACGCCCGGCTCGTGCAATCCATTGCAACAATCCCAATGCGAATGGCCCTCTTAGCAGACACTCAACATCCGATGACCTCGTTCGTACACAGGGCATACTAGAATCAACCGGCGCGTGAGAGGTCTAACTATAGCACCAAAGAAACGCCCGGGCGCACCCTCCACCCGGACCGTGGCACGCGGCTCACGGTCGTTTACGCCAACGGCTCCGTCGCTGTTCTGATGAGCTGTTCTGATGAAAGGTGCAATGCGGTGCCGATCAGGATTTCGTTCTGCTTGCCAACAAGATCGTTGAGCTGATCGACATCATTAAATCGGATCCGAACATCTAGGGTCGAACGCGCAGGATCTTGCCGCCCTCGCGGTCGGTCAGCAGATAGACGAACCCGTCCGGACCCACACGCACATCGCGGATGCGCGCCTTCACTTCCGGGAAGATCGCGGTTTCCCCAACCAGCGATGTGCCTTCCAGGTCAAGATGCTTCACGTCCTGATCGACCAGCGCGCCAACCAGCAAATCGCCTTTCCATTGCGGAAACTGATCGCCGTCGTAGAACGCCATTCCGGAAGGCGCAATGCTCGGCGTCCAGTGCGTCAGGGGCGGTTCAATGCCGGGGGCCGTTTTGAATGGAGATACATAGGCACCTGAATAGTTGATGCCGTGGGTGGTTGCCGGCCAGCCATAGTTCGCACCAGGTTTGAGCAGGTTCAGCTCATCGCCGCCCTGCGGACCATGTTCATGCAGCCATACATTGCCTTCCGGATCAACCACCAGGCCCTGAGGGTTACGATGGCCCATCGTGTAAATCGCAGCGCTACCCTCCACACCATCCGCGAATGGGTTGTCTTCCGGAATCGAGCCGTCAACATGGATACGAATCGTTTTTCCGAGCTGCGAGAACGGATCCATCGGTGCTTCACGAAAGTTGAAGCCGTCGCCGGTGGTCATCAGTAGCGTGCCATCTGGCAGGAAGGCAAGCTTGCCGCCATAGTGCGCCGGCGTGTCTTTCAGCGGCGATACCGTAAAGATGGGTTCAACATCCTCCAGCGCATTGCCTTTCAAAGTGGCGCGCACGATACGCGTGCCATTAGCCTCGGGCGTGCCATAGGCGAATGAAAGATAAATGGTCTGGTTTTCAACGAACGCCGGATCGAGCACCACATCGAAGAAGCCACCCTGTGACGCAAAATAGGTCTCGGGTACGCCGGTCAGAGGGTCGCTCTTTTCGCCTTCGGGAGAAACCCGGCGCAGGCTGCCGCTCTTCTCCGACACCAGATAATCGCCATCGGGCAAAAATGCGATCGACCAGGGATGGCTGAAGCCAGCAGCCACCGTTTCGATCGTATAGTCACCTCTTGACGAGGTTGAGAGCACAAGCAGAAACAAAGTGATAAGCAGATGTCGCACGGCGGAGAGTCTCTTGCGGTAAACTCTACGCATTATAACGTTGAAGCGGCTTCTCATGGCGATCATTAAAACGCTCTCCGGGTTCATTGTTGCTGTCCTCGTGACCTACGTCGCGGGTGCGATCTTCATAAGTCAGGGAAACCTCGCCCAGGTCATCAAACTTGGACTCGAGGTGAACTTCAGTGTGCGCATTGACGCCGCGATTCACGACATCACCCACATGACAGGGCTCTATCTACCTCTCGTCTCAGTAGCCCTGATCATCGCGTTCCCGGTTGCGCGCGCCGTTATTCACTTTCTTCCGAACCTTCGCCTTATCGGATATACGCTTTCCGGCTTTGTCGCAATGATTGCGCTGCACGTCATCGCCGAGGCCGTACTGGGCATGGTAGGCATCGCGCCGACGCGTTTTCTTGATGGTCTGATCCTGCAAGGAGTCGCCGGTGCGTTTGGCGGACTCGCATTTCACTTCGTGACAAAGCCTGCCAATCAAGCAGCGTAGACGTCGTTCTCATAGAACCGTTTTTTTAGGGTCTAGAGTAAGGAGTAAGATGCCATAGCAATCCAACGCTAAATCACTTCCTCCTTGATCAAAGCCATCACTGCCGGGTTAGTGAAAACAATTTACCTTTGGCTACTCTGGTACTTTACTCTGACCCCTCAGCTTCTTCGGTGCCGAGTTCCTTCTCGACACCTTTAGCGATACTGACCATCGCCAGGTGCAACGAGCGGTCTCACGCCGCCTTACCAATCACCTCATCCGCCAGTTGCGCGCGCTGGTAAGAACCATCACCGAACAGGACCTGGCTGTGCATCTGCCGCTTGAAGAACATGTGCACATAGCATTCCCAGGTAAAGCCGATGCCGCCATGGAACTGCACCGCGCGACTCGATGAGAAGACTGCCATGTCACTGGCCTCGGATTTCGCCATGCGAGCAAACTGGAGTGCCCTGTCCGGCTCATGATCAACAGCACAGGCCGCGTTGTAGGTCAGCGACCTGGCGCGGTCAATTGCCTGCATCACATTCACCAGCGGGTGTTTGATGGCCTGGAAGAAGCCAATAGGTCGATCAAACTGCACGCGGGTCTTGGCGTATTCGACGGTTGTCTGCAAGAGCCATTCACCCGCGCCCACCATGTCGGCCGACAGGATGCAGAGTATTGACGGCAACGCCAACTCGATAGCGGCAACACCAGCGCCGGGTGGCGCCAGCTCAATCGCATCGACATTGTCGAAACCAAGCGTCGCCTGATCGCGGGTCAGGTCAATGATGCTGTCCGGCTTGATGTCGAGCCCGTCCGCACCGGCGGCCACGAGGTACAAGCCAACACCACCCTCACCCTTCGCGCTGACCACAAACTGTTCCGCCTTGCGCGCATCCTGGACGTAGTACGAGGTACCGGATAGCTTGCCGTCCTTGACCATGACATCGGTGTTGGAAAAATCCCAACCTGCGACTTTATCGAGGATGGCTAGGGACGTTGCCGTACCGCCCGCAATGGCACCCAGGGCGTCACCGGCGGAGGTTGTATCACAGGCCTTTAGTACGAAAGTAGCGCAAAAGGTGGATTCGAGCGGTGACGGGAATGCAGCCCGGCCCATCTCTTCTGCCAGTGCAACTGCCGCCACCAATGGCATGCCTATTCCACCAGCCGACTCGGGCACGCAGACCGCCGGCCAGCCCAGCTCAACAATCTGCTGCCAGTGGTCAGGATTCCAGACGCATTCGTTGTCCCGATGAATATTACTGTCATGAGCAACCAGCCGGTGAAGCTTGTCCGCCGAGTAGTTGTCCTCAAAGAACTTCCGCGCTGAGTCGCGCAGCATGGTTTCGTCTTCGCCGAAGCCAAAATTACGAGGTTGGTCTGCCATGGCCCGCTCCTATTTCGTCTTCGGCAGGCCAAGCACCCGCTCACCCAGTATGTTGCGTTGAATCTCGTTGGTGCCTGCCGCGATGGTCATGCCGAAACTGTTCATGTACGCCAGCGGATACTTGCCGCTGGCCGGCGCATTTTCATCGGGGAGGTAGAGCGTACTGGCCATGCCCTCGATGTTGTAGGAAAGCTGGGTCATGTCCTGGTGAATCTCGGTGCGGGACAACTTACCCTGCAGCGGAATTCGCATCGGGTGGTCTGTCAGCGCCTGCACCTTCGCCCGCCGGCCATTCTGAGTAATACCGGCCTCGCGAATCATCAGCTTCATGATTTCATCGCGGATCATCGGATCATCCGCTGCGGTCTTGTCGCCACGGGGCTGCAATTTGGCCAGTTCAATCAGCGAATCGATACTGGAGGTACGCACGCCGGATTTTTCTTCTGCCGCCATACCACCGGCGGAAGGCGTGACCAGTTGTCCGGCGCCCCTCTCATGGGTGAGTGTGGTCATGGCGACTTTCCAGCCGGCACCCACTTCATCCAGACGGTACTTGTCGGAGATGACGAGGTTATCGAACAGCACTTCGTTAAATCCGGTTTCGCCGGTCATCTTGATCAGCGGGCGAACGGTGACCCCGTTACCAAGCGCCGATTTGATCGGCACCACGAAATAGGAGATACCGTTGTACTTGTCCGACTTGTCGGTGCGACACAACAGGATCATGCGATCGGCGAAGTGCGCCAGCGAGGTCCAGACCTTGTGGCCGTTGATGACCCAGTTATCGCCATCACGTTCAGCAAAAGTCTGCTGGTTGGCGAGGTCCGAACCGGCACCCGGCTCACTGAATCCCTGGCACCAGATTTCATCGGCCGAAAAAAGTGGCGGTAGGAGTTCAGCCTTCACCTCATCGCGCGCGTGAAAGAAGATCGTGGGCGCCGCCATGCCGAAGCCAATGTTGTTCGGGAAGAAGGGTGTCTTGGCGCGCTGCATTTCCTGGTTGGCAATCGCCTGGCAGTTCTCGCGTCCCCCACCGCCGTATTCTTTGGGATAGTCACAGGCGATGAGACCACCCTCATAGGCAGACTTTTGCCAGGCCCTGAGCCATTCCAGGGCATCCGGATCACTCAACTCAAGCGCGCCCAGCGGTAACTTGATGTGCGCGGGCGGACGGCCCGGGTGATTCTTCTCAAGCCATTCCCGGCAATACGCCCTGAATTCCGCCTGCTCGGAACTCTCGCTCGCTCTTGCTTCAGACATTGTCTTTGCTCCCCTTTTTTTATTTAGTCGGCCTGCCACAATAGCGGCGCACTCTCGTCATCGAGGGGCGCATCAGGCTGATCGAGGTATTCACTCAACCCGTATCCAATCCGGTCACCGTCCAGTACATATTCGGTCATGCCTTCGCCGATGTAGGTCACCTTGCCGGAACGACGATTACGTAGCGGGATAAAGCCCTTCACGGTCGCTTCGATCGTATGCGAGTCGCCATTCTCAAGCTGTACCTTCGCTGAAAAGCCGCGATGAAAGTGATCACCGGTCTCGTACTCGGACTGCAGTTCAACCGATGTCGCCCTGATGTACTCATGGCCCTTGTGGAACATCGTTCCTGTACGACCGGGCTTGATCACCATGCCCAGATCATCACCAAAGTTGCCGGTGATCCAGCGATAGGAACGTGCCGCCTGCCAGAACCTCGGGCCCCAGGAGTGATCGCGCAAACCGTGACCGTTGAACTCGATGGGATCTTCTCCCTCAACATGAATCGTTCCGGTCACACGCATGTGCTGTTCATAATGCGCCCTTGAGAACTGGTTCTTGCTGCTTGCATCGCCAACATGACCGTAAAGGGGACCGACGCCCTGGTGAATCAGGTCAATGGAGATATTGCGAAACGGGTTGGATTTGAACGCGCTGCTCGGATCCTTCATATCTCTCGGATCCTGCATGTGCAGCGCCTTGCCTTCATAGCGGGTCCGAATCTCGTAGCCGGGCTCAATCACGTCAACTCTTGCGCCGCCTGCGTCCCAGCCATCGTTATGTGAAATGGCCGGCTTGTCGTAATAAAAGAACCCTGAACCATCCGGGTTAAACACCAGTACCGTCATTTCCGCGTGGCCTTCATTGGCACGATTGCCCATGCGAATAAAACCACCGCGACTGTGGTTACGGTCAAAAAAATTGAAATAGACGGACTCGTTGAAATTCTCTTCTGGGCCGAGCTCGTGGGTGTAATCGTCCTCAGCGCTGACGTTACCGATGATCGTCACTTTCGACATTGATTTCCCTCTGGATTCTTTCCCCCGCAGGTTACATCGACTCGATGATATTCTTTAGCGCGTCACATTGCTGCACGCGTTCTTCAATGGTCGAGCCGATAAAACCGGCGCTCACTGCTGTCACGCCCGCTTCTTTCAGTGCCGCCAGACGATCTCTGACAAAACCTTCTTCACCGATCAACGATGTCGCATCCAGGTATGCCTGCGGAATGGCGGCTTCCGCTTCTTTCTTCTTGCCGGACAGGAACAGGTCCTGAATTTTCTCCGCTTCTTCCTCGAAGCCGTACTGGCAGAAGATGTCGTTGTAGAAGTTCTTCTCCCGCGCCCCCATGCCGCCGATATAAAGCGCCGTGTTAGGACGGGCATTGTTACGCAGGTCCTCAAGGCCCTTGCCGATACCCACGGCACCACCGGCGAATATTTCCAGTGGCGGCAGCGCCGGATCGCGCTTGGCCAGGCCCTTCTTCAGGGACTTGCCCCAGACATCCTGCGCCTTCTCCGCCATAAAAAAGGTCGGCAACCAGACTTCGGCGATCTCTGCCGTCACTTCAACACTCTTGCCACCCAGCGTCGCCATGGCGACCGGGATACGATCACGCAGTGGATGGTTGATGATCTTGAGGGGCTTGCCCAGGCCCGTGCCCTGTCCCGCCGGCAGTGGTAGCTGATACTTCTTGCCATCGTGGGTCAGCTTTTCTTCGCGGCGCCAGACCTTGCGGCAGATTTCAATAACTTCTCGCATCCGCGTCAGCGGTGCGTCATAGGGTACCCCGTGGAAACCTTCAATGACCTGCGGGCCGGAAGCACCCAGTCCCAGCATAAACCGGCCACTGGACAAGGCGTCGAGCCCCGCCGCCGTCATGGCCAGCGCCGTCGGTGTCCGGCTGAAGACATTCAGGATGCCCGAAGCCAGGGTAGCGCGGTTGGTGACCGCCGCCAGATAACCGAGCGCGCTGACAGAATCGAACGAATAGGACTCTGCGACCCAGATATAGTCGGCGCCGGCCTTCTCCAACTCGACCAGATCGGCCGCCTGCTTGCTGATATCGCCACGGGAATAGTGAGCGCTAATAGAGATTTTCATGTGCGAGACCTGTAGGTAGCGAAACGTTTACCTTGCTAATCGTCAAATAACTAACACGCCAGACTCTACCCATGCCGATTACGCATTACCAGCCTGCTTGCTGAAACCTACTTCTTGGAAAAACCGGCGATGCGGTCCTGGGAGTCCGGCGCGTGGCCGGGATTGTTGGCCCGCTCCCACGCCAGGCCCTCATCCAGACCGTGTTGCATCCCTTCGCGGATCATGAATTTCTCGGAACGCAGGGTATGCCAGGAGTTTTCCAGGCACTGTCGCGCCAGGCCCATCGCCGTCTCATCGAGTTCGTCATCGGCGACCATCTGATTGGCAAGACCGATCCCGACCGCCTCCTCGGCACCCACGATACGTCCTGTGAACATGATCTCCTTGGCCCTGATCGCGCCAATCCTCCGCGGCAGCCGTTGCGGCATGCCCCAGGTCGGCACCAGTCCCCACTTGCCATGGGTATCGCAGATCCTGGCGCTTTCCCCGCAGATCAGCAGATCGCAGGCCAGCACCAGCTCCAGCGCACCGGTGTAACAATGTCCCTTCACCACTGCAATCACCGGCTGCGGCATGGCTTCGATCGCGTCGAGGGTCGCTGCCTGGAATCCGGGCGGGGCAACCTCTCCCGCCTGGATGGCCTTTAAGTCATTGCCTGCCGAAAAGGACCGGCCGTTGCCGCGCAGCACGACACAGCCGACGTTCTCGGTATCTTCCGCAATGCGGTCAATATGCTCTCGCAACTCAAGGAACAGAGCGGGACTCAACGCATTGAGCGCATCGGGCCGGTTTAACGAAAGGACGCCGATGCCATCTCTGTTCTCGAACTCGACAAATGCCATAGTCGGCTCCTCAGGCTGCGGTTTCCTTCTTCATGTTGATGACCTTGAGCTGGGTGAACTCTTCAAGGCCTTCCTGGCCCAGTTCCGTACCCAGCCCGGAACTCTTGGACCCGCCAAAAGGCAGGCTGGGGTCCAGCGCTGCGTGCTGGTTAATCCAGATCGTTCCCGCATCCATCTTGTCCGCGACCGAATGGGCGCGGTCAAGATCACTGGCCCAGACTGAACCGCCGAGGCCCCAGGGTGAATCGTTGGCGCGGGTCACGGCGTCGTCTTCATCGGAGAAGCTGAGTACCGGGAGTACCGGCCCAAACTGTTCCTCCTTCACCAATCGGGCATCATCGCCGATATCACGGACAACGGTTGGACGAATGAAGTAACCCTTCTGGTCGGGTACTTCTCCACCAGCAATCACCTTGCCCTTGTCCCGCGCTTCTTCGATCAGTTCCTTCACCTTGTCGAACTGCATCTTGTTTTGCAGCGGCCCCATGGTGGTCCCCTGTTCCAGCCCGTCGCCGATAATCGCCTCGTCGGCAATTCGGGAGAGTTCCTCACAGATCTCGTCGTAGACCTTTTCGTGAACGTAGAGGCGTTTCATGGCAATGCAGATCTGGCCACTGTTCCGGAAGGCACTGTCATACAGCTGTGGTGCCACCTTCTTGGGATCAACATCATCGAGCACGATGCCCGCATCATTTCCACCCAGCTCAAGCGTGATCCGCTTCAGCAGGCCGGCGGCCCCCGCCATCACTTTCGCGCCGGTGGCCGTCGAGCCCGTGAAGGAAATCTTGCGCACATCGGGATGGGCGGTCATTGGTGCCCCAAGATCGTTCTTGTCGGTAATGACGTTCAGCACACCCGCAGGCACAACATCCTTGACCAGTTCAGCGATGCGAAGTGAGGTCAGCGGCGTCGTCGGGGCAGGTTTGAGGACGATGGTATTGCCCGCGATCAGCGCCGGCGGAATCTTGAACGACATCAGGATCAAGGGGAAATTCCACGGCACAATCGCACCGATCACACCCAGCGGCTTGTGATGAGCCTCTACGCGCCGGCGCTCGCTGTCCTCGATCACCTTGACCGGCAGGTCCAGGGACATGAAGTAGCGGAAGAAGGCAACGGTGCCATAAGTCTCGCCAATGGCCTCCTGCAGTGGCTTGCCCTGTTCCTGCACCAGCAACTGCGCGATTTCCTGGGCGTTGGCTTCAATGGTATCCGCGATGGCACCGACGACCTTTTTGCGCTCATCAATCGAGGTGGCGCTCCAGGCTGGAAATGCGGCCTTGGCCGCCGCCACTGCCTGATTCAGTTGATCCTCGGACGCCCAGGGACACTCAGTGAGTACCTCTTCTGTTGCCGGATTGACCACATCCATGGCCTTGTCACCGGCGACCAGTTCGCCGTTGATCAATAATTTGTATTTGCTCATGAGTTACTCTCCTGTCCAGAAGTCTTTTTCAAATTAACGATTCGCCTGCGACGCCATAAACCGGTTCACAATTGTATTGACGTCGTACTTTTCATCTCCTTCATAGTGAGGTGCCTGGGTGGAAAAGGCTGCCTCAATCATCTCCCAGCGTTTGCGCGCATCACGCTCGACATGGGCATGGGTCGGAATAATAAAGTGTTCATCCCTGACCCCTTGAATTAATCGTTGGGCCACTTCTTCAGCAGGCATTCCCTCCGCCATGACAGCCGAACCAGCCGGATTCGATTCTGTGCTGCCGCCAAACTGTTCCGCGCGCCTTTCCGATGAGCGCCACAGTGATGTCTCAACGATGCCGGGGCACAATACGCTGACGCCGACATGGTCAGGCAGCTCGTTGCGAAGTGCGTCCGACATACCCAGGACGGCGTGTTTCGATGCCGTGTACAGTCCGGAATGGGTGTGCGGCAGACCGAGACTGTGTTCAGAGCCGGTATTGATCAGCCAGCACTGGCGTCCCGACTCAACCATATGGGGTACAAATACGCGCAAAGCATTCAGGATACCACCCACGTTGACCCCGAATATCCATTCATAGTCAGCTCTTGACGTCTTATAGAGGGATCGCCGCGGCTGGCTGACACCTGCATTGCTCATCAGGATATCCACGGGACCCAGTTGTTCGAGCGTCGCGTCAAAGAACGCCTGCATCGAGGATTCGTCCACCACATCCAGCTGGAACGCCAACGCCTTCCTGCCCAGGGCTTCAACCTCACCGGCGACCTGCTTTGCCGCATCCAGTTCAAGATCCCCAATCGCGACGTCCGCGCCCTGCTGCGCCATCGCGATGGCGACAGCCCGACCGATGCCGTTGCCGGCCCCGGTAATGGCGACCACCTTGCCCGATATTTCCATAACTACAGTTACCTTCCGTTTAGTCGAATACTGTCCAATTCGGGTTTGAGATAGGCCATGAATGCCACCGGATTCTCTGACATGGGGAAATGCCCCACACCCTTCATCTCCTGCCAGGTCGAACCGGGAATCGCTTCATGAGCCGCTCTCCCCATCGCCACCGTGGCACTGTGGTCGTATTCACCCGACAATATGTGGACGCCTACCTTTGAAGTATCAATACGGCGCGCATCTTTACGCAGATCGAAATCCTGTCGATAGTAAAACAGGTCTCCCTGGAACGCGGCCGGCCAGCCCGAGGAATAAACGAAGCTGGTTTCCTTGAGATAGGCGCGAGGGGATGTGGGTGACATCAGACCCTCCATCAGTCGCGCCTTATATTCATTACTGACCTGGGGATGGAAGAATTCATAGGAACTCTCCGGCTCCCCGCCGATATGTAATGCACCCTCCAATGAAATCACGGCCCGAAACTCATCCGGATAATGGAGGGCCAAGTCCAGCGCCAGGAGTCCACCCACCGAACAGCCCATGAAAACCGGACGATCCAGGCCCAGGGCATTGGCAAGGGCAACGGGAACGCGACGAACAAAGTCGCCGGTCAGTTCGTAGGGCTCTCGCCACCATTCGCGGCCCTCTGGCGGCATGGACTTGCCATGAAACGGCAGGTCATAGGCGATCAGGCGAAAGTGTTCGGTGATTTCTGACGAGACCAACAGATGTCGCCACTGGCTGCCGTGGGCGCCCGCCGTGTGCTGAAGCAACAAAGGAATCCCCTGCCCCGCTTCCTCAAAATAGACACGGTAGCGGTCACCACCCAGTTCGAGATTGATGTATCGACCCATCACATCTTCCAGTGCCTGAGTCGGCGGGGGCATTCGGCTGCCCTGATCGGCCGACGCCGGACGCAACAATTCGATCGCTCGCATCGCGGCACCGTAATACTGCGCGTGGAGCAGTCGGGGACCATGCCGACCGATGTCGCTACCCCGGACCAGGGCAGCCACCACATCGGTGTACATGGGCGGCGGCGTTGCCAACAGCAATTTTCCCCAGGCGTCGCGTGTCCCTTCAAACTCCAGCACCCCATCATCGCGCGGATCGCTGCCGTCAACCTCGCCAGCGGCTACCGACAACGTCAGCAACAAGTCATCGTCTACCCTGAGACGGATGCCACCGCGCCAATACCGGGCCGCGATCAGAAACTCGCCATCCGCGGCACACCGCCTGGCCCATTCTTCGCTGCTGGGTAGTTCCATCATCATCACTCAGAGTTCTGGAACGCAAACCCTAGCGACAAGCCCGGCGCCGGGCAACCGTTACCATTTCCACGCTTAAACAGGGGATTCTGGCCCCAATGCCCAGATTGCCTTGCCCCTGCCGCCGCCAACGCTTACGCTTTGGCCTCCAAATTTTTTGCGTGTCCCGAGACAAGGTTCCATGACAGATACACCGAAGATCATTTACACCGAGACTGACGAAGCGCCCCGTCTGGCGACCTTCGCCTTTCTGCCGATCATCAAGGCTTTCAGCGATGCCGCTGGTGTTGAGGTCGAGACCCGGGACATTTCACTGGCGGGCCGAGTGATCGCAAGCTTTCCAGAACGACTCACGGAAGATCAACGGATCAACGACGACCTTGCTGAATTGGGGGCGCTGACGCAGAAACCTGAAGCCAACATCATCAAGCTCCCTAATATCAGCGCGTCAATGCCACAGATGCACGAAACGATCCGGGAACTCCAGGCCAAAGGCTATGACCTGCCGGACTATCCCGAAGAACCCGGCAGCGAAGAAGAACGCGAGATCAAGGCGCGGTACGATCGCGTCAAGGGCAGCGCGGTCAATCCTGTGCTGCGGGAAGGTAATTCTGATCGCCGCGCCGCCCGGGTGGTCAAGGATTTTGCCAAGCGTTACCCCCATCGCATGGGCGCCTGGTCGGCCGATTCAAAGTCTCATGTCGCCCACATGACCGAGGGTGATTTCTACGGCAGCGAAAAGTCCGTGACCCTGGCAGCCGCCGACTCGCTCAAAGTCGAATTCTCTGGTGCTGGCGGGGAAAAAGTCCTCGCTGACGGAATCAGCGTCGATGCCGGCGAGGTCGTTGATGCCGCGTTTATGAGCAGGCAGGCCCTGTGCGATTTTCTTGAGAAAGAAGTCGTAGCCACCGAAGACGGTGTCCTATTCTCGCTGCATCTCAAGGCCACCATGATGAAGGTGTCAGATCCGATCATCTTTGGCTATGGGGTATTGGCCTACTACAAGGAAGCGTTTGACAAACACGCTGCCATTTTCGAACAACTTGGCGTTTCACCGCGTAACGGCGTCGGTGACGCCTACGAGAAGATCGAATCACTCCCTGCCGCACAGCGAGATGAGATCAGGGCAGATCTGGATGCCTGTCTGGCGCGAGGCCCGGACCTTGCCATGGTCAACTCTGATAAAGGAATCACCAACCTGCACGTGCCGAGCGATGTCATTATCGATGCTTCCATGCCAGCGGCGATTCGGGAGTCCGGAAAGATGTGGGGACCGGACGGCGAACTTCATGATATGAAGGCCGTGATTCCCGATCGCTCCTACGCCGGTGTGTACGACGAGACCATTAAACATTGTATTGCCCACGGCGCCTTTGATCCGACCGCCATGGGCTCGGTTCCCAACGTCGGCCTGATGGCGCAAAAGGCGGAAGAGTACGGTTCTCACGACACCACCTTTGAAGCGCCCGGCAACGGCACTATTAGCGTCCTGTCCAGCAATGGCGATGTGCTGATTGAACACAGCGTGGCCGAAGGAGATATCTGGCGCCTGTGCCGGGTTAAAGACGAGGCCGTTCGCGACTGGGTGGCGCTCGCAGTATCCCGCGCCAAGGATTCAAGTATGCCTATCGTCTTCTGGCTCGACGAGAATCGAGCCCATGACACCCAGCTCATCCGCAAGATCGAACAGTACCTGCCTGAAAATAACCCCGGGGACATCGACTGGTCCGTGATGGCACCTGCCGCCGCGGCGAGACACTCGCTCGAACGCATGCGCAAAGGTGAAGACACTATTTCTGTCACCGGCAATGTGCTGCGAGATTACCTGACCGACCTGTTCCCGATCCTGGAGCTGGGCACCAGCGCCAAGATGCTGTCGATTGTCCGCCTGATCAATGGTGGCGGTCTGTTCGAAACCGGTGCCGGCGGTTCAGCACCCAAACACGTGCAACAGTTTGTTCAGGAAGGCCACCTGCGTTGGGACTCGCTCGGCGAGTACCTGGCGCTGGGCGCATCGCTGGAACACCTCGCCAAATCCTTTGAGAACAAGCAGGCCAGGATTCTGGCAGACACGCTCACAGCCGGAATCGCCAAGTTCCTGGAAAACAACAAGTCACCATCACGGGTGGTGAACGAGATTGACAATCGAGGCAGTCATTTCTACCTCTCGATGTACTGGGCAGAAGCCGTCGCCGAACAGGACGATGACCCAACCCTGAAAGCACGTTTCGCCCGGTTTGCAGAGACCCTGCGCGAGAAGGAAAACAAGATCAACGAGGAACTGCTTGCAGCACAGGGAGCGGCGGTCGATATCGGCGGTTACTACGAACCCGATCCGACTCTGGCCGGCAACGCCATGCGCCCGTCACAAACCTTCAACGATGCGCTTGCTGCCGTCGTGCAGGATTAGTCGAACAGATCGTCCAGGGCCGACTCATCATAAAGATTGCCGTTGCTACGGAAGATCTCGACCTCAATCTCACCGTTGGAGAGAAACTCAATCTCCCAGCGTTCGCCTTCGACAGAAGCAGTGACCAGCACGGCTCCCTCGCGAATACTGGCCAGGGTATAGCGGATCTCTTCGTCATCAAGACGGTCCAGCAGGTCTGTCAGCGTTGAAAGTTCCATTGAGTCTTCATCCATATCTCGGCATTCCCATACCCGGTCGATGCGAGCGATTGTAAAGGTTGTATCAGGTCAAAAGCGAGTCATCGTACTCCGCCATCGTCCTGTGGTACGGTAACCCGGGCTCAATTGACGACACACCAGACAAGGAGATCAACAATGAGTGCAGAAGGCAGCTATAACGTCACGATCAATTCACCGATGGGCAAGCAGGAAGGCGTCCTGACACTGGTGGTGGACGGTGACAGTCTGTCCGGCAAGATTGCGAGCTCCCAGGGCGAACAGGAATTCGAGGGCGGCACCATTGACGGTACGACACTCCGCTGGAGCGTCAACATGACCCGACCCATGCCCATGCAGCTTGATTTCGACGCAGTGGTGGACGGGGACAACATCAGCGGAAACGTAAAACTGGGCATGATGGGCAACGCCAGCTTCGAGGGTACCCGAGCCTAGCGCGTCACATTTCAAGCGACACCATGAAACACCTGTACTTCATTCGTCATGGCCAGACCGAGTGGAACGCCATTCGCCGCATGCAGGGTCAATGGAACTCAGACCTGAGTGACCTTGGACGACAACAGGCAGAAGTCAGCGGGCGGCTACTTTCACGGTTTCCGATAGATCGCATGTATGCTTCGCCGCTGGATCGTACCCGACAGACCGCCGAGATCATCACTCGTCATGTTGATCTGCCAGTCACTTTTGATGACCGCATCATGGAGTGGAACACGGGCGACTGGAGCGGGCACCTGTACGCCGAAGTGGCCGTGAAGTGGAAAGAAGAATGGGAAGCCTACCAGGCCGACCGCTTCCATTATCGCGGCCCAAACTGCGAGAACTATCCCGACATGTTCAATCGTGCCCGGCCATTTATTCAACAGGTCCTGGCTGAAGACGCTAATCATATTGCGATTATTTCCCACGGCATGATTGGCAAAGCGATGATATCCCTGCTGCTGGAACTGACCGAAGATGAAACGCTGTCATTTGGCCAGCCGAACGATGTCGTAATGGTAGTCAAGCTGATAGACGATAGTCGGCAGATAGAACACTATGTTGGCGAGGACGGCCCGTTCGAGGGTGTCCATCAAAGACAACTGCATCAGCCCGCGTAACACCTACTTTATATTCGCTAAGTACAAGGACCGTACCCATGGCCGCGATCGATATTCCCTATTCCCGGTTCGACCCGGAGTTTTCCACCAACCAATACAATCCGCGGGATGCACTGAGTCTGGCGCTGGCCAGTCAGGCCGCCTACCTCAAGCCCGGCGGCGCCAGCCGTCATTTCCGAACCTGGGGATTCGACCATTGTGAGAGCTTCAGCGTCGCCAGGGGCCGACACATCGATACCCAGGGAGTCATTGCCCGGAACGACGATATTATTCTGGCGGCCTTTCGTGGCAGCGAATCAAAGGCCGACTGGAACGCGAACATTCAGGCCGGGAAAGCCACCGGACCACTTGTCGGCGGCGTACATGAAGGATTCCTTGAAGCATTCCAGGCAGCCGCCTATGAATTAGGCCACAGCGTCGCACGACTCAGGGACAATCAACAGCGAATCTGGCTGACTGGCCACAGTCTTGGCGGTGCACTTGCGGTCCTGCTGGCAGCAACCCTGCTCGATGCGAGCAGACAAACCACAATACCCATTGACGGGTTGTATACCTTCGGCGCACCCCGGGTTGGTGACAAGAGGTTTGCCGCCGCGATCAATGCAGGCATCAAGGGGGCAAACTTCCGCGTGGTGAATCTTGAAGATATCGTTCCACATCTGCCACCAGAGATGATCTTCAGTCACAGCGGCCATCGCGTGCTGTTCGACGCCGAGGGAGCACGACACAACCAGCGGCGGAAATGGGTAGAGGCGAAAGGCAAGATCTGGGGCTGGATCGGTCGCACCATCGGCAGCCGACGCCTGATCGCCAAGGATGCCCACTCGCTGAAATCCGATATCGGCTACCTCAGACGATTGATAGACGACCTTGCCAACGACTGATCGGTACCCGGTTCGCCGTTTTTCTTCGCAGAGATGAAAACGCTCGACTCGACGACAACGCGTGCCCGCTTCGTCATCTACTTCATTGTCGATTGATCTTCATGCGGCCGAGAAAATCCCGTTTGCCCAGCGGAGCGCCCCGCATACGCAACATGTCGTAAGCAGTCGTTGCATGGAAGTAGAGATTGGGATGGGAGAAGGAGAGCACAAAAGCCTCGGCAATGAACGGTATCTCATTGCCACCAATCTTGAAGATCAGCTCCTTGCCTTCATAGGCGTTGACCTCGTCCGGTCCGAACGCCTCCAACGCAGTGATCGACTGCTTCAAAAGATCCTGAAGTCCGGCATAGTCATATTCATTCGGATCATTCGGGGGACGAAACTCACCTGCCTTGATGCCGTTAATCGAGCCCAATGAGTGATGAACAACTGAAATAATCTGAAAGCGAAACGGCAGCATGTCCTCGTAGAGCTGCGTTGCGACAATTTCGTCCAGATCGATGCCCTGTTCGTCGCAATGTGCCTTGCCCTTCTCCAGAACCTGGGCGACCGCGCCCACGATCTGCAGCGACGCCGCCACGCTGATGTCATATAGACTAATTGTCATGGGAACCTACCTTCTCTGGTGTCTCTGGTGTGATCGTCAATAACGTATCAGACGCCAGCGCTAAGGTGAATTGCTCAGTCGAGTCAGTGTTCGGTCAAGCCGATCGGCAAAGCGTTTGACGTCGGTCGCCGCCAGCGGTGGCGGACCACCCGTATTCACACCGGAAGCCCGCATGGTATCAAGGAAATCGCGGATCCCCAGTCGCTGACGAACATTGTCCACGGTGAACTCTTCACCCCGGGAACTCAGTACATGGCCGCCCTTCTCGATAATTTCCGCGGCAAGCGGAATATCACTCGTGATAACAAGGTCACCCTGATCGCAACGCCTGACGATTTCATGATCCGCGACGTCAAAACCCTGCTCGACCTGAACAGCCTGGATCCACCGCGAGGCAGGCACGGAAATTCGATGATTGGAGACCAGCGTCAGCGGCACGAAGACACGTTCAGCTGCGCGAAACAGAATCTCGCGAACAGCCGCCGGACAAGCGTCTGCATCCACCCAAATGTTCACCGGCTACTCGCTTGTGCGCCACACACTAGTCATCTTTTCTTGCGACAGCCAGCCGTTCAGTGAGGAACTCAATGCGACGCTCCAGCAGCAGCTTCTCACGATCCACCGCTTCACGGCGATCAGGATTGGCTTTCCACTCTGCCAGCAGGTCTTCGAGTGCCGCCCTGGCATCAGCCAGATCGCTCTTTAGCGCTTCCCGCTCCGCCGCGCTATCGGCCTTGTCGAAGATGACATCTTCTGGCGTCGCGGCCGTCTCAGCGTTCTGTTTTTCCCGATGTCGCTGCGGAAGTGTGCGTGCTCCCGGGGTCAGCACGCGCTGATTCATATAGTTGGGGGATACGATTTCGATGCCGTTGGCGTGCATCACATGCAGAATATTCTTCCGCAGATTCGACTTGGTCGTCAGCAATCGACTGACGTCATCGGAAAACCCCCCAACGCGATAGGACACTGAAAAATCGTTCAGGTCACCTACCAGCACAAACGAGTCAGAAAGTCCGGTTTCTACCACCGCCTCTTTGAGCAGTTCCTCGACAAGGACGTGCGACACATCATAACCAAGCGAAAGATCGGCCGAGATGATCGTGCCCGATTCGTGCACGACGGTGACCGGGTTGTTGACCAGAAACAGGTTCGGCACCGTCGCAAGGTCCCGATCCTGGGTCTGAATCTCGACATGGAACAATCCGCGTTCGGTGACCCGGCCAAAGTATTCCTGACAATGCAGGAAATCCCCCGGGCTGAAGCTGTCCACGGCACGTAACATGAGCCCGGCCATGATATTGGCAACAAAAGTGGTCGACGACAGCGCGATCACGCCCGTCACGACCAGACCAATCACGCTCAGGAGCTGGCCGCGGCTGGTTTCTGTAATTGGCAGACTGAAGATGACCAGCAGGACGCAGACGGCGGTCAACGCCAGCATAAAAGCCTGCCGACCCACGCTGATCTCACCCTTGGGATTACGCCGGACCACCCGATTGGCGACAAACAAAACCGCAATGACAAGGGCCAGCGTCACTACCAGAGGGACAAACTCCAGCAGCGTCTGACTGTTAAGCGCCCACCCAAGCTGTTGAGATTCTTCGCCTTCCAATATTCTATTCCCTGAAATACTATCCGCAGGGCAATGCCGGTTTCGGTCGACCGCTACAGCCTAACACCATTCATTGCCATACCGGCAGGATTTTCCGGAACAGGTTGATTGACCGGGCCTGCATTCTGCATATACTGCACGCCATCAATACGGCTGGGAATCGGTCACATGAAAACAACCATCAGCGTTGAACTGGATGCAGAGCTGGCATCAAGGGCCGGAGCCCTCGCCACCAGACGTGGCATTTCTGTGAACCAGCTGATCGCTCAGCAACTTGAGCGACTGACGAGCAATGACGAGTACGCGAACGCCCGGCGTCGGCTTAATCATATCGTCAGGACGCGGCGGAACGCATCGGAACGCCTGTTGCGGCAACGAATCCGTGACGAGCACGGAACCGGCAAATGACCCTTCCCCATCTACTCTGAGCCATTTGGATGTAGCGCCTGCTGGTACAGCATATGGCGTGCGATATTCGTGAAGAAGTAGATTGTCTTTGCGCCTCACGCCCCGGACAACCGGGGTTGACCGAGCGCCCAGTCGAGAAGAGGGAGATGACTGAGCGCTCGGCGGAGATGATGGGTGGGCCTAGACGTCGTCGCCTTCCATCAGTTGGCTGGTTTCGCGCTGATCCGCAACACATTCGCGCACTATCCCGCGCCGTTCGCGATGCTGCTTCAGGGCCTGGGCCAATTCCTGCTTGGTAATGGCGCCATCGCCATCGGCATCGATGTGGTGGAACCGGTCTGTTGCCTTGTCGGTCTTAACATCGAGGAATTCATCGAAATCGATATAGCCATCGTCATTGGTGTCAATTTCGTCGAAGCGCGTTTCACGGTCGGGCCGTTCCGGCACGTCCTGGCCCAGGGCATCGGCGACACATGCTCTAACCGCATCACGGTCAATGTCGTCACCACGGTCCGATCCAACCGCCAGGAATTCCTCCAGTGAAATCAGCTGATCGTCATCGGTATCAATGCGATCAAACTGCTTCTCGGCCTTCTGCGTGATATTGCTGAGCCATTCATCCAATGTGATGGTGTCACTGCCGTCGGTGTCCAGCGCGTTGAAGATGCGATAGACCTTGAGGCGAAGTTTGCCATGCCTGTGCCTCGCCCGGTCTGTGACCCGGTCGGCCGCAACATGGGTTGCCCGATCATTTTCGGATTCGGCTGAATAGGCGTATTCGACATTCATCCCGCCTGCCAGGGAAAGGGCTATCCCCGCTAAAGCTAGTTTCCCGAGTTTCATCATGATCTCCTTGTCCTAAGTTCAGTAGACCGCCCCTTTGCTGCGACGGTTAACTATAAAAACGTACAGCGATGACCGACGTTGACACCGTTCATCCGGAAAAATCACCGGTCGCTGTTTCTCGTTGCGGGCGCGCGGCCGTTTCGCTGGTGGTTGCGGGGCCCGACTGTCGGTGCCTGCCGCCGGTTCTGCTGGCGTCGGATTTGAAGTTCGTCCGAAGGCCACGCTCGCCGATTCTGCCTTGCCCGTTCGTAGCGTTGCCGCAACTGCCTCTGCTGATCCGGGGACAACTGCCGAAATTCCCTTTGCTTGGCGCGCAATCGGCGCTGATCTTCCGGGCTCAATTGCTGAAATCGCTCAAACCGTTTCATCAGTTCCCGGCGACTTGATTCCGGCAATGCCTGCCAACGGTCAAATCGCTGTCGAAGCTGCGCACGCTGCTGCCTGCCGAGGCGGGCCCAGCGCTCTGCACCGCGAGCGTAACGGGCGCGCTCCGCTTCGGTAAACCCGTCCCACCGGGACTGGTAGGGTGCCAGCACTTTTCTCTGCTGATCAGAGAGCTCTTCCCAGGACTGGGCATAACCGAGCGCGCTGAACAAACAGGCAATAACGACAAGGCTGAATCTAGTCACGGTAGCCCACCCCCGCTTTTCGCTGCTGGTCATCTTCCCCGGAAATCCACTGGTCTCGCCCGCCGGCATCACCCTCGCCGCTGGCTTCGTCAAGACTAACGGGTCCGGTCAGCTCATCACCCGTTTCCACCATGCCGCCCAGGTAATCCAGGAACTCAAGTGAAGGTAGCGTATCGTCAAGGACGACCCGTGCCTCTTCGGCGAGCACTGGTTGAGTGAACAGCAACAACATGACGTTAAGTATTCTCACCGGGTTCACCCGCGAGTTCATTTTCCAGAATCAGCCACGCCATAAACTCCAGATCATCCAGCAGTTCCAGCTCCTCGGCTGCCGCCTGCTGGAGAGGATCGCCGTATATGGCAGGCAGCGGTGAAGGTGACTGCCGTTCAACAAACAGCACCGCAACCAGCAAACCGGACAGCACCGCACCCGAAGCAATCCAGGGCATGCCGACACGGGAACTCCGTCTGCCCGCACGTTCCACCGCCACATTACGGGCCTGGTGAAGCTTCGATCGCTTTGACCCATCAAGGGCATCCGCGTGTTCATCCAGCAATCGGCCGCTTTCTTTTTCCAGTTCGTTTCTATTCATGATTCGTGTCCTTCCTGCGCCGCAAGCGACGCCATAACCGCATCCATGGCGCGGGACAGGTGAGTTTTGACCGATCCTTCGCTGCACTTCAACATCTTCGCCGTTTCGCTGACGTTGAAACCCTGCCAGTGTCGCAGCATGAATACCTGTTGCTGCCGCATTGGCAAGCTGTCCAGCGCCGCCAGCAGGCTGTCTATGGCCAGGTCTCTAATGGCTATCTCATCAGGCCCGGGGTTGGTCGGTGCCAGCGGCAGATCTTCGGGTTCATCGTCTGCTCCCAGCCAACCGAATAATCGGCTGGTAAGTGTCGATTTGCGGTGATAGTCGACGATTCTCGAATTCAGGATCGTAAAGAAAAGCGGACGCCACTCCTGCTCCGGCTTGTTTGCATAGCGTTCCACCAGTTTGATCATGGCGTCCTGTACGATATCCAGCGCATCGTCCGGGTTCCGGGTCGCGATTTCGGCCATTCGAAAGGCCTGCCGTTCGACCCCGGCGAGAAACTGATCCAGCGATTGTTGCCGAGAATCCACAGAACCCCGATATACCTGGTGATCAGCCCCAGTATACAAAAGCCGGCCGTCAATCAGTCCTGCCTGCAAAGCCTGCTCCCCGGTTTTCTGATGAACCTGTCTGTTCAACGGATGAGCGGGGATTTGGTTGACAACTGATGGAGAAACTTCAGACAAAAGGGTTACAGAAATGGGGAACAAGCGAGTCAACCACATTCCCGTTTTGCCGGTCGGGCCGAGGAGAAATGAGCAGCGCTATGCCATCGCGACGGTAATCATCTGGCCGGTCCGAACTGATCGCACGTATTTCACAGTTGTTTTTGATACGTGCTGACACGTTGTCGGAATACAACACTCACTTCAGGAAATACGGGAGGAAATCTCTTTCAACCGAATAATCTGCTGTACAAACAATGGTAACTGTGTTGCCTTGTCGATGTAATCGAACACATACATTAGAAGAGAAAACACCAAACCGTAGTTCACAACATCGCTGTTGACCGCACTGAAAGGCGTATACACAAACAGCGCAACGACAGCCAGCCACAGAAAAAAGAAGTTGACCACTTCCAGATCACTTAACTTGATATTCCAGGTCATCAGTCGTTTGAAATGTTCATGCAGTTTACTGGTGTTGCCCGCGTCAATGACCTGGACCTGTTGTTCGAGTTCCTCGTTATAACCAGCATTCAGACGATAGTTGAGCTTTCCGGTTAACCGATAAATGATGGCGACCAGGGTAAGTAACCCAAGACATGCGACAAACACCTCAACATTCAGGGTACCGATAATAATCAGCACCCCCAATAAACCAACTATCGATCCAATGACCTGCGGCATGGAGTTTTCCAGGAATTCGACAACCTCAGTCGCCAGACTTGCACGGGCGGAAATTCGACTGACCGCCGTTCCCAGGGTTTGTTCACGTATCACCATTTCAGCCGCAATACGGCGATATATACCAGAGTAAATCCGGGTATCGTAAAACCGGCGGGCACTGCCAATGACAACAGAAGTAAGCCCGAGAGCCAGCAGATATAACAATCCCTCATAGCGGTTCTCCAACAGATTATTAATGGCGATTCCTATAAATAGTGGATATAGAATTTCTACAATCGATTCGATCAGAACCAAAGTCAGTGTGAACGAAATCCGCCACCTGAAGCGGGAGAATATGCGTCCCAGCGACACAGTGAGACGCGAGTTCACAGACAGCCCAGATCCGGCACCTGACACAACCACCTCCTGAACAGCTAGTTACCGAATCCACGCAGGAACGTACGAAAAACCAGGTCGGTTAATGCTTCATCGTCATATCGTTGCTCATTGCGTAAAACCCAGACGGGATAGAAAAGCGCATTCACGACCTCGACAATCCATTCGGAAGGCACGTTTATGTCGATGCTGCCCTCTGTCTTAGCCAATTCGACCAGCTCAATCATCTCTTTCTGCTGCTTCTCCATGATCGTGAGCAGTTCTTTGTCTTCAAAAGCGAAGCTGTCGAGGTTCATCAGAAACTGTTGTTCCTCTGCGAGAGGCATAACAGCCTTAAATAGCAACTGGATCGTGTTGATTGCATTGCCGCTTTCTGCTTCCAACCCGGCCGTTGCCTTGTCGAATGCTTCAAGACAATCAACTGCAATTGCCTTCACCAGCTGTTCCTTTGTTTCGAAAAGACGATACAAAGTGGCACGGCCTACTCCCGCGTGGCTGGCGATATCCGTCAGCGTCGCCTCGCTGTTCCAGTTCAGGAGTTCGCGTCCGGCCTGCACGATGGCATTGTGAGAACGGCGGATGCGTGCATCGGTGCTTTTGTCCATTGGTTCCAACCCTCGCAATCTGATTAAGTAGGCGGCTTTATGATACATCGTTGTATCATAAGATAGAATGGTGCTATGATACAAGAATGTCTCATATAAATTATTCAGGTAACGTGGCCACTAACAGTAGCAAAATCAGATCTAAGAGCAGGCAATTGGGCTTGATAGCCGGCATTGGACTTTTTTGTCTGATTGTTCTCTGGCTCCTCGGCGACGCTGAAAGTCCGGGAGCGCTCGTCGTCAAACCAACACCAACTGTCAGGGTGACGACTATAGAAGTTACCGGTACAGCCCAGTCTGTCGCCGTGGAAGCAAGTGGAATCACCATGTCACGCTGGCCTACGGTTGTTTCCGCGACCGTATCCGGGCGCGTGACGGCGCTGGCAGAGAACATGAGCCCTGGACGTCTCTATAACGCTGGCAGCCTTCTGGTCAGGCTACAGAACACCCGTTATGGAGCTGATGTTGAAAGCGCGCGAGCGCGTGTTGCGGATGCCAGATTAAGGCTGGCGCATGTAAAAAACGAGCAGATAGTCGCGAGGGAAGTCGGCACAGCGAAATCCGCTTTTGGCAGATTCGAGCTTCATGTAACAGCCGCCGAGGCAGAGCTGCAAGCCAGCATGGCCGCTCTGTCGGCTGCGAAACAGGAACTGGCAGACACTCGGATTACCGCACCTTTTCCCGCAGTGATTATCGATGAGGGTGTTTCCCCGGGCAAGTGGATCAATGCCGGGGAACCGCTGTTTACCATCGCATCGAGTGAATCTCTACAGGTCAAAGTAGAACTTTCCGCGTCAAAATGGCGACGCCTTGGCCAGTTCAGAGAGAAGTTGACCATAGAGATCGTTGATCCTGACGGCAACTCGCGGCCGGCACAAGTGCGATACCACAGTCCCGTACTGGATGCCGTCACAAGACAACGTGTTGTCATGCTCGAAGTGAAACACCCGTATGAAGGTCCATCACCTTTGTTGCCAAACCAGCAGGTTAAGGTCCGATTCGAAGCTCCGCCTGCAGAACATGTAATAAAGGCACCCGCCTCCGTGCTAACTGAGGATGGTAACGTATGGGTTGTAACAGGTAATCAACTGCACCTGGAACACATTGAGATCTTGACCGAGCAACCGGATGCCATGTGGTTTCGGTTCGTTGTCGAGCCCGAAAAGACTCGCAAGCTTGTACGTTATCCCCTGAGTTCGATGCTCAGCGGCCAGGTTGTAAACGTATCCGATGATTCTGGCCCGGAATCAACATCATGAAATGGCTGACGCGCTGGTTTTTGGACAATCCGGTCGCTGCAAATCTATTGATGGTTTTCATTCTGGCGGCGGGGCTGCTGACACTGAATACCTTGCGAGTAGAGAGTTTTCCTCAGATTCCACCCACGCGGCTCACGATTTCAGTGACTTATCCCGGCGGGACACCTGAGCAGGTGGACCAGGGAATTACTCAACGCATCGAAGATGCGATTGCCGGTGTTGCCGGAATTCACAGTGTGCGAAGTGAATCCCGGCGTGGATACGCCGCAGTGACCGTGCGGAAAAACACAGGCGTCAGACTGGAACGACTGATGCAGGATATTCGCAACGAAATTGAAGGAATTGCAGGTTTTCCTGAGCGAGGTGAAAGACCCCTGATTTACCGCGATGAGTTCGACAACCTTGCCGCATTTATCATGGTTCATGGTGATGTACATCCGGATCTACTTCAAACCGTCTCCAATCGTGTGCAAACCGCGTTGGAGAAACACCCCGAAATATCGAAAGTAGAACATCAGGGCCGACGCAACAGGCAGATAATCATTGAACCGGACATCGATACCTTGCAGCGCCATGGTTTGAGTATCGCAGAAGTCGCAGCGCGTATTCATCAGTGGTCCCTCGACTACAGAAGCGGCCAACTGGACACAGCGCGTGATGAGATCAGCCTGACAGGAGGTCAGATTGCGAACAACGTTGTGGCACTGCAGAACATTCCGATCATCTCCACCAGGAACTTCGTACTGCGCCTGGGCGACGTTGCAAGTATCCGCCGCGGATATCAGAAAGATCACAGCGTCGTACGCTACCAGGGTCAGCGAGCAATCGCGTTGATGGTCAACACCAGCCAGAAAGACAACCTATTTAACGTCAGTGCCGCGATTGAGGAGGTAAAGCAGCAACTTGAGCCGTCGCTTCCTTCAGGTGTCAGATTGGCGACTGTCGCAGACATGACGCCGTACATTTCCGAACAACTTGAACTACTGCGCACCAACGCCTGGCAGGGTCTTTTGATTGTGATTGTTGTACTTGGCCTTTTTCTCGAGTTCCGGCTGGCATTCTGGGTTGCACTCGGCATTCCCGTTTCACTCGCGGGGGCCGTGGCCCTGATGGGTCTCCCCTCCTTCGACTACAGCATCAACGATATCACGCTGTTTGGCATGATTCTGGTGTTGGGAATTCTGGTGGATGACGCCGTGGTTGTTGGTGAAAGTATTCATCAGGCGCGGCAGAAAACAGCTGACCCCAAAGAGGCAGCCTGGCAGGGTGTAGAGGCTGTTACCATCGCAACCATTTTCGGCGTACTCACGACGATTGCTGCGTTCTCACCGATGTTGTGGATCGATAACGAACTGGCAAAGGTGCTGGCGGGATTTTCTGTTGTCGTGATATTTGCTTTGGCTTTCTCATTGATCGAAAGCAAATTCATCTTGCCAGGTCACCTGGCGGCGCCTCCGATGCAAGACCATAAGCGGTTCTTTCTGCCGAAGCTCATTGCAGGGCTACGCTCTTATTGCACGGCGGGGCTGGTACTTTTTACGGATCGGATTTACGAACCTGTTCTGAAAGTCGCATTGCGAAACAGGCTTACAACCTTGTTGCTATTCGCCAGCCTCATGGCACTTGCCTACGGCCTGCTGCTGAAGGGGAATATCCGATCGGTATTTTTTCCGGAAATCCCCGGACGTTATGCAACACTCCAGGTCACGATGGACCAGGATGCCAGCAAAGAACTCTCTCTTCGAAATGTAACAAATCTGGAAATCGCGCTGCAGAAAACGAATGTTCTGCTACGCACCCGCTACGACCTCTCCGAGGACCCTATCAACAAGGTAATCGTTGCAATGGTGAGTCGTCAGTACATTGAGTTGACAGCAGAGTTAACCGCCGCAGCTCTTGCGAAAATTCCAAGCAACGAGTTCCTTCGTATCTGGGGCGACCAGCTGGGATCTGTCGAAGGTAGCGTTGCGCTTGATTTTCACCTCGCCAATGAGGTCACCGAACGACCGGCAATTGCCGTAGCAGCCCCGGAACGCGAGCTGTCACAACGCCTGGCAAATGAAATCCAGGCAGAATTAGCTCGCCTGCCCGGTGTCAATGACGTCTACAACGACAACCTGGGTGGCAAGCGCCAGCTCCGTGTACAACTGAATGAGCGAGGGATACAGCTGGGTATCGATCAACGCCATCTCGCCATGATCGTAGGCGGCGCGTTCGGTGAGATTGAAGTCCATCGGGTGCTGGACGGCAATCAGGAATCAACTGTACTGATACAGCTTTCCGAAAAGCAGAGAAAAACTGTTGAGCAGCTAAGAACAACACCCATACAGGTCGCACACAATCAGTTCGTGACCCTTGAAGAAGTTGCAGAATTCGAATTTGAGAGACAATCGGAGGTGCTGCATCGTCGTAATCGTGACGAAGTGGTAAGCATATACTGGCGGCAGGATCGCAGCATAAGCTCTCCCGAGAGCACGTGGCGGCGCCTACAAGAAAATGCGATACCGACCCTGCTTAGTAGATATCCAGGCGCGTCGGTGACTGCTGTTGGTGAGCTTGCAGAAATTGGTGAGGTCCAGGCTGGCTTTCGGGAAGCCATGTTACTGACGTTACTTCTCATCTATGTTTTGCTGGCGGTGCCGCTTAAGTCCTATTGGCAACCACTGATTATCATGTCAGTGATTCCGTTTGGTTTCGCCGGTGCGATTCTCGGTCACGGACTCATGGGATTGTCGTTCAGCATTCTGTCCATGTTTGGCTTGATGGCGATGACAGGCGTCATCATCAACGATTCACTCGTATTGATGACCCGTTTTAATCAGCTCATAGAAACCGGTACGCCTATGCGTGACGCGTTGATTCAGACGGGCAAAAGCCGCGTGCGGGCCGTCTTTCTTACCACCGTCACCACAGTCTGCGGGTTAATACCCTTGTTAATTGAAAACTCGGAACAGGCACAGTATTTGAAGCCAGCCGCTGCGTCCCTGGTGTTCGGAGAATTGTTCGCGACACCCGTTACGCTGGTGCTGATCCCGATATTGCTCGCCATGGGAAGATACCGAAAACAAACGAATCCGGCTGCCGCGAATCTCCCCTTGGTACGATTCTGAACTGATAGAGCTTTCGCAACTTTTGTAGCACGCGTTCTATTCGGTCACAGTTCGACAGCTAGTCCTCTGCAGGCACCTCCCTGATCCGCCAAATAAAAAACAGCAGCACTATAGCGAAACAGACCAACATGAGCTGAAGATAGGGTCTGCCACTGACAAGCAATATGGAAACCAGGAAGGTGGCCACGATCAGTCCCGACGCGCGGTATTTTGTTTTTCTGGGCAAGATTCTTCGCTCTTCCCAGTCTCTCAACGTCGGTCCAAACCAACGATTGTTCAGCAGCATGCGGTGGAATCGGGGAGAGCTGTTTGAGAACAGCACCAACGCCAGTATCAGGAACGGTGTGGTGGGAAGCACAGGCAGTATGACACCGACCATTCCAACAAGGATGAAGAACCAGCCGAAGGCAATCAACACACGGTTTCGCAACACCTTTCTCATAACCTAGAAACCCATCTACCTTTCTAGCCCTCTTACGGACTAACCATCACCCAACAATCCGGTTTCGTCCTGTGTTCTTGGCTTCATACATGCGTTCGTCAGCTCGCTGGAGCCAGGCATCAGCCGAATCATCAGGCAGCAGCGATGCGATCCCGCCGCTGATGGTGACTGGCCGTTCCCGCAGGATCTGACTGGATGCAATCTTTTCCCGTAACTCCTCACCAATCATCGTGCCGGTGGCCTCGTCGGTGCCGCTCAGGATAATCAGGAACTCCTCGCCGCCGGTCCTGAATATACGGTCAATTCTTCGAAACCGCGTTCGCAAGAGTTCTGCGAGCTCAACCAACACGTCGTCGCCCCGCGCATGCCCGAAGGAATCGTTGATTGACTTGAAATGATCAATGTCGAAGGCAAACAGAGTGACGGGCGCCGCCGAACGATGATTCTGTTCAATGGCATCAGCGATCTCATCCATCAGCGTTGCCCGATTCAACAGCCCGGTCAGTGAATCCGTGGTGGCCAGCTTCTCCAACCGACCATGCGCGATGGCGATTGCATGGATAAAGATGGCGGCGAACACACTGACAGCCAACAGTGTCGCCACCGCGCGCCAGGCGAGATTTTCGTCAAGAACCATCCAGGCTTGTGGCGCCACAACGACCAACAACAACAGGTTTGCAAGTATCGCGCTACGTTCGCTCAACAGGATGTAAAAGGCCATCAACGCGGGATAGGACCAGAAGATGCCGACAATGCCCTGATTCTGAATCGATAACGACAAAAACAAGAGGATGCTTGGCACCAGTACCAGCAGGGTCAAACGCTCGGCATCAAGACCCCGCCACATTCGCCATGACCGGAATCCCAACACGACAACAATCGCAAACGAGCCAAGCCCGAGTACCGGCCGCCCCTGTACGAAGTTATTGACTGAAAAAGGTGTCAGGATGAAAACCGCGGCCAAAGCAAGCCCGAGGTTAGCCTTAACGCGGAAGTCGAGCGGTTTTTCCGGAAGCAAACTCATCCATGCAGCTTACCAGAACACCTCTGAGCGTTAGGCCGGACTAAATGCCCCCGACTCTTCCTGTTGTCGTTGTACCAATTTGCGCGGGTCAAAGGCATCCCGAACGGCCTCGCCAACAAAGATCAGCAGGACCAGAGACGTACCCAGCACGGCAAAAGCCGTCAAACCCAGCCAGGGTGCCCGTACATTTGCCTGACCCTGGGCGAGCAGTTCACCCAGCGACGCCGACCCGGGCGGTAGCCCAAAGCCGAGGAAGTCCAGGGCTGTCAGCGTAGTAATGGAACCATTCAGAATAAACGGCAGAAAGGTCAGCGTTGCCACCATGGCATTCGGCAATACGTGTCGCCACATGATGACCGGGTTGGAAACACCCATAGCGCGAGCCGCGCGGACAAACTCAAAGTTACGGACGCGGAGAAACTCTGCCCGTACAACAGCCACCAATCCAGTCCAGCTGAACAACAACAGAATAAACAGCAACCACATCACACTCGGTTCGATGATACTGGCCAGAATGATCAATACGAACAACACCGGCAAGCCCTGCCAGACCTCGACCAGTCGCTGGCCAATCAGGTCGATATTACCCCCATAGTAGCCCTGGAATGCGCCCACCAGAATCCCAATGCAGGAAGCCAGGATCGTCAGAACCAATCCAAATGACACGGAAAGCCGAAAACCGTAAAGCAGACGCGCCAGCGTATCCTTGGCGCCGTCGTCAGTACCCAGCAGATGTCGGGAAGACGGTGGTGCTGGCACAGCAGTTTCAATCTGATAGTCGATCGTCTTGTAGTTGTACGGAATCGGTGGCCAGATCTGCCAGTTGTCCGGGCCGGAGATCAGTTCCTGCACATGCGGGTCACGAAAATCGGCAAGCATCTCATGCTCGCCGCCCAGGTCTTTTTCCGTGTAATCATTAAAAACCGGGAAGAATATCTCCTGATTGTGTTTCATCACGATGGGTCGATCATTTGCGATGACCTCGGCAAACAGCGACACACCATACAGCGCAATGAAAATACAAAGCGACCAGAAACCCCGACGGTTAGCCTTGAAGTTCTCCCATCGGCGACGAGAAACGTCGTTCATTCATCCCTCTCTTTTGACCATTGACAGCTGCTGCGCCCTGATCGACGCAACAATCAGAATTGCGGACCATATCAAAAAATCGCCAGATCGGCACCGCTTGATGCGTGCTAACATGCTTCACATTCCTTGATTTCGTTCCCTCATGCATCGATTGATCCCGCTCCTCCTGTCTGGCTTGCTGACCAGTTGCGCCAGTCTGGCGGATACAGCGTTTC
Source organism: Pseudomonadales bacterium (assembly GCA_028281885.1). GTDB lineage: Bacteria > Pseudomonadota > Gammaproteobacteria > Pseudomonadales > Azotimanducaceae > JANQJA01. The sequence continues at coordinate 54,923 of JANQJA010000007.1, read as the reverse complement.
TGGAACTGGCACGGGAAACCATGGAACGCGTTCGATACCCGGCCTTCATTACTGTTGATGATGAAAATCAGCCACGGGCACGCACCGTCGACGCGTTCCCTCCCGATGAGCGCTTTGTCGTCTGGATAGCGACCCGGCCAAATACGCGAAAAGTCCGGCAGATACTGCGCAATGAACAGGTCACGCTGTATTACTTTGATGTCGAACGACGTAACTACGTCACCCTGATGGGACTGGCAAGGCTGGTTGATGATCCAAACGTCAAACGGGCCAAGCGGCGCGCGGCTGATACCGACCGCCTGTACCCGAATTTTCCAGACGATTATTTGTTAATTGAAGTCACACCAAAGTGGATCGAGGGGATCCTGCCGGGCTATCGGGGCGACCCCGAAACCTGGCGGCCCACTTCACATCAGTTCCACTGATCGAAACGCATGATCTCGTCGATCGGCTTGCGCGTCACGGGGCCGAACTTACCCAGTGGATAACCCACCGGAATCAGGGCCAGTGCAGCCATCGTCGCCGGCATGTTGAGTATTTCCCGGACCGCCGATTGATCTCGGAGTGCCAGCGTCGTTGGCGCGGCGCCAAGCTGCAACGCTCTCGCCGCAAGCAGCAGGTTCTGGACACCGGGCCACAGTGATCCACCGCCACGTTGCGCCTGATCGTCCGGCACCTCCCGACCATACTCCATGCAGGCAACGATCAGGGCTGGCAGCTCATGCATGTGTTCCATCTGCCAGAGCACCGCTTTGGCCAGACGCGCCATCTTTCCGTCACCGCCAAACGCGCCATCTTCTCCCATCTGGGGCGTGATATATCCTTCGACACCCTCACGGTTTAGATCTGCAAGCTTTTGCTTGATGGCAGGGTCACGGACGACAATCCAACGGGCATTCTGGGCGTTGGAACCCGAGGGTGCCTGGTTCGCCGCATCAATCAGCTTCCGCAGCAGTTCTTCCGGAACCGGTTTCGTGTCCAGCCGCCGCATCGCCCGGCAGTTGTACATGACCTCAAATATTCCCATTTCGTCGGCCATCAGCTCTCCTAAACATCAAAATAGTGGTTAAGAATAGCTTTCCGGTTCACTCGTTGCGAGTACAGAACCCACCCTGCAGCAACTGCTGTCTAGAACTCGTGTTTTCTGGCAAAGTCAATCAATCGCCTTATCGTTGCCATTGGGAGGGACAGGTATGCATCTCTACAACCAGAGCAGTTCACCGAACGGTCGACGAGTCAAAGTCTTCCTGAAGGAAAAAGGACTGGAGATTGAGACCACTGAACTCGATCTGAGAGCCGGCGAAAACCTGAGTCCTGAATTTCGCGCTCGAAATCCCTTTGGACGGGTCCCCGTGCTGGAACTGGACGATGGGCGATATCTGTCCGAAAGTGTCGCCATCTGTCGCTACCTGGAAAGTCTGGCGCCCGATCCCAACCTGTTCGGCACCAACCCCGAGGAACAGGCGTTTATCGAAATGTGGACGCGGCGCGTCGATCTGAGCCTGATGACATTTATCGCCCAGTCATTCCGGCATTCCTCCAGGATCTTTGCTGACCGGGAGACCTGCGTGGAAGAATGGGGGTCGGTAGCTCGTCAGGTCGCACGGGACGCTGCCGCCCTGTTCGATGCTCACCTGTCCCGAAACGAATTCCTGATGGGCGATCGATATTGCATCGCCGATATGTTGCTTGGCATCGCTATCGACTTTGCCGAACGTACCCGGCAAAGCCTGCTTGATCTGGAACACATTGCCCGATTCCACAAGACCGTGACGGCCCGGCCCGCCTTCGCCGATTAAACCTCGTTCGCCCGCTCGATCGATTCCAGAATCAGGCGTTCCGCGGTGGCGCGATCTCCCCAGCGGTCAAACTTGACCCACTTGTTCGGTTCAAGGTCCTTGTAGTGCACAAAGAAATGTTCGATCTGCTCCAGCGTAATCGACGGCAAATCCGAGTACTCAGCGACCTTTTCATAGCGCCGGGTCAACCGCGTGGTCGGCACTGCAATAATCTTTTCATCATGCCCCGCCTCATCCTGCATGATGAGCACCCCGATCGGGCGCGCGTTGACAACACCACCCGGGAAAATAGCACGCGTGTTGGCGACCAGCACATCGATCGGATCGCCGTCGTCTGAGAGAGTCCCGGGTACAAACCCGTAGTTTCCGGGATACCGCATCGGAGTATAAAGAAAACGATCGACAAACAGGGCACCGGAATTTTTGTCGAGCTCATACTTGATCGGCTCGCCGCCCACCGGCACTTCGATGACAACGTTGATATCGTTGGGTGGATTCTCTCCGGTTGGAATCTTGTCGATTTGCATCGTTTTCGGGTCCCGCAAAAAGAGCGCGACTAAACCATGTTCACCGACCGACTTCAAGCGCGAATGGCCTGTGGGGCGACAGGCACCGACCGGACGTTGACGCTATGATGGGCGTCATGGATATGATCGCCCAGATGCTGAGCGCCGCCCGCATCGAGGAAAGCATTGCAAACATCACCGAGGATACGGCGCAGCTCAGACCATGGTGCGAATGCAGCGCTTTTCTGGTAACACTGGAAGATGGCCGCTCCGTCCGTTTCTCAATCAGGACCAGGCCCGAATCGGGTCCCGTCGACCTGATTGATTTCATCGGCATCCCCGCCGATGCAGACGAACTGATCGTGGTTTACCTCAACTGCCATCAAACCAGGGTCGATGAAGTGCCACCGCGTTTTATCCCCGCCAGCCAGTGGCAAGCCGTCAGGCACCTCTACTGGGCCGGTCAGCATCCATACGAAACAATCAACCCGGTGGCGCTTCCCGAGAAACCGGAACGCCAGGGAGATGTGCTCTCTGCCGGCGGAACTCGGGGCGAATCAGACAGCGAGCCACTCTTTTCCATCATTACCATCGTATTCAACGGCGCCAGTCTGATCGAGCAGACCATTCAGTCCGTCATTCACAACAAGGACGACGATGTGGAATACGTTGTCATCGATGGCGGTAGCAGCGACGGTTCACTTGAGATCGTGAACAGCTATGGTGAGTTCATCGACTACTGGATCAGCGAACCCGACACTGGCATCTACGATGCGCTGAACAAAGGTATTGGTCACTGCCGGGGCAGATACATCGGCGCCATCCATGCGACTGACTTCTATGCCCCCGATGCAATTACCCGACTGCGCGAGGCCATCAATCACGCCAGCGATCAGGGATTTTTCTTTGGCGGTCTGATGTACGTGGACAACAAGAACATGTGGGTTCGAGGCAAGCCGATTCGCAACGGGCGCGAGGTTTCACTGTTTGGCTATATTAACCACCCTACCTGTTTTATCCATCGAGACCTGTACGCCGAGCACGGCCGCTACAATGATCGTTATCGAATGGCAGGAGACTACGAGCTGGCCATCCGCTACTGGGACCGGGGCGTCCGTTTTCAGTATGTCGATGCCGTGATCAGTTATTTTCGGCTGGGGGGAGTCAGTTCGTCGCTGTTTCGCAATCAGTGGGAACGGCACCGGGCTCGTATGGAAAACCATGAGAACGTTCTGGTCTCTCTTGCAATCCTGGTCATGGTGATCGTGAACTACTGCCTGCGCGCACCCGCTCGCTGGCTGAGACGCTAGGATTGCTTCCGGAATACTCGCGATGTTGTCCCGATTCGGCTATCTCGCGCGGTAGTATACGAGTGGAACCAGCAGAGGAACGGATCGATGAGTGCGGACCAGATCGAAGACGCCAATTGCCAGCCTCCCGATTGCGACGGGGTCAGCCAGGTCATCGATCCCACAGAGAAGGACCTGGGTGAGTTTGTCGTCCGCCGCGTCCTCCCCGCCAGGGAACAACGACGAGTCGGTCCTTTTATTTTTTTCGATCACATGGGGCCTTCGACCTTCGATGCAGGCAGCGGCATCAATGTCCGCCCTCATCCACACATCGGACTTTCCACCCTGACCTACCTTTTCGAAGGGGAGATCCTGCACCGCGACAGTCTCGGCTACGTGCAGCCGATTCAGCCCGGTGCCGTGAACTGGATGACGGCAGGCAAGGGTATCGTTCATTCTGAAAGAACGCCCGAGGCGCTCCTGGCAACCGGATACACCCTGCACGGTATCCAGTCATGGATTGCACTTCCGGACGATCACGAGGAAGAGGCGCCCGCCTTTCACCACTACCCTGCAGACTCGCTGCCGAAATTAAACGATAGCGGCATCGAGATGACATTGATCGCGGGAAGCGCCTATGGCGAGCTGTCGCCGATCGACACTTTCTCGCCGCTCTTCTATCTGGATATCAACGCCGACGAGGGCAGTACCATCGTGTTACCCGACCATGAGGAACGTGCGCTTTATGTTGTGTCCGGCGCGATCAGCATCGGCAACCAACAATTTGAGGCCGGCCGCATGGTCGTCATCGAACCCCGCGCCCAGGCTTCGATCAGGGCCAAATCCAACTGCCGAATCATGGCACTCGGAGGCGACCCCATCGGGGATCGCATCGTCTGGTGGAACTTCTCGTCCAGTTCAAAGGATCGACTCGAACAGGCAAAGTCCGACTGGCAGGCGGGCCGTTTCCCGGCTATTCCAGGCGAAACAGAGTTCATTCCACTGCCGGAGTAACAGGCGAACAAGCCATTTACATATCGGCAATTCTATTCGGCGAATCCGTCAAGTAGTATCTGCAAAAAAGGCGAACAACATGAACAACAAAGCGCCAGATATTGACGGAGCGGCGGTTGACGAAATAGCAATCCTGCAGGAACAGGAGGCGTTTCGGGCGCAGAAGACTGATCGCGAGCGATTCGCGGTCCTGCGAGTCTACAACTACTTCCGCATTGTCGTTTCGTTTCTGCTGTTCATTGTCTTTTTCGAAGTTCCCGACCAAACCATCGTTGGTACGCTGGAACCGAGGTGGTTTCAGCTGATCGCCCTGACCTATCTCAGCCTCAACATTATCGTGGGGCTGACCACCCTGATCGTTTCAAACAAACACTTTGCCAATCCCAACATGATTGGTTCTATCGTGGTCCTCGATATCCTGTTCATCACGCTGTTGCTGCTAACCAGCGGTGGCGTGGATAGTGGTCTCGGCCTGCTACTGGTGTTTACGGTCGCGTTCGGCAGCGTGATGATCACCCGGCAGCAATCTCTGGTCTTTCCTGCCATCGCGACTGTCAACAGCATCTCGGTCGAGTTGTATCTGGACGCCACCGGGGCTGTGTTCGGCAATCAGCATTACTTTGAAGTCGCCATCCTTGGCGCCACCTTGTTTGTGGTCAACCTGTTCTTTCAATACGTGTCACGGCTATTGGCAGAACGGGAACAGGAAGTCGTCAGTCTTGAGACGCTGGACCGGATGCACCGCATTGCTGAACAGTCACGGCGGGCACTGGAAGTCGCCAACGCCCGATTCAATGCCTTGCTGCGTTCAACCCGGGAAGGGGTGATCGTGGTGGATGGCACGGGCACCATCACCTTCGCCAACGAACTGGCCGGCGATCTGCTCAGCATCGATCACACCACTTTGATTGATGAGAATATTCGCCGTTTCTTCGTCCCTCGCCGCGCCGATGACGACATCAGTCGCCGCAACAATGATCTCGCTACCCTGATTGGAGCTGATCCCAACGATCTCAGCGGCAGCCGGTGGCGGACTGCGGAAAACGAAGAGTTCCTGGTGGATTTTTCCTTTGAAACCAGCCGGCCGCAGGAGGCGTCACCTACCGACATCGTGCTGCTGTTTCGCAATGTCACCCAGGAACGGGAGAATGAAGACCGGGTTCAGTATCTCGCCAATCACGACGAGCTGACCGGCCTCGCCAACCGCGCCAATTTCAAGGAACTGCTTCAAAGTACGGTCTCTCGCGCCCGTCGCAGCGAGCGCGGGGTCGCCATCCTGCTGGTGGACTCCGATCATTTCACCGTGGTCAACGAGGAGCGGGGCCAGGCCGTGGGTGACACCATGCTTCGCACCATGGCGGAACGTCTTACATCGCTGGTGCGAGAGGGTGACCTGGTAGCCCGACTCTATGGCGACCAGTTTGCAGTGATGCTGGCGGACCTTGACCGTGACGAGGATGCTGCCATCGTCGCGGAGAAGATCAACGAGGTCATGACCCAGCCAATCCTGGCCGGCGACGCATCCCTTGAAACCAGCGTCAGTATCGGCATCTCAGTACTCAGCAAGGAACACGCCAACGCGGACGAGATGATCAGTGCCGCCACCTCGGCAATGGAAATCGCGAAGTCAGAGGGCAGGAATACCTACCGCTTTTATCAGGCGGACATGCAACGCAAGGCCGATGACAAGAAGCGTATCCAGATGATGCTTCGCGCTGCTATTGACCACGATGAGTTCAAGCTGATGTTCCAGCCCATTGTGTCGATACAGGAAAGCCGCATTTATTCATCAGAGGCGCTGATTCGATGGTTCCCCCGGGAAGCGGATCCTGTCAGACCTGACATTTTTATTCCGGTCGCCGAAGAGTCAGGCCAGATTCAGGCCATTGGTCAGTGGGTTCTGAACCAGGTGGTGACCGAAGTTCAGGGATGGCAGGAACGCGTCGGCTATTTTCCGTCCGTGGCAATCAACGTTTCATCGAAGCAGCTTAAGGACGCCGGTTTTCGAGAGCAGTTTGAAACGATCATCCGCACCAAGGCGTTACCGATTGAAATTATCGAGATGGAGCTGACCGAAACCGGTGTGATGGAAGACCCTGAAGTCACCCTGGCAGAACTCAACCAGCTACGGGACCTCGGCGTCAAGATATCCATCGATGACTTCGGCACCGGCTACTCCTCCCTGGATTACCTCAGGCGACTACCACTCGATATTCTCAAGATCGACCAGAGCTTCACCCGTGGTATCGGCAGTTCCGAGAATGACGAGGAAATCGTGCGTGTCATGATTCGAATGGCACACGCCATGGGACTTCGCGTGATCTGCGAAGGCGTCGAGACCGAAGAGCACCTGAAATTTCTCCAGCAGCACAACTGCGATTTCGCGCAGGGTTACTTCTTCAGTAAACCCCGGTCAGCAGAAGAACTCATCGATTTGCTGATTCGAGAGAAAGAAAAAACACTGAACATTATGACCGGGGAAGCCGGCCACTAAGCAGTCAGTCGCCGGTTCTGGTGCGCAGAACGCCAAGCTGGTCATTCGACCAGATCTTGCGGATGAACCTTGGATTCTTGGATGACATATCGATCTGGTAGAAGCCTTCGTCTTCGTCGGTATGGTCAATACCGACAATCTCGCAGATGTTCCGGGCAAGCCATTTCTCGATCTTGAGCACGACCATCTTCTTGCGCAGTCGGCCCTGGACGTCCCGGTTCAGCACCGTTGGCAAGGTATTCAAAGCCAGAATCTCATCGATAGCCGTGTTCGCCATCTTCTCTCGCCCTTCATCACTGGCATAGAAGTGCGTGACTGCAAAGACCAGTTTTTTCGGATTCACCGATCGAAGGAACTGGCAGGATTGGACCACCGTTGAGCCGGTACGAACCATATCGTCGAACAACACAATACTATGGCCGTCGATCTCATCAAACGTGGACTCGCTCTTCTCATGCAGGGTGATTTCCACGTCACGTTCGCCTGATCGTTTCTTGTCGAGCATGATAAATCGTGCCTTGTTCAGGCCGAGATGCTGGAACATGCCCTTTACGTACTCTCGGGCGCCCTGATCTGGCGCGCACAGCGCGAGCCCCTCCCCGTCACGTCCGCACTCGATAATATTTGAGTTGAGCAGGTAGTCGACGAAGATCTCATACGGAATCAGGTTATGAAAGTTATCGCCGAATACTTCACTAAAGATGTGCTGAACCGATGCTGAATGGTTGTGGACAGTAATGACCCCATCGACGCCCGCGAGCTTCAGCAGTTCAGCATATAATTTCGCTGTAAACGGCTGGCCGTCGAATTTCTTGAGATCGGAGGGGTTCCGCTCAAAGCTGGTATGGCCAAGGTCGGGGCTGGGCCCCCTGTCCTGAGCGCTGTAATAAAGATCCGGCTCCACCAGAATCACTTCTGCCGCACCGTTCTCCTTGGCAGCCCGGGCAATCAACAGGGTTCTCATTGACAGATTCTGGCGACTGACATAACCGTTCGCAGTCGACACAATAACGACCCGCTTGCCTCTCAATTTAGTCCCGATATTGGCGAAGTCCTGCTCGTCTGAGATGAAGCGAGGACAGAATTCGGAATTGGCAAAGGTCTTCATGCTGATCAGGTCCGCGATATCGACACCCTGCCCCATCGCGTAGGCCAGATCGATCGCGAACGGATCATCAGAGAAATTGCTGACGACAAACAAGTCGTCGGGATTGAGCGTTGTACTCACCAGGTTAAGCGCAATGCGCCCTTGTCCACGGAACCGGCCACTGCACTATTCCATCTTTTTCTCGCGATAGCAACGCCATCAGGACGCAAGACCTGCGTACTCTTTCTCGAGCCGTTTTGCCTGTTTTTTTGAGACGCCGCCCAGTACGTTGATGGCGTGACGTACCCGCGCCCGGCACATGTCCGGGCCAAGCAGGGCCATGGATTCGAACAAAGGGGGCGCGACGTTGCTGCCGGAAATGGCGACAAAGACGGGGGCGAGGATGTCCCGAATCTTCATATCCAGCTTGCCCGCCAAATCGGCAAACAACTGATTGATTGGCTCGGGTCGCCAATCGCCGTGACTGTCCAGCGACCAGGAAACAAACTGCAGGACCCTGACAATCTCGGCCTGGTCAAGCCGCTTGTTCTCAAAGTCAGCGGGCGCGACAGACGGCAGCCCATCGACCAGGAAACCGAGCTGCGGTCCGAATTCGGAAAATACCTCAAGGCGCTCCTTCACCAGTGGAATCACCCGGTCAAGGTTGTCCTGGTTGAATGCCCAGTGCACCAGACGTTCTGCCAACTGGCGATCATCGAGTTCTTCCCGGATCCAGCGTCCGTTGAGCCATTTCAGTTTCTCAACATCAAATACCGGTGAGCCAAGCGTAATTCGCTCGGTCGAGAACTGCTCAATCATGCGTTGTAGCGAAAATTTTTCCTCGCCATCGGGCATGCTCCAGCCCAACATGCCGAGGTAGTTCACCACCGCCTCAGGCATAAATCCCATCCGCTCATAGAACCAGATACTGGTGGGGTTCTTTCGCTTGCTCAGTTTGCTCTTGTCGGGATTGCGCAACAGCGGCATATGAATCAGAACGGGCATTTCCCAATCAAAATACTCATACAACAGCTGGTGTTTCGGGGCTGAGTTGATCCACTCTTCCCCACGCACAATATGGGTGATCTCCATCAGGTGATCATCTACCACAACGGCCAGGTGATAGGTCGGGTTGCCATCGGTCTTCAGCAGCACCTGCATGTCAACCTGGCCATAGTCGATCTCAATGTCACCACGCAGTTCGTCCCGAACAGTGCAGACTCCCGCTTCAGGAACCTTCATCCGCACCGTACTCGGCTCGCCTGCTTCGAGGCGACTCGCCACTTCTTCGGGGGTCAGGGCAAGACAGTGACCATCATATCGACCGGTCTCGCCACGGGCCATCTGCTCCCGCCGCATGTCATCAAGCCGCTGCGGCGTACAGAAACAGTGAAAGGCGTGCCCCGCCTCAAGCAATCGGTCCACATGCTCTCGGTAGATATCCAGGCGTTCACTCTGGCGATAGGGTGCATGAGGCCCACCCACGTCAGGTCCCTCATCCCAGTTCAGCCCAAGCCAGTTAAGGGCACCGAGAATATTCTGCTCCGACTCGGCTGAGCTGCGCACCGCATCAGTATCTTCTATTCGGAGGATGAACTGCCCGCCCTGGTGTCTTGCAAGACACAGGCAAAACAACGCCATATAGGCTGTACCAACGTGGGGATCGCCGGTGGGCGATGGTGCCACTCGCGTTCTGACAGTCATAAGTTTCCCGGGATGAGAGTCTTCGTGAGAAGGCGGCCAATGTTACACTAATGAGCCTTAAATCTTAACGATGACAACCGCTGCCATGCACGAACGCAGCACTCCTGATCGCAGGATCTCGGTAGCCCCCATGATGGGCTGCACCGACCGCCATTGTCGGCTGCTCATGCGACTGATCGCACCACGAGCATTGCTTTACACCGAAATGGTCACCACCGGTGCGCTACTGCATGGTGACGCTGATCGATTGCTGGGTCACGATGACGATGCCCCCTGTGCCCTGCAATTAGGCGGCAGTCATCCGGTCCAGCTAGCGGTCTGTGCTCGCCTGGCCGAAGCGGCCGGTTACCAGGAGATCAACCTGAATGTTGGCTGCCCCAGCGATCGGGTTCAGCAAGGCAATATCGGCGCGTGCCTGATGGCAGAACCTCACCTGGTGGCGGACTGCATCGCCGCGATGCGCCGGGAAGTCAGCGTACCGGTCACGGTGAAAACCCGCATCGGCATCGATGACCAGGATTCCTACGAGTTCTTTCGGCACTTCATCGAGGTGGTAAGTGGCGCTGGCTGCGATACGTTCATCGTCCATGCCCGCAAGGCGGTGCTGTCGGGATTGACGCCACGCCAGAACCGCGAAATTCCACCGCTGAAATATGATTACGTGCGGCGGGTCCAACAAGACTTTCCTCACTTGCAGTTTGTTATCAATGGGGGCATCAAGAACGTCGACTCAGCCCTGACGCTACTCCAGGAGTTCCCGGCCGTTATGCTGGGCAGAGCACCCTACAATGACCTGTTCCTGCTGGCAGAGATCGAGCAGCGCCTGAGTGAAGCGCCACAGCCAGATCGCTGGTCCGTGCTGGAAGCCTATCGTCGGCACATGCAACGCGAGCTGTCTCAGGGCACGGCAAGGTTCAAGGATATGGGCAGACACCTGTTCGGATACTTCACCGGTCTTCCGGGCGCCAGGGTATTCCGGCGGGTGCTGGGAGAGCGAATGTTCAGAGAAGATGCAGATCTCGCGGTGCTCGATCACGCTCTTGATGCCGCAGGCCTGTCATATCCAGTGCAGAAAACAGGGACTGAAGCATGATTGAACGAATCAAACAGTACTTTGAACAGCAACTGGTACATGATGGCGACAACGAGGTCGATGAGGACAACTTGCGTCGGGCGACTGCTGCCTTGCTGATTGAAGTAGCCAAGGCAGACTTTGACGAAGACGATATGGAACGCGCGGTCATCTTCGCGATGCTGCGAGACACCTTCGACCTTGAAGCAGACGTGCTCGAAGAACTGGTGGCGCTGGCAGAAGAAACGACCAATGACGCCCATGACGTCTACCAGTTCACGCAACTGGTCAACGAGCACTACGACTACGCGAACAAGACCAGGTTGATTGAGAATCTTTGGACGGTTGCCTACGCTGACGGCAGGCTGGACCGATATGAGGAGCAATTCATACGCAAGGTCGCCGGATTACTCCACGTCGCTCACAATGATTTCATCAAGGCTAAGGTTGAAGTGCTAAAGCGGCTCGAGTCTCCAGGCTAACGAACAGCCCGCACCGGTGGCTGTGAATCTGGCTGTTCATGTTCCAGTGATTCGACCAGATCTCTGAAGGCTTCTTCGTTCGCGTCATTGAGGCTCATCAATACACGGTGGGCGTCGATCACCTGTTCACGAAGCACTTCTTCGGAGGCAAGCTGGCTTGGCAGTTCGCCGCCGCCATTAAAACTTGCTTCAGTATTGCTGGTAATCAGGAACAGATCCTCGAATCCCATGCTTTGAAGGACCCGGGTGATGTCGTCTTGATCAGACACAATGACCGGAACCGCATTGAGTACTTCCTGGCTGCGCAGGGCAATTTTCGCCAGCAGGCCCAGCATGGTGCTGTCTATGCACTGGGCTGCGGTCACATCAATCACTATCCGGGCGATCTCTTTAGCGACGCCGATCCGGTCCACAAAGGCGGCCAGCGTCGGCGCCAGAGAAAGCCTCAGTTCACCTTCAAGTTTCAGGACACAGACACCATCGCGCTGGCCCAGCAAGAGACGACCACTACTGTTCATCCAGCCCTCGCAACAGTAAAAACTGCAATGTCATCAGGCACTTCATTCACCACCCCCAACCCCAGATGATCGGCCATTGAATCAATATCCCCATTATCCCCCTTTACCAGCGAAAGTAGGTGATCTTCTTTCGCCTGCAATGACTGTTCAGGAAGAATTTCGAACACTCCATCGGAAAACATGACCATCGTGAACGACTCCGGTAATGCAGTTTCCCGACCCGAATAACGAGCGCCTTCATAAAGCCCCAGTGGCAGTCCGCCCATTTCCAGGTATTTCGTCCCCTGCGCGGATTGCAGGATGGTTGCCGGGAAATGAGCAGCATTGGCATAGTGGAGCCGCCCGGCGCCCTTGTCGACGATGCCCAGGAACATCGTGACATGCTGTTCCAGACGGCAGGCAATCAGTTCCTGATTGAACCAGCCAAGAACTTTCCCCGCATCGTCCAGTTGAAGCTCATCAAATTCGTTGGCCAGCCTCGCCGACAGCCCCTTCAGCAGAACCGTCACGATCGCCCCCTGGGCCCCGTGTCCGGAAACATCTGCGATGTAGAACACCAGACGACCATCAGGCAACTCAAAGTAATCGATAAAATCACCACTCAGAATCAGGGACGGCACTATCAGGTGACGCAGGGTCAGGCCATCGGTAGAGAATGGCGATTCAGGCATCATCCCCTGCTGAACCCTGAATCCCGCCTGCTGGTCCTGTTCCAGTGCACGGACCGACTCAATCAGAGCCTGGTTCAGTTTCTTGAGGTCCTTCTCGTTGCGCTTGTACCTGCGCAGCTCACGTCGCACGTCAATACTGGTACGAGCAATGTGACTAATCAGTTCTGCAGTCGCATGAGGCAGAATCAGATAATTAGTCGCGCCATCTTCGAGCAGACCAGCCAACGGTTCAATATTGGACTCACTCATGACCAACACGATAGGCAGGTCATCGCTTCGCGACCTCAGGTCCTTAATCACCTGAGACGCCCGATCAATGTCCCGGGATACAGGCAGAAGAACAAGGTCAGGGAAGTTCTTGGTTGTTTGGGTGAGTAAATCACCGCTGGCGGTATGAGTCGTTACTTCAAAACCGCTGTTCGAAAGAGATGTAGTGAGTTTCTGAGTGGTATCCGGCTCGCCATCGAGCACAAACACCATTCCGCTTCCAACCCCCATGAACGGTACTCACTGGTGCACGCAACTATGCCAACTAGCGAAGAACTTTAACTCCAATATCAAGGCTTTACAACAGAAAAACACTTTAATTTCTAGGATCAGAACGCCTCAAAAATCATCGGCGAACGGGTCACTCACTCGACCATCATTGATCAGGTAGTCCCTTCTCTGCTGATAGGCATCGCGGACAAATATATATTCATCTCCAGAGATCAACTCTTCGGCCGCCAGCAGACCCGCCCTGAGATCAATCAACCGCAACGCCATCAACCCGTTTCGATGATCGACCGGATGATAGTATCGAAGCGGGTCCATATAGGAGTCCACGGGTCTCGCTACCGCATCGGTCAGGGTACTGGGACCAAGCAGGGGAAGCACCAGGTAAGGTCCACGAGGCGCGCCCCAGACTGACAGCGTCTGACCAAAGTCTTCTTCATGTTTACGCAGGCCTGCATGGGTCGCGAGGTCAAACAGACCTGCAACACCCAAAGTCGTGTTAATCAGAACTCTGCCCAGATCGCTTGCCGAGTGGTCGACCTTCCCCTGCAGCAGGTTGTTGGCAGCATTGTCGAAATCATCAATGTTGGCAAAGAAATTACGAACACCAAGCCTCAGCGTCCGAGGCACAATGGCCTGGTAGGTTTTTGCAACAGGCTTCAGCAGGATGCGGTCCACGGCGGAATTAAATCCATAGACGCCTCGGTTGAGTCCCTGCCACGGATCACCATCTTCCGCCGCCCGGCAAGGAAGCGCCACAGCCAACATCAGCGGCAAAGCCATCGCCAGTAACACCTGCCTCATTCACCTACCCTCCTTGAACTCTCGTTACCATCCTGCCAGGCCCGCTCAAGTCGCTTCGCCGATACAGGTTGACTGGTGCCCAGGACCTGGGCAAACAGCGACACACGATATTCTTCAAGCAGCCACCGAAAATCAACGACATCAACGCTAGGGTCAATGTCACCATCTGCAAAGACCCGTGCCTCAAAAGACCGAACCAGCTCGGTGGATTCCCGATCCCTGGCGAGATTGCCACGCATCCGTTCAAGGCGATACTCGATCGCACTGAGATACCTGGGCAAATGCAAGAGCCAGCGCCGGGGGGTAGATGCGATGAAACCAGGCGCCAACATCCGTGCAAGCTGCCGCTCAATGTCATCACAGCCGTATCGATTGAGATCCGTTCTGGCTGCCGCCAGCAGCTGCTCAATCCTGTTAGCAGCCGACATGACGTGAACCAGCAGATCGCCCAGTTCGTTGGCGCGGGTCATCAAGTACTGCTTCTCCGCGAACCTCTCTCTATAGATCTCGCGTGAACGGGGTAGCGGGAGTTCTTCAACAAACGTATGTCGAAACGAGGCTTCAACAAGGTCTGTCGGCAGACTCGATGCATCGGCTTGAGTCGCAAAATAGATGGCAAACTCGTTGTAGCGCGGAAATTTCCTTTGCAGATACCTTGCCTGGTCATTCAGCTGTAACATGAACAGCCGAACCAGACCCTGCCGCGTCAAACGACCAGCGTCCCGCTCGTCGTCCATGATCTCAACCGAAACGCTCTGTCCCTTGTCCACCAGAGCAGGATATCCCCGCAGGTTGATTGACCTTTGTTTCATGTCCACCGACTGCGGCAGGTCATCGAAGTCCCAGTCTGTCAGTCCATCCACTTCAATGTCATGGCGAACACTCTGGCGGAATTCGCGATCGGCATCCTCGCCGAACTTCATCATCAGCTGGGGCAAATCCCTCGATATCTCAAGCGTTTTGCCGCCAGCATCCACTACCTTGATGTTCATTCGCAGATGACGGTCAATGTCGTCTGGACGAAAGTCCTCAGGGTTCACCCGCACGCCAGAGAGCCTGAACAACTTCTCAGCCAGCACCTCCCGGAGTCCCCTGCCATCAAACTCCAGTCCCTCGCTGGCTCTGCGGGCAAAATCCGGCGCCGGTACGAAGTTTTTTCTCACCGATTTAGGCAGAGTCTTGATAAGCGCCAGGCATTTCTCTTCCAACATGCCAGGAATCAGGAAATCAATCCGATCACTGGAGACCTGACGGAGCAGTGCGACCGGAATCTCCACCGATACACCGTCCTCCTCATGTTCCGGATTGAATTGGTAGTCGAGTTTCAGCCGCGACCCGGAGATATCCAGGGCATCGGGAAAGGCCGTCGAAGGCAGGTTTGCGTGCTGTCGAATCAGATCTTCGCGCTGCAGAAAAAGCAGTTTCGGATGATTCCGTTCCGCGTCCCGCCGCCACGCATCCAATTCAACCTGACTACAGACATGGGCAGGTATCCGCTCATCGTAGAAGCGATACAAGGTATACGCATCAACAAGAAGATCACGTCGGCGGGATTTTGACTCCAGCCTCTCGACTTCCGCAATGAGGCGTTCATTCTGCACGAAGAATGGCGCAGACGAATTCAACTGACGTTCTGCCAGTCCATGCTGAATGAACAGTTGCCGGGCTCTCACGGGATCAATCGAGCCGAAACCGACCCGACGACGACGCACAATCGATAACCCGTAAAGCATGACTTCTTCGTCAGCAACGACCTGGCCCGACTTCTTCTCGAACCGCGGTTCGTGATAGTGCCGTTTTACCAGATGCGCTGCCAGCGGTTCGATCCAGGCACTGTCGATCTCAGCCACCGTACGCGCAAACAGCCTCGAGGTTTCAACAAGTTCAGCCGAGACAATCCACTTGGGCTTGCGCTTGAACTGGGAGGATGCCGGGAAAATAAAGTGGCGTCTATTGCGCACACCAACGTACTCGTTTTTTTCCGTTCGCTCACCCACATTGCCAATCAGCCCTGAGAGAATCGCGCGGTGAATACTGTCATAGTCCCCCGGCGTCCGGTTCATTTTCAGTCCGATGTCCTTGCAGATCAGTTGTAGCTGACGGTGATTTTCGCGCCACTCTCGCATCCGAAGATACGAAAGGAAATTTTCACGACAGAACTTTCGTTGCTGGTTCGTCGACAACGACTGACGGTGTTCTTCGTAAAAGCCCCACAGGTTGACCAGACCAATGAAATCGGACCGCTCATGCCAATGACGACGGTGCCTCTCATCCGCCGCCTGCTGATGATTGTGAGGGCGTTCCCTCGGATCCTGAATCACCATGGCGCTGACGACCTTGAGCACTTCGTCCAGACAACCCGTCCGCCCCGCTTCGATCAGCATCCTGGCGAGTTGAATATCAACCGGAATACGTGCCATATCACGGCCCAGCCGGGTGACCGCCCGCGATTCGGTAACAGCCTGCAGCTCGTTCAACAACTGGAATCCGTCGTTGATCTGACGCTGTTCGGGCCGCTCAACAAACGGGAACTTGCTGATGTCACCCAGTCTGAGCACCAGCATCTGCAAAATGACTGATGCAAGGTTGGTACGCTTGATCTCAGGCAAAGTAAATTCGGAACGGGCCTGAAAGTCGTCTTCAGAGTACAGCCGGAAACACACGCCCGGCCCGGTGCGTCCACACCGCCCCTTGCGTTGCTCTGCGCTCGCCTGTGAGACCGGCTCGATCTGCAACTGCTGTACCTTGGAGCGCACGGAGTAACGGGAAATACGCGCAAGCCCAGGATCGATCACGTAGCGGATACCGGGCACTGTCAACGAGGTCTCCGCCACGTTGGTCGCCAGTACCACGCGTCGAGCGCTGCGTCCACCAGTCTGGAAAACCCGATTTTGCTCGGCAATGCTGAGCCGTGAATACAGCGGCAGAATCTCCACACCAGACAACGCTGACCGTCTGATCCACTGTGCGACATCTCGAATCTCTCGCTCACCCGGCAGAAATATGAGCACATCCCCCGGCGAACCGGCCTTGCGATCAAGCCCGGCTATCTCATCGAGCACATCGACGATGGCATCCGTCACGCGCTGATCCGCATCTTCGGTTTTCGACGACGCTTCAGGGGGTCGATATTCAACGCTGACCGGGTAGGTTCTACCCGACACCTCGATCACCGGCGCCCGATTGAAATGCGCGGAGAAGCGGTCTACGTCAATCGTCGCCGAAGTCACAATCACCTTCAGATCTGGCCGTTTGGGCAGTATCCGCTTCAGATATCCCAGTAGGAAATCAATGTTCAGGGACCGCTCATGGGCCTCATCGATGATGATCGTATCGTAGGCTTCAAGGAAACGATCCTGCTGGGTTTCAGCCAACAGAATGCCGTCGGTCATTACCTTGACCAGTGTCATGTCACTGCTCTGGTCAGAGAACCGGACCTGGTAACCGACTTCCTGCCCCAGAGAGACGCCCAGTTCTTCGGCGATTCGACTTGATACAGTCCTGGCAGCAACCCGTCTCGGCTGGGTGTGGCCAATACGGCCGTAGACACCCCGGCCCAGCTGTAGGCAAATCTTCGGAATCTGCGTTGTTTTGCCTGAGCCCGTCTCTCCGGCAACGATGACGACCTGATGTCGGGCGATCGCGTCGCTTATGTCGTCAACGCGCGCACTGACCGGCAACTGTTCAGGAAATTCCACTTTCGGTAACCGCGCGAGGCGCGTGGTCGCAAGCGCCGCAGATTGCTCAATCTGGGCAGCCAGTGACGCACGCCTGTTTCTGGCATGAAGCAGTTTATTGAAGCGAAAACGATCAGCGATCATGCAGCGATCAATCGCCGCCTTCAATTCGCTATGCTGATGCTTGCTCAAGAATCACCCTGGACTGCGGCTTCGAGGGGAATGGCGGGACCTGTTGCGCAGCATGCCCGTTGGGACCCTGATTATAGTAGCTCAGGTCGGCAGGTTCACCCTCGTTTCCCCAGGATCGTGCGCTGTCCGCCGGCGCCTATTTGGAGAGGAAGTTCATCCCGTCTTCGATACCGCGGATGGTCAGCGGAAACATCTGGTCATCAACCAGACGGCGTGTCAGGGCCACGGACTGGGAGTATTCCCAGGTGTCCTTTGGCGTTGGATTGATCCAGATGACCTTGTCATAGGTATCCATGACACGCTGCATCCAGACAGCGCCTGCTTCTTCGTTCCAGTGCTCGACGCTCCCGCCTGCATGGGTAATTTCATAGGGCGCCATGGTGGCATCGCCGACAAAAATCACCTTGTAATCGTGAGCGTACTTGTGAAGCAGGTCGAACGTATCGATCCGTTCGTTCATACGACGGTTGTGCTCTTTCCACACACCGTCATAGAGGAAATTGTGAAAGTAGAATACTTCCAGATGCTTGAACTCGGACCGGGCCGCAGAAAACAATTCTTCGCAGACTTTCACGTGAGCATCCATAGAGCCCCCGCTGTCGAGCAACAACAATACCTTGACCGTATTCTTGCGTTCCGGCCGCATGATGATGTCGAGCAGACCACCATTTTTTGCTGTTTTGGATATGGTGGTATCAATATCAAACTCATCGTCCGCACCGGTACGAGCCAGCTTTCTCAGACGACGCAATGAAATCTTGAGCCCCCGGGTACCCAACTCGACGTTATCGTCGTACGACTTGTAGTCACGTTTTTCCCAGTTCCTGCGGCCACGACGTTTCTTGCCGTTACGATTCTTGCCTTCGTTACCGCGTCCGTCCCGACCGCGACCCTCTCGGTCCTTTTCCTTTCCCTCTCCCCGGGCGGCTTCTTCCACCTGACGCTTGAACTCTTCGATCAGCGCCTCCAGCCCACCAAGGCTCTTGATTTTCTCAAGCTCTTCTTCTGTCAGAGACTTCTCGAACTCGCGCCGCAGATACTCATCCGGTATCAGCGATGCCAGCAGGCTCGCCATATCCTCCAGTCCCTTGAAATAGGCTCCGAACGCACGGTCAAACTTGTCGAAATGGCGCTCGTCCTTGACCAGGGCCATTCGTGACAGGTAATAGAACTCGTCGATATCGGCATAGACAAGTCGCGCTTTCAGGATCTCCAGCAGATGCAGGAGTTCCGTAATGGAAACCGGAATACGGTCCTTCTTAAGCGCAAAGAAGAAGTTGATCAACATAGAGGCTTATCCTTGAGGACCTGCGCCCCCACTGCTCTGTCGTCGATTCATAAAGGCGAGTCGTTCAAGCAGTTGCACGTCCTGCTCGTTCTTCACCAGCGCCCCATAGAGTGGCGGGATCGCCTTCGACGTATCGCGATTACGCAAGATCTCTTCCGGAATATCATCGGCCATCAGCAGTTTCAGCCAGTCGATCAGCTCTGATGTTGAAGGTTTCTTCTTCAGGCCAGGCACCTTGCGAACATCGAAGAAAATCTCCATCGCTTCCTTGACCAGGTCCTGCTTGATCCTGGGGAAGTGAACGTCGACGATTTCCTGCATTGTCTCCCGATCCGGAAATTGAATGTAATGAAAGAAACAACGGCGCAGGAAGGCATCGGGTAGTTCCTTTTCGTTGTTGCTGGTGATCACCACGATGGGTCGGTTCTTGGCAACAATCATCTCACCGGTCTCGTACACATGAAACTGCATCCGATCCAGCTCCAGCAACAGGTCATTCGGAAACTCGATATCGGCCTTGTCGATTTCGTCAATCAACAGAACAATTTTTTCATCAGCCGTAAAAGCTTCCCAGAGTTTGCCCTTCTCGATGTAATTCCTGATGTCGTGAACACGGTCATCACCTAGCTGCGAATCACGCAAACGAGACACGGCGTCATACTCGTACAGGCCCTGCTGGGCCTTCGTCGTACTCTTGATATGCCAGGCGATCAGCGGGCAACCAAGTGACTTCGAAATTTCTTCGGCAAGCATCGTCTTGCCAGTGCCCGGCTCACCCTTGATCAAAAGCGGACGTTCCAATGCAACGGCAGCGTTAACGGCCATCTGCAACTCTTCCGTCGCAATATAGGTATCTGTACTGGCAAATTTCATAAAAAGGACTCTAAAACCGTGGGTTAAAGCTGACGGAATATAACGTTCACTCTGACATATTGCCAGTCCCGAGGCGGACGCCTACTCCGGGCGTCTGCGCAGCAATTCGCGCGCAACGAGTACTAGCAGCATCAGGAACGTGCTCACCAGCAGGGCCACGCCGCCCTTGAGCCCGCTCGCCGTACCTTCAAGCAACACATCCATCAACAGCACAACAACCGCGGGGGCATAGAATTCCGCCGTGTCGCCGGCATACCACGGTGTGAAGATAAGTACGAAGCAAAGTCCGCGCAAGATTTCTCGCCAGCCCCGATTGCGAATCAAACTCGTCAGCTTCCACCAGACCAGACAGCATCCACCCCCCGCAATAACATAGACGGACCAGGCGAGGACGTATTCGCTAGACACTTGCATCAACGCAGTATACCAAGCACCTGGCCCGGCTAACGATCAACCCATCGAACGATGTGCGTCTCCAGCTCATCGGGATGAACATGGGTTTCACTGATCACCCGGCCCCTTACCGATATGCCGGCTTCATGAACAGATTCGGCACGCCCGGAGACCAGCGGGTGCCACTCCTTGAGTTCTTGTCCTTCCGCAAGTAATCGATAGGCACAGCTGGCCGGCAGCCAGGAGAATGACCGTGCGTCTGCGGCGGTCAACTCAACGCAGTCAGGTACCAACTGGTGCCGCTCCGGGTAGCGAGAACAGCGACAGTCATCGGTCATGAATCGACACACCACGTTCGTGTAGTGCACCTCACCCGTTTCAACGTCCTCAAGTTTATGCAAGCAGCAAAGTGCACATCCGTCGCACAACGACTCCCACTCCTCGTCAGACATCTCCTCCAGCTGCTTGGTGCGCCAGAAGTCGATCACGATGCACCCTCGTCCGCCGGTGGCAACTGCAGGTGATAACCATGTTCTGCGATATTCGCCAATACCACTGCGGCATTCTCTCGCGCGAGGTGACGATCACTATCGAGCGTCAGCGACAGGGCAATCTCATGAGGACCGAAACGGCTCATCAACGCTTCAGGCACCCGATCAAGCCCATCCTTCTGATCCACATAAAGGTACATATACTCATGGCGCAGACTCTTATAAACGTCGCATTCAACAGCCATGGTATTCAGCTGCTTCGAAGGGCTTCGAGCAGCGGTTCTCCGATCGCCGATTTTCGCCAGCCGGACAGAGAGACCGGCAGGCTCGACTCAGGATCGTCAGCCTGAGCGATATTGCGAAGCAATTCTTCCAGTTGCTTTCGCTTCGCCAGCATCTCCGGTGCGATGTTCATCGCCTCAGCCCGTTCCTCGACGATGGCACGCAGCGATTTGACCTGCTTGTTGTCAATGACGTGACTGCCAGCGAGCAACGGAGGCCATGACTCTGCCGGTACTGCTGACGCCAGGGCAACAGTATCCAGGAGCTGGTCTCCGTACTTTCGAATCTGTCGCGGTTTCAGCCCGGCCTCCTGCAGATCGTGACGGGACCCCGGCGGTGTGCGCACCAGATTCAACAGCATCCGTTCATCTACAATCCGATTTCTCGGCATGTTCTCAATCCGGGCAGTCTCTTCGCGCCAGGCGCAAAGTTCGCGCAGCAGATTCAGGTCTTCAGGCCGCATTCGCGCTGCCCCTTTAATACGACGATAGGCATCCCGTGGTGAGATCGTTGTCGCGATTTCGCCGCCGAGCGCCGCACATTCTTCAGCGACCCACGCACTGCGACCCAGTTCTTTCAGCGAGACCGCCTGTCGTTGATAGACATCAAACAGATGAATCACATCCAGCGCCGCGTACTCAAGTTGCGCCGACGTCAACGGTCGCCTTAACCAGTCCGAGCGCGTTTCTTCTTTGGGTACAACAATATTCAGATAATGCTCTACCAGATTCTGATAGCTAATGGAGAAACCGACGCCCAGCATTGCTGCGGCAATCTGGGTATCAAACAACGACGCGGGACGAACCCCGATCGAACTCTCAAACACCTCCAGATCTTCAGAACAGGCATGTAAAACCTTGAGTGTCGACTCATCTGCCAACAAGTCGCCGAGGACATTGATTGACGCTACCAGCGGATCAATCAGGTAGCACGACTCGCCATCGTAGATCTGGATGAGCCCGACCTCCGGATAGTAGGTATCAGTACGCTGAAATTCGGTGTCGACGGTAACCACGTCGCACTGGCCCAGGCGGACGACCAGCTGTTCCAGCGCCGCGGTATTTTCAATATACGAGAACACGCCTGCCACCTATAACGTTTGTCGACCGTTTAAGGCGTGGGATAACGTGCCGCCGTCAATATACTCAAGCTCGCCACCCAGAGGCACCCCCTGGGCGATCCGCGACACCCTGACGCCCTGTTGTTTCAGTGCTTCAGAGATATAGTGTGTCGTGGCTTCGCCTTCAACCGTCGACGCAAGCGCCATGATGACTTCGTTAACATCGTTATCGCATCGAGCAAGGAGCCGATCGATACCGAGCTCTGTCGGCCCGATGCCATCAATCGGCGAAAGATTACCCATCAGCACAAAGTAGAATCCCTGATAATGGCCCGTTTGCTCAATCGCCAGAACATCCGCCGGCGACTCGACCACGCAGACCAGCGATTCATCGCGACGAGCACTGCTACAAATTTCACATAACGGCGCCTCCGAAAAATTCCGGCACCGTTCACAGTGCCCCACTTTCAACATTGCCTCGGCCAGGCATTCAGACAGGTGCTGACCACCTTCGCGGTCACGTTCAAGCAGATGGAGCACCATTCGCTGGGCAGACTTCGGCCCAACGCCGGGGAGACAACAAAATGCCTCAGTCAGCTGCGCAATAATTGACTTGTTCAAAACGGAAACTTGAACCCAGGCGGCAACGGCATACCCGCAGTGAGCTCTGCCATCTTCTCCTGACGGTGATCCTCAAGACGCCGCACCGCCGCATTGACGGCCGCCGCGACAAGATCCTCGAGTATTTCCTTGTCTTCGGTCATCAGTGATGGATCGATGCTGACGCCTTTGACGTCATGCCGGCCTGTCATGGTTACGCTGACCAGACCCGCGCCGCTCTCTCCCGTGACCTCGGCGTTTTCCAGTGTACTCTGGATGTTCTTGAATTTTTCCTGCATCTCCTGCGCCTGTTTCATCAGGTCGCCGAGACCACCTTTCATCGACATATCAATCTCCGGCGTGCTGCCTCGGTACAATACTTTCGCGATTGATCCGAGCGTCAAAGGTTTCCAGCAGACGCTTCACATTCTCATCATTTTCAATCGCCTCGACCGCCCTTGCTTTGTCTTCTTTCTCGATACGTTCTTTCAATGCTGCCGGCGTCTCTTTCGCTACACTTCCAACAATGATGTTGATTCGTACAGCACGACCGAGATGACCCGAGAGCGCCTTCACGATCCGGGCCTCCTGCAATTCGGTGTGCAGGCTCTTATGTGCTTCTTCAAGGGTCAGCGTCAGGCAATCATGATCCACAGCCGTCAGGATACAGTTGGCGGCGAGTGTTCCGGCGACACCGCTTAGCCCCAAGGAGTCGAAAACCTCACACCACTGATCCGTGGATACCAGTTCACGCAACGAAGTGAGCCGGGTTGAGTCGCCTGCCGCAGCGTCATCATCTCCAACAATGCCTGGGTCAGCTGTTTCAGCGGCTGGTTCGGGTTGCGGCGGCGGCTCCGGCTTCGCCTGTGTCTCTGGCTTCGCCCTGGGCGTTTCGTCGGCTGTCGACTCGATTGGAGCTGAGGGCTCTTTATGAGCTGAAGGCTCTTGCTGGGCTGAGGGCTCTTTTCGCGCTGAGGGCTCTTTATAAGCTAAGGGCTCTCTTTCCGCTGAAGGCTCTTTATTGGCTAAGGGCTTCGCCGATTCCGATTTATTGCGGGCTGTGCCAGTCGCAGACTTGTCACCGTTAATCCGCGACAGAATGTCCTTGATCGGCGACGCTTTCCGGCTCGCGCGTTCATCCCCGCCGGCACCACCATCACCCACACCCGACTCAGCCCCATCCGGTTGAAAGGAGAGCATTCTCAGCATCACCATCTCGAAGCCTTCCCGGGGGTCCGGAGCCAGCGGCAGGTCCCGGCTTCCGATCAATGCGATCTGGTAGAACAGCTGAACGTCTTCCCTCGATATCGCGGCCGCGACAGCATCCACCAGTTCCTTGTCACCCTGGCTGTTATCGATACCATCGGGTATCGCTTGGGCAACCGCGATGCGATGTAACATTGACAGCAAGTCTGACAACAGCGCTTCAAAGTCCGGACCAAAACTCGCCATCTCGGCAATGACGGCAAGCAACTTGGCTGCATCCTGTTCAATCAACGCATCCAGCAGAAGGTAAACCTGTCGTTGATCAATGGCCCCCAGCATTGAACGAACATCGTTGTCGCCTACCCGATTCTCGCCGAACGCGATGGCCTGATCAGTAAGGCTCAGCGCATCACGCATACTGCCATCCGCCGCTCGCCCCAGCTGCCACAGGGCAGGTTCCTCGTAATCGATCTGCTCTGCTTCAAGCACGCTCTTGAGATATTCAACAATTTGTTCGGGTGGCAGATTCTTGAGGTTGAACTGAAGACATCTCGACAGGACGGTCACTGGCAATTTCTTGGGGTCCGTTGTCGCAAACAGAAATTTCACATGCTCCGGCGGTTCTTCCAGCGTCTTCAACAAGGCATTGAAAGCACTGTTCGACAGCATATGGACTTCATCAATGAGATAGATCTTGAATCGGGCGCGAGTCGGCAGGTACTGAACATTATCGAGCAGCTCGCGCATGTTATCGACGCCGGTGCGGGATGCCGCATCGAGTTCGAGCAGATCGACGCTGCGGCCTTCCGCAATCTCCCGGCAACTTGAACACTCACCACAGGGACTTGAGCTGATGCCCTGCTCACAGTTCAGGCACCGTGCAAGAATTCGCGCAATCGTTGTCTTACCGACGCCCCGCGTACCCGTAAAAAGGTAAGCATGGTGCAACCGGTTGTGATCCAGCGCGTTGACCAACGCCTTGAGCACGTGCTCCTGCCCGGCCAGTGCTGAAAAACTGGCGGGGCGGTATTTTCGTGCTAGGACCTGGTAACTCATGATTTCAACGAGTGGCGTGAGGACCTCGATTGTACGAAGAATTGGACAATAGATCACGGCGCATCTTAGAGTTGGCCGCCATGGCAGAACACCGCGACTTCATCTGCATCGGCCATCGAGGCGCAATGGGATATCGTCCCGAGAACACGCTGCCCGCATTTGACCTCGCCCTGTCAATGGGCTGCCCGTGGATCGAACTCGATGTCCATGTCTGTCAGGGCGAGCTTGTCGTCATCCACGACCGGGACCTGGAGCGTACAACCAACGGCACGGGCCAGGTTGACGAGGTGTCATTTGAGTACCTGCGTAGCCTGGACGCAGGCGGAGGCGCCCAGGTGCCAACGCTCACCGAAGTCATTGACCTCATCGTGGGCCACGCCCGCATTAATATTGAATTAAAGGGAACCGATACAGCACTCCCTGTCAGCCATTTACTCAATCAATACTGCGAGCGCGGCTACAAACCCGAGGATTTCATGTTGTCCTCGTTCGACCATACCGAGCTAAGGCTTGCCGACCTGAGCTTTCGTCGCGGCGCCCTGTTCGGTCGACGTCGAGATGGCGAAGACCGGGTTCAAATCGCGGTGGACCTGGACGCCTGGTCACTTAATCCGTTGCTCAGCAGTGTCAGCAAGCAGGAAATCGACGACGCTCACCAGGCCGGCCTGCGCGTTCTGGTATACACCGTCAACAGCGCCGAGGACATCACACGGATGCGCGATCTGGGCGTGGACGGGATTTTCACCAACTTCCCGGACCGGGCACTCGCGCTCAGATGAACCAAACCAGCGTCCGTCTTGCCGCGATCACCGAAAAGGCTGCAGTGACCGCGATGCTGCAGTGCTATCTGGCAGAGTTCTCAGTCTTTTCATCGGTCACCAGGAACGAGGACGGAAGATACCATTACCCCTACCTCGATCACTACTGGCAGACGCCTGACCGGCATCCTCTGTTGGTCATCGCCCGCGATACCACAGTCGGATTCGTGCTCGCGCGCACCGACATTGATCCGCTCAACGGTCGCAGCGCCATGGAAATCGCCGAGTTTTATATCGCACCGATGTGGCGAAAGATGGGTCACGGCCATCGTGCCGCCATTGCCACTTGGAATCAGTTTCCGGGACACTGGGTGGTCAGGGTGCTGGTGGGCAATCGCGACGCCTACCCGTTCTGGTTCAAGACCATCATGGCTTACACCGGCGGGCAATACCGGCTGCTGGCGCCAGAGAGTGACCGCCCGGACGACGCCCATACCTTCATCTTCGAAAACCGGAATGCCGGTTAGGTGCCGGTTGAGGTGTGGCCGGCGGAGGTGTGGCCGGCCGAGGTACGGCGACCAGGCTTGATTAGCCCAGATCGTCAATCTGGCGCCGCAAGTCCTCGCGCTCATCCGTCACGATTCGCTCCAGCACCTGGATCCGCTGCCTTGCGTCTTCGAGTTCCTGTTCAACGCCAGTAAGATCATTCTCAAGCGTCTCGATCCGGGCAATCAGTTTTCGCGAGCCGCCCGGCGACTTGCTGGTTCGGATAATTCTCACCACCGCATCGCCGATACACCAGAAGACAAACCCGATTCCAAGCGCCAGCATGACTTTATCCATGATCTTCTCCTGTCGCAGACCTTCGCCGCTCGGGTCGTCTCTGCCAAACCCGACCCGCGCCGGCGATTTCACGGCGAAGCTCCGGATAACCGGCGTAGCTGACCTGACCTGCACCCCGGATCAATACATCGAGTGCAGCGCTCACGGACACATCTGCCATGCCAGCACCATTGATCCGAATCGCAGCGAAATCTGATACCAGCTTGCCGGCAGCATACTTGCCCGCACCGTTGATTGAGAGATGCTGCTGCTCCACATCGCCCTCAATACGCACACTGCCCGCGCCATTGATCTGCGTATCGACCGTATCTGCGGTCAGACGCTGGACCACGATTGATCCCTGGCCCGTGAGGCAAAGCGCAAACTGATCTGTATCGAGGTCGATCAGTTCAATTCGGGCATTGACGCCCTGGCAATTCAGCGACTTCAGCTCCCTGACCTCAAGGGTGCAGGCAACCGACACATGATGAGCACGCAGCGAAACAATGGAAGCACTCCGATACCCCAGCCGTAGTTCACCGTCACCACATGCGACGCTAACTCTGGACAGCACGTCATCGGGGGCCTCAATGTGCAAGGTTTCAGTCTCTCCCTGAACGATCCTGAGTGTGCCGGGGCCGCGAAAGGAAACCTGGTCGAACCATTCCAGCGAGATTCTCCGGGCGGTCACGGGTCATCTCCTGAGATCTTCTTCAGTTCCCGTTGCAGCTCAAAGCGAGACGACGTGACATGCGATTCCATGTCCCTCAGCCGGCCTTCCACGTCAGCGAACTTCTGTTTTGCAACGAGAAAAGCCTCGGTGTTGGTCAGAAAATCCTGCAACGGCTCAGCCGGATCTGGCTCAGACATGTCAGTGACCTCCGCTTCTTCCGGTTCCTCATATCGGTCAGTGACTTCCCGGTAATAAGGTTTGTTATCCAGAAGGAAGTAGGCAATCAGGTAGGCCGGAATAATGAAGGAAGGCAGAAATATCAGCCCAACCACGGCGACCAGCCTGACTTTCCAGGTGTCGAAGCCAAGGTAGTCAGCGAGGCCAGCGCAAACACCCAGGATCTTGCCTCGCCGCTTGTCACGATACAGGCTTCTTGCCCGCCGACGAGCTGCGCGCGCCGAGTGACGCGCGTGTCGGTTTGCCCGACGGCGACGCCGACGTTCACTCCGGCCGCCGACGTTCTCCTGACCGAACCATGTCTCCGCCTTCCGCTCCAGCCGTTCCGCCATCTGGTCAAAGTGTTCTTCAATCGGCCGGGCCCGATCGTCGTCCGATGTTCGTGCTCTCTCTGCCAACCGTTCAGCCCGCTCAGCCGCGCGCCTGGCCCGTTCAGCACGACGCTGTGCGCGCTGTTCGGCACGCTCCGCCAGCCGTTGTGCCCGACGAGCCCGATGTGCTCGCCTTTCCTCGTCTGACCTGCTCACCTACATCTTCCTCCAGGCTCAACCCGCGTTGGACTTCTTCTCCCGCCAACCCGGGCTTTCAACGTCCAGGATCGCTTCCAGTGTCTCGATTCGCGCCGCCATCTTGTTCGCAACATCAATCATCTCATTCAGTTCCGCCCGTTCCCGACTGGTCAGACCGTCAACCTCTCGCGACTTGCTCCGGTAATGAACGACGATCCAGATGGGTGCCACGATCACGAGGAAAACCACGATCGGCACAAAAAAGGCCACCACAATTCCATCCATCTTCAGCGCTCCGATTTAGCGTTCTTATATGACCGCCCGGTACTAGCCGTGGCTCTGGTCCTCGCCTGAACCCATTCGAGCCTTGAGCTTCGCCAGTTCCTCGTCAACCCTTTCGTCATTTTCCAGATCGGCAATCTCATCTGACAGGGTTCGCTGGCCCAGGTCATAGGACTCAACTTCACCTTCCATATCATCGATCTTGCGCTCGAATCGCTCAAACCGATTCATGGCATCCTCAATGTTCACATCATGCAGCTTGCGGCGAACGCCCATTCTCGACCTTGCCGTTTTGCCCCTTACAATCAGTGCCTTCTGACGCTGTTTCGCATCATTCAGCTTCTGCTGGAGCTGGGCAATATCAGAGGAAAGCTTCTGCAGGTTATGTTCGATCTGCGCAATGTCCTCTGTGACACCGCTGGCCGCCTCCAGGGTTTCAGTCTTTTCCTTCAAAGCTGCCCGCGCCAGATCTTCACGATCCTTCGACAACGCCACCTCGGCCTTGCGATCCCACTCGGCAGCTTCCGCTTCAAGCCGTTCACCGCGCCGGCCCAGTTCCTTTTTGTCCGCAATCAGCTTGGCCGACTGCGTGCGAACCTCGACCAGCGTCTCCTCCATCTCCTGGATAATCAGCCGGACCATTTTCTCCGGGTCCTCCGCCTTATCAAGGATGGCATTGATGTTGGAATTGATAATGTCACTGAATCTGGAAAAGATGCTCATCGTTACACCTCTGCTACTGATTGTCTGGCAGGCATCTCGCCTTTCCTGTCATTGAGTAATCACGATCCGTGCCAGAATCTGGAAATCCCGTATCTTACTGTTATCAAAAGGTTTTTCTTTTTTCGAACCACTCCAGTAAGATGGTCGCCCAGTTAGGGTTAGTGAACCAGACCAAATGTTGGCGATTTCACCATCCACGATGAAGTACAGTTGATGGCAGCGCGGGAGCACTCGGAACGGTTGCTGGGCGAATCGCCGGCCTTCCTGGAGGTACTTGAGCGAGTTTCCCAGATTGCACCGCTCAACAAGCCCGTGCTGGTGGTCGGGGAGCGAGGTACCGGCAAGGAGCTCATTGCGGAACGGCTGCATTACCTGTCCCCCCGCTGGAACGAGACATTCGTCAAAATGAACTGTGCGGCGATCAACGAGACGCTGCTTGAGACTGAACTGTTTGGGCATGAGGCCGGCGCATTCACCGGCGCGCAAAAGAAACATGAAGGGCGGTTCGAACGCGCCCACCAGGGGACCTTGTTCCTGGACGAGCTGGCAAACACCTCTCCCTTGGTGCAGGAAAAAGTCCTGCGGGTCATCGAGTACGGTGAATTTGAACGGGTCGGCGGCAGCCGGACCCTGACGACTGATGTTCGCCTGATTGCCGCGACGAATGAGGACCTGCCGGGCCTCGCGTTGCAGGGAAAGTTTCGTGAGGATCTGCTGGATCGACTTGCCTTCGACGTGATTACCCTGCCCCCGCTTCGCGAGAGGCCTGAGGACATCATGATTCTGGCGGAACACTTTGGCGTTGCAATGACAACTGATCTGGAACGGGAGTATTTTCCCGGTTTCAGCGGACGCGGTCGCAAGGTCCTGCAAACCTACCACTGGCCCGGCAATATTCGGGAACTCAAGAACGTCGTGGAACGCAGTGTCTATCGCAGCCCTGACCCGGATGCCGCGATCGACGAGATCGCACTCGATCCTTTTGAATCTCCGTTCAGGCCTCACGCATCTGCCGACACCAAAGCAGCAGCTTCATCGCCAAAACAACCCGCCCAGAATGAGTTCCCCATTGACTTTCGCCAGGCCGTCCAGGATTTCGAGATCGACATGATCAGAGCGGCGCTTGCAGCAAACCAGTTCAACCAGAAAAAAACCGCCGAGGCCCTGGGCGTGACCTATCATCAGCTTCGGGGCTATCTCAAAAAATACGACCTGCTGGAACAGCAATAGGCATGCGGCAGTTCTTGCATGTCTGCCTGACGGTATCAGCCCTGCTTGGGTCCTCTGCCGCTGCCCCGGATCAAGCAGACCTCTATCAACTGATCGACGCCCGGCTTGCACTGATGGAGCAGGTCGCGCAATGGAAATGGCAGCACCAGGTCGCCATCGAAGACCTTGAGCGCGAAGCAGTCGTGCTCCAAGCCACTGTCGAAAGCAGCCTCAATGAAGGTATTGAACCGGATGCCGCTCGCCGGTTCTTTGCCGACCAGATCGAGGCGGCAAAGGAGGTACAGGAATACTGGTGGCAAGGATATGAAGCGTCGCCCCCACCCCGCACTTCCGTCGACCTGAAACAGATTCGATCTCGCCTGCTTTCACTCGGAAACGCAATCATCAAGAACATCGGTCAGGCAGGCCATCACGACCAGGAGCGATTCAACGCTGAAGTTGTCGTGGAAGGATTGAGCGACGAAACGCGAGATGGGCTGTTCAGATCATTGCGGTCGGTACGACGATTTGACTCCCGACTCGAACAAATTCTGCAGACTCGCGTATTAAGAGTGGGTACGACCGGCGACTACGCGCCTTTCAGCTTCGCCGCTGACGGCGATAAGCTGGCAGGTGCCGACATTGACCTGGCCCGTGATCTGGCGGAGTCACTGGGGGTCGAGGTTCGCTGGATCAGCACCAGCTGGCCCAACCTGATGGATGACCTCTTACTCGGTCGATATGACATCGCAATGAGCGGCGTGTCGAGGACACTGGCACGACAAAAGCTCGGGTATTTCAGTCCGCCGTACCATGTCGGCGGCAAGACTCCTATTGTCCGATGCGAGGACCGGAAAAAGTTCTATAGCCTCGACACCATCGATCGACCCGGGACCCGCCTGATCGTGAATCCGGGCGGCACCAATCATGCCTTCGTCACCGATCATATCCGCCGGGCTGACGTCATCCTGTTCGATGATAACCGTGACATATTCGATGAGATTATCCATGGCCGAGCCGACGCGATGATCACCGATGCCATCGAAGTAAATCTGATGAGCCGGCGGCATGAATCGCTATGCTCCGCCATGCCCGGGATGACGTTGACCTACCAGGAAAAGGCGTACCTGATGCCGCAAGACATACCCCTCAAGGAATATGTTTCCGCCTGGCTTGAGCTAAGAATCGCGGACGGCACCGTCGACACCATGCTTGAGCAACATCTGCAGGCAGATTAATTCGGACTGACCAACGCCATTTCCCAATGCAGCTCGGGCACCGGCTCGCCTGCCAAAAACGCTCGCAGCATCTCGTTGACGGCCTCGGGAGCTTCCTGCTGTACCCAATGGGAGACGCGTGGCAGGTAACGTACTGTCAGATGGGTGACGTACTCATCCAGCCCTTCACTCGTCGCCCGGGTCAACGCCACGTCCTCTTCGCCCCAGAGCAGTAGCGTCGGCACATCGATCGGTGTGCTCGGCAAACCTGAAAGTCGACGGCGAAAAAGCGCCCGATAGTAATTGACCATGGCGGTTGTGGCACCGGATTGTCTGGCATTGTCACGGTACACCTTGACAACCTCGTCAGGGAAACGGGACAGATCCGCGCAGGACCGCTGAAATATTCGACCAATCAGAGCAGCCTGATTGCGGCGAAGCAGATACTCGGGCAGCCAGGGAGTCTGAAAAAACAGGATGTACCAGGAACGACAGAACTGCGACCAGGAGCGGATCTCACGGCTCATGGCAAACGGATGAGGCGCATTGCAGACAACCAGTTTTGCCAACGGTCGCCTTCTTTGCATGGCAAACGCCCAGGCAATGACGCCACCCCAGTCATGTCCGAGCAGCAACACCTCTTCGATGTCAGCGGCGTCAATCAGTCCAGCCACATCATCAAGCAGATCCTCCAGACAGTAGTCTTCAACAAAGGGTGGCCGCGAACTCCTGCCGTAGCCTCTAAGATTCGGAGCCCACGCCCGATACCCCAAGTTGGCAAGCACCGGCAGCTGATAGCGCCAGGAATAGGCGAGTTCTGGAAAACCATGAAGGCAGAGTGCCAAGCGACGACCACTGCCGCATTGGTTGACTTCAAACGTCAGGCCATTGGCCTCGACAAATATGGTCTCTATCTCCATAACCCCACCCCCGGTTCCTGATCAGACGAGGAGTACAGCATCGTTAATCTGCATGATACGCCTCAATCCGGCTGACAGGTGGAAATTGAAATAGCCAGAACCTTCGTATAAGGTTCGCGGCTTGATCCGCCGCCACCGCAGCCCAAGTTGGCAGGTAGAATCAATCCACACATACTGTCTTCCCACGGAGAGGTGTCCGAGCGGTCGAAGGAGCACGCCTGGAAAGTGTGTATAGGTTAATAGCCTATCGAGGGTTCGAATCCCTCCCTCTCCGCCAAATACTCGAGGATTCAATGTCCGAGAATCAGACAGATCTATCAACGCTGAATCTTAGCCAGATCGATTTTTTCGATATCGGATGCAATAAAGGTGGCTCGCTCAGGAAATACGGGGCCATGTTCGGCGCAACGGACCGCGGCATCGGCATCGACATCAACATCGACCGTGTCGTGGAAACACAGCGCGCGGGTTTCAGTGCGACACAACTGGACCTCGCCGATCTCGATGTCAGCCTGCACGAAGGCCAGCTGCGATTCTGCACCATGATTCACGTCCTTGAGCATATCCCGTCGCACTTTCGTGTCAGGACGATGATCCAGAACGCCTGCCGTCTTTCCCAGGAGTTTGTGTTTATCAAACAACCCTGGTTCGATGCCGATCCAATGTTGTTCAGGCATGGACTCAAGTTCCTCTGGTCAAACTGGGAAGAACATCCGAACCGGATGACGCTGCTTGAACTCAGAAACATCCTGCAACCATTTCTTGAGGCCGGCATGATTCGCCGCTATTCATTGTATGGCGCGGACCCGATCAGCGACAGTCGCGACGTCAACATTCATCCACTCACCGCTCCACCCGACCAGGAAGGTTATGACGAAGCCATCCATCCGCCCAAGTCTCTGGTGAAATTTGACCAGCCGGTCTACAAGGACGCGGTCGCCATCCTGGATATCGCCGGGGACCGGACCGAGTGGATTGAAAGCAGGCTCGCTCAGGATTCCAAGATCATCCGACTCTACGACAGTTTGAACCCAGAGGCCGCACCTGTGGAAGCTGCCCGCCCTGACCTGGCAATACGACTGCTCAGGCGAATGCGACGATTTGCCCGCGACATCATGCAGCAGTAATCAATAAGGTGATCAAGGAGAAGTAAGGCCACCTTAGCCACATCCCGGCACACAAATTTGCTGCTACCGTTGCTCCCTTCCGGGCCTGGCGGGGTTCACAACGCTTCGTTGCGAGAGGACCAAGGTGGTTGGCACTATTGTACCGCAGCTGAACCCCGGCATGCATGCGCAATTCTGCACAAACAAGTCCGTGAAAGCGGCGCCCCTATTTATTGACGCCAGAGTCGAATTTCGGAAGGGGCCGCATCTTCATGGGACCGCACCGAATTGATGTCGATACCTCCCCGGCGGGTGAAGTGAGTATGCACGGTCAGACGATCAGGCGAGCAGCGATTCATGATGTCCACAAAAATCCGCTCGGTGATCTGCTCTGCGAACTCCTCATGCTGGCGATAGGAAATCAGGTATTTCAACAGCCCCGCATGATTAATCGTTCGGCCACTGTACTGAATCTGCACCGTGGCAAAATCAGGCTGACCCGTCATAGGGCACAAAGACTTGAACAGGTGCGTGAACAATGTTTCACGCACAATCGTGGTACCTTCTACTACAAGATGCGATGGATCCCAGAAATAATCGTCCACCACCACATCCAGTCCATCCAGGCTGGTGCCATTAACCACACCAATACCCATACCGTGGATCTGTTCCGGCGTCTGCAGGGTCACACTCACCGGCGCCTGAGCAGCCAGGGTCAGATCAGCTTCCAGCGTCGAAATGACTTCCGCCCGGTATCCAAACTTGGTGCCGCTATAGGACCCAAGATAAAGCTTCAGGGATTTTGATTCGATCAGCTGTGCGGACTTGGCGGGCACCTGGAATGAAGCAACCGCGACTTCAGGCTTGCCCTTCTGGTTCAGCCAGGAAAATTCCCACGCATTCCAGAAATCAATACCGCGAAAAGGCAACGCATCATCGGTAATACCAAGCGCTTCCCGCTGCGTCTTTCGAGGTAGTCCAGACAGCAACGACGGACGATAAGTCGTCACGTACGTCTTCTTGTCAGCGTTGCTCCGGGTAACCGTTTCGTCTGCCATTCAACCCGTCTGTCTCAAGAACGGTAACCGCCGCAGTTCACTTTATCCTCGACGATTTGTCAATTATTGGTGACCTGCGGTTGGTTTTCGGTGGTGACCGGTTGGTTTGTCCGTCTATCACAACTCGTTTATGGTGACGCCTTCTCCTCGATCAGGACAACCCAGTGAAGTCAAAAGCCGCTATCGCCTGGGAAGCAGGAAAACCTCTCGCCATTGAAGAAATCGAAGTCGATGGCCCCAGGGCCGGGGAAGTCCTGATCAGAAACGTCGCTACCGGCGTCTGTCATACAGACGCCTTCACGCTGTCTGGCGACGACCCGGAGGGAATCTTTCCAGCCATTCTCGGCCATGAAGGCGGTGCCGTCGTTGAAGAAGCAGGACCCGGTGTCACTTCAGTGTCGCCTGGCGACCACGTCATACCGCTGTACACTGCTGAATGTCGTGCCTGCAAGTTCTGCCTGTCCGGCAAAACCAACC
This sequence comes from Pseudomonadales bacterium, assembly GCA_028281885.1. GTDB lineage: Bacteria > Pseudomonadota > Gammaproteobacteria > Pseudomonadales > Azotimanducaceae > JANQJA01. The sequence goes on along the minus strand of JANQJA010000007.1, from coordinate 19,879 downwards.
TCTGTTCCTCGGTCCGGACCACGCAAGGCCAGGGACTCATGCCCGACGGAACGACCCGCTTTAAACAGGGTGGCCAGGACATCTTTCATTACATGGGAACCTCGACTTTCTCCGAGTACTCAGTGGTAGCGGAAGTCTCGCTGGCCAAAATCAGCAAGACCGCACCACTCGACAAAGTCTGTCTACTCGGCTGTGGTGTAACAACCGGCATCGGTGCGGTTCGCAATACAGCGAAAGTTGAACCCGGCGCAACTGTGGCGATATTCGGATTGGGCGGCATTGGACTCAGCGTTGTTCAGGGTGCCGTCATGGCCAGCGCGGGAAGAATCATTGCGATTGATGTTAACGCTGACAAGTTTGAGATGGCGCAACAACTCGGTGCAACCGAGTGTGTGAATCCGAAAGACTACGCAGGGCCAATTCAGGAAGTCATCATCGACATGACTGATGGTGGCGTCGACTACTCATTCGAGTGTGTCGGCAATGTTGATCTGATGAGATCCGCGCTTGAGTGCTGCCACAAAGGCTGGGGTGAATGCATCATCATCGGCGTCGCCGGCGCTGGACAGGAAATCAAAACTCGCCCTTTCCAGCTCGTCACAGGCCGCGTCTGGCGCGGCACCGCTTTCGGCGGGGTCAAAGGTCGATCACAGCTGCCCGGTATGGTCGACGAGTACCTCGACGGCAAGATCAAGCTGGACGAGTTCATTACTTACACAATGGAACTGGAAGACATCAACCGCGCCTTCGACCTGATGCATGAAGGCAAGAGCATCAGGTCTGTCATTACTTTCTAGAAACGTAGCCTCGACGTCACGGCGATGGCGCCAACGGAAAACACAAACGCAGGCAACAGTTCGTAGACATCGAATAACCCACCAGTCATCTGCTTCCAGACAATGACCGTCACCGCGCCCACCAGCATTCCCGCCAGGGCGCCATTCCTCGTCATTTTTCGGTCATAGAGGGACATCAGTACGACCGGTCCAAAGCTGGCTCCAAGCCCGGCCCAGGCATAGCTGACCAGCCCCAGAACACGACTGTCAGGATCAATCGCGATCATGGTAGCAATCATGGCGATCAGTAGCACAGTCAGCCGACCGACAATAACCAGTTCCCGGTCGGTTGCGTCCGGCTGCAGCCAGTGCTTATAAAAATCCTCGGACAATGCGCTAGAGGATACAAGCAGCTGCGAGTCAATAGTACTCATAACGGCGGCCAGGATGGCTGCCAGCAGGATGCCAGCGATCCAGGGGTTGAACAGCGCCTGGGTCGCTTCGATGAAAACTGATTCACTGTCGGCTGGATCAAGGGGATGCCCAACGGCCGACATGTATCCAATACCCACTACACCAACGCCAATTGCTCCCACCGAAGAAACCAGCATCCAGATCATGGCGATCCACCCGGCCCTAGCAGTTTCAGCCGGATTTCTGATGGCCATAAACCGGGCAAGGATGTGAGGCTGGCCAAAATAACCCAGCCCCCATGCCATCAGACTCAGCACACCAAGCACCGTGGCGCCTGACAGCATCGACAGGTAGTCAGGGCTCACGGCCCTGACCGCATCGACGGTCTCACCAACGCCTCCAACCTCCATCATCATGAAAACGGGGACAGCGACCAGCCCAAACAGCATGAGCATTCCTTGCAGAAAATCCGTCCAGCTGACCGCCAAAAAACCACCCACGGCGGTATAACCCACTACCACCGCTACACCGAGCAACAACGAATGGAAATAGGACAGGCCGAACGTCGCGGCAAACAGGGTCGCTCCCGCAACCAGGCCGGATGCTACATAAAAGGTAAAGAAAGTCAGCACAATCAGCGCGGAAACAAGTCGCAACAGGTGACTTCGATCTTCAAAACGCGCTTCGAAAAAGTCAGGCAGTGTTAATGCAGACAGTTGCTGGGTTTGAATTCGCAACGGTCGCGCCACCAACACCCAGTTGGCCAGTGCGCCCAGCAGCAGACCAATGACGATCCAGGCTTCAATCAGACCACTGACGTAGAGCGCGCCGGGGAGGCCAAGCAACAACCAGCCACTCATGTCTGAGGCACCGGCACTCAGTGCTGTCACCGCCGGGCCAAGGCGACGACCACCTAACAGATAGTCATCAAGGTTTTCAGTCGATCGATAAGCGAAGCCACCGATCAGCAGCACAGCCGCCAGATAGAAACAGAACGTCGTCAGTGTGGCAAACGACACCGCCGCGACTTACTTGTCTGTTGATCGACGTCCGCCGCTTTGTCGGCGCGGGTTCTGCTCGGTAACGACGCGGTCGGTACCACGACGATCACTACCTGGTACCCGACGCTCGCCCTTACGGCGTTCGACGCCGCCCGGTGGTTGATTTTTGGAAGACTTACTGGGCATGGTGGAAATTCTGAGAACAGATATATAACGAAACTAGAAAAAACGAAGAGGACTGTCAAATCATCGCTAACTGCGGTCCTGCGTCGATCGCAGAAACGATGCGGAACTGACACCATGCAGGCTAGAAACAGCCTGCATCTGAGCTGTTCAGCGAATTCGTAAGGGCCTGGAGAATGTCAAGCAATCGGCGACAAGCTGGTCAGCGACAGGGGCTGAAGATGCCAAACAAGCCATCCATGCGTCACCGTTCAAGATAGCTCAAATGTCGACCGGGATCCGCTACCGAACGCGCCCCGCGTGCCTTGACGCCAGCAGCCAACATCCATAGAATGCGCCGCTTCCCGTCCCCTTCGTCTAGAGGCCTAGGACTCCAGGTTTTCATCCTGGCAACAGGGGTTCGACTCCCCTAGGGGACGCCATCTGCAGGATTTCTCAACGTCGGGAATCATTGTAAGATAGAAGTTCGCGAGCCTGGCGAATTTGGTTAAGCGGGTGTAGCTCAGCTGGGTAAACTGCAACGCAGTTTACGGACGAGCAGCAAAAGGACGCAGGTAGTGAGCGTAGCGAACGTCCCTTTTGCGACCCGGCAAGTCCGGAAGAGCGCGACCTTCGGTCGTACAGATCGGGACTCGAAGTGATCGCTACGTGAACTTGGTTTTATGCGGGTGTAGCTCAGCTGGTAGAGCGCGACCTTGCCAAGGTCGAGGTCACGAGTTCGAACCTCGTTACCCGCTCCAATTCTCTTCTGCGAGTTCGAAGCGACGTGCAACGGGCTGCGCGCCCCGGACTGGGCGTCCCCCCTGTAACCGCTCCAATTTTCCTCTCATGATTCCTTGCTCACCATCAGTGAGCCCGCCCCTCTTTCTTCGGATGACTTGATGAAGGCCACCAGACCCTCAAGTGTTCCATAAAGATTCAATAAAACGTCCAGAAATTCTGCCGTCGACGTGGACTCCGGATTTCCCGATCAGTACACTGCGCTCGTGAGCTGCTCTACACAATTGCGTCAACCTTCCACGCGGTAACTATCCATCCAACCTGATTCACTGTGACCGTACCTATGCGGTCGCTGTTTGTTACAACACCCGAGGAGACATCATGGATCTTGAAAAACTGCCACCCCTGCCGTGGGCCGACAATGCGCTTGAGCCAGTTATCAGCAAACGCACCATCGACCATCACTACGGCAAGCATCACCAGACTTATCTGGCCAAACTCGCAGGTCTGCTGGAAGGCGGGCATCGTGAGACATCTCTCGAAGAAATCGTCATGGAATCCTATGGCAAGAACCAGGCAGTCTTTAATAACGCGGCCCAGGTCTGGAACCACAGTTTCTACTGGAACAGCATGACACCAGACCAGGTTTCACTGACTGACGAAAGACTAAAGGGGCTGGTCGCCAGCGCATTTGGCAGCGAGGACAGCTTCAGGGAGAAGTGGGTAGCTGCAGCTACTGGTCAGTTTGGCTCGGGATGGATCTGGCTGGTCTACAGCCAGGCAGATGACAGCGTCGATATTATCGGTACACCAAACGCCGAATGCCCACTGCATCTGGAAGGCAGAACACCGCTACTGACCATGGATGTCTGGGAACACGCCTACTACCTCGACTGGCAACAGGACCGGGCCGGGCACGCAGAAGCCTTTGTCGACAGGCTGATCAATTGGGATTTCGCAGCCGACAATCTCAAAAAGGCCTGAACTTACGACTTCTAACTGTCCAAAGGATGTTTCACAATGGCGGTAGTCCTCCAGAGGAACACCGCCATGACCTCCACGCAGTTCAAGCGCCAGGAAATCTCCGCCGAGGAATGGGAAGCCCGCGTCAACGTCGCGGCGCTATACCGGCTCGTTGCCATGCACGGTTGGGACGACCTTGTAGGCACCCATATTTCAGCACGCATACCTGGCAAAGATCATCGCTTCCTGCTGAATCCCTACGGCATGATGTTCGATGAGATCACTGCCAGTAGCCTGCTCACTATTGACCTCGAAGGTAACCAGATCACCGAGAGTGAATATGACTACAATCAGGCGGGATTCACGATCCATAGCGCCGTACACATGAGCAGACCGGATGCGCTTTATGTCATTCACCTGCACACGAACTACGGTGTTGCGGTGTCCTGCCAGAAGCAGGGGCTGCTACCGATGAACCAGACAGCCATCGCTGCAACCAGCGGTCTTGCCTACCATGACTACGAAGGGGTGGCGACGAATCTCGCTGAGCGGGAAAGGCTGGTAAGAGACCTTGGCGACAAGAACGCGATGATCCTCAGGAACCACGGCACCATGGCCTGCGGCCCCAACGCCGGCGGCGCCTGGCAGGCAATCTTCAGACTCGAACGAGCCTGCGAATATCAGATCCTGGCGCAGTCAGGCGGTGCTGAGACGATCCCGCTGTCAAACGAGATTATCGACTCACGGCATGATTCATCATCGACCGAACATCTCGCCAAACGGGGAGAGTTCATCTGGCCCGCATTGCTGCGCAAGCTCGACCGGGCCGATCCTTCGTTCCGGGAGTAATCAGCCGCGGCGAACGGTCGGGAGTCTGGCGGCAAGGACGCCTGCCATCAGGCCAAACAGGTGCGCTTCCCAGGAAACAAAGCTGTCGCTTGGCAACACTCCCCAGATGAGTCCGCCATAGTAAAGTATGGCAAAGGAAGCGATGCCCAGCGCCGAAAGGCTCTTTTCATAGAAGCTGACCGCAACCAGGAACCCAAAGAATCCGAACACGAGCCCACTGGCACCAATATGAAACGCGGGCCTGCCAAATAGCCAGACGCCCAGCCCACCAACGAGCAATATCACCAGGCAGGTCCGAACAAATACCGATGCGCCACGCAACGCGACGAAAAACCCCAACACTGCCAAAGGCGTCGTATTCATAATGAGATGCTGAAAGTTGGCGTGGAGCAGTGGCCAGAAAAACAGCCCAGGCAGGGCTGCAAGTTCGCGGGGATAGATGCCGAAAACATTCAGCTGATGATCGGTCAGCGTATTGGCCGCTTCAACCAGCCAAAGCATCAATAACAACGACGACACCAGACCCAGTGCCCGTTTCCATCGCAGAGTCGGATCTGTCATCAGGCCCCAAGCGCCCGCCGGTGCAGGCGGTCTACCCTCCCTATATAATGTCCTCCATGGCCGATATCAATATCGAGAACTTCTACCAGCACATCGCCAAGATCCTGAGTATCCTGTACGCTGCATTCCCTACGAAACACCCGGTTTACGTCGACGAAGTCGCAGGAGTCGACGAACCGGACGAATACGGCCTTCATAGCCCCAACTACACGGCCGGGTTCTTCGCCATGATCTGGCTCGCTGAGGAAAATTACCTGCGGTATGCCGATACCATCCGACAGGATGGCATTGATCAGGCCTGCCTGACACACAAGGCTTTCCTCCGACTAACCGAGGTTTCCGGACCGCTCTATACTGAATCCGGGGACAGCAGCGAATCCAATGTTGTCAGCCTGGTACCCGAGCAAGATGAGAATCTGACACCTTCTGTTGTGGAAGAGCGCCAACTGGTGATCAACCAACTCCGACGTGCACTGAGAAGCGGTTCATCCATTGCCGTCACCAAGGTCGTCAAGCATATTCTTCGAACCGGATAACGCCAGCCAGGGGAATTACGCCGGCTCCCCCACAGGATAGAGTACAGAATCTTCATAACCGGTGATGACCTGCCGGGTCCCGGACAAACGTCGATCCAGTTCTGCCGATCCGGAATCCACCAGCAGCGGCCTTCCCGCCAACGCTTCCAGTTTGGTTTTGGTCGCCAAAATCATCAGGTTCTCAAGACCCACGGCGTCAAGTACCCGCGGACTAAATTGCTGATTTCCTCTGCCGAGAATATGCCCCTGGCCACCGATGGGCGTAACCAGAATTCGACAATTCCCCGCCCTCGCATGTTCGAAAAGCTGTGCTTCATCCGCATCCAGGTGAAGCGTCTTGCCGTCGCGCACAACATCCACACCAAGCAGGGTGTTTTCGAGCCCCAGCGCCTCGTTCATGGCCGCTGTGGTCGAACCGGCGCCGATCAGGTAGGTCGTGTCCGGCATCATGTTTTCAACAACTTGTGCTGCTATATCCTGTACCGCCAGTGCTTCAACTTCCCTGCCGCCGGACTTTACAGCCTGCACATATCGCAATTCTTCGGGCACCCAAACCTCGCCGTAGTATTGCGTCCTCACAACACCTTCACGAAACGACGTCTCGTCAATATCACGGACCTCACCCTTCATGACGGATACCAGCCGGCCATTGATGAGATCATCAAGAACGCGCCCCGCCGCCTCCGGATTGTTAGCAAAAACACCAGAATGCATTTTTACGCCGCAGGGAATACCGAGAACCGTCTGATCCAGATCCAGCACATCGCACACATCTCTGGCGGTGCCATCACCACCAGCAAACAACACCAGGTCAACCCCTCGTTCCTGCATCTGTCGAACTGCGCTAACAGTATCTGCAGCCGTTGATGGATCAGAGCTCGTGTGAGCAATGACATCGTAGCTCAGGCCAACGCGATCACATGCCGAGGCGCCCATGGCGCCGTCAACGGTCAAGATGGAGAACCGATCAGCATCTTGACGAATCATCTCGAGACAACGAACAACTCGATTATGGACCTGACTTTTCGCGCCAAGAGACAGCGCCTGCTCCACCGTGGCAGCACCATCGCTTCCCTTCAATGCGACCGGCCCGCCAAGGCCGGCGAACGGATTGATCACCAGGCCAATCACGAACCTCTTGTCAGTCATGAGTTCGAGCCTCAATTCGTTGACGAATACGCTGACCGAACGCCATCTCGTCGCAGAATTCCCGCAAGGACGCTGCGTCTGGTTTGGACGGAGCCAGATCACCCAGTTCGATGTCCATGGGCACTTCACAATGTATCGCCGTCACCTGACGGTACATTTCAATTTCGCTCCGGTGCCGCTCCAGCGTTTCTGCAATTCTGGCCGCAGCCCTGATACCGGACTGACGCACCTGATCCGTCTTGCTCAAGAGTTTATCAAGGGATTCGAATTCTCCCAGCAACACCGCCGCGGTTTTGCTACCGATGCCCGGCGCCCCTGGAATATTGTCGACAGGATCACCTGCCAGCGCGAGGAAATCTGCAAGCTGGTTTGGCAGGACGCCGAATTTTTCAGCGACGTCATCGGGTCCCAATCGAACATCAGCGGCAAAGTCCCAAAGCTGATCGTGTTTACGAAGCAACTGACCCAGATCCTTATCGCGAGTGACAATACAAATATCCCGGTTAACACCAAAGCGGCGCGCCAGAGAACCAATAATGTCGTCCGCCTCATAATCCTCTAAGCTAAGGCCACACAACCCCATCAAGGACGTGAGCCTCTGGCATTGAGCAAGCTGGAACTCAAGATTGGCATCGGGCAGTTCACGATTCGCCTTGTACTCGGGATAGATGGCATTTCGGTAACAAGTCACCAGCGATTCATCAAACGCGAAAGCAATGCATTGCGGCTCGTGCTCGAGTAGATCGAGCACAAAGTTGGTGTAGCCGTAGACTGCGTTAACCAATTCGCCATTCGCGGCAACGAATGTCGAAGGAATCGAGAAGTACGATCGAAAGATGTAGATCGACGCATCCACCAGGTAAACGGGTGCCATCATTTCATTCGATCCAACAATCGTTCCCTTCTCAGGGTCAGCACGGCAGCTCCGCATAATGACGATGTTCCAGGTAATCGCTCCGGCCGGAACGTCGTGCCAGATGCGCCGCAAAGCGCTTCGCCCGTCGCGGCAAACCACATTCCAGGCGCTGAATCACCGCCGCACGCACCTGACCACGGAACCGGTTCGCTTCGTCTTCAGGCAGATCGAAATAATCAAAACTCACCAGAAATCGACGTCCGGTTGCCACCGTAAAGATCCATTCAAGTGCTTGCGGCGCTACCTCTGCCTGCTGAAACCTGCGCTGGGCATCGAGGTCCCGATCCGGTTCATACCAGTACCCAAAGTCTCTGAGTCGTCGGCGTGCTGGCCCAGCGATGCACCAATGCGCAATCTCATGCAAGGCACTGGCGGCAAAATCCTCCCGAAACAGAATCGTGGCAGGTTCGATATCGGTTTCCGGCGAGTAATAGGGTTCGTCATTACCACCCAGAATACGAACCGTGGGAAAGGCGGCGGAAAATATCGCTGTGATCTCAGCAGCGTTCATGCAGGCTCAACATCGCTGCCCGGCAGACATTCAATCTGTTCCAGCTGGCCAAAGTAGGACGAAGAAAGATACGGCCGGCCACAAAGCAGATGGTCCAGGTACCAACGTGCCGGCTTTAATCCTTCAACAATGTATGCCCGATTGGCCTGGTATACCCAGGCATCCACCACGCCGCCGGCAACGAAAACAGGCAATATCTCTCTGCGGTAACGCACCGGATAACCCTCAAAGGGATCCATCATCAAGATACCTTCTGGTGCAGCCAGTCTGTAGAGCACTCCCTCCACGCTGTCACCGGTGGATAACTCGACGTTGGCGGACGCCGCACCCGGGTATTTGACGGATCGCTTGTTGAATACCAGTCGGAAACCATCCAGCCTGCCAGCATGGTATTCCGCGAACGGCATCCGTCGTCCCTCTACCCGCGCCGGATTCATGTTGCTGCCATAGGCGAAATAGTATTCGATGTTAGTCACTGCTCGGGTGAACCGCCTTTTCTAATCCAGTACGTATAGATGTCATTCTCACTCTGCTCATCAAGCAGTTCATGATTCAGAAAGCGGCAAAAGTTGGCAAAGTCCCAGGAAGTTGAGGGATCCGTTGCAACCACCTTGACGATCTCTCCCGGCCGCATATCTATCATTCGGTTGCGCAAGACCATCAGCGGCTCCGGACACCGAAGGCCCTTCGTATCAAGCAGTACATCTTCCTGAAACGACAAGTCGATTACTCCAAAAAGTCTAATAAAATCGAGGGGTTGCCTTCACTTTAGGGCTATCCCCTGTATAATTCGGCCACGCAACAGTGTAGCAATTTTGACCCATCATGATTCGTGTTCTGATAGAACGATACATCGCCGAGGGGCTTGAGCATTATTACGACTCAACCATCAAGCGAACCATCAGCCGTGTCGAACAGGCGCCAGGATGTATTTCCGGCGAGGCGATGGTCGATACGAATGATCGCCGACGTCGCATCGTCATGTCCAAGTGGACCTCGGCTGAAGCGTGGGAAGCCTGGTTTCAATCCCCCGAACGAAAAGAGGTCATCACAGAAATCGCTCCGTTGCTGGAGAGTGAAGAAAAAATCACCATGCTGGAACCACAATAAAGAACTGATGCCAATCCCGGTTTATGCCATCCGGGTAGCAGAACCGACCGTCCGTCGATGACCTCGTCCCAGCTGCGGTTATAAACATAACCTATTGATTTAATTTACAAAACGATTACATACCTAATGCCAGGCAGCGATCGCTTGGCGTAAGATAAGCAAGCCCTTTTCTATCTTGGAAAAAAGTTTGCCCGCCTGGCACCACGCAGCATATCTGACCCGAACTGTGGTTTCGGTCATCGCCCTTCTCGCTCTGTTGCTGGAAGCCGCGCCCGTATTTGCAGCAGGTGGCGATACAATTGAACTCCGCAAGGTCTATACCGGTAACGTCCGTTATCTGGCGACGGGTCGAAGCTTCCGTGATACACCGAACAGCATCGACGACTGCTCGTTCTACAGTCCGATGGAGCGAACGGTCAGCGTCAACCTGCCGGTTGGCGCCACCGTTCTCAATGCCTGGCTCTATGTGGCGGCGAGTGCGGACATTAACGGCGACCAAACCGGGCCCGCAGTTTTTGACATCAACACGCAGACAAACCTTCGACTGAACGGTGTCCTGATCTCCACATCGCCCGGTCTGGACGAGCGCAATTTTACCGACCTCACGGATCTTGGCGGCGCGGGCAATCTCGATTTCTGGGGGATACGACGTGAGGTTTCGGGTATCGTCACCGGCTCAGGTTCCTACACGCTCTCAGGTGTTATCCCGCATACAGAAGCCGACGGACGATCCACCACCGGTACCTGTCTGGCCGCATTCGCGCTCATCGTGATTTACGAGGACCCATCGCTCTCCAACATTCGCGTGATCAACCTGTTCGACGGTTTTCGCAACTTCCAGAATGACAGTTTCGATCTGGTGCCCCGAAACTTCGTGATCGGGAGCGGCAGCCCGACAGGATTCATGACCCACCTGACTTTAGAAGGTGATGACGGACCGTCTCCGCTGGACCAGGACGAAGACTTCACGCTCACCATTGGTGCTGGATCACCGACCCTGCAGACCAATGCTCTTAACCCGGCCGGGGAGCAATACAACAGCACGGTAACGGGTCCTGACGTCTTTGATCGAAACACGTCATATGGTCTGGACCTCGATACCTACGCGATTGACTCGCAGCTACAGACGCAACCCGGTGCGTTTGAGGCAATAACCGGTTACGAGTCCGGCCAGGATCTCGTCATCCTAATGGCGGAAGTCATCTCGGTGGACAACAAGGACCTTGCCGATATCGAGATCTTTCTTGACGACGTCGGTCAGTTCAACGAGAACTCAACCAACAGTGCCTCTTACGAAATCAGCGTGCGTAACAATGGCGACGGTACCGGCAGTGCCTCGACTGGCGAGGCGACAGGATATATTCACGTCTATGACGATCTGCCAGCCGGTATTTCCATCGATTCGATGGTGGATATCACGGCACCGGGCTGGGACTGCTCGGCGACCAACGTTGGTCTCGACCAGATTCGATGTCGATATGACCTGTCGACTCTAGGCGACAGCGAACTGGACTTGAACGAGTATCTGCCAACAATCCAGATTGTCGTGGACGTCGCGACACCCACAAGCCCCGTCACCAACCGTGCGTGGGCCTCGCTCTGTGGCGCAACTGATACCTGCGTTAACTTCAACGAAAAGCATACCGACGCAGATCAATTCGACCCCAAGAACTTCTTTGAAGACTACCAGGATCTGTTCGATATCCTCACCAAATCCTCCACTAACAACAATGTGGACGCTGAAGTGACGCCAATCATCGCGGGCACACCCAGCGACCTGTCTACTTCAACCAAGGGCGTTAGTTTTCCAGGGGGCACCGCCGAGCCGGGCGAAACGCTCACCTACACCGTCACGCTGACCGAAACCAATGGCGTCGCGGCAACCGGTGTCGCGATCTCCGACACCATCGACAGCGACCTGATCAATGCCACCTACATTACAAGCACCTGCGCGGGTGCTTCGGGAGGAGTGACGGGCGGGATCCTCACCGTTACGGGTATGACAGTTCCTGCCAGCGGCAGCTGTACCGTGACTTTTGAAGGCGATATTCGCGGTACCGCGACACCCGGCACCCAGATCACCAATACAGCTGAAATCTCAAGCACAAACGGTGCAGACGTCGACGCCATCGCCCCGACCGTACTGGTCGCCGGCATGGCAACGGGATCAAAACCACTCTATCTGGACGACGTTGGTACCGGCAACGATCTCACCCGGGTACCACCAGCGTCAGACTCTTCGACCTCTGTCGCGCCTAACAACACCATCACATTTTCCCTGGATCCCAATACGGTTGCCGCCATCGACGTCAATGCTGGCATTATCCCGGCCTCCGTTTGGGTCGAAGCTGCGACAGCCGGTACCTACGAATTAACAGCGACACTTCGACATAGCGGGGGCACCCTGGTTGGAAGTGACACGATCTCCGGAATTTCAATGAGTACCGGATCCGGAAACGCCCAGCTCTTCCCATTCCAGATCAACGCCAGCGCATTCACCAATACATCAGGCCAGGACATCATCCTTGAGATCGAGAACGACACAACATCAGCCGGCAACGCCATCATTCACAGTAAACTCAGCTCTGTTGAGTCGTCAGTCGTACTGGACGCCGACACCGTCATCAACGTAGACAGCATCGATTTCTATGACTCATCCGGCACACCACTAACCGGTGGCCCACCCGTCCAGATTGAGGCAGGCCAGGACATTCGAATCGAAACGACGATCTCTGATCCATTCGGCGCCTTCGATATTACAAGCGCAATGCTGACGCTCACCGATCCCACGTTCGCAACTCAACTCAATAACGTTGCGATGACAGAAATCAGTACTGGCAGCGGCACGAAGACCTATCGCTATACCTACTCCGTGCCTGCTGCTACCTCCGTGTCTCCCGGTACATGGACTGCCACCATCACTGCCAACGAGGGTAGCGAAGGTGCGGTCACGCACGCCGATGCGGACACTTTCGATGTGACCGCGCCCGAAGTCGAGGTTGAACATACAGTCGATGTACTCACGACGACTGCAGGCAACACGCTTACCTACACCACGACGATCGACAATATGGGCGTCAGCGCAACCAGCGTTGACATCAACGTGCCAGTCCCGAACCTGACCGGCAGCGTCAACGTCACGGACGCCGGTGGCGGCGTAGACACTAGTGGCGGCGGATCCATCATCATTACTGGTATTCCTGTCGGCGCGAGCTCGCAGGAGACCATTGTGTTTGAGGTGACAGTTGATGGCAGCGCGGCATGGGGCGATATCATCAACCACACCATCGACGTGAACAACGGCGGCACGGTGGTGAGCGATATCGCGCCCTCAGTACTCATCGACCCGTTCGCTACTCAAACCGCCAACAAGCAACTCTATGCAGACAATCTTGGCATCACACGAGTACTTGACCGCACCATACCCGTCTCTGACACAACGACGACAATACCGAGCATGGGATCCTCCAAAACGATGACGCTAAGTCCTGTACTGCAGAGTTCCCTGACCCTGGACGATCTTGCCAGCGGCTCCATACCCGACATCACGGCGTCCGTCTGGGTGAGCCGCAGCGTGTCGGCAACCGGAGAAAGAGTCATTGAAGCAACACTCGCCTATAGCGGGGCCTCCAATGGCACGATCGACACCGACACGGTGACCATTGAGCTGGAGGCCGGATCGGCACAATACGTGCCATTTGAGTTTGACTTGCCGAACGACCTGACACTGCTGGCAAATACGGCGATTACGCTGACGATCACCAACGACACGGCCGTATCCGGCGAGTCGATCACCATTCATAGCTTTGAAGATTCAACTCACCCGACCCAGATTTCGTTTACCGCAATCGACCCGCTATCAGTTGTATCAATCAACGTTTACGACGACGACATCGATACCGGCGGCAATCTCATTACCACAGCACTGCCGAGTACGACGGTCTATGTTGTTGCGACGCTATCAGATCCATTCGGTTCAGCTGACATCACTGATGCCGAGTTGACCGTAGAGGATCCCAACAATGCTGTGACACTCAGCGCCGCGACCATGACGCCACCAACAACACAACCACCATCCGGCGCGCAGCGGAATTTTCAGCTTAGCCACACCCTGACTACTGAGGAAGGTGAGTGGGAGTTTTTTGTAACGGGTTTTGAAGGAAGTGAAGGTCTGGTTGACGCAACCGGTTCGACAACATTCACCGTCGACTCCAGCGTTCCGGATATATCGACCTCGTATAAAACCGTGGTCAACCAAACGAGTGCTGAAAATAATGCGGGAGATACGCTGAACTATGTCATTCATGTCATAAACTCCGGCGATGCAACGCTGACCTCGACCACCGTCACCGATACCTATTCAGCCTCAGTCGGAACGCCCACCAACGTCACTGTGTGCATTGATGCCGCCCCACCCTCAACCTGCACATCATGGACGGCAGGCGTTGACTATACCCTCGTCTCGACTTCACCCATTCTTGAGATCGACGGCTTCGACGTACCCGCCGGGCAGGAAGTGCAGATCTCGTATGATGTGACGATTGGCGGTGGGGTGAGTCCTGGGGACATCATCAGTAACGACGTCAATATTTCAAGCGGGACCATCAGTCTCGACATTCAGGCTTCGGATGTCATCGTCTTTGGCCCTCCTGCAACCGGCTCGAAGGCGCTCTATCTGTCAACCGCGACGGTAGATTCACTGAGCCGAGATATCCCAATCGGTGGTGACAGCGTAACCCTTGGCGAAGGCGGATCACAGACCGTCAACATGACGGCCGGATTCGCGGCCGACGTCACGCTGACGAGCACGACCACCATTCCGATTGATTTGGTATTGCAAAGACAGGGTGCCGGCGCTGGTCGACCGCGTGTGATCACGCTCGTTCTTGGCTACGGACCCAACGCGGGCAGCATTACGCCTATCTCAACCCAGTCAATCACCGTGAACGGAATGTCAGCCACGCCGTATGTACAGTCATTTGCACTGCCAGTGTCGTCCACCACCGCGATATCTGCCGGGGACATCCTTCAACTCGTAATCGACAACGACTCATCGGGACCTGGCAATCGAAGCTTCAATGTCTACACAGACGATAGCGGCAATCTATCGCAGATCTACCTGGAAATGGATCCAAAGGTCAATATCGATTCGTTCACGTTCCATGACGATGAACTCGTCAATGGTGGCGGAAGTGTTGTCACAAACCCTGATCCCGGTGACACCATCTATGCGCGCGCCGTCGTCAGCGACCCGTTCGGGGAAGATGACATCGAAGGCGTGGACAACGAGCCCACAATTAACATTACACCTCCCGCTGGCGGCGGTGGTAGCGCAACGGTGACGTTTGTCTCGCCAGAATTTAATGACGGCGATCCCGTAACCCGCACCTTTGAGTGGGAGATCGTTCTACCCCCCGAAGGCACAGGGGGCGGGCAGCGGCCTCGTGGCACCTGGAGTATTGCGATTACCGCCAACGAGGGAACCGAGGAGTCTCTTGCCGGTCCGCCATCGACCTTCGTCTTTCACACCGTGGCTGAAGGCTTTACCACACTGGATGAACCAAACCTGAGCACCTCAACCAAAACGTTCTCTGTTGTTGGTGACGTCAATCCTTCGGACCAACTGACCTATACGATTACCCTGAACAATACCGGCGGCCAGGATGCGGATAACGTCAGTTTTAGCGACACGCTGCAGTCATCACCTGTCGCACTGACTTTCTACAGCGCCTCAACAACCTGTACCGACGAAGTCAGTGCACCGCTACCGAATCCCTCTCACGCGGGCGGCGTTGTGACACTTTCCAACATCTCAGTAACAGGTGGTGGCAGTTGTACCATTGATATTACAGTAACAGTCGGCGCAGGAAATCCGGGCGACACCATCGATAACCAGGCCGCCATCACGAATCCTATGGGACCAGGCGCAAGCCCTACTGCAGTAACAATCCTGCTACAGGAATCACAGATTCCGACTGCCGGATCGAAACAACTCTATCTGGAAGGCATCGGCGCGGGTTCAACGCTGACGCGGACACAGCCAACGAGCACAAGCACCACGAACATCGCCGGTGGCGGCACCAATTCCATCGTGCATACCTATCCTGCGCCCGGCACGCTACTGGGCTCAACGCTGTCTGCAGGTCCAATCTCGGTCTCGCTGCATCTTTCTGAAACCGGAGCTGGCGCCAACCGAAATGTCGAACTTGATCTGGAGGTCGATCCCAACGACGGCGGCGGGTTCCAGTCAATCGATACTGTCGACCAGACCGTTGGTCTGAGCGGAACGCCATCGCTTGAAACCTTCAACATGATCAATAGCTCGCCTATCACCCTCAATGCCGGGTCTGTTTTTAGACTGACAATTACCAACGGACAGGGGCAGACGGGCCGTGAATTGATTGTCTCGCAAACTGCCAGTGCACCCTACTCCGAAATCGTTGTGCCGCTCATTCAGCCACTGGAGGTGACGGAAATTACATTCTGGGACCTGAGCGGAGACGACAATGGCGGTTGTACACCGACCTGCGGTGTGCAAATCGATCCTGGCATCGTTGCGACCGGTGGTTCAATCTGGGCTCGTGCCACTGTTGCTGACGTCTTTGGGTCGGACGATATCAACACCGGCTGCGACTTCATCGGCAGTACCACAAACTGCCCCACGTTCACCCTCACCGACCCGCTCGCTGCTGATCAGACACCCGGTGGTAACAGCCTCAGTTTTCTGGACGATCCGACAACGACGACCCGTCAGTTTGAGATCGAACTGTTCCCCAATGGTTTTGGCCTCGAAGGCAACTGGGAAGTTGCTGTCGAAGCGAGTGAAGGTGTTGAGGGGCTCATCACAGATGCCTTGAGCGCCACCTTCGAACGTTATGGACCGCCGGTACTCACCATCGTAAAAAGCCTGGCGGGTACCACATCACCCGGACAGATTCTGACATATACCAACAACACGACTAACAGTGGCACCGGGCCGGCAACGTCACTGGTGCTGACCAACCTGATCGGGGATTTCCAGACGCTGGAACTGTTCGAGTCGAGTGGCACCTGGTATGCGACCTCGGTGCTCGAAATACCATTTACCATCAACACAGAGACTTTCAGCACCGACGGCGTCACATTCACCTACGATCCAACGAGTGGCATCTGTGGGCCGGCGATTCCAGCAAGTTCACCCTGCTACGATCCCCTGATACGCGCGTTTCAGACTGAGCTCAACGAGGAGCTGCCAATCGGCAACGATTTCGATCAGGAATACCGCGTCCTGTTGGACCCGTGAGGTACGGCGCGTTCATCAGCAGCCTGCTGCTCATGACCGGCTGCGCCAGCCATCAATCAACCACCGAGAAACCCGTTCTCGAACGGATGACTGTCAGCTATCTGGGTGTCGACCAGCTGGCTCTCCTCTATGATCCCGACCCGACGAACATTAGCAAACCACTGTGGTTGATCATCCCTGACCAGGACTCGAACGCGGAAACGGTCCTGCAAAGTAGCGGGTTCCGATCGGGAGCCAACGCGAATCCGCGCCTGCTGGCTGTACTGTACCCGGCCCAGGACCCGCTTGAAGCGCCAAAGCTCGCCGAGATCACGCTGTCTGCCCTGCTCAGAAAACAAAAAAGTGAGCTGTCCCGAGTCTATGTGATTGGCATCGGTTCAGGCGCCGATACAGCGCTCGCGTTCACCTTGAGTCGTTACACGAAACCTGCAGGAATCGCTGTAATCGGCCAGGTTTCTGGTGACCCGCCTGAGACTCTGGAGCGCGGTACTACCACCGCCTTCCTGGTCGGTGAGCTTGCCGCCAACAGCGACGAGATGAGTCTTGCGGCGACGGGCTGGGCGGCCGCAATGCGTTGCGGTACTGTGGTGTCCGGCACGGTAGAGGGAATTCGCCAACGAGGGCACTACGGCTGCAAAGATGGCGCCACCGTTTTGTTCGGTACCGTTACGGGATTTGACGACATCGGGCCGACATCGCGACTCAATCTGTCCTTTCTGATCGAGAGCTATTTTAACGCTTACGCGCGCTAGTCAATGCTTCCAAACGCGCTACGCGCTTGCTGAAGTGAGTCCTGATCCAGCTTCACCCGGTACTTCAGGTAGACGCCTTTCGCCGTATACTCGCTGTCAAGGAAGTCGTCGTCCGAGAACCCCTCAAAATTGAATCCGAGCGACAACCAGACATTGTGTGCAATGTTGTGACCAACCGAGAGTCCGTAGGAGTAATCTGAAACATCCGACTCCCACGAATTGTATACGCTACCGTGCAATCCAAAGTCCCATTTGGCACTCAGGTCGTGGCGCAGTTCCATACCAAGCAAATCCGTGTAACCAGAATACTCCTCACCGTCGAAATTGTCCGTCACGTACTTGCTACCGTACTGCAGCGCGATCTGCGTATCGTCGTCCCAGATATAGTTGGCGTTGAGGTTATTGACGATCTTCTGAGTGATGGTGTCAAAGCCGCTATTCAAGGTTGAACTACGCGAAAGATCGAGGCGATTGAGCACCGTCCACCGACTATCAATGGGACGAAAAGCGTAACCAAGCCTGATATCGGTCGAACTGACCTCGGCGCCCTCAGTCTCGCTCTGCTGGATATCGACCTGAGCCAACAACTGCTGGCCTTCACTCAAATCATGGATGACGTCACTGACAAGATTCACGCGATCTTCCGAGTCGGAAGCCCGGTATTCAACCCGCGTGCTCCAATCCCAGGCATCCTTGCGGAAGTTCGAACCAA
Organism: Pseudomonadales bacterium; assembly: GCA_028281885.1. GTDB lineage: Bacteria > Pseudomonadota > Gammaproteobacteria > Pseudomonadales > Azotimanducaceae > JANQJA01. The sequence continues at coordinate 1,444 of JANQJA010000007.1, read as the reverse complement.
ACGTCACGGCTGTAAAGTCTTCGCTACTGGCGCTCCCGTACACTGTCGTGACCTGTATATCCGGCACCTGATCCAGAACTATCTCCGGATTTGATAGATTCGCAGGTGCCTGCTGGCGGATGGTCTGTGAGCGATCGACGGTAAAATCAAATCGCCACCTGTCATTGAATTCCCAGGTCTGGCGCAAGCCAGCCAGCGCCGCCAGGCGCTCCCCGTTTTCACCAAATGACTGCTCAGCACTGGTGGAAACCTCACCACCTTTCCACAGCTTCGAGCGCATACCCACGCGTGTACCCTGACTATCAACCAGATCTCCCCACGTAAACTCCTGCTCGGCGGTGATCGTTACGCTCTCGGTGAGCTTGTAGTCCAGACCCACCCGCAGGCGTTTCGGGAAGTTCGCCGAGTCAGCCGCCCCACCGACTGGCGTGTCACCGGATGCAATCAATGTCGCCTTGTCGCCTAGCTGATAGGAACCACCTGCCGTCAAAAGGTTAGAGCGCTGCTCGCCCGTCTCGGACTCCGAGACTGATGACCGCAGGCCGGTATTAACGGTGTACCCATCGCCGCTCATCTGGACAATGGTCGATGCGACCGTTTCAGTTGCATCGGTCTCCAGGCTCTGCTGCTCATAGAGTTCGCCTTGAAGTTCAACGTTGTCACCAATGTAATACCGTCCCTCGGCACCGATTCGGCGAGTACCGACCTCGCCCGTGCGCTGTTGCCCAAGGCCGAAGCCCTGATCGATCTGACGCGCATAGGCGGTTGCCTCATAGTCGGAAGTTCGCCGAGTCACTTCCGCAACGACGGCTTCGCCACTCGCCGCGGTACCATCCTGAAGTTGGGCTTCGGACGCCGCTACCTCGGCGCGAACTTCAGTGACATCATCCAGCTGCCAGGTCGCGTCCAGACCCACCAGATCGGATTCACGCCCTTCGACACCTTCGTGAATGACACTGAGGCCAATCTCGGAATCTTCTGAGAATTTGTACGCCACGCGGCCGCCCGCGTCCAAACGATCAAGGCCACCGCCTTGCGTTTCATAATCGACGACGATGAAGACTGGATTGAAGGCCGTGTCCTGGCTCGGAATAGGCCGTTTAAAGAACAACGTACCTGCCGCGTAGTCGATGTCATAGTCGAGGAATCGATGCAGCGGCACAGCATCCAGAATCTCCTCGTTACGGAATCGATCGCGTGTCTCGATCGTGATCTGTTCACTGTTGCGAATAATTTCAGACGACGAAAGACGATACAGGCCTGACGTTCCATCACCCTGAATCTCATCTTTTACAAAGGCCTGATCAGACTCCGAAACAAATGCAATGACTTCAAACCGTTCGTTATCAAACTCGGTCTTGAGCCCTGTCAAGCGTCGAGAGTAGGCGGAAAGTTCTGTCTGGGACAGACCGGTCGAAAAATCCCCGAAGAGTCCATAGAACTG
>JANQJA010000003.1 GCA_028281885.1 Pseudomonadales bacterium | reverse complement strand
TGGTCCGAACCAAACAGGATCCGGTCACCGAACCCGGCCTGCACGAGCGCCTCAAGCAGCGCGTAGTATTCACCTCGCGGGATCACGAACTGCAACGCCGCGATATCGACATGAAGCTGCGGATAGTTGTAGAGCATCGCCTTCATATCTTCGACCATCGGCCAGGCGGCATGCATCAGATAAACCCGCAGGGTCGGATGCCTTATCAGTACTTCTTCAAGGGCGAGCGGGCTGTGATTTCTGGCACGGAAACCGCGCGATGAATAGGGCGCCCCCGGCCCGCCCATCCCCACATGAATACCAACCGGCATGTCATTCTCCGCCGCGACACGCCAGTAGTCTTCAAAGCGGGGATCATCCAGCGTGACACCATAATACTGATTGGCAATTTCACCGAACACTGCGAACTCGCCATTTTCGAACATGGCCGCGATTTCTTCCGGAGATTCAGATGACAGTCCCACAGAGAACGAAAAGCCGGGAATGATGCGCGCCGGTCTTTTCTCCATCCATTCAGCAAGCAAATCGCGATCGCCGCTGACCACAGCAGTCACATTGAGACGGTCAAGTTCCGCCAAGAGCTCATCAGTCATTGCCTCGGCCGTGGTGGGCGACCAGATCGGGTTGTCGCAGGGCGGTTGCTTCAGTCGCCGCCGAAGTTCAGCAGTCCAGCCTTCAACAGGATCAACAACCGTGTTTTCAGATGCGCCAATACAGACACCCCGAGGGGGATCGCCACGCGTATAGGACATCAGCGTAAAAGAGTGCAGATGGACATCAATCACCGGACCGAGATAAGGAGGCGATGCGTTCTGCTGTTGCACCGTTGCACAACCCGAGACCGACGCGAAGATGATCGTGAAAAAGATCAGTCTCTTCAGCATTCCCACTCTCCCAACATACTCTTTGATACCCAGTATAGACGGTCGGATCGAACGGACTCGTCACAAGCATCGAAGAGGTAATAGAGAGACTGATCAGTCAACCGGCGATGGCGTTCGAACGAACCTGAAGAATAGCTACGCTGGCGCCCTGTCGGCGCCAGATTCCTTGACAGATCAGGTGTTTAAGACCAGAATCCGCATCCCGTCGATAGGCCTGTGGCTACGTAGCTCAGCTGGTTAGAGCACAGCATTCATAATGCTGGGGTCGGTGGTTCAAGTCCACCCGTAGCTACCATTCGCCTCTCTTTGGCAAAGCGAAGAAAGTCAGGATCGACAGCGAATCGGACTATGAGGTAATGCTGTCGGTGCACAACGTGACTAAGCGAGTCTGGCATCCATCAATTAGGCTAGTCGTCTTGGATTGCCAAACCGCTCGCAGCAGGCGCGAGAATCCGGAGTGGATTGCCCGACAGATGGGTCACAGCACAACAGAGATGCTATTCCGCATATATTCCAGATATGTCTCAAACCTGACCCGACAGGATGGATCAGCGTTCGAATAACTGCTGAAGCGCACGCACACTGAGCGAATAAAACGCACACTTCCTGATCTTTCAGTCCTACGGAAATTTCAGCAAGAGCGACTGCAGTCCAAGGGCTAACCAGCTAACGCTTTTGAGACGCTTACTGGTTGGCCTCATGCAGTGTCACTCTACAGCACTCAAGACATGTCATGGCCGACGGGATCGCTCCTATAAAAGCGTCACCGGTCAGAGACTAAGCAGGGAGAACAATTGCCGGGTTTGCGTATTATGGCATTCGGAGAGTTCAGTGTGACCAGCACCGTAGAATGAAAACTTAAGAGAAGTATTGACTCTCTGTAGATATGGACCTGAAACGCTAGGGAAAGCCGACATCGAATTGGGAGTGGGGACAGAATATACGATCGACGGACAGTCGACTTGAGGTTGATGATCGCTGAGTGCTCCTTCGCGGTTTAAGCGAATCGCTCACTAAGTAGACTGAATTGGTGACTCATCCAATGCGCTGACCCAGCCCTTTGCTGTGAGCACCTGCAGAGCGGTCAAGATTTGTCGCGGCGTAAATTGCTGCTTGTGCTCTCCCCACTGGTAGACCGCTGCCAATAGCTCATCGATGGTAGATAGTGACATCTGCACACACAGCCAGTGAACGGTCGCCAGCAACTCAAGTCCAATCGGGGATTCAAACCCCTCGACCAGAAGTGAAACGCGATCCAGATGTGATCGCGTGGATAAGGCTTTGTCTAGAAAGGCGTTGGCTTCTTCAAGGGCGCCCGGTACAAGTTCCAGTTTTTTGTTGGGGTTGTCTCCGCCATCACCATAGCCAGAGATGTAGTGCCCTTCGATCGCGTTTAAGACATGACGCAAATTCTCGGCATAAGGGCCATAGTCACCTTTGGTGTACTTCAATCGCAAGGGTTCACCGGCTACCTGCATAAAATACATGAGCTTATGAACTTCAAGTAGCGTTGCATAGGGATCGAGTAGGCCTCGAACATACCGGTCTATCAGTTGGATCAGCGACGCACGACCCTTGGTCATTTTTGGAACATCACGGGAACGATTAGAGCGATCATCGGTGACCTCACTTGGCTCAAAGACAATAATGTCTATGTTCTGGCTGCCCACTGCCTCAGAGATGCGATGTTTAACATCTGGCCAATGTAATTCGCCGAGCCCGCTACCAAGCGGCGGAATGGCAATTGATGTAATACCAAGTTCCTGAATGGTGGAAACTAATGCTTCCAGTCCTGATTCGATATCTTCCATGCGACTTTTGCCACGCCAATGTCGCTTGGTTGGGAAGTTGATGATGTACTTCGGGTTGGTTAGCTCGCCTGTCTTATAGACCCACATATTGCCGGGTTGAATCAGTTCCTGTTTACAAGCGTTGGCGTATTCCTGGAACATCTCCGGATGGGCTTTTTTGAATTGTAGTGCAATACCGCGGCCCATGATGCCGACACAATTCACCGTATTAACAAGCGCTTCTGCATCTTCATTGAGAATATTGCCGGTTTTGTAGGTAATCATTATTAGTAGTACCAGTCGGGTTGAAGTATCACTTGAGGTCGATGCGCTTCACCTTGAATGATGTTGGCAACCTGAGTATATAGTCTGTTGGAATAGACACCAATGCGTTGAACGAGCGACCATGGGAAACCTTTTTCAATCAGAAACTCGGCTTGTTTGCCTTCCTTGCAATTGACCCAGTTCCTGGCGTTGACCGCGGCCCAATCGATTTCGCTCAACGCATTTAAGTCGGCGCGATCTTCAAAATAGTAAGCGCCAGCGTTGGACAGCGTAAACGCCCAACGTAAGTTCTGAGCCTCGGCCCACGCGACGGTCTCATACAAATCCGCCTCAATATGAATGATCGGTTCCTGGCCGCCCTGATAGGCGAGGTCCGGATTGTTACCGCGATCAATGATGTACAACATGATAGAACGCGGACAAAAATAGAAGGGTACACAGTCACCAACATGTAGCTCCGGATGGCTCTGCAGAGTGAGATCATTCAGGCGGCGTTCTTTGATGTGATTCATGCCAACGGTTGTGCCACCAAGCACTTTCGCGACCACTGTCGCATCACTCAGCAACTCCGTTGCTGCAAGAATCGAGGGGAGACGATCAACATGCACGATGTGATAGATCTTTGGTTGCGCTGGCTGCGTCACGTGCGGACCTACTCTTTGCTCGGACCATGGAGAAAACGAGATGAGAGCAGCTTATTCAAAGGGATCACAATTGGGGAATACTAACTCGCGTCTAAGGTTCTTGTACGCTGATCGTCCATATCGATATTCATGTTTCAAACGTTCGACGAGCAACCCAGGCGAGATCTCAAGCCTAGAAGCTTCTTGCTTTATAAGAGAGGGGTTTGCCTTTGGTCCTAATGTATTGATTAGTCGCTTCACCTCATTTTTTGGAATAAGAAAATTCGCTGCATATTCGTTAGCTTCTTGTTCTATTTCTTTTTCCTGAGACCCTACCCGCTCCAAATCGACGAACATGGCTTTTTTGCTATGAAAGAGAATGTGAGCTGCTTCATGGAAGAACGCAAACCAGACACGCTCTTCAGACTTACCATAGTCACTCAGGGCTATAACGGCTTTGTCTTTGGTTGCCCAAAAAGCCGCCCCTCGCAGTCCAGTGTTCTTAAGATAGGGTAAGAACACCAGGGCGACGCCACAAAGACGACAGAGTTCAACGAGGCGCTCACCCACATCCTCCCAAGACTGTCGTGTCATTTTACGAATCTCGGCGAGAGCAGATCTGAACAGAGTTTCGTTATAGGATTCTGCATCAACAGCGAGCGCCTGACGCTCCGCTTGGTTCAACCATGCAGCAACCGCGTAACGATGCGTTGTATCTGGACGTTGTTGTTTAAATCGGGCGAGATTGAGTCGGTGATCCCAAAATTCTTCCCAAGCTCGGATGCTGCTGACTTGGAAGTATCTTAAAAAATAGTTCACCCACGTTTCAGAGCCAGGCTCGCTTGTGATGAATCCTAATCGCTTCATATCGTTGGTCGGGAAGTTTTTGACCCAAGCAGAAACTTCCGCGTTCGCTGCACGATCCTTTTGCCTAACTGTCTGGAGTTGCCAATTCTGTTGCAGCCGCAACCACATCTTCGCACTTGCACTACCAGCGCCGAGTACACGTTCGAACTGCAAAGCGGTTTCAGGAGTAATCGCCGAAATTCCGGAGATGATTTCGCTAATGGTCTTCGTTGGTCGGCCGCATCTTCTGGCGAAGTCGGTTTTCTTGATGCCTTGTGCACCTAGAAATTCTTCCAGAAACACACCGGGGTGCAGCTGATCGTAGTCCGGGTTGAATTCGGTGTTTACGTTTTTCATTTTGATTGGCCTCCCCCTAAACCAATAACCAAAAGTTGAGTGATGTGCTCCGCATCGTTAACCCCAGGGTCGTTATTGCGGAAATGGATGACGCCCTTGGCATCCGCTCCAACTCGAAGCGCTGGCTTGCCTCGATAGGTGTTTGGCTGGAGTGAGATAGGCGGGCCGGTTGGAATGTCGGCAAGGCAGTCTGCTTGATCCAGCCAGTAGAAGAGTTGACCGATCGCGACTGCAGAATCTGCGTCAAATGCATCACAAAGCAATTGGCGACTGTTGCATAGTTCTCTCAATCTTGGGCTCTGGAAGGACAGCTTCATGCTCTTCTAAATCTAGCCCGTTTTTCATCACGCCGGATGTTAACAGAAAATGGCGCAAATTGACATAGAAAATATTTAACGTCTTTCGTTAAAGAAAATTTGAAATCACAAAACGAAACGTATAGATTAAACATCACCCTAACTGTTAAAGAAAAGGATGAAAGATGAGTAAGAGAAATAACGGCCGACATCGGCGCGACGATGATTGTGGATCCCGGGGATCTCAGGACGTCACCATCGTTTACAACGGTGAAAAGCAGACGATTCAACGGGGTGCGTACGACAGCAACAAATTGCGCGAGCAATTGGGCGTGAACACTCAGTGTATCTTGGCACAACTGATTGACGGCGAGTTCCAGGAAGTCGCCCATAAAGTTGTGATCAAAGGTGGTGAGAAGTTTGCTGAACAACAATGCCAAGGCGGGGCATCTTGAGCACGACATGGGAATTAAGTCACTAGAGCCGTACTTTGAATGCTGTAAGAGCCTCTCCGAAGGCGGGCACGAATATGTGCATCTGCCTTCGGTGAGTTTCGCTAAGCTAGACAAAACGATTGAGGGGTTGCTCTGCCCAGGAGAACATTCTGGATATCCGACGAGGCTGTTTGTTTCCGAGCAGATACCCAGTGTTGGACAGAACTGGAAGACGTTCCAAATCTTGGGACGGACCTGGCATGCCTGTTCAATCGGGGAAATCCCGGCTAATCAGTCGTACCTAGCTATACTGCTATCACATATTCGGCATATGACATGAGGGTACGCATCACCGAGTCACTTCATGATTGTGTGATCAAGGATCTTCGTCGACCTCATCGCACGGCTCATGAGCGAATGGGATTGTTGCTGAGTGCGGTGAGCGAAACGTCTGATGGTCTGCTGCTGCTACCAACGCACTACATGCCGATACCGGATGATCTGTACGAACGCGATCAAATGGATGGCACCGTATTACTCGGGGCTAAAGGCATTCGTTTTGCGATGACTCAAGCCGTTCGTGCCGAGTGTAGCTGTAGTTACATTCATCTACATTCACATCGGGGTCCTCCGGGGCTCAGTGGTCCGGATAGACGGCATGCAGATTCAATGATTGATGACTTATTGCACGCATACTCGGAAGTCCCTCAAGGCTACCTGGTAACAAGCTTGTCGGCTATCAATGGGGTCTTTAAGACACGAACCGGACAACGACCAACGCCGCTATCGAGTATGTCCCGTATCGGGCAAAAACTAACAAAGGTGCGTTATGCAACGAGATCATAGTCGTCAGTCTTTCCTGGACCCAGCCTTAGATCGGGTGCTTGAAAATGTTGAGATCGGGGTCATCGGGGCTGGGGGTGGTGGATCACATATTGGCCAGCAGGTTGGTCATATTGGTTTCAAGCAGCCGACAATCGTTGACCCACAACGCATTGAAGACTCGAATTTGACGCGGCTCGTCACTGGACGCCAGATTGATGTGGACAATGAAGCTTTTAAGGTTCACATACTCGAACGAACGATCAAGGATATTCTCCCAGATTCGCGAGTCAGAGCGATACCTTCAGATTGGAAGTCCTGCACGGATCGGCTGAAGTTGTGTGATGTCATTCTGGGTGGTGTCGATACCTTTTCGGAGCGTGAGCAATTGGAGTCGTTCTGTCGCCGTAACCGCATCGTGTACATCGACGTTGGCATGAAGGTTACGGAGATCGAAGATGATCACCAGATTTATGGCCAGGTGATTGTGTCGGTCCCGGGTAGGGCCTGCATGAGGTGTATGAATTTCATCAACGAGCAGGTCCTGCAAGAAGAAGCGGACGGATACGGTGATGTGGGAGTTGAACCGCAAGTTGTTTGGAGTAATGGCGTGTTGGCATCGACGGCAGTTGGCTTGCTGATCAGTGGCATCACGGCGTGGAATAAGTCAGGCTTCCGGCCAATCTATTTGCAATACAACGGTAATACACACGAACTGACAGCTTCTGGCATTCAACGTTCAATTCAATCGTTGCAGTGCAAACACTTTCCGGATGACGCCGTTGGCGACATCAGATGGACTTGAAGATAAACCCCCTTTGATCCCATAAACCTCGATGGTGCGACAACCACGATTAAACATTTTACAACCACAATAGAGTGAGGAATGACGAATGAGTCAACGAAAAACCTATAAATACCATTTCAAAGAAGGTAATAAAATTACTAGGAGCGGTATCACGAATGACTTGGAACGTCGCGAGGCAGAACATCAACAGAAACATCCGAAAGGTCATATCAAGCAGGTAGGTCGACGGACAACTGAAGAAGCTGCACGCAATTGGGAGGCAAACCAGCCTAAAGGTACGCCGCCTGGTGACTAAACGATCCCTTTGCAGGTAACGGTGGAGCGAGACTGAGTAGGAGACCTGTCTCGATCTGGCTGACGAGCTTTGTACCGAAGCTACTTGCTGCTTCAAAACTAACAAAGATAGATAGACACCCCACTACCAAGCAAATCACACTCAGCCGAGTTCGAGCAGATCCGACTGAAACTGTTTCGCAACCACCGTCATGGGAGACCCGGCAGACTCAAGTGTCTCCAGCGCTCGCTCACACCACGGCAGCAGATACCGGCCACAAAGCTCCGTGATCAGCACCCCATCATCGTTCTGGATCGCCACAGCCAGCGCTTCACAGGCGGGCGCCAGATGGTCGGGAGACAAGGTTGAGTCCTTCCATGTCAGGCCCAGAAAGTGGAACACCCGCATCCATTCCTCTCTGGCCTGCCCACCTTCCATATCCAACGCGCTATGCAACAGTAGCGAAATCTTCGGCTGGGGTGAGCCGACCTGGAATGCCGACCAGTATTCCGATTCCAGGCCCGTGAAATCACCTGGGAGCTCAAGCAGCGACCATGCCTCTTTACGACGATCTTTTTCGACAATGGGACTCCAGAGCACGGCCCATTCTGCAAAGACGATCGCCGCCTTGTTAGCCACCACGTTCATGCGGCAACCGATATCCAGCCGGGAGAAACGGACTTCAATCCACCCCGGTCCCGCTCGGCACCCTGCCAGATCGCAACGGCGATCTGCTGTTGCTGGTCAAGCTGACTCCAGGCGTCAAAGTCCAGTTGCAATATCCACCGGTCGTCCTTCCACTCAGAGGTAGCTCTCACACCATCGGGCGGCGGTAGTCGGTCCACGGTGCCAAGGCCTTCGGCATGAATACCTGTCAAGGCTTCCTGGTCGGCTCGCCAGAACACCCCGGTTACCGCATCACCATTGTCGCCCATGGTCATCCACGAGGTATCCGCCTTGCTTGAGGTCAGCACGGCGGCAGCATCCACGAAAGTATCGACATCATCACCCAGGCTCAATACAGGACTGGCACAGGGCCAGCTCAATGCAATGCGCCAGGCTGCACCCTGTCTAACCACCTCCACTCGGGCGTTTTTCGTCGCGGGCTGGACTCGATCAGCGTAGGCTTTGGCAACGTAACCACCCGGCGACAATGCGGGTGGCGCCGCAATCAGATCAATCTCCTGCTGCATCAGATCACCTCCTTCCGGTTCGATTCAAGCGCAAAACTCTCGTTCCAGTCATAGGCAATCAGCAGATCCATCAACTCGCTGGGGTTTCCGCTTTTTCTCTTCTCTCGCTCATCCTCCAGTATCTTCACAGCATCCTTGACGCGTGAACCGAACAGACTCACCAGGTAATCCATCGGAATACGGGATTCCCCGGTTGGCCTGCCCTCACTATCGAGCTTCTCGGGGCTCATGGGAGGGACGTAGTACACATTGGGCTCAAGCCCGAACTCCGGATGCAATGGCAGAGCAACGCCATATTTGTGCACCAGTTTCCAGATCGGCGCTTCCTCGTCGTCCAGATAACCGACAAATCTCAGTCTGCCGGGACACTGCCTGGCACAGGCCGGCGCGACGCCTTCCTCAACCCGCGGCAAACAAAAAATGCATTTGGTTGTCACCTGCCTTTGCGGATCGAAGTAAACCTTCTTATAGGGACAGGCTTCAACACAGAACCGATATCCATTACATCGATCCTGGTCCACCAGCACAATGCCGTCTTCCTCTCGTTTCTCAATGGCTGCCCGTGGACAGGCATCCAGGCAGGCGGGATGGGTACAGTGATTACATAGTCGCGGCAGGTAGAAATAGTGATTCTCCTGAGGGTATTCACCTGCCCCAAGATCCTCGTCCCAGTTTGCGCCCCATTGCGCTTTCCGATCCGGACGCAGCCAGGGCTTCTTCTCTCCACCATCCCCGGAGCGGAAGAAGACCTTATCGTGATTGAATGACCACGCCCGACCGTATTCTCCATCCAGCGTCGGAATCTGGCCTCGCTTCACTTCACCGTCGCTGGTTCTGCCACCACTGCCGGACCACTCTTTCGGGTAGCCGGCGCCGGGCAATGTCTCGACGTTGTTCCAGTAGGCATAACCGGTACCGGTGTCGGTGTTCCACAACTTCTTGCAGGCAATGGTGCAGGTCTGACATCCAATACACTTGTTCAGGTCAAGCACCATGGCGATTTGTCGTTTAGCCATCGTTACACCTCCCCTGCTTCGCTGATTGCATCCTGCGCGCCTTCGTCACGTCGCCGGATGGCAACGCGCGTGTCCTGGACATGAGTCCCTGGTTCCCATTGAGCAAACCGCCAGCGAATCTGACCTTCTTCCCCTCCAGCAAAATGAAGTGGCTTCATGAGCCCAGGTGTGACGAACTTGTAGCTCTCGTGGTTCGGGAACTGATGGGGCTCCCAGGCATGGAAGTAATACGCAACACTCGGCCGGACCATCGTGGAGTGTTTGATGCGCATGAAGAATTCGCCCAGCCGGTTGGAAATCACCGCCCAATCTCCGTCCCCAATTTCCAGCCGCTCAGCATCTTTCGGATTGAGATAAAGGGCCGGTTCACCGCGTTGCAGTCGCAACATCATGGGATCGTCGCGCCAGATGCTGTGCACACTCCACCTCGCGTGACACGAGATGAGATGGAATGGATAGTCGCCGCCCGCTTTCGGGCTTTCGATATGCGTCGGCAGCGATTCACCAGCCTCGAGAAACCAGGGATGGTCAATGTAGAACTGCTGCCTGCCGGTGCGGGTAAGCCAGGGCCACTTATACTTCGTGAAATGGGTCAGCGTGTCCAGTACGCCTTCACCTTTCCAGTCGGTGTTGAAGCATTGATCATGCGCACCCGGACCGCCAGCCGCCTTGAATTTGGCAACACCAGTCTTCTCCAGGGAATCAACTGTCATCCCTTCTGTGGTAATGCTGTTGTCGAGGAATGTCTGGGTCACTGCCTTGGTATCGTGGGGGCCATACTTGCCTTCGTGCGAATAACGATCGCTGATCGTCTTCAGATCCACCGGGAACTTGCCGCAACCATCCAGTTTCGGCAGATCACGCTCAATGGCGATGCGCTGAATTTCCGCTGCAAGATCCCAGCTGATACGCCACTCGTCTCTGGTTTCGGCAATCGGCGGGACAGCGGCATCGCAGAAATGCAGGTACGGGATGTACGCAACCGGATACTTGATGCCGTGTTTTTCATAGTAGCCGGCCGCCGGCAGCAGGTAGTCCGCATGCATGCCGGTGAACGTCAGCTTCTGGTTGATGTCGATCACCAGATCGAGCTTGGGCCACATGTGCTCCAGCGTTCGCTGGGGTAGGTTGGAACGCCGCAGTACGTTGTTGCCGCCAGTGACCCAGGCGCGGATCTTTTCCCTTGGGAAGACGGGCATCCAGTCTCTCTCGCGAGCTTCGCGATCGTATTCAGTCAATGGCCTCGGATAGAGTCCTTCCTGTTCCTTGTCGAGATCATCGCGAATACCCTGGTACTTTAGATTCATACTGGCTGAATTGGTCATGCAGGCAAGTTCCTTCGACGCCTCGTGGCCGAATTCCCACTTGAACTTTTCTGCACTGATTCGACCTCTGACCTTGTCTATCGCCAGATCGAACAGCTTGCCCATGTCCAGTTGACTGATAAGACCCAGCGTACCGAGGAAACCGCTGCCACCAAATCCGCCGGTCTCGATCCAGCCAGTGGCGTGGTATCCCGCACCCTTCTTGCCGATGGCACCCTTGAGTGAGAGGCAGAGAATCTTCGCGCGATTCATTTGATCGGAATGGAAATAACGGTTCGAGCCCCAACTCGAGAGCACCATCGGCCGCTCTGCCTTGGAGAACCCTTCTGCAAACTGACGAATCTGTTCTACCGCCAGATCAGTCACTTCAGCGGTATTTTCAAACGTCCAGGGGTCCAGATGTTCCCTGAGAATCGAACCCACTGTCGCGACTCGAACCTCCGTTCCATCGTGAAGACGAATCTCAAACTGTCCCTCGATGGGTGGCGCCAGCTCTTCAATGGAGAGCTTCGGCTGGTCGTCATTGTCGGGACTGCCCGCGGCGGGCACGGGTTCTGCTCTTTCAGGATCCCAGACATGCACAAGCGCAGTGCTGCCGCCATCCTCAAGATCCGCGCCAGTCAGGTAACGACCCGTGTCCAGCCGCACCAGCAGGGGCAGGTCAGTGTGCTCCTGTACGTAGGGAAGATTCATTCGACCCGTATCCCAGATATGCTTCGCCGTTGCGAGCGCCAGGGCCGCATCGGTGCCAGGCCGGATCGGCAGCCATTTGTCCGCGTGTACTGCGGTTGCACTGTACTGCGGGTCGATGACGACGAGTTCAGAGCCGTTGTACTTGGCTTCGAACAGAAAATGCGCATCCGGTATCTGCGTGACCGCCGGATTCATCATCCAGACCACCAGATAATCAGACAGGAACCATTCGTCGGAACTGCCACCCACATGGGGCAGCCCCAGTGACAGGGTTGCACCCACACTCAGGTCGCCAATTTCCGCCCAGTCGTCGGGCAGCGATGCGCCCAGCATTCGAAACAGCGCACCCTGACCCCGACTGGTTGGACCATGGTCAAAATGAGGGCCCAGATCGTAGACAATGGCGTCGCCACTATCCTCCACGATAATGTCGACCATCTTTTCTGCGATTTCCTTGTACGCCTGATCCCAGGAAATCTGCTCCCACTTACCCTCGCCTCGCTCACCAACACGTTTAAGGGGAACCTGCAGACGACCCGGTCCGTACATCACCTCGGTATAACAGGCGCCCTTCTGACAACCCCTGGGATTAAAGTCGGGCACGCCAGGCTCAGACGCCTCATAATTGGCCGTCTGCTCCTCCCTGACGATGATGCCGTCCTTGATATACAGATCGAAGTTGCAGGCACTGCGACAGTTGAGCCATCCGTGGGTGCCCTTGGCCACACGATCCCAACTCCAGCGCTGCCGGTAAAGATCCTGCCAATTACCCATCTTGTTCGGGTTTCTGGCACCCAGCCCTTCCGGGCTGGCCTGGCTGTAGTTGAAATGCAGCAACGAAAGGCTGCTCGTCGCGGCCGCCGCAGCAGTGATACCGGCAAGTTTCAAGAAGCTGCGGCGTGATGGGTAGATCGTTGCGTCGTTCATTATTGTCCGCCGTACTCAGTCGAAAACAGAATTATTATTCGATTCGTCTAAATTACGCCTCGCTCACTGCGATTGAATTGACGCAGATCAAGCTAAGAGTGGTCCATCACTGGGTATGCTTAAACAACGAAATGGGAGGCATTAGCAGTTGGGGGAATCAAGGCAAAAACACCTGTCCAAACTACAGGTCGCCTTCTACGCACTCCCGGCGTTTCCGGCCTCGCTGGTGCTGATTTCGGTCGGGATCTATCTGCCCAACTTCTACACCGACAACCTGGCGATCACGGCAGGCATGCTCAGCTGGGTCTTTCTGATCGGTCGTTTCTGGGACGCGATCACCGACCCGGTCATGGGGTATCTGTCCGACAAGACGCGCTCAAGGTGGGGTCGGCGAAGACCGTACCTACTTCTCGCCTCGATCCCCATCTGGGTGTCTTTTTATCTGATCTGGTCACCGGACGCGTCGATGAGTCCCACGTCGCAGTTCATCTACCTGCTCGTCTGCTATCTCTCACTCTATACCTTCTGGACCCTGTTCTATGTTCCCTACCAGTCGCTCGGTATGGAGCTAACGCCCGACTACGACGAGCGAAACATTCTGTTTGGCGTCAGACAAATACTCTCCGTACTGGGCACGATCGCCGGCATGATGCTGCCGGTCTACCTTATCTCGCGCATGGGCGGCGACAAACACAGCGGTTACTCCGTCTACTCGCTGTACACCGGTGCGCTGATTGCCCTCATCCTGGTTTTTGCCTTTGCCAAACTGCACGAACGAGACGATATCGAACACGCTGAGATATTCCCGTTTTTTGAGGGCATGAAGATTACGCTGAAGAATCGGGCCTACCTGATCGTGGTGGCGACCTATCTCATCAGCCTGATTGGTGCCAGCTTTATCGCTCCCCTTGCCCTGTATATGGCCAAGTACGTCATCAAGGCAGAATGGGCAGTGCAATATGTCGTACTCGCCTACATGGTCGGCAGCATGCTGGCGATACCCTTCTGGATTCGACTCGCCGCAAAAACGAACAAGGTCCGCGCCTGGCAAATTGCCATGGTGAGCGGCGGCCTGTTCTATTTCGGCGCACTCCTTTACGACGAGGGAACCTGGATCCTGTGGATCGTGTTCGGCTTCCTGGTGGGCACTTCGTCCGGTTGTACCACAGCGATGGGTCCGTCAGTCATTGCCGATGTGATCGACCAGGACGAACTGGAGACCGGCAAGAGACGGGAAGGCGCTTTCGTCGGTATTCAGTCCTTTATCGACAAGGCGGCCGTGGGGATCGCCATCTTCATCGGTCTGCAGGGCCTTGATTACGTCGGATACGTACCGAACGTGGATCAACCGCCCATTGTGATTGGCGGTCTCATCTTCCTTTATGGTGTGCTGCCAGGGACACTGCAGATCTTCGCCGCGTTGATCCTCAACAAGTTTCCGATCACGCCAGAGGTACACGCGGAAATCCGCAGAAAACTCGGCCGCTAGCAGACCTGCCCCGCCATCCGCGGCCTGCCTATTGGCTGTAGGCGAGATTGATGCCCTGAAACAGAATGACCGCCATCAGAAATATGATGATAAAGAAGACCACACTTCTGTGTGGAATGGGTTCACCGTGCAGTTTCTCGATCGCACTGAGGGCAGCGTCAGCAATCACATACAACAGTATGCCGGAGACTGTGTAGATGATGATTTCAATCATGGGTCCGGCTGTCGCTGTCGATGGAGATGATAGACGAGCGACAGCAACAGCAGCAGCGACAGCAGATTGTGCGCACTGGCTGCAGCGACTGACTTGTCTACCAGCTCAACAAACGTCACAACAAGAATGCCGGCAAGGCAAACAGACGGTGCCGCCATCCACATCGAAAATCCACGAGCACTGACCGCAACCACACCCACAAAAATGACAACAAAGGCAGCAATGGGGCCGGTCGACTGATGCACGAGCAGGATGAATTCGTTCGCCGGTGAAGTGACAATGCTACCCGCTTCAATCTGGAGCTCCCGGCCCGGATCAAAGGCGTCTGCGATCCTGGACTCAGGTCCAAGATCGCACGAGAAGAAATTGTCCTCGCAGGAACCTGCTGCAAAGTTGGCCGAGACCCAGGCCCCGGTGACCACCAGCAATATCATCAACATCAGCGACGCCGCCGTGATCTTTGCATCGAAAGGAAAACGCAAACTTGGCGTGCCCAGTTCCAGATACATATGAAGCAGGACCACTGCGAGCAACATCCCGCCAACAAGATTGGTCGTGGTCACAATCGGCCGATGAATATCGGGTGTATTCATGCCAACCAGCGATAGCACGACAGTAATCACCACCGCCGTGATCGGCCACACCAAACTGATGCCCAGCACCCGTCTGTACCATGCAGCCGCAGTCGCAACACCAAGAATCAGTATGCCGAAAGCACTTGCCATCAAACGATGCACGACTCGCAGACCCCTGTTGGAATCCTCAGCCGAGATGGTGACACCAGGTTGGTCGTCAATGACGACGGCCACCCCATAACATGCCGGCCAGGGCTCGCAATCGATACCAGAGTCGTCAAGTCGAATATAGGCGCTCAATACGGACATCAAGAGGCTCAGGATCAGCGCGATTGCCGTTGCAGATCTCATCATCAGCTGGCTCCCATCAGCAGGATGGCAAGATCACGAATCTGCTCAGGATGAAGCGGCGGTCGAATATAGCCAGTATGCAGACCCGCCGGATCTAAAACGACAAGCACTCCGCTGTGTTCAATCAAGTAGTTATCTCCGGTTTCGTCGAATACTTTTTCGTAGGCAATACCATATCGATTCGCGAGCGATCGCGTCTCTTCCTCCGTCACGGAAATTCCTCTGAAGCTCGGATTGAATGCTGACACATAACCTTCCACGAGCTCAGGTACATCTCGCTTGGGATCCACACTGACCATTAGCACTGTCGGCGGATTCTCCAGATCTCCCAATGCGAGGTTCAACACGGACAATGTCGTCGGACAAACATCCGGGCAACTCGTAAAGCCGAAGAAAACCACCGTCCAGCTTCCTTCCATGGAGAGCGGCCCGGTCCCTCGGGGCCCAGGTTCCTCCAGCGCAAAGTAACCAAGCTCCGTCAGATCCGGTTCACGGGACACACGATGGTACTGGGCGGTAAATACGACCCCCAGCAACACCGCCGTGGATAACACCCAAAGCGCTACCCGCCTCACGGATTCAGCTGTCATGAGCGGTTATACTCGTCACGATGAAACAAGACCGGTTACTCATCGCCGCCGGAGCCGTGGTACTGCTCTTTGTGATCTTCGGTGTCCCCGCGATTCTGGTGCCAACGGCGATGGACAACGTTCCCGAGCGGTCCCGGTTCAAGGTTGTCACCTTGTACGGAACAGCCATCAAAACCATCGAGGCGAATTTCTCCCGCCATGCGGACCCGGACGCCGCGCCTGGCCGACTCGAACCGCTGCCGACTGATTCGAAAGGCTGGGTTCAATTGCTCAACCCCATGGGCCGCAAGGCACCGGGCGGTGGACAGGCCATACTCATGGAAGCCGACGATGAAACCGGGGCAATCGGGGTCGAAGGAGACGCGACCAGCGTCAGGGTAACGCTCCCCGCCTTCGCAGGACTCGAGCGAACCGTTACGGTGATTACTGCCGAGTCTCAAAAGCCACCTCACTAGATTCCCGGCCCGCATCTGCAATCAGTGCCCTCACGACAACGACAACAAACATGAAACCGCCCACGGCGGACAACAAGCCACCGAAACCCATCAGCCCCATGCCAGCAATTTGCTCAATCGACTCCAGTCCCTGCGCCGCACCTGCGGTCTTTCTCTGCACGCCATAGCCACCGGACCACACCAGGCCGAGAATATGCAGGAACTGGCCGCCGCCGTAGACCCAGAGCTGAATGTTTCCCCATTTGAAGCTGACCTTCGGAAAACCCAGTCGATCAACCACTTCGTAGGCGGTGCCCATCAGGGCGAGCGTCACGCCAACGATACAACCATGATAGTGCGCAGGTATGGTGACATCGCTGCCGGTAATCATGAAGCCGATCAACCCGCCACATGCAAAGAGCAAGAGCGATGACATCAATGCGGAATGCGCACATCGATCCCGGTCGCCTTCCGGACGTTTTTGTACAAGGCCGATGTAAAGCGCGAGCCCCAATGGAAATGTGGCAAGACTGCCACCAAAACTCATCAGCCAGGTAAACATCTGGCGATGCGCCGGGTCAGTCACGTCATAGGCATAGTAGATAATGGGCGCCAGGAACACTGAGAACAGACCGGCAATAAACAGGAGCAGCACAACTCGTTCTGACATCAGGAAATCAATGCGCGACACGCTGGCGAGCCACAACCAGCACACCATCATGAGCAACGTATAGGTGTACTGCAGAACATGTCCGCCGCCCCAGAAAAGCAGTTCATAGTAGACATCCGCCGTAAACTCTGACGGCAATGCAATCCACGACCAGATGAAAGCCAGCAGCGCCATCAACACAGATATCGCTGCGCAATTGAGGCCAAACCGGATGACACCGGGCCGACTCACAACCAGCCCGACCGGTGGTGTAATGGTCATCGCCGTGAGGACCTGGGCGCCAATGCCTAACCCGAACAGCACCAGCCCGCTCTTAAAGAGGACGTTGTCCAGCACGGGAATATAGTTGGCCATGATCGGCGCGGCATCCGGCACAAACGCACCCGCAACAAGCAGCAACGTGGCCACCGAAATCACCGCGAAGACAAGCCGATTCAGGAAAACAAAACCCGGCCGGGCGGCGAGACTCCACAACACACCGGCGAATGCCAGAATCCAGACCAGCACGGAGAGATCAACATGAATCACCAACGCCGTATGGAAAAAGTCCACGAAGGGAAGGCGCTCGCCAATCATCGGCGTTCGCGCAAGTACCAGCAGCACGGAGAAGACCCCTGCACCCAGCAACGACAGCACTGACAGCCACATCCAGCGCACCGCGCACTCTCTGCGAGTGTCCTCGTCGATAACCAGCGTGTAGTCCGCCAATGCTGCGCTCACTCTAGGCTCCCGTTACACGAAACCCGTCATCGGAAAAATGGATCGTCACCACCCGGTCCGCATCCAGCTCTAACTTCCGGTGAAGGACGTGACTGAACTCCTGAACATCTGCCCTGTCGCGGATGTTCATCGTAACCTGCACCGTGCCCACAGGTACCGAAAGCTCCCGGTACAAGGCTATGACACCGTCATGATGGATACCAGACGGCGCGATCGTCGCTTCGACACGCGTTTCCCCGTCTACCACCAGTTCCGCATACAAGGGAGACTTTTCCCGCGGGCAGACGATCGGTTGCCGCATATTGGCGGGTAGCCTGCTGAGGGCATCGGCATCCAGCGGTTCGCATTCGCCCAACCGCTGACCGCTGTATCTCACCACCAGCTTGAGCTGGGTGCTGTGTTCCGGAACCACCGTGACCGATGGCGAGTGAGAGAACATGCCTGCAGCTCCCATGATCAAGCCAGAGCCGAGCAAAATGACGACCCAATGGCGAATCGTCAGTTCACGCCATCTCACTGCGAAGCTCCTCCCTGATTTGCTCAATGGCCTCCCTGAGGGCCTCTTCCCCACCTTTCCCTACCCACAGCCTTTCTATTTTCTCCTTCACATCGCTGAACTTCACGTGCGGTTCCCGCAACCTCAGCAAACGCTGTTCCTGTAAGTCGATGCCGAGTCGATAGAAACAGTTCCCCTCGCTACATCCGGTCAGCAGTACCGCATCCAGGCTTTCTCGACGGCAGAGGAAGTCCATATAGGAGGGCGGCAGCTGACCAATGCACTCCAACGTCATGGTCGTGGTATCCGCCTCCTCCAGCCTGGTCAGGTCAACGCCATGATGGCATCCGACAACCAGAATTCGCCCCTTTTTTTCTCGTGCGCCCAGGTCTTCACGCACCATACTCAGCAAATCGACATTCTTCGTTCCGATGAGGTCGATACCACTATTCGCCTGGTTAAAACTCTTGAACGGTGTCGCAGAAGGACAGGCACCGGCACATATCCCGCAACCAACGCAGCTATCGGCGATCACAACAGCCTGTTCGTGGTTGGGCTTGTAGTCATGGGGCTTCATATAAATCGCCTCGTAGGGGCAATCAGCAAAGCACCAGCCACAGCCGTTGCAAAAATCCGGATCAACCGCGGCGATCGGCATCTTCTTCGGTCTTACCATCAGGGGCAGCGCCATGAGCACGCCCGTCACCCCGAGCAGCGCGAGCCACACCGGCGTCGGGCCAAGTTGATCGATGAGCGGATAGAAATTCATGTAGAACCAGTCAATCTCGACCTGCCGCAGTGGCGCGTCAAGGTCAGCCGGACCCAGGCTCGTGGCAGGCACCGCAAGCGAAACAACGATCAGGCAGGCAAGGAGCCATGCCGCATACTGGCGTGGCGGGAAGATAGACGCATTGTTGATTCGCTTGATGTGAATAAACATGCCGAGCAGCAACGACAGGGGAATGCCCACGTGCAAGAAAATGAGCAGTGTGAAAAAGCGATCGCTCACAGTGGCATTGTCAATAAACCCGAATGCCATCGGCTCCACCACGATGGGCAAGGCATCAAACAGACGAGCTGTCACAAGCGCCACATACTGGGCCCGCTCGTCCCACACCAGCCAGTAGCCACCGATGGCCGAGGCAAACAACAGCCAGAGGAGCGGCACACCACTGACCCACGAGAACCACCTGGGACCTGTGAAACGCCCAAGCACCAGCTCACGTATCAGATGTACCGTGACAGTAACAGCCATCATTACGGACGCGTATCGATGCAGGCCGCGCATGACAAGGCCAATGTAATACTGCTCATGGGTGATGTGCTCGACGGACAGATAGGCGCCATCAATGCTCGTTTCGAAGAACACAAACAGGTACAGGCCGGAAGCGGCAACAATCCAGAACAGGTAGAACGAAGCCGCACCCAGACTGTATAGCGGGTTCCAGGAATCAGGCAGCCATCGACGAACGTGGCTCAAACGCCACCTCTGGAGCGGAGCGTTCTGCGCCATTCACGCACCAGTGTGACGCCAAGCACCAATACACACATGAATCCGATAAACGTTCCGATATAAAGAGAATAGTCGAATTTATATCGGTCCGTCGTCGGATCATAGACCGTGCAGAACAACCTTACCTGGTTCGACAGGTTGCTGATGAGCCCGGCTGCAGCACTGGTCTTGAATACAAGGCGCTTCAGGGGTTCGATCAGGTAGGGCGCGTCGTAGGTCATGCCAAAAACCTGCTGGTAAACCCGGCCTTCCTGATCAATCACACTGGTCTGAATCAGATGATTGAAGCCACCGCCTGCCGGTTCGAACAAAAAACCAAGCGAAGCCGTCAGCTCATCGATACTCTTCCTGTCGCCCGACAGGAACAGCCAGTCTGGATCGTCGATTCCCTGGCGCCGCGCAAACTCATCCATCATTGGCGGTGTGTCGCGGAGGGTATCAAATCCAACCGTGACGACGCTGAAAGCATCGTCACCCAGTGCTTCTCTTGCCTTTTTCACAACCTTGTCGAGATGCTGCGTTGTCGTTGGGCAAATGTGATAGCAACTTGTGAAGATCAGGCTGATGACAAGCGGACGCCCTTCAAACATCGACAGCGAGACGCGCTGCCCGGTCCTGTCTGTCAAAGTAACCCCGGCAACCGACTGTCCCAGTACTTCACCGGAAACGGCACGCGCCTCATTCCGGTCGAACGACGGAGCAGAGGCGCCCATCTTCATTGAACCCATGCCAGCAGAGTGCTCTGCCAACACCAGCGCAGGAAGTAACGTCAGAGCCAGCCCAAGGCAGACTCCAATACCGGATTTCACCGCATCACGCATATCAGCGTGTGTTTCCCGAGTTGCCGCCAGAGGTCAGGAATCCTCTGGCAGCCCCATCAACTGATTCCCCATGTCTCGGCCAGGTACTTCCAGTTAATAAAGTAGTACACCGCAAAGGAAATAAAGAAAACCATGGTCAGAGTCAACGTACCCGGCACCGTGATCACCCCTACGCCGATCCCCCGGTACGCTTCGTCTGGTGGCACTTCGGCGATCCTGGGCTCCGGCGATTGCTGTTCACCCAGTCTCTTGCCCCACAAAAGCGAACCAACAATGATCAGGCAGAACAGCGCACCGCCAACCACCGCCAGCAACACCGACAGACCATTCAACGCCAACAACGTATTGGCAGCGGCGGGAAACTCATGTGTAACACCACCAGTCATAGAAAACGTAATGTCCCAATGACGCCTGGGTACACCCAGTGTCCCGGCACCCATCAGGAACAGCGCGACACCCGCCATGCCAAAACCAAAGAGGTAAGGCTGCCATGCAGCAAGCGGCTTCAGAATGATCTCGCGCCGGAACAGGATCGGAACCAGCCAATAGGTTAATGACATGAACGCGAGCGTTGTACCAATGACGACGGTTGCATGGAAGTGTCCTGGCACATAGAGCGTGTTGTGCATCAGGATATTGATCTGCTCCACACCCATCACAACCCCTGAGATACCGCCGAGGAAACCAAACCCTACCAGCGAGATAAACATCCCTGAAAACACCGGGTTGCCCCAGGGGGCCCGCCGCAGCCACTCAAACAGGCCGTTATTCAATCCTTTCGC
This sequence comes from Pseudomonadales bacterium, assembly GCA_028281885.1. Lineage (GTDB taxonomy): Bacteria > Pseudomonadota > Gammaproteobacteria > Pseudomonadales > Azotimanducaceae > JANQJA01. The sequence goes on along the minus strand of JANQJA010000003.1, from coordinate 122,305 downwards.
CCGTTGTGCGGCCTCGATCGAACCCGGCACCGTCAGCCCGTGTACCATGCTCGCCATGACTGCGAGATACATCGCATAGCTCGTGTTGAACATCTTGAATTCCGAGCTGACGCCCGGGTCAGCAAGCAGGTGATGCGCACTCGCGATCTGCAAAAACAGGATGTACATGAGAAACGCCATGCGACTGACCTTCTCGCTCATGGGCTTGGCACCAAATACGATCGCCGCAATCGCATACCACACCGCAATATGCGCCGAGACATTGATCTGCTGGGACGAGTGACCAAAACCCCACCAGATCAGACGGTACGCCAGCGCATCGATCTCGCCGATAAAGCCCAGACTCCAAAGCAATGTCGGAATCAGAATGATCGCGCCGCTGACAATGGTGAATACGGCGATGATCGCCGCGGTAATCGCGCCAAAGGTCACAAGCGATACGGAACCCTCGTAAGTCCTTTCAGCACGAGCCACCACCAGCGTTCCAAAAAATACAAAACAGCCGATCAATGCTCCCACCGCAAACAGGATGAGACTCAGGTAAAAAAGCGGATGCGCCTCCATTGGGGCATACGAAGTCATCATGACGCTCGCCTCCCCCGTCAACACGATGTAGTTGTTAAGGACTGCGCCCACCAGCATCAATCCGAATCCGGCCCAGGCGAACTTTGGCGCCGCAAGGCGAGAACCAAGCAGCACAGACGAGCAGAAATACAGGATGGCGATTTCAAAAAAGATGATCCAGAAGATCAGGACATTGAGGCCGTGTGCCGTAAGCGCCAGGTAAAACCAGTCCGGCGGGAGCAGATGTACTGCCGGCCAACGCGTAAGCCCGACAAACAATCCCCAAATACCACCAACCAGCAAAAAGACGACAGCCACCACGGCGTTGGCTTTGATTAACGCCTCTGCGGAGGCGAAGAATTTGAGACCGGTGTCGGGGCAGGTTCTGAATTGTTCGTTCATTGTTCTTACTCCACAACCAGGATTTTGCCAATCATCAGATGGTGCCCAATGCCGCAGTACTCGTTACAGATAACGCTGTACTCACCGGCACTGTCCGGCGTGAAACTGACGACATGCTCATACTTGGGGACGACCTGAATGTTGATGTTGGCCGGCTGCAACGAGAAACCATGCTGCCAGTCCAACGAGCTCAAGTGAAAGCGGTAGGTCTGCCCTTTTTCCAGCTCGATAATCGGCCAGAAGTCCCAAAGCCTCGAGACCATGTAAACGTCGCCGCCTGCGGGGGGCCTGACTACCGGATAGCTGCGAGGCCCCTCGGTACGGACGGTGTACTCGTCAACCATGGCCTGCGTCTTTTCAAGGAACCGTTCGGGCGTCGTCTTGTAGGTTTCATTGCTCAGGTTCTGATCACCGGTGACGTGCCAGAAGGGCATCATGAACGTCATGATCAGGCCCCAGACAAAGACAATTGAGATCCAGATCAGCTCCGATATCTCAATAGGCTCGTTCCACCAGATTCTTTCTTTTGGAGGCGCAAGACTACTCATCTTCTAACCTCCCGCCGGTATGCTGACAATCTCCATGATTCCCCATATCAGGTACAGCACCGCCGGAACGGCGACACCGAGAAACAGAAGAATGAACGGATTGTCCAGCACTCGTTGCATTAGGGGTGGGGTATCACGGTTTTCGTCCATGTGCGGACTCCTTTAGCAAAGAGTAATTTGGGGCGCCATTGAGCGATCTGCCTGATTCGAATTTTCGATCACTATGAAACGCCCCTCTAATCTATCGCTGGTTAGTAAACATCTCCCAGCGTGTTGCCGATATTGAACTTCCCGGTAGGCGTGATCAGCCGGGGATGTTTAATGACCTTCTTGAGTTTGCGCGTCTTGTCATCGACCACAACAAGCGCGGAAACCTGTTCCTTACCGTTCCAGACCGAGAACCAGACCTCAGTGCCATCAACGTTGTACTCGGGATGCACGACACGTTTCGGCCCTTCCCCGACATCGGCCCACTCGGCAATAGGCAGTACTTCGAATCCGGCCTCCGGATTCTGCGTGTCATAGACAGCGATACTTTGCGAAATCGACTCGTCCGGATTGAGCGCGGCATCTACCCAGAGATTGCTGGAGTTCGGATGGGTCTTCACAAACAGCGAACCACCACCCATGCCCTGCAACGTACGAACGACCTTCCAGGCGTGTTCGGGGTGATCCTTCGGATCAGTGCCGATGAAAGAAACATCGGCATTACCCAGCGCACTGGTCACCCACACGGGTCCGTATTCGGGATCGACGAAATTCGCCCCTCGTCCGGGATGGGGAATCTTCTCAACCGGAATCAACGCTTCGAGTTGCCGGCTCTTCGAGTCGATCACGGCCACCTTGTCGGACTGGTTGGCAGCGGTCAGGAAATACCGCTTGGTCGAGTCCCAGCCGCCATCATGCAGAAAACGCGCCGCATCGATCGTTGTCACGGAGAGGTTGTCAAGATCCTCGTAATTGGCAAGCAGGATCTTGCCTGTCTCCTTCACATTGATGATGAACTCAGGATGCTGATGCGACGCAACAATCGCCGCAACCCGAGGCTCAGGATGATATTCCTGTGTATCGACGGTCATGCCTCGCGTCGATACCACCTTGAGCGGTTCGAGCGTATCGCCGTCCATGAAGACGTACTGGGGCGGCCAGTATGCGCCAGCGACCGCGTACTGATCCTCGAAACCATGGTACTTGGTCGTCTCGACAGAACGAGCCTCAAGCCCGATCTTGATCTCTGCGACCCGGGTTGGCGGGTTAGACCACAGGTCGATCATGTCGATCTTGGCATCTCGCCCGATCGTGTAGACATAGCGGCCAGACGCCGACGGTCGGGAGATATGCACCGCATAGCCGGTCTTCAGAATCGACACGATTTCTTTACTGTCGCCGTCGATGACAGCAACCTCACCGCTGTCTCTCAGCGTCACGACAAAGAAGTTTTCGATGTTTCGTCGATGCTGCGGACGTTTCGGCCGATCTTCGGGCGCCACGAACACGGTCCACGCCTGATTCATTTCCGGTAGCCCGAATTCGGGGGGCGCGGGAGGCGGGTGCTGCAAATAGCGCGCAAGTACGTCAATTTCGCTGGATGTGAGATCACCCGATGTGCCCCAGTTCGGCATGCCGGCCGGAGAACCATAGGTGATGAGGCTCTTCAGGTACTCAGTCCCTTTCTGCCTTGTCAGGTCCGTCGTCAACGGCTTTCCGGTAGCGCCTTTACGCAGCACGCCGTGACACCCGGCACAACGCTCAAAGAAGATTTCCTTGGCACGCGCGAATTCCACCTTGGTAATCGCCGGTCCTTCCGATTCGATCATGTCTGCCGCGGCATCCGGTGGAATGGGGCTCGGCGCACCGTGATAAGCGTGTGCCTCCTCCGATGGTACGGGGTGCCGGCCCTTTGGACCGGTGTCTCGAACAGCGGCGACCTCTTCAACCTGGACCGGTTCACCGTCGTTCCATTCAACGTAGATATACGTCAGCGCCGCAGCGATGTCCTCGTCCGACAGATAGTCCATCGGCGGCATGACAGCGTTATATTTCTTACCGTTAACAGTAATCTCGCCGTGCAGGCCTTCGATCACAGCCCTGATCGCACGAACCCTGTCGGCCTGGAGATAGTCGGAGTTGTTGACTGGAGGAAACGCGCCCGCGAGCCCGCTACCATCGGGTTGGTGACAGGCCGCGCAAACGCTCTCGTAAACCTGTTTACCATCCGCCGCCAACGCCGTTATCGGCACCAGCATACCGCCCAAAATCAGAAACCGTACTAGCAGCCTTACCGCAATAGCCATCGCTCCCTCCTAATAGACCGATCTTTTAAAGAAGTATTCTAACTACTTCTTTAAAGAGGTACAACGGATGCGGGTTAGATTCAGTGCTGTCGGCCGAGGTGTATGGAAAGCGCCAGGTAGCGACCGGGACGAGCAAGGGATTGAATACGCGGATCGCCGGGCGTAAAGGCCCGCACGTCGCCATATCGCCAGTATTGTTCGTCCGCGAGGTTGTAGATGCCGGCATATAGTTCGATCGAACGCGACGGCGCCCACCGGGCCGCAAGGTCGAAAACGAATGCTGCCTCGGGCACAAAGAAATCCCTGTCCGACGTATCGACGCGCGCCTGCTTGTCGTAGTGTGTCGCAAGCAGTTGCAACGAAAGTGCCGGGTCGATCTGCCAGTCGAGCCCCACCACGCCTTTGGGCGGGCTGACCAGATTGATCGGCAGGCCAGTGTCCCGGCTCTCGCCACGGGCTGTGTGAAAAGAGAGATTGAGTGAAACATTGTCCAGCGCCGGGGAGAGTACTCGCAATGCCTGTTCAAGTTCGACCTCGATTCCCTCGATGCGCGCGTTTTGAATGTTTCGAGACTGAAATAACAAAGCACCATCGTTCGGATCCACACCGATCGGAACCCGCGACTCGATAAAGTTATCGTAGTTGGAACGGTACAGGCTGACGTCGAAGGACGTATTCCGGGCATCGAACCTGATGCCCGATTCGTAGTTGTGCGATTTCTCGGGCCTGAGATCAGGATTCGGCAGCGCGCGGACCGAAACAAAACCCTTGTAATCCAGGTACAGGTTAACGTCCTCGGGCGGCGGCGCGCGGAAACCCTCGGCGTAGTGTGCGAACCAGGTCACCCGGTCGCTGATTCTGTAAGTCACGCCCAGTCGCGCGCTCACCTGTTCAACATCCAGGTCCCCCAGCCGCGTCGCGTCGGGCAGTAGCGCATCGGTTGATGCGTCGAGCGCGAAACGGTCCCAGCGAAACGCCGGAATCACCGTCCAGTTATCGAGATTGATTTCATCCTGAAGATAAACGCCAATTGCCTCCACACGCGAAACGGGCAAATCACGCTGTGGCAGTCGCTCACCGGGCGGCAGAATCTTGGATGTGGCCCCCGTCGTCAGATTGGTATCGAGACCATCCCGTGCCTCTGTCAGGCGGCGGTGTTCCCACTCGATACCACCAACCAGTATGTGTTCAAAGCGACCCGTCTCGCCATCTTTTCGAAACTTGGCCTCCACGCCTCGTTGCGATTGCGCAAACGAAAACTCTCGGGTGATCAGTCGGTCAACCAGCGAATCCGTCGCTCGATAATCCGACGTTTGTTGCCGCGTTTCGCTTCGCTGGTAATACGCCTGGAAACTGACCAGATCGAATCCACCCGGTGAAGTATGCACCCCGGCAACGCTGAGCCGCTGGCGGTCCTGCCGATCGTTACCATACAGCTCGACAGTCCTCCTATACTGCCTGCCGTAACCCAGTATGGCGCGAAGATCACTCGTTGACGTCCGCTCTCGATGATCCGCGATAGTTGTCAGCTTGAAGTCACCACTCGGGCTGTAGGTCCACTTTGCAAAGGCACCTGTATCGGCGTAATCGACACGATCAGGACGCACCTCCTCAGGCAGATCGTTGTCGATCTCTCGTCCGGTCGAGCGACTGCCCGTGAAGCTGAGCCCATGGGGTCCGCCGGCGCGAGCGAGCGTAAGGTACCCGATACGGCTCTTGTCCATGCCGCGGTACGAGCCGCCGCCGCCGAAATAGGAACTGCGACCGGGGCCGACAAGATCGACGGGGTCGGTGGAGGTCACGGCAACGACGCCGCCAATGGCATCCGAACCATATAGAGCGGATGCCGGCCCTCTTAGAATCTCAATGCGTTCGATGGTCGCGGGATCGACAAAAATCCTGGATGCGTTGGCGAAGTCACCTACCGCAAAGTGTTGTGGCTGCGGAACACCATCGAGTTCCATGGCGACTCGATTGCCGCCGATGCTGCGTATGGCAATACCGTTGTTACCGAATCGATCACCGGCGAACTCGGCGTCGAGGGCGGCTTGATAGCGGGCAACCTCGCTGAGACTCTGTAATTGTTGATAGAGCAGCTCATCCCGGTGCAGCTGGGTGACCTGACTCGCTACCCGGTGTAGCGGTCTGCCGATCTTGCTCGCCACAACGACGATTTCTTCGATGTCTTCATGTGACGCCCGGGTATCTTCCGCGAGGGCCTTACCGGGAATCAGCAAGATCAGCAGGCCGCCAACAACCATGGTCTTGAAACTCAGCATGGGCGACGCCCCTTTTTTCTAGAATGTAATAGTCGCCATCAGCCAGGCCTTGGTGGTGTCGGTTGCCAGGTCCTCAGCATCGTATCGGGCAAGCTTGAACAGGAGACTGACGTTCTGATTGAGTGCACGAGATACGGAAATGTCGATCTCTCGTCCATAGTCGGCGTTGCCCAGATCCGCTTCGAAGTCGTGGTAAGCAGCATTGAGCTTGAACCCAGAGACCTTCGTACTCCCGGTCACAAAAGTGTCCACGATGCCGCCTGCGGGCGTGCCGAGAAACTTGTCCGCCCAGCCCTGAAACTTGTGCAACGTGGCAAGAGGCGTGACAAAGACGCCAGAAGGCGTTCCTTCAAGCACTTCATTTCCAAGCGAGACGGCAGAGTCACCCCGCTTTATGCTGATCTGGACCAATCGATAGGACGCCGAGTAGTCGCGGGGATTGTCCCCATGTTCCGTCTGATGCGCATACTCTATTGCCAACGGAACTGAATAGGCGCCCACATCGAACGATCGATCGTAACGGGCGCCGAAAGTGCGCGTCGATAACGCGGCCGCATTGTCAAAGTCGAGCCAATATCCGTAGCCAGTAATCGTGCCGATGTGTTCCGGAGAGAACTTGACGTCGAGCAGATGCGAGTTCGAATCAAATGTTGCCGCAGCGGCTCCGTCCTTCGGTCCGAAGAGTCGATCAACACGGTTGACGAATGCATACGAGGCGGTCAGATCAGAGGTGGCGAACGAAACATCCAACGCATCGTAAGTCTGTTCATTCTGCCGCCAGCCAACACCGCCGATAAAACGCTGGGTGCCGCGATTGATGCGCTGCCGACCCGCGGTTGTCGTCACGTTGCCTGTATTGAATCGAACGTATGCCTGATTGATTCCTGTCCCGGACGGGTCGGCAATCACGGGCCGCGAGGTTTTTCCGTTTCTTGTGTTATTGAACGGATCGTCACCAACATAGGTGACGTTATCCGCCTCCAGAAACACCGACATACCGTTGTAAACGCGGGTACGAAAATTAACGCGGGTCTTCAGCGTCGAGGCAAACGCCGTGTCCGCAAGACCATCCTGATCAACATGCTCCGCACGATAGCGAAACTGAATGTTTGCCTTGCCGCTGCCGAAGGCTTCGGCCAGCGTGCCCGCTTCTTCACCGCCGAACGCAGGTCCTGAAACGCCGAGCAGCAGCGCGGCGACGGCAAGTGGAGCTATTCGATTGACAGGAGCGTAACCAGACCCTCCCTGGCTGAACGCGGCAGAAGATCCCGGAGTGTGCTCTTGTCGAGTTCGTCGAAAAAAGCACCCTTGGACTTCTCCATCAGTCCCTTTAGTCTGCAAGCAGGGGAAATAACGCATAACTTCTCGTCCTTCTGGCATTCGACCAGTGCAATATCTGGTTCCATGTCGCGCACGACGTCACCAATCGTGATGTCGTCTGGCGACTTCTTCAGCCGCAAGCCACCGCCCTGCCCACGCAATGACTCAACATAGCCCGCACGTGAGAGTTGCTGCACCACCTTCATCAGATGGTTCCTGGAAACTCCGTAAGCCTCAGAGATTTCCCGGATGGTTACGACACTGCTCGAAAGCGCAAGATGGATGAGGACCCGGAACGAATAGTCCGTATATTGGGTCAGCCGCACCAGCTCTTCTCCTCACGGAAAATCAATGCGCTCCCGAATTCAAACAAGTATATAGAATACATCTTAAGCCTTTGTTGGCCAACCATTTTATGAAAACCGCAAGTGTAACCCAGGAACAGGGGGATACTGACAGCGCCCGACTTTGACAGCGTCGCTCAAAAACCAGTTGAATACATCAAGGGCCCGATAACGGGCCCCGAACACGCCTTCAACACGCTGGGATTCAACCATGCTGGCGATTGGGAATCGTGAACTTCGAACAAGAGTTTGAAGAGAGCTACGAACGCCTCGTGGGTCACGGTGTTGGCATCACCGCGCGCGGACAACGGTTTTTCACGCGCTTCTATGAAAACTTTCTCGCCCGGTCGCCTCGAATCAAGGATCACTTCGAACACACGGACATGTCGAAACAGATCATTGTGCTGCAAAAGGCCATGTACCACATGATCAGCTTTTATCTACTGCACGAACCCAATGAACTGCTCGAGCGGGTCGCGGCGTCCCACTCGCGTGCACATCATGGCATCGAGCCCGAGCTCTACGATGAGTGGCTTGAGGCATTGCTCTTAACTGTCGAGCAAATGGATCCTGACTACAACAGAGACCTGCGTCTTGCATGGCAGATCGTCATGATGCCGGGCATCTTGTACATGCAACGTCACTACTGAATCGATCGGCCAGCCCCACCCGAAGACAAGACTGTCTCTCGGAATGAATCTCCAGCATTCACTTTCGCGCCTGTGGACAACACCTTGACGCAGGTCAATGTCGCCGAGGGCAACTGGCAGGAGACTTCGTCTATTTAAACTCTTTGACAGCCACTGTGGAGAATCAGATGACCATTCCCGCGTTTGCGCCCCTTTCTGTACAACCCATTCCCAATCTTTCCGATGAAATCAACCAGGTAAGACTCGATACCGCAAAGATCGTCTCTGAATACATTATTCCCAAAGAAGAACTGCTCAGAAGACCCAGGGAAGACACCGAGCGACAATCATTCGTCTACGAGATACAGGAGCACGTCAAGCAACAGAATCTCTGGGCCCCCCACCTCCCGAAAGAATATGGTGGTATGGGCATCGGGTTTCTGGGACACGCCTACATGAACGAGATCCTGGCCTGGAGCCCGTTCAGCAATCCACTCTTCGGTGTCGTCGCGCCTACCTCGGGTAACGAGTCCCTGCTCGTAAAGTACGGGACTGAAGAGCAAAAGGAGAAATGGCTGATGCCCATGATCCGCGGAGAGATTACCTCCTGTTTCTCCATGACCGAACCCGACAATGCGGGATCCAACCCGCGATCGATTCAGACCACCGCCGTTCGCGACGGTGATGAATGGGTCATCAACGGCCGCAAATGGTTTACGTCGAACGGCGTCCATGCCTCGGTCGCAGTCGTCATGTGCCGGACCGAGGGAGAAGGGGACGATGGCGACCCCAACGAAAAAATGACGCAGATTCTCGTGCCAACGGACACACCGGGGTTCAACATCGAACGCAGCGTCCCTGTGTGGGGCAACGCGGGCGGCAATCACTGCGAAATCACCTACAACAACGTACGGGTGCCACTCGAGAACGCGCTGGGCGCCAGAGGTACCGGCCACCAGGCGGCACAGGATCGCCTCGGCGCAGGTCGCGTGTACCATTGCATGAACTGTGTCGGCCAGATGTGGCGCGCTTTCGACCTCATGATAAAGCGCGCTACAACCCGCGAGGTTCACGGCGGCCCTCTGTATGAGAAGCAGATGATTCAGGATTTCATTGCGGAATCCTACATGGACATTCAGGCGGCTCGCCTGATGACAATCCACTGCGCTGAAGTCATCGACAACGATGGCGACTCCCGCACCGAAATCTCCGCAATCAAGGTATTCGTACCAAATGCCATGCACAGGGTCGTCGACAGGGCAATACAGGTGCACGGCGCCATGGGTGTCTCCGGCGATACGCCGCTCGCCGGCATGTACCTCAGCGCCAGGACACTTCGAATCGCTGACGGTCCTGACGAGGTGCACAAAATCCTGATGGCGAAAAACATACTGAAGCACTACGCAGCGGGGAAGGCCTGGGACTTCGGCGTTTGATCGTCCTCAGCTACGGGTTTCGCCCGCTCTTCATCTGTACGGCGGGCGCAGCCATTCTCTATATAGCCTGGTGGGTGGGCGTTCTCGAAGGTGTGCTCCCACTCCCCGCTAACGCATCCAATCTCATCTACTGGCATGCCCACGAAATGCTGTTCGGCTTCGTAGGCTCAGCCATGGGCGGTTTCCTTTTGACTGCAGTTGCCAACTGGACGGGCCGACCGCCTGTCCAGGGAGCAATGCTCGCCGCCGTCGTGCTTGCCTGGATTGCCGCCCGGGTCATCTTCAGTACTGACCTGGGGCTGCCAGGCCCGATCGTCGTCGCCATTGATGCATCGTACTTCGCTCTGCTAACGATACTCATGGGGCGCGAGATCATCGCCGCCGGAAACCTGAGAAACCTTCAGATCCTGCTGATTCTCACGATTGTGACCTGCCTGAACGTGACCTTTCACTTCTATCCCGATCAGACAATTCGACTATTTATGATGCTGGCCTGCATCCTGGTCGGCGTGATCGGCGGGCGAATCATACCGGCGTTTACCGGCAACTGGCTGCGCCGGAGGCATGGCCCCGCGACGGCAGTTCCTGCCGGGCCGAATCATTTCGATCACACCGTCATGATCGCCACCGCACTATTCGCAGCACTGTGGACATTCGCGCCGAACGCGACAGCAACGGCGCCGGCAGCGCTGGTCTGCGGCGCACTGCATCTCGCCCGGATGTCACGGTGGATGGGACATCGAACGATCACCGAGCCGCTGTTGCTGGTCTTGCACATCGGTTATGGCTGGCTTGGGACCGGTTTCATGCTGCTGGGGGCATTGTCGCTTGCGGGATCGCCACCATCGGCAGCGCTTCACGCACTCGCAGTGGGAGGCCTGGCGTTGATGATCGCGGCTGTATCCTCACGAGCAGCGATGGGCCATACCGGCCGGCCACTCGTTGCCGGCACGCTCCTAACCATCGTATTTACTCTGATCACGGTCGCAACGCTGGCGCGCGTACTGGCTGCCTGGAATTCACTGTTCCTCGACATCTCAGCGGCGCTGTGGATCGCTGCCTTCTCACTCTATGCACTCAGAATGGTGCCAATCCTGCTGTCGGCGCGGGTAGACAACCCGGGGTAGGTTGAGTCATCTCCCCGGAGAAGGTACATCGCCTATTGAAATTCCAATCAGTGCTCTGCATTCACTGATCGGTTGTGTATTCGGCGAAGATACCGCTATCGTGAAGCTTCCTGAAGCGATTGTGTTCCTGACCAACATACGACCGGAGGATGTAGAACTGTGAGCAAACTGGTGCCTCTCGAAGACGTTCACGCGGCACTTCGAGCCCGCGCGAAGTGTATTGACGAGACTGAAACAGTGTCGCTGACGAACGCACTGAACCGCATCTGTGCCGAGGATATTGCCTCCCGTATCGATGTTCCGCCGGACGACAACAGTGCGATGGACGGATACGCGCTCGCGCTCACGCCGGATGAGAAGACTGCGGATCGCGTGTTTCCTGTGAGCGATAGAATCGTTGCCGGCAGCGTCGGAAGCCCCCTGGCGGCTGGAAAGGCGGCACGCATATTTACCGGTGCCGGCATTCCGCCGGGAGCAAACACGGTCGTCAAGCAGGAAGATACAAGTCAGGAAAGTGACGGCATCCGCATCAACGTGGACGTTGCGACCGGCGAGAACATTCGACCCCGTGGACAGGACATCAAGGCCGGCAGTCGCATCATGGAATGCGGGACCCGGATTGCGCCACAGCATCTGGGCCTTCTGGCATCCGTCGGCAGGGCCGAGGTCGAAACCTATCGGCCGCTCCGGGTCGCGATCATCGCGACCGGCAGCGAGCTGATCCAGCCACCGACCGAACTCCGCCCCGGCCAGATCTACAACTCGAACAGCTACCTGCTGGCCGGTCTCATTCATCGACTCGGTATGGAGCCGGTTCAGTCCATTAACATCGGTGACGATCCGCAAGCGACGCGAGACGCCCTCGTCTCAGCAGCCGGAGCCGCTGACTGCGTGGTGACTTCCGGTGGCGTTTCGGTCGGCGACGAGGACTACGTGAAGACGGCGGTCGAAGAAGTCGGTCACCTGGACCTGTGGCGAATTGCCATCAGGCCCGGCAAACCCGTCGCCTTCGGGTCGATCGGTGAAACGCCCTTCTTCGGCCTGCCGGGCAATCCCGTGTCCTGCTTCGTGACTTTTCTCATCGTAGCGCGACCCTATCTCATTGCGATGCAGGGTTGCTCCGAGCCGGTTTCTGCGACGTACCATGCTCGGGCAGACTTCGACTACCCATCCGCCAGCGTGTGCCAGTTCATTCGGGTCAGGGTCGATTCATCGGAAACCGAACCGACAGCAGTGGTGTTCCCCAACCAGAGTTCGGGTGTGCTGTCGTCTCTCACCTGGGCAAACGCCCTCGCCGAGATCGATGCCGATCAAGCAGTCCGCAAGGGTGATGTCCTGAAAATACATCCGCTGTAGGCGGCAGAACCATGCAATGCTATCTACACCTTTAACCAGTCGCTCATCCTTGCGTAAGCCCGACATGGCACCGCCGGAACCAGCGGACCATATCGGGGGGATTAATCCTGGATACTCGGTAAACGCTAGGGAGCGGGATTGGTCCCGCAGACAAAGGGTGCGCTCAACAGTTCGGTACCATCGCAGCCGACTTCACCGACAATCGATGAACTGAAGGGCACATTCACAGTGCCGCCCAGCAGGATCTGCATCTCGTTGGTGTTGCCGGAGCCGTTGACGACAGCATCGGTCAACACGCTTGCGCGCACAAAATATCCGAAATTGGTGTTGCCAGTGGCGTTGATGACGCCGCCGCCGCGAAGCGTCCCGTTATCGTCCAAAAAGACGCCAAGCGATTGACCACTCGCGTTCATCGTCGCGTTCAGGAACACCGTGCCGCCCAATACACCCAGACCCAATCCGCCGTTGTCCACAATGTCGACCGTGCTCGCAATCAAATGGGCGCTCGCGCCGCTCGCCACGACCATGCCGTTTGGATTGTTGTCGATCGTGATGGTGTCGTTGTCGGTTGAGCGAAATGACGCCGAGCCATACAACAGGACGCCAAAGCCGCCATTGCCGCTGGCATCGAGTTCCATTTCTGTGCCGGCCGCGCCGGCATTGGTCGAATCAATCAGCGCGATCACCGAGGATGAACCGCCAATTTCAAGTCCCTCGAAGGTATTGTCGATGAACTCGATCACGCCCCCAAGCGCGACGCGACCGCTGTTCACCACTACCAGTCCCTCGCTGTTGTCGTTGAACGTACAGTCCCCGCAGGTCATTGCCCCGCCGACGACCAACGCACCTGAATCAACCGCGCCAGACACATCGAGTCCGCTTGCCCGCACCCGCCCGGCGTGGCCAACGAACAGACCGACGCCCGGCGCGTTGACAATGCCCATCGAGGTCAGAACCACATCGCCACCGTCGTTAACGTCGATCGAGCCTTCTATGACCGCACCGAGCGCGCCGGTGATGGACACATCTGCTCGATCGATATCCAGCTCTTCAAGGCAGGTGCCGGAAAAGCTGATCTCGAGTTCCACGGCCGGGGTCGCGAGTGCATCGGCCAACGTCTCACCCGCATCACAATCGACCGTGACAGAAGCGCTTGCAGGCGGCACCTGTGCTTCAAGCTCGCTGACCCGCCGCTCGAGCCGCCGGAGCTTTTTCAGAATTTGTTTTGGTGAATGTTTGTCCTTGCGACGATCGTCGTCATCATCGTCGTCCCGGTCTGCATAGGTCCCAGAGCTCAGGGCCACCGCTAATATTGCGATCAGAAGTCGTTGCATGAGTCCTCCTCATTATTATCGTTCTACTCGATCAACTACCTGGATTTCCGCAGGTAGTTAGCTAGTGAGGGGGCCGCACGAATCCTCCCAGTCGGCGATTGGGTTCCATTTCCAGAAAAATATCGTCATCGCTCGACCATCATGGCCATCGGGGCATCAGCCCGATACGGCAACCGGGATCGCTGTCTGCCGCGGCATGAAGTTGATCGCTTCGACATCCGCATCAATCGATACCAGCTGACTGGTGAGCGTGCTCTGGGCATCCGATGGATCTGCGCTGCCCCAGCCCATCGGCATGGCAACGACGCCGCGCTGAAGCGTTTCGTCCGCCGTCAGGCGGCCGACGATTTTTCCCGCGCGAGATCGAATCGACACCACATCCCCGGGTTGCAGTTTTTCCTTTTCGATATCCGACGGATGCATGAAGAACGGCGCCATTTCGAATTTATCCTGCACCAATTCCAGGTTGTGATACATCGCATTCATGACACGCTGAACCCGGCGGCTAACCATAAGGTAGGGATAATCGGGATCAGAACTCTCAGGCCCGGAAAATACGGCCTTTATTTCTTCACGAACGTCGTCCGGACACAAGTCCAGTCGCACGCCATCATCTTCTCGCGCCGGTTGTACGATCAGCGGCTCTTTGTCCAGCATCATGCCGCTCGGATGGTGCCGCAACGTGTCGTAGTCAATCCCTGCTACTTCACACAGATAACGATACATGTCAGCAGTGGTTGGGCGCGTCTGCATGTCAAGATCGATTCCCTCTCCCCGTTGAACTCCCCACGAACCGGGACGGAAATTAAGCTGCACGCCCATACGGCGCGAGAATTCCCAGAACACCTCCCAGTCTTCCAGGGTGTTTTCCGGCGGCTGGATGACGGGCTGGGTGTAGTCGACCCACTGAATCCGGCGCTGCCCGTCGAGGGCGATATTCATGTCCTCGCGCTCAATGGGTAACTTGGTGGGAATGACGTAGTGCGCCAGGCGTCCGGTCGGCGACCACCTGGGATCAATGGACACCAGCAGTTCCAGGCTCTCAAAGGCTTCATAGGTCCTTTCAGTACCGCCGATCGACGTCAGCGGATTACCGCCACAGACAATCAGCGCCCGGACCCGGTCTTCGCCTTCGTGCAAAATTTCGAACGGCAAGCGTGACGACGGAAACTCACTGTTCAGATGACCGATGTCGGCCGTGCGCAGTTTGACGCCGGTCTCCCACGTCCGGTTGGGTGGACTGACGCCTTCAACGACCTCTTTCATGTTGGACAGCCCCGTTCGCACCCGGTCGCCGGCGCGACGGTATGAGCCCAATAAAGCGTTGAGTACTTCAACAAGGTGTTCCGCCAGATTCGAGTGCGGGCCGAAACAGGGTCCGGTACCCAGGCCCGCATTGGCACGCCTGGCTGTCGCGAACAGTTTCACCGTAGAGTAGATCTGATCGGCCTCGATCCCGGTCTGCTGACTGCCATACTCGAGCGAAAAGGGTTCCACGGCTTCTTCCAGTTTGTCCATCGACGTGACAAACCGATCGCAGAAGTCATGGTCATACCACCCTTCCTTCAGGATCACCCGGATCATCGTCGCCAGCAGCGCGCAGTCGGTCCCCGGTTTAATCTGCAGAAACTCATCGGCATACCGCACCGTCTCGGTACGACGCGGGTCAACAACAATCACCTTGGTACCGCGGGCTCGGGCATCAATGAGACTCTTTCTGGGATTGGTACCGGGCACCGGGGAACGTCGATAACCCTGATGACTGATCGCCACGTTGTTACCAATCAACATGATCACATCCAGTTGATCGAGATAGGGGCGACCGGTCTTGAATGCACCCATGCGGTCACGACAGATATACATACTCGACTGGTCAACGGTCATGCTGGTGTAGAGTTCGGGCGAACCAATTGATCGGAGCCAGCTCTTGGCCGTGTTGTATGCGAGACCACTATAGGCAGTGCCGGTCCCATGATACAGGGCGATTGAACGAGGACCATGCTGATCCAGCAACTGACGTAATTTTTCGCTAACACGATCCAGCGCGTCATCCACGGCGATCGCGTCATAGCTGCCATCCTCGCGACGCTGCTGCGCGGACATCAGCCGCATCGGATCATCCTGCACGGCCATATTGTGCTGGCCCATCGCGCAGCTATATCCCTGCGACACCGGATGCTCCTTGTCGCCACGCACCCTGATGACCTTGTTGTTTTCGACCTCCAGATTCAGGCCGCAGATCGACATGCAATGACGACAAAATGTCTTGCGTGTTTCAGCCATAAAGAGACTCCTCCGCCTCCCTTGTTGACCAGTTTCCAGTATCGATAGCTCGCAGATCGGGCCATCGCAGCGCCTAGATTAGAGAAGCCGCTTCACTGAATAAAATCGGATATATTGGCATTTGGTATCGGAAATACCGATACTGAAAATCCGACGCCAGGCAAGCCCATCACCATGAAATATACGATCCGTCAGTTGGAGATTTTCCTGGAAGTTGCCCGCCAGCAGAATATTTCCAGGGCCGCTGAGACGTTACACCTGTCCCAGTCCGCCGCCAGCGAAGCGCTGCAAAATCTGGAACAGAACTACGGCGTCAGCCTGTTCAGCCGGTCCCACAATCGCATCAAGCTCAGCGCCACCGGACAGACACTGCGCCGTGAAGCGGAAAACCTGCTCAGCCACTGCAAAAGCTTCGATCAGCTATTGCTGGGCCATACCGACTTCGGCCATGTGCGAGTGGGCGCCAGTCACACCATCGGCAACTATATCGGCACGGTCTATCTCGCCAACTATCTGGACAAGTTTCCCAGCGCCCAGATTCAGCTGGATACGCTCTCAACCCGGGACATCATCAGCAAGGTCCTCAACTACGAGGTCGATATCGGCATGATCGAAGGCGAAGTACACGACGCGAATCTGGAACTGGTCCCCTGGCGCAAGGACGAACTGCTCGTGTTCTGCAGTAACGAGCACCCGCTTGCGAACAAGACAGTACTCCGTGACCACGACATCACATCCGCCAAATGGATTCTGCGGGAGCCTGATTCCAGTTCGCGCCGCGCTTTCGAAGCGGCGCTCGGAGAACTACTGCCGGAGATCAACGTCTTCCTGGAGTTCAAACACAACGAAGCGATCAAGAGCGCGGTGTTCCAGGGACTCGGCGTAGGGTGCCTGTCGCAAATCGCCATTGGGCGCAACGTACAAGGCCGTAACCTCGTTCCACTGAAACTTTACAAGCGCGACCTAAGGCGCAATCTCTATTTTGTGTTACCGAAGAATTTCCATCGAACGCCAGCCATGAACGCCTGGATTGAAAACTGCCTGGAAGTCGATCGAGGAAACCGAGCCCGAGACAGACTCGAACATCAGCCCGTCACGTAAAACAAGATTTCTCATAACCAATCCTCGCGCTGGCACGGTGAACCTCGCACTCGCATTGACTCAATCCTGCGGAAGATACGATTGCCGCCATGTGATATCTTTCCCGACGAGGCTTCAAGAGCGGAGCCTGGATATCTGAAGAGGAGAATAGCCGAATGCGTGTCGTCACAATCGACGAAGTAGAAAAAATATCGCTGGGAGAGGCCGTCCCCGTCCCGGGTTGGGAAGGTGGCTCGGTATCCCGCGAACAACAGCCGATCATTCCCGACGGAGACTCGGACAACTATCGCTGCAGCATCGTGCACTTCAGCAAAGGCGCAACGACAGGATGGCATGCCCACGACAACGATCAGATTCTGGTAGTCACTTCCGGTTCCGGTATTGTGGCGACGGAAGATACCGAATATGAAATCAACGTCGGCGATGTGGCCCATATCAAGGCCGGAGAGAAACACTGGCACGGCGCCAAGGCCGACACGGAGATGGCGCACCTCACGGTCACCATCGTTGGCAGCAATACTGCCTGGTTCGACCAGGACTAGACCCAACAATCGAAATGACGACGGTACCTCAACTCACCGTCACCCTGTGCCGGATACGGACTACGAGCAAAGATCGCCTGATGGTTTGACGCCACCTGACTCCTGGAGTTGTCCATGCCGATCAAGAAACTGCTGATTGCGAATCGCGGAGAAATCGCGATTCGCATCGCGAGGGCCGCTGCGACACTCGGCATCGAGACCGTCGCAATCTATGCGCCCGTCGACCAGTTTTCTTTACACGCGCGACAGGCAAGCGAACGCATCCTCCTTGACGCGACGGACGATCCGGTCACAGCGTACCTCGACATCGAATCCATTATTCGCATCGCCAAGGAATCGGGTTGCGATGCCATTCACCCCGGCTACGGCTTCCTGTCAGAGAACGCAGATTTCGCCCGTGCCTGTGAGAAAGCAGGCATCGCGTTCGTTGGGCCTGACAGTGCCTGCCTCGAACTGTTCGGCGACAAACTGAAAGCCCTCGAACTGGCCAGATCGCTGGACATCCCGACGGTGCCCGGATGTCCGGTCACCTGCCCCGAGGACGCCGCGGCATTTGCCGGGGAACATGGCTTCCCGGTCATGATCAAGGCAGCGATGGGCGGTGGCGGTCGGGGAATGCGTGCCGTGTTTGGCGCCGACGATCTTCCCGAGGCCATTGTGCGTGCGGCCAGCGAAGCCAAATCAGCCTTCGGCAACGACGCACTCTTTATAGAGCGGCTGGTACCGCGCCCCAAGCATATAGAAGTACAGGTCCTGGCAGACAACAGTGGGAAGGTCGTACATCTTTATGAGCGCGACTGTTCCATCCAGCAGCGCAATCAAAAGGTCGTGGAAATCGCACCGGCCCCGGAACTCGACAAGTCAGTCAAAGAGCAGCTTCATGACGCGGCCGTCCGCCTGATCAGCGCGGCGAAGTACCAGAATGCAGCCACTGTGGAATTCCTCGTCGCCCCCGAATCAGGAGCGTTCTTTTTCATCGAGTGCAATCCCCGCATTCAGGTCGAACACACGATCACCGAAGAAGTGCTGGGTATCGAGCTGGTAGAAGCCCAGTTGCAGATCGCAATGGGTGCGAGCCTGGAATCGCTGGGACTGGTCGATCTGCCACCGCCGCGGTCGTTTGCCATTCAATCTCGCGTGGTCCTGCACGGTAGCGGCCTGCTACAAGGTTACAAGGAACCCGCGGGTGCCGGAATCAGGGTCGACGGTATCGGTTATGCGGGTTACACGCCGCCACCCCAGTTTGACCCGCTGCTCGCCAAACTGATCTGCCGGGCAGAGAGCTACGAACGGGCGCTACGGAAAACACAATTTGCACTCGGCGAGTTCAATATCCAGGGAGCCGCCACCAACCTCGGTCAACTGAAAGCAATCGTGGGCCATCCTGTAGTGGTGCGTGGTGATGCGCGAACCACCTTCCTCGCTGAAGAAGCAGAGACACTGTCTCCATCAAAAGCACTCAGCGCATCGTTGGAACTGCTGCAGCAGCAGACCCGGGCGCTCGGTCCACGTTCCGCGCCACCAATAGTCACAGCAAGCCAGACCCTTAGCCTCGCGAGCGGGGATGTGGGGGTTGAATGCCCCATGAGCGGCAGCATCATCGAGATCGCAGTAGAAGTCGGCGACACGGTCAATGCTGGCGATACGCTCCTGGTGGTCAGCGCCATGAAAACCGAGACTACCCTGACGGCACCTTGTACCGGAACCGTTTCGGCAGTCGCCATCGCCGGAGTAGAGGCCCAGGTGCACGCCGGCGATACAGTCATCGCGATCACGCCGGATGCGGATGGCGATACCTCTGTCGCCGTGGACCATGACGATTCCTGGTTACCGATGATCGAGCAGGCAGATCGACTGCGCGACATCGCCGCAAAGAGGCTCGCACCCGGCTCAACCGATCCCGGCGTTGTCCGCCAGCGCGAACGGGGCAAACTGACCTGCCGGGAACGGATTGAGCTGTTCCTCGACTCGGGTACTTTCCATGAGATCGGCAGTGCGTCGGGTTTTACTTCCTACGACGGCGATACCATCGCCGAATTTACCCCATCCAATCACGTCGGTGGCTGGGGCAAGTGCGAAGAAAGAACCGTGGTCGTGTGCGCGGATGACTTTACCTCAAGGGGCGGCCATGCTGACGGCACCGTAAAGGGGAAGAACCTGTATTTCGATCAGCTCTCACTGGAGATGCGCGTACCCGAGGTTCGCATGCTGGACGGTTCATCCGGTGGCGGCAGCGTCGCCAGCATGATCCCGCAACAGGAAACCAGGGACGGAGGCGCCAAAGAAAGCACCGGCGCTATCAGGTCAGGACAGCCCCGCGTTGCCGGCGCCGGTGGTTCATCCCTGTCCGCCCATCTGGGCGGGCACCTGTTTAATCGTCATCTGAATACCGTACCGGTAGTGAACCTGTTGCTGGGCAGTGTCGTTGGCATCGGCGCCGCCAAGGCCATGCTTGGCCACTTCTCGGTCATGGTCAAAGACATGTCGCAACTCTTTGTCGCGGGGCCGCCGGTCGTGAGGCAGGCCATGGGATACAACATCGACAGGCACGATCTGGGCGGCTGGCAAATTCACTGTACCAACGGCTCCGTCGACAACCTGGCAGAAACCGAACTGGACGCCATGACGCAGACCCGCCGGTTCCTATCCTACCTGCCATCCAGCGTCTATGAGTTGCCGCCCGTCATCGACCCGACCGATTCCGCCGATCGCGCAGAGGAAGAACTGCTGACCATTATTCCCCGTAATCGCGCCAGTTCATTCGACATACGCAAGCTCATTCGCCTGGTTGCAGACCAGGACTCTTTCTTCGAAATCGGACCCCTGTGGGGCACAGATCAGATCACAGGATTCGTTCGCATGAACGGATATCCCATGGGGGTGATCGCCTCGGACAGTCGCCATGAAAGTGGCGGCGCCCTGACCGCCGATGGCTGCGACAAGCTTACCCGACTGCTGGATATCTGCGATCAGTTCCACCTGCCACTCTTAAACCTGGTGGACAACCCGGGATTCGCCGTTGGCCTGGAAAACGAAATTCACGGCACAATTCGCAAGGGTGCCACCTGGATGATGGCATTTACGCAGATCAACATTCCGATATTCACAGTGCTGCTGCGCCGCGCCTTCGGCGTTGCTGGACTGTACTGGGCAACACCGCAGAATCGCGTTTCGATGCGAGTCACCTGGCCGGCGCTTGACTCAGGCAGTCTCCCTCCCGAATCGGGAATAGAAGCTGCCTACCGCAGGCAACTCGCTGAATCCGACGACCCGGATGCCATGAAAGCCGAACTGATGACGCGCATCGAAAGTCGGCGCGGACCTATCGGCCCCATGACCCGGTTTGAAGTGGAAGAACTGATAGACCCCCGAGAAACCAGGCAGCGGGTCTGTGACTGGATACCCGAGGCTTATCGCACCCTCAATCACAGTGACAGGCTGGGCCCGAGAACAGTTCAGTTTCGTCCCTAGGAAACCAAGATAGGCCGCGGCCTATTTCACCATCTGTTTTTCGTAACGTTTACCCAGGATTCGCACCACCTTGGCATGCAGCGTGTCGGTGAGTGGCCAGGTCACACAAAGGTAGAAGGCAAAGACGAATACCGCCGTCGGTACAATACCGTAGAGTGCACCAAGCCACATCAGCTGTTCCGGCGAGTTCTCAGCACCGGCCTGCGCCGAATAACCCACCCACGCGAGAATCGGCAGCGATAGTCCGCCGAAAGAGGCGGCGCACTTTGTGATAAAGCCAAGTATTGCAAAGTAGCTGGCAGGTCGTGCCGAGCCGGAACGAATCGTATCCAGGTCAACAACGTCTGCCAGCATCGCCCGGGGCAGATAAGCGAAGGCGCCGAAACAGAAACCCTTGAGTCCAAACAGGATGTAGAAGATCACACCTGGACTATGTCGCTGGGTCAGCACCCCGATTGACACCAGGCTCACCAGCACCATGGCTGTCGCCAGCGACTTGTGCTTGCCAAAGTGTCTTGCGATCCAGTCCCAGAACGGAATTGCCGCGAGGCCACACCCGAAATAGAGCAGCAATGCCCGACCCACACCGGTCAGCCCAATGTAGTCCTGAATAAACAGCAGTGAGACGGTATTACGAAAGTTCTCTCCTCCGGCGATAAGGAGTTCGATGAGAAGCAGACGGAAGAACAGCTTGTTCTTGTACATTCGAACAATGCCGTCTTTGAATGACACTGGTGGTGCGTTGTAGGTGGGCACCTCCGGTAATGTCGTTAGCACCAGGATCGCGGCAAGCGGAACGAGCACCACAACGATCAGCGATATATTGGCCAGTACAAAGCTCGCTTCCGCACGACCAAAGATCTCTTCAGAGAAGGTCACAATGGCCGCAGATGCCATCAGGCCTGCAATGACGTATTTCTCTCGCGCCGACTGAATCATGGTGCGAACGTGATAGTCGCTCGACAGCTCAACGCCCCAGGCCGCATAGGGCAACCCGTAAAGTGTGGAACAGGCCCTGAGCATGAGGAAGAAGAAGGCGAGATAAACAACGGTGATTCCCTGGGTGGGATTCAAAAGCATATAAACCGCAATCAGAAAGAGCGGTATGCCAACCGCCATCCAGGGCCGGCGGCGACCCCACCGGGTTCGCCAGCGATCACTAAAATGCCCCATGAGTGGGTCAGTTACCGCATCAAAAATGGCCGCCGAGGTGATCACAAGACCAATCAGCGCCAGGCTGATACCCATCTCGGTAGAGTAGAGTCTCGGGATATAGGCGCCCAGCGGGTACCCCAGCATCGCAATCGGAAAGCTGAGCGACCCATAGATCCAGGCCTTGGCTGGTGTGATCGTGGGCAGCTCGACGCCCGAAGTCCGGCGTTGCGCCTGCGGCTCAGTCGGCAAATCCCCCCCTTAAAACCATCTGCTTTGCCACCAATAAGAGTCCCGAAGTATCAATGCCAGGCGCCAACTCGGCAAGTTATCCCCCTCCAGATTCAGTTTTCTGGCGGCGAAAAACCCCCTTCCTGAAAAACTTGTTGATAAACAAGCTTGTTTTCCATTGACGGCTCACGGAGATTTGTATTAGATCAGGCTAAGCGGATCTACCCTGAAGATATTCCGCGATGCAACAAAAGCAAATACATAGTTAGGAGGGAGTTATGAGCACGCTTTTGCGGTGTTCCCGTTTTTGTCTATTGATCCCGTTCCTGTTCGCATCACTCGCTAACGCGAGCGAAGACTCAATAGAAGAAATCGTCGTTACCGGTTCCTACATCAAAGGATCTGCAACCGACGCAGCATCACCCGTCACCGTTCTCGGCCGAGACGAGATTGAACAGACCGGCGCACCGGATATCGCCGCCCTGTTTGAAAGTCTGACGCAGATTAACGGCGGCGACACCACACCCGTCGCTTACGGCGGAACCCAGGTTGGAGTTGGCGGCGGCGGCCTGACCAACGTCAGTCTGCGAGGCCTTGGCCCAACCGCAACACTAACACTCGTCAACGGTAAGCGACTTCCTAATATCGGCAAGAAGCTGCGTAACGGCGACCGTTTCGTTGATATCAGTACGCTGCCTCTCAATATGATTGAGCGTGTCGAAATTCTCCGTGATGGCGGTTCTGCTATCTACGGTTCTGACGCTATCGCTGGCGTTGTTAACTTCATCCTGCGCGACGATTTTGAAGGCCTGGAAGTACGCGGCCGCTATCAGGAAATCGATGCAGACAGCGCACCCGAGTATGGCCTCGATGTGCTCTGGGGCTGGAGCGGTAACGATGGTGCAACCCGGATTACAGCAGGCGGCACCTACATGGACCGTGATCCACTGAAAGGTGCCGCGCATCTTGGATGGCGCCAGGACAATTTCGTCGGCCAGGGTCACCTGGATATTTCCAACCAGGCCGAAGATCCGGCCGTCTGTGAATCGTTTGGCGGCCAGAACATCGATGCCAACAGTAATCCCAGCTCTCGCTGCTATTGGCGAAGTGGTGCGCACACGCTGCTGGTCGACGGCCAGGATCGCACCTCTTATATGGTGAACCTGACTCACACCTTTAACGAAGGTGCCGAACTCTACGGTTCTTATTCCAACTCTGACAACTCAGCGGGCAAGAGCTCGGAAAGCACGACCCTGTTCCAGTTGGTACCGGGCCTCGTTTACAACACCGCGGTACTGGCGCCAGCGTTTGGACTGCCGGGGCCGGGCGCAGGCTGGGCCAACAACCCTTACTTCAACGCGGATCGCGGCACCGCCGGCACCGTTGCAATGACAGTTCAGGGTGAATGGTTTATCCCGGGACTCGACGCCGATGAAACACGGCCCGACTTCCGCTATGGCAGCGATCTTGAAACCACCCGCATCAATCTTGGACTGCGCGGCGACTTCAACATCGGTGACCGCGCATGGAACTATGACGTGTCCTACACCACCGGCGAAAGCATCTACGAAGAGTTCTCTGATTATCTGGACGTAGACCGGGTATTACTCGGCTTTAACGGATTCGGAGGTCCCAACTGTCAGCCTAACGGTGGTATCACCGTCGCGGACGCCAACGGCGACCCCGTACTGGAAGCCCAGATCGCGGGCGCGCGTGCCTGGGTAGGCGCCAACGTTAACCCAATCGGCTCGCCGGAATTTCCATTCTGGCGCAGAGACCCCGTGGTACTGGCACTCACCAGCACAAACGCCGGTGACGCTGCCTCAGGTTGTTACTTCCTGAATACCCATCTTTCTCGTTTCGATACGAGCAGCCCTTATTTCATGCCTCGAGAAGTGCTTGATTGGGTGTGGGGTACCCATCGCGTCGCGTTCGCCGAGACCGAACTCGACGTCTTTGACTTTGTATTGGCTGGTGAGATCTTCGACCTCCCTGCCGGTACCGTATCCATGGCGGTTGGTCTGCAGCGTCGCGAAGAGAGTCGTCGTACGCAGCGCAGCCCCATCACCATCGGCGAAGTCGATAGTTTCGGTGGTGACCAGCCCTTCGGCGGCGACTACAAGTACGCCAGCTACGAGAACCAGGCATTCAACCTGGGTCGGGACATCGATGCCTACTTCATAGAGTTTCAGGTTCCCCTGCACGAGCAGGTCGATATGCAACTCGCTGTCCGCTACGAGGACTACGGTGGCAATGTTGGCGACTCGGTAGATCCGAAGGTCGGGTTCCGCATCCAGGCAACGGACGATCTGGTGCTGCGAGCATCCGCCGGTACCTCATTCCGCAGTCCGAGCCTGGCTCAGCTTTCTGAAGGTAACGGCTACGCGGGCGAATTCCAGCAGCGCGACCCGCTCGGCGATCCAGCAGTTCGACAGGGCTTGTCACCGATTCTGCCAGTCGCTGAGCGTACACGGCTTCCTCTGACGTTCCACGAAGGCCTGGCATCACCTGACGCCAAGCCCGAGGAAGCAACCACCTACAACCTCGGTGCGATCTGGACGCCGGCCGCTGTTGAAGGCCTGACCTTCTCGATCGACTACTACGACATTGAGTTTACCGACAAGATCATCAGCACACCGGCACAGGCTGCCACCGAGCTGCAGGTTCCGCTGTTTGAAGCCGCCCGCGATGCCGGCGACTTCCGCGATATCGTGACCGGCGATCCTTGTACACCGGGAACCGTTGCCGCACCTGTCCCCACCTGTGAGGTCAATCGCGATGCCTACGCGGACGTTGGCGAAAGCTTCTACGTCATTCGGGATTCCAACCACGTCGTGACGCTGACAGGCGGTATTTCGCAGAACGCGGCGAAAGTCGAAACCAGCGGTATTGACGTAGACGTAAGCTACGACTGGACAACCTCGATCGGCGCCTTCCGCGCGACGGGTCGTGTCTCACACATCCGGGAGTTCGTCCTGTCTGGTCTGTTTGGACTCGACGACTTCGATGCCGCGGACAAGACCAACCAGGCACCCGGTCACGGAAACCTGGTTCGCTCCATGCCGGATCTGCAGATGTACTACGCGCTGAGCTGGTTCAACGGTTCGCACCGTGCCACCGTCAATGCACGAACGATTGGCTCCTACATGGACGACAATGTGCGGGCGGTCACGCCGAACCTGGATTCATACACCACAGTCAACTTCCAGTACGGATATAACTGGGAAATGGGCAATGGTTCGAACCTGGACCTGAGCTTCGGCATTCGGGATCTCTTTGAGGAAGATCCTCCCATCCTGCGTACCGCAACCGGTTATGACCCCGCTGTCACTGACCCGCGCGGTCGTTACTACTATCTCGAAGGTCGGTTCTCCATGTAGGACCGCACCTGACAAAGGTGGTATAACCGAAGCCCCCCTCGGAGAAATCCCAGGGGGGCTTTCTTTTTTCCGAAACCGATAAGGAGGCACCATGCACACAGGTAGCTGCCTATGCGGCGAGATCACTTTTGAGTTTCCCAATCCTCCTGCGCGAACCGGAGTCTGCCATTGCAAGAATTGCCAGCGCCAGGCCGGGTCCGCATTTTCTACCATCGCAGCCGTGCCCAAAGCCGAGTTCACGCTGAGAGGAACGCCCAAACGATACCTGGACAGCAATACCGCGAGCGGTAACACCGTCGAACGGCATTTTCGCGGTAAATGCGGTTCGCCGATATTTTCAGTCGTGGCTGCGGCAAACGACATGATCTTCGTGAAAACCGGCACCATGGACGACACCGGATTCTTTACGCCGGCATTTCATGTCTGGTGTGATTCCAAGCAAGCCTGGGTGGAACTCGACGACAGCGTCCCGCAGCGAGCCAACTAGATGCGTGTTTCGATCTGATTTATCTCTGTTTCAGTACAACAATGAATTGAGTACGGCAGGTCAGATAGGAACAAGCCTGATCTGGCGGGATGAATTCGTAAGATCAACCTGTGCAAGGTGGAATCGATCCTCACAAGGAATGTTCTGCTGACTGGACACGGCAAGCCCGCAATCCCGAATACGATTCGGACTATTGGCTTCATCGAAAATCGTCACACTAATATGGACAGTGACCTTGACCGCGTCCTTGTTTCCTTCTGCCGCTGCCATCAGCGGCGAAACCATCATCAGCAGGCTCACAAAAAGGACTGCCAGCATTTGCCTGATTGAATTCACAGAAGTTCTCCAATGTCCACGCAGGCAGTCTGGACCCCGGATGTTGATGGCCAATATCGAAAAGCCCAATTTCGTCAGCCCTTTGTTAATTTTCGTAACCGGCGAATCCGGACGCTTGACCCCATCCTGCGACAGATATATAACTGACCAGTCAGTCATATAGGACCAAACAGATGCGGGCACGCACCGAGCAAGCCAAGCGAGAACGACGTGAGGCCCTATTGCTCGCGGCCCTGGACGAATTTTTCGAGCGCGGATTCAGTGCCGCTCGCATGGATGACATCGCCGCCCGTGCAGGCTTCTCCAAGGGCACCATCTACCTGTACTTCAATTCCAAGGAGGACCTGTTCGAGGTGCTGGTGACGACCTTCGCCTCCCCCAATATTGTCGCCATCGAGAAGATCATGAATTCCGCGCCGTCTTTTGGTGACGCCATGGATGGTCTCGCCACCTTCGCGCCCAACATGATCCGCGAGTCCCGTTTACCGAAATTAATGAAGGTCATCATTGGCGACAGCCAGACTTTTCCGGACATGGTCCGACGCTACAGGCGGGAGATCCTTGAGCGTCTGCTCGCGGCCCTGGCAAAGATGCTGCAACGGGCGGCACAGAGGGGAGAAATCGCAGTTGACGATCCGGCTTTGGCCGCCCGTCTCATCATTGCACCCGTCGCCGTTTCCGGTCTGTGGCACGCCCTCTTCTCAGGTGATTCCGACGCCGCCGTTGACCTTGAAACCCTGTTCAGAATGCACGTTTCAAGTCTGAAACGCGGGCTGTCCCCAGGAGCATCATCATGAAGACGCATTCACTAATTCTGTTGTTGCTTTCAACGATTCTGTTTATCAGTAGTTGCGGCGAGTCTGCCCAACCACGTCATGCACTCGGCTGGATTGAGGCCGAATGGCTGTTCGTCGGCGCCCCGCGCCCTGGCTGGATCGTTAGACAACCCATCAGAGAAGGCGATTTCATCGAAGCAGACACGGTTCTGTTTAACCTGGATATCGATACCGAAGCCTCACAGCTGGCCGAGGCCAATGCGCGCGTTGAACAGGCGAAGGCACAATTGGCCGATCTCGAAACCGGTGTACGTGAACCCGAGATGCGCGCCCTGCAGGCGCAGCTGAAGCAGGCCGAAGCACAGGCCGAGCTCGCGCTGATCGAATATGAGCGCATCAAACCGCTGGTGGAGCGCGGCCTCGAACCGCCATCCCGCGGAGACCAGGCACGCCTCCAATACAACGCGGCACAATCCCATGCGGAAGCGCTCGCGCAGGAGGTCATTGTGGCCAGCCTTGGCGCTCGTGAGGCACAACAGACCGCAGCGAGTGCCGGACAGATCGCTTCGATCGCGGCGAAGCGTGCCGCTGAATACCGACTGGCGGAGCGAACCGTAACGGCGAAACGGGCTGGAAAGGTTGAGGAAATTTTCTTTCGCCCCGGCGAATATGTAGTGAGCGGCAAACCCGTGGTTTCATTACTGCCTCGCGGCGCACTCAAGGCCAGATTCTTTGTTCCTATTGATCAGTTGCCTCAACTCAGTCTGGGCCAGGCCGTCACGGTTGCGGCGGAGGGTCTCGCGCCAATCACAGCGACCGTGACATTTATCGGCGAAGAGGCGGAATTTACTCCCCCGGTGATCTACGCCAAAGACACCCGCGGCAAACTCGTCTTCATGGTTGAGGCGGCCCTTCCGGACGAATCAGTCCATCCGGGCCTGCCCGTCGAGGTCAGCTGGTGAACGAAAACCTCGCCATCGATGTTCGCCACCTGGTAAAACGATTCGGCGACCGGAGCGCCGTCAACGATATCGACATCGCCATGCCTCGCGGAGAGGTCTGGGGCTTTCTCGGGCCCAACGGCTCCGGCAAGACCACCACGATTCGCATGATCTGCGGTCTGCTCAACATTTCAGACGGAGCAGGCGAAACCCTGGGCTTTGATATTCGTCGTCATCCCGAGGAAATCAAGGCGCGTACCGGTTACATGACACAGCACTTCTCGTTCTGGGAAGACCTGACCATCCGGGAAAACATCGAATTTGTGGGGCGCCTTTACGGACTGTCAGATCTGCGCGGCACTGTTGATCGCACCATTGAACAACTGGGAATGACTCACCGGCAGAAACAACTGGCGGGGGAACTGTCGGGCGGCTGGAAACAACGCCTTGCTCTCGCAGCGGTCACCATGCACAACCCGCAGCTGCTATTACTTGACGAGCCGACTGCTGGCGTCGATCCACAAGCCAGGCGCGATTTCTGGGACGAAATACACAAACTCTCAACACAAGGCATGACGGTTCTCGTCTCAACTCACTATATGGATGAAGCGGAACGCTGCGACCACATCGTCTATCTCGCCAACGGTCGCAAGATGGCTGAAGGTACGGTGCAACAGATTATCGATCGATCCGGGCTGGTGACCTTTCGTGGCGAAGGAACAGGCGTGCGTCGTCTTGCTTCTGACCTGAAACAAAAAGCAGGAGCTGCCCATGTCGCCTACTTTGGCGCGGCGCTGCATGTCAGCAGCACTGACCGCCAGGCGATCAGCCGGATGATCGATGACGAGGGCCGGACCGACGTCACGTGGAATGAGGTTCGCCCCAGCCTGGAAGACGCTTTCATCGCCTTAATGAAGGAAGCAGGCGAGGATCAGAGGTTGCACCATTGAACAACATCAGCACGTCCCTACGACGAGTCGGCGCGGTTTTTGTCAAGGAACTAGTGCAGATGCGTCGCGACAGGCTCACATTCGGAATGATGTTCGGTATCCCGATCCTCCAGCTCATCCTGTTCGGCTACGCCATCAATACCGATCCGAAAAACCTTCCCACCGCCCTATTGATCGGCGAACAGACACCTGTGATCAGAACACTGATCGCCGGGCTGGAAAACTCGGGCTACTACGACATTGTGTTACAGGCGGATGATCCGGCCGCCAGCGAAGCATTACTCGCCTCGGGTCAGGTGGCGTTCGTGGTATCGATTCCCGCTGGTTTCACGAAGCAACTTGTTCGGGGCGAACGCCCACAGATGCTGATTGAAGCAGATGCGTCGGACCCGGCCGCGGCATCCAACGCCATCGCCCGCGCGGAAGCCATTGTCTCGCGAGCCCTGCACCACGAACTGCAGCGCGGTCCCCTCTCTCACCTGGCAAGCCAGCCACCTCCTGTTGAACTCATCATCCATGCCCGCTACAACCCGGAAGGTAAATCGAGCTACAACATCGTGCCTGGATTGCTCGGCGTCATCCTGACCATGACGCTGGTGATGATCACCGCGATGGCCATGACCCGGGAAGTAGAGCGGGGCACCATGGAAAATCTGTTGGCCATGCCTGTGAACCCCGCCGAAGTCATGATCGGCAAGATCACGCCCTACGTTCTCGTGGGCAGCGTCCAGACCGCGGTCATTCTGATTGCAGCCAATCTCCTGTTCAGCGTCCCATTTGCCGGCCCCATCTGGTTATTGCTCGCAGGCACCTGCATCTTCATGTTTGCCAACCTAGCACTCGGCTTTACTTTCTCCACTATCGCAAGATCGCAGATGCAGGCGATGCAGCTGACTTTCTTTTTCTTCCTCCCCTCAATACTTCTGTCGGGATTCATGTTTCCCTTCCGGGGTATGCCCGGCTGGGCTCAGATACTGGGTGAAGCGCTGCCGCTCACACACTTTCTTCGCATCGTTCGCGGCGTCATGCTGAAAGGCGCAGATCTGGGTCAGCTGCACGCCCCGATCCTTTCCATCTGCCTGTTTACCGCAGTAATCATGACGGTCGCGCTGCTGCGATATCGAAGGACATTGGACTGATCCTTCCTGACATAAGCACAGAAAATAGTATTAGTAGTTAATCTAACGGCATGTTAAGGTGCGCCCGCGCTGGTAGTTGAAGGTCATGGCCAGCCCTTCGTGGTTTCGATTCTGTCCCCCGAATAACGTTATTTAACCGCCGTATCTGGACCTTTCTTTGGGATATCCCTCAGCAGATGCCCATAGAGAGAATTATGTCATTTGAAACACTGGGTCTTTCGACCGAGCTTTTGCGTGCACTAGCCGAGCAGGGCTACAGCACACCCACACCCATTCAAGGTCAGGCAATTCCGGTCGTACTGGCAGGGAGCGATCTGCTCGCCGCTGCCCAGACCGGCACCGGCAAGACCGCCGGCTTTACCCTGCCCCTGTTACAGCGCCTGATGGCGACCGCCAATGAAGGAAACCGGCGGCAGATTCGCGCGCTGGTTATCGTACCGACCCGGGAGCTCGCAGCACAGGTACAGGAAAGTGTCGAAGACTATTCGCGACACTTGCCACTCAAGTCGCTCGCGATCTTTGGCGGCGTCAGCATGCGGGGCCAGATCAACAGGATTCGCCGGGGTATTGACGTGTTGGTTGCAACACCCGGCAGACTGCTGGACCACGTTGGCCAGGGTACAATCGATCTGTCGCACATTGAAATGCTGGTACTCGATGAGGCCGACCGGATGCTCGACATGGGTTTCATCCGGGACATCCGCCGTATTATTTCGTTACTGCCGGAGACGCGCCAGAACCTGCTGTTCTCCGCGACCTTTTCCCCCGAAATCAAAAAACTTGCGAACAGCTTCCTCAATTCACCGGAACTGGTGGAAGTCAGCCGTTCGGGCACCACTGCCGAGCATATTGAACAGTCGGTGATCGTGGTGGAACAACAGCGGAAGCGCGAATTGCTTTCCTACCTGATTGGCTCCCGGAACTGGCAACAGGTACTGGTGTTTACCCGAACCAAACACGGTGCCAATCGACTGTGCTCGCAGCTGGAAAAGGACGGCATCACCGCCGCCGCGATCCACGGCAACAAGAGCCAGGGCGCTCGAACCCGTGCCCTATCCCGGTTCAAGCAAAATGAAGTCCGCGTACTGGTTGCAACCGACATCGCCGCGCGGGGTCTCGATATCGACCAGCTTCCTCATGTCATCAACTACGAACTTCCGGCCGTGGCCGAAGACTACGTTCACCGGATCGGCCGCACCGGTCGTGCCGGTCGCGACGGCGAAGCACTTTCACTGGTTTGCCGGGATGAAGCGAAGGCACTCAGGGATATCGAGCGGCTATTGCAGCGTGAGATACCCCGGCAGACGATCGATGGTTTCGAGACGGAGGTACTGCCCGCTTCGCCAAAGACAAGGTCCAGACCAAAGTCGAAACCGAAAGGAAGGTCACAAAACGACACATCGAAACGGCGAAACCGGCCGCGCCGACGAAATACCAATCCCGAGTCCGGCGGCGCTTCTTCAGGTGCCAGTCGATCACGCAGGCGCCGCAGCCGGCGATCACAGCAAAGGGCGTCAGGGTAGTTCCGGCCAGGGATCAGGCATCGGCGACGGGACAGGCACTTCGAACGCGTTCAGTGTCAGGGAGACACAGCAGTAGTAACCCATGATGCTGACCAGTTCGATCAGTGCCGTTTCGTCAAACAGACGACTGGCGCGCACATAGGTTTCATCGCCGATTCGCTTGTCATTCAGCAGCTGGTGGGCCATTTCATAGGCAACCTGCTGTCCCTCATCGGTAAACGAAGGCGTTTCACCCTCGTAAATGGCATCGAGTATGGCCTCATCGACGCCGGCCCGCATGGCCAGCCGCCGGTGGGCTGAGAACTCGAACTTCGCGCGGAAGTGAACCCCGACCGTACAGATGGCCACCTCCTTGACAGCTTCGGGGAGTGACGTTTCAAACCGCGCCACCGCGCCCACCTGCTGTACCGCGTCACCGATACGCGGCGCCCGGACCCAGACGCCGAACGGCCCAATCATGCCAATCTCTCGGCCCGCGCCCCTCGGCCCCTGCTGAATCTTGTCATGCAGGGCCTTCTGCTCGGGGTTCAGGCTCTCAACAGCCAGTTCTTTCAGTCGCATCGCCAGCTCCTCACGTTGCTACTAGACATTAAAGCGAAAGTGCACGACGTCGCCATCCTGAATGACGTATTCCTTGCCCTCCAGCCGCCATTTGCCGGACTCCTTGGCGCCCTGTTCGCCGTTTCCCGCCACGTAGTCATCAAAGGCAACCACTTCGGCACGAATAAATCCCTTTTCAAAATCCGTATGAATGACGCCCGCGGCCTGCGGTGCCGTCGCCTGCTGTTTCACGGTCCAGGCCCGCACTTCTTTCGGCCCGGCCGTAAAGAACGTCTGCAGACCCAGCAGCCTGTAACCAGCGCGAATTACCCGATCGAGTCCGGGTTCCGTCATGCCAAGTTCGGCCAGAAATTCGGCCTTTTCATCGTCCTCGAGTTCGGCAATCTCCGCCTCGAGCTTGTTGCAGATCACCACGACCTCGGATGATTCCTGTGCAGCGATCTCCTTGACCGCATCCAGGTAGGAATTGTCGTCAAACCCATCTTCGTTGACGTTCGCCACATAGAGCACCGGTTTCATCGTCAGCAGATGAAGCTCGCGGACTTCAGCCAGTTCCTCGGCCTTCAGCGGTGCCGTACGGGCGGGTTGCCCGGCATCGATATGCTCCCGTAGCCGCTCAAAGATATTCATCTTCGCGATTGCTTCCTTGTCGCCACTCTTCGCGACACGATTTACCCGATCGATCGCCTTCTCAATGGTTTCCAGGTCAGCAAGCTGCAATTCGGTATTGATCACTTCAATGTCACGGACAGGATCAATGGTATTGGACACGTGGGTCACGTTTTCGTCATCGAAGCAACGGACCACATGGGCAATGGCATGGGTTTCGCGAATGTTGGCGAGGAACTGGTTGCCCAGGCCTTCACCCTTCGATGCGCCCTCGACCAGTCCGGCAATATCCACGAACTCCATGGCCGTCGGAATCACCTTCTGGGGCCCGACGATCTCGGCCAGTCTGTCGAGTCTCGGATCCGGCATGGGCACCACACCGGAGTTTGGCTCAATCGTACAGAACGGGAAATTCTCGGCAGCGATACCCGCCTTCGTGAGTGCGTTGAAGAGCGTGGACTTGCCGACATTCGGCAGCCCCACAATGCCACAGTTGAATCCCATCTTTAGCTCTTTCCTTTCGGTTCCGCCCTGTAACCGTTCAGGGCATTCATCGCTTCATCCCAGTTTCCAGTCAGTGCCAGCGGCAGATGACGCATCGCTTCATCGATGCAATCTTCGATCATCTCCCGCTCCACCGCAGGCGTCCTTCCCAGAACATGACCGACAACTTCTTTTTTGCCACCAGGATGACCGACGCCAATCCGAAGACGTCCAAACTGCTGGCTGTTGCCCAACGATGCGGAGATATCGCGCAGACCGTTGTGACCGGCAAGGCCGCCATCGAACTTGAAGCGGACAATACCCGCCTCGAGATCAAGCTCGTCATGAGCAATCATCATTTCTTCAGGGGCAATCTTGAAGAACTGGGCGAGCGCAGCGACTGACTTGCCGCTCTCGTTCATATAGGTGGACGGGAGCAGCAGGCGGATCTCCTGATCACCTGCGCGGATCACCGTCATCTGACCGAAAAACTTCTTCTCGTCACGAAAGGACGCACCATGCGATTGCGCCAGCCGCGCAACAAACCACGCGCCCGCATTGTGACGCGTGTCTGCATACTGCGTGCCCGGATTTCCGAGACCTGCTATGAGTTTGAGGGGGGTACCCATCGCCTCTACCCGAATCGGGTATTAATCGTCGGAGGATTCGTCCTCGTCGGCGGCAGCATCGTCACCGGACTGCTCACTGGCTTCGACCTCATCCGGTGCGACACTTTCTTCCGGCTCTTCCTCGACTTCGACGTGCATTTCAGTGACGTTGACGATGACCTGGTCATGGTCTTCACCCTGTTCCAGTTCAGGGATCAAAACACCTTCCGGCAGCACGATCTGACTCATCGAGATACTGTCGCCGATATCGAGACTGACCACATCAACCTCAATGTACTCCGGCAACTGGCCCGGCAGACATTCGATGGTGACCGAAGTCATGACGTGGTTGACCTGACCATTGTGAAGTTTGACGCCCGGCGCATCTTCTTCGTTGATGAAGTGCAGCGGCACCTCGACCTGAATCGCCTGGTCCATACGGACGCGATAGAAGTCGGCGTGCAGAATACGATCCTTGGCGGGATGGCGTTGCAGGTCCTTGATGATTGCCGGTGTGCCATCACTGTCTATCTTGATAGTGATGATCTGCGAAAAGAAGGCTTCAGTTTCGCAGGCCTTGTGCAGGTCCTTGTGGGGGATAGACAACGCAACCGCATCCTCACCCGCACCGTACAGGACGGCCGGTACCAGGTCAGCTTCGCGACGCAGGCGGCGGCTCGCACCTTTCCCTACATCGTTTCGCGGCTGTGCTGCCAGTTCAACGTGATCTGACATAACAGTTCTCCAAAATAATGCCGAAGGACATCGCGACCATACCTTCGGCAGTTCACTTAAATGGCTGGGGCGGCAGGACTCGAACCTGCGCATGCAAGGATCAAAACCTTGTGCCTTACCAACTTGGCGACGCCCCAAATTCCTGATCGACCGCCGCCAGCAGCGGCGATAGATTCATGCTCCTAGTCAGGTAGACCGACCAGCTTCCCGGTGCGGCGCGCTTGATCTCAAGAGCTTCTTCTTCGGTGTCGACGGGCAAAAAGAGACAGGCACCGGTTCCAGACATGCTGACGGAACCCCAACCGGTCAACCAGTTTGCCGCTTGATCAACGTCGGGATACCGCCGCCTGACGACAGACTCGCAGGCATTGCCGGCACCCTGCCGCAAGAAGCGCGCTATTGTGATGGGTGAGCCGTTACGTGTCAAATGCGGATCAGCATAGATTGCTGCCGTCGGCACGGTTACCCCGGGATGCACCACAACATAATATTTTTCTACAAAATCAACAGCCTGCAGCTGCTCTCCGATACCTTCCGCCCAGCTCGCCCGACCTCTGACGAAGACGGGGATATCGGTGCCCAGCGTGAGCCCGATAGCAGCCAGTTCATCCGGGGAAAGGGCCAGTTGCCAGGCACGGTTCAGCGCCAGCAATGTCGTCGCCGCATCTGAACTGCCGCCGCCCAACCCGCCGCCGCTCGGAATATGCTTTTCGACAGAGACCCGAACGCCCTGGCTGGTACCGGTGTGTTGTCTGAGGGCGAGCGCGGCGCGGTACACCAGATTGTCCGCCATCGGCAGGTCAAGCCCATTGCACTCCACTACCACTTCGTCCGCGGGTTCGAAAACCAGTTCGTCGCAAAGATCGATAAACTGAATAGCCGTTTGCAGTTCGTGGTACCCATCCGGTCGCCGCCCGGTAATGTTGAGGCAGAGATTAAGCTTGGCCGGGGCCGGCAGCCGAATACTCACTACGGATTCCACGCCTGGATCATGAGCGTCAGCTTGCCCTCGGGTCGGGACACGGTGATACGACGAGGCAGATCGTCCGCAAAGGCTCCATAGCTGACCAGCCAGCCAGCCTGGACAAAACCTATCGACGCCGGTTCCACATCACCCGGGGCAGGCCTGCCTCGCACCCAGTAGCGCAGCGGTTGCAGCGGCATATCCAGTCCTGTCACCAGCAGCAGCAATTCTTCGGCTGTGGATGCCGTGATCGTTGTTTCACCCGGCCGATCCAGGGTCACCTGGCCAGCCTGCTGCTGGATTCGGGCGACGCCAAGGCCAAGCGGGCCAAACAGGTCGATGACAAAATCCTGCTCGAACTGTTGCCAGTCGATGCCAAGACTTCGCCGACTGCCTTCCGCTTCAACCACGAGACGTCCATTGAGATGCCAGGCAGGCGCCCTGTCTGTCTCAGGTGGAGTCGTCACGCAGGATGCCAGCGGCAGGACGGCTGCCAGCAGCAGGAATCTGATCACGGAATGAATCGTTCAATCACCCGTTTCAGGAGATCGCTGTCCGGCGCATACTCAAGTGCCTCCTGCCAGACTTTCCGGGCTCCGCTCTCGTCCCCGACCACCCAGAGCACTTCACCGAGATGCGCTGCCACCTCATCGTTCTGAAACAGCTCCAGGGCACGGCGCAGGTGAACGATGGCTTCTTCGAAGTGGCCAAGCCGATACATGACCCAGCCCAGCGAATCAATAAACGCAGCTTCATCGGGCCTGATGGCAAGCGCCTTTTGAATCAGGACCAGCGCCTCTTCATGACGATCCGTCTGGTCGGTCAGCGTATACCCCAACGCGTTAAGCGCATCCGCGTTCATCG
This sequence comes from Pseudomonadales bacterium, assembly GCA_028281885.1. Taxonomy (GTDB): domain Bacteria; phylum Pseudomonadota; class Gammaproteobacteria; order Pseudomonadales; family Azotimanducaceae; genus JANQJA01. The sequence goes on along the minus strand of JANQJA010000003.1, from coordinate 85,536 downwards.
GGTCAATGTCGATAATCCGTCGCAGGTCCCGCTCCAGAACATCCAGCCGGTCAAACTTCTGACCAGCCATCGCCCGGTAATACAGCAGATCAATGTTGCCCGGGTCATCCGCAACCGCCAAATCCATCAGATCGAACAGTTCGGTTTCAAAGCCATGCTCGCTCAGCACCTGCGCTTCGACCATGATGAGCTGATTGTAGCGCTCCGGATTCTCTGCCCGCTCCCGCTCCAGGTGTTTGCGTGCACCGGCAACTCGTCCCTGGTCAATCAGCAACTCGGCAATACGTGATTGAGCCGGCAGGTACTCGTAACCATTACCCGACTGCTTGTACTCCCGAATCGCCAGTTCAGGTTCTTCCAGCTTTTCGGCAATGCTGCCAAGGTAGAAATGGGCCTCGCCGACACGCCTGTTCCAACGCACCATTTGGCTCAGGTAGCTGCGCGCATCGTTGTACTGATTCTGCTCCATGGCAATCAGTGCCAGCGCAAACAGCACATCGCCATCCGAAGGCTCTTCCTCGTGCACCATTTCATACTGCTCGCGCGCATCATCCAGCCGGTCCACTTCGAACAGCAGGCGTGCATAAATCAGTCTCAGCCGGCGATTGTCAGCCTTGTCTGTCAATACGCCTTCCAGAAACTCCACCGCCTCGTCCATCCGATGCAGGTTCTTGAGCGCATTCACCTTCAGGATCACAACGTTGATATCTCCTGACCGCTTCAGGAGTTCGTCAGTCAGCGCAAGCGCATCCAGGGATCGATTGTTCTGCTCCAGCAGCACCGCCCGGGAGAACATCAGCTCTTCGTCGTCGGGAAACTCGGTGGTCATTCGATCGAGGACTGCCAGCAGATTATCGCGGGTCTGCGCATCCAGGTTCGCTGCCCGGTAGGCAATCAGCGAAAAATCAGCCAGTCCACCAAGCCGCTTCACTGCCTGCAGGTGATGAACAGCTCCCTCCAGGTCCCCGACCTGCATCAGCTGGTTGGCCGCATGCCGGTGTGCGTCAATGTCCTCCGGGTCCTCCTGGGCCCAGATCTGGGCGGCGGTCAGCGCCGCGCTATCGGCCTTCATATAAGCGGCGAGTCGGGTCGCTCGTGCCGCGACTCCCGGGTCCCGGGTATCGATGGCGATCTGCACGTACCTTTCGAGCGCGGTTTCGTACTCTCCCCGATAGCCCGCCACCTCAGCCACCAGCAACTGGTACAGGGTTTCCTTGGAAAAGGGCGAAACCGGGTATTCATGCGGTAGCGGGCGCGGTTTCGGTGCCGGTGCAGCCTGCTTCGCCACGACTGGCTCTGCCGGAGCAGGATCAACCCCGGTTGTTGTCCCGACCGAGGTGCAACCTGTCACCAGTGACAGGGCGGCGAGACAAACCAGTGATGGGGCTGTTAGACGTTGATAATGCATGCTTATGGTAAACACTTTCCCGCAAGGGCCTATAAACAGTGGGTCAACCGATCTAAAATGGTCCTTTCGAGCTTGGACAAGCGTCAAAAAGACGCGTTCTCGCCATTCTACTTTGTACATGACCGCGCAGTCATCTCATGGTATTGCTACACCAGATGACTGGCTCACACACGTTTTTCATGGATTTACTCGTCGTCGGAATCAGTCACAGGACCGCGCCCATCTCACTGCGCGAACGGGTCGCGATCACGCCAGAACGCATGGGGCAGGCCCTTGGCGCGCTGCAGGCTGCCCATGGCCTGGGCGAGGTGGCGATCCTGTCCACCTGCAACCGGACCGAGATCTATGCCCTCGGGCTGGATGACAGCAGACCGAGCCCCGAGCGTATTTCCACCTGGCTGGCCGAGTTCAACGAGCTACCGGTCAACCAGCTCCAGGAGGCGATCTATGTCCATCAGGGAGACGCTTCGCTTCGACACCTGATCCGGGTCGCCTCAGGTCTGGATTCCATGGTACTCGGCGAACCGCAGATATTCGGCCAGGTCAAGGAGAGCTTCGAGACTGCCCGGCTCTATGAGTCCAGCGGTAACCGGCTGGACCAAATCGCCCAAAATACTTACAGGGTCGCCAAACGTGTCCGGTCCAGCACCGCTATCGGGCAGACGCCGGTTTCCATCGCCTCGATCGCCGTCGACCTGGCCACCCAGTTATTCAGCAAACTTGCCGACTGCAGCGTCCTGCTGATCGGCGCCGGTGAAACCATTGAACTGGTTGCGACCCATCTCAAGCAGGGAGGCGTCGAACGGATCACCATCGCCAATCGAACACTCGACAATGCCAGGCGACTGGCAACAGAACTGGGCGGTGAGGCTATTGCGCTGAGCGATATCGGCGACCACATCAGTCACACCGATATCCTCATCGCTTCGACCGCAAGCCAGCTGCCTATCCTGGGCAAGGGAACGGTTGAACGGGCGCTGAAATCCCGCCGTCACAAGCCGATCTTCATGGTGGATCTTGCCGTACCGCGAGACATTGAACCTGAGATCGCCGACCTGCCCGACGTTTATCTCTACAGCGTCGACGACCTTGAACAGATCATCGCCGACAATATCTCCAATCGTGAGGAAGCAGCCGCCGCAGCGGAAATCGTCATTGCCGAAGCAATGGAACAGCTCGAAGCCGAGGAGAAGTCGCGCGCCGCCGTGGATGTCCTGGTGCGATTTCGAAACCAGAATGAAGCGATCAAGAATCAGGAACTGGACAAGGCGCTGGAACGCCTGGGACGAGGTGAGGACCCTGCAGCCGTACTGCAAAGCCTGGCCAACCAACTGACCAACAAGATTATTCATCATCCCAGCGTGCAACTGAAACAGGCCAGTGCCGATGGCCGAAAATCTGTTGTCGACGCACTCGTTGAGCTGTTCCAGCTCGATGCTGACGAGTCTGATAAGGGGAAATAATTAGTGCAGTCTTCGCTACAACACAAACTTGAAGGCCTGATTGATCGCTACGAGGAGCTCGCGGCACTGCTCAGCGACAGCGATGTCATCAGCGACCAGGATCGCTTCCGTCAGTATTCGGTTGAATATGCAGAGATCGAGCCGGTTGTGCTCTGCTATCGGGACTACGAACAAAAGCGGGAAGAACTCGTCCAGGCACGTTCGCTGGAACAGGACGACGACGAGGAAATTCGCGCCATGGCGGCCGATGAGATCACTGAACTGACCGAAACCATCGACACCCTCGACGCCAGGCTGCAGCAACTCCTGTTACCCAAGGACCCCAACGACTCCCACAACGTATTCCTGGAAATTCGTGCCGGCACGGGCGGCGATGAGGCGGCGCTGTTCGCAGGCGATCTGTTCCGCATGTACTCGCGCTACGCGGAAAACCGCAACTGGCGGGTCGAGATACTGAATGAACGGGAAGGTGAGCATGGCGGCTACAAGGAAATCATCAGCCGGATCGAAGGCCGGGATGTATACGGCATGCTGAAGTTCGAGTCCGGCGCACACCGCGTCCAGCGGGTGCCGCAAACGGAATCCCAGGGACGAATTCACACGTCTGCCTGCACCGTCGCCGTCATGCCCGAACCGGACGAACTCGACGAAGTGGAAATTGACAAGAATGACCTGCGGGTTGATACCTTCCGCGCCTCCGGTGCCGGCGGTCAGCACGTCAACAAGACCGACTCGGCGATACGTCTGACGCATATCCCGACCGGCATCGTGGTCGAGTGCCAGGACGAACGCTCGCAGCATAAGAACCGGGCACGCGCGATGAGCCTGCTGCAGGCAAAACTGACCAGTCTGGCGGAGCAGCAGCAGTTCCAGGAACAGGCTGAACAGCGACGTAATCTGGTGGGCAGTGGCGACCGTTCCGAGAAGATCCGCACCTATAACTTTCCGGACGGTCGGGTCACCGACCATCGCATTAATCTCACACTGCACCGGTTGCAGCAGACCATGGCGGGCGACCTGGACCCCATCGTCGACCAGCTGGTGCTGGAACACCAGGCCGACCTGTTATCCAGCCTTTCGCAGGAAGCCGGTGAAAACTGACCACGGTGGCCTCAGTATTCGCGATGGCCTCGCGCTCGGCGATGAACTGAATGCAATATCCACTTCCGCCATGCTGGATTGCCAGTTGTTGCTGGCCCATGTCCTGGGGGTCGAGCGCGCCGCGCTCTATGCCCATCCGGAGCGTCGCCTGGACGCCGACCAGGCCATGCAGTTTCGCCAGTTGCTCGACCGCCGCCTTGGCGGCGAGCCCATGGCCTATATTATCGGCCGCCAGGACTTCTGGACCTTTTCGGTCGATGTCACGCCAGCGACGCTGATCCCGCGACCGGAAACAGAATGCCTGGTCCAGGCCGCCCTCGACGCCCTGGACCCGGCCACCACCCTCGCCGTCGCCGACCTGGGTACCGGCACCGGCGCCATCGCAATCGCGCTCTGCCTGGAGCGACCTAACTGGCAGGTCATTGCCACTGACCAGTCGGCCAGGGCAATCGATGTCGCCCGCGCAAATGCGAACCGGCTTGCCTGCAACAACCTGTCATTTCGAGTCGCCAACTGGCTGGAAGGATCTCCTGCCAATCTGCTCGATGCGATCGTCAGCAATCCACCCTATATTCGCGACACGGATTCCCATCTTGACCAGCTCGGGTTCGAACCCCGTGACGCACTGGTCGCTGGCACCGATGGACTGGATGCCATTCGCAACATCCTGCAGGATGCGCCACGCATACTGAAACCGGGCGGCCTGATTGCCTTCGAACACGGGTATGATCAGCAGGAAACCGTCATGGCACTATTGGAATCCGCTGGCTTCGGCGACCTTCAGGGCCTGACGGACCTGGCCGGACAACCCAGAGTCGCGCTGGGGAGAGCCACCATGGAGAGCGCACCATGACCATGAACGACGAGCAGCTGCTTCGCTACAGCCGGCAACTGATGATGCCGGATATCGAGGTTGCCGGGCAGGAAAAACTGCTCGCAGCCAGCGTCGCCATTGTCGGGCTTGGCGGGCTGGGATGCCCCGTGGCCCTGTATCTTGCCGCGGCCGGTGTCGGTCGGCTCACCCTGATCGATTTCGACGAAGTGGACATGACCAACCTGCAGCGCCAGATCGCGCACCGTACTGAAGACGTCGGCAGACTGAAGGTCGCATCCGCCGCCGATGCCATCGCCGCCATCAATCCTGGTACCGACGTCATCCAGGTCACGGAACGACTCGACGAGGACAACATCGACGACATGCTGAACGGCATTGATGTCGTGGTAGATGGCAGCGACAACTTCAACACCCGGTTTCTGGTCAACGATGCCTGTGTTCGTCGCCGCATTCCGCTGGTTTCGGGTGCCGCCATCCAGCTGGAAGGTCAGTTGATGGTCTATGATCCGGCAGACCCGGACAGCCCCTGCTATCGCTGCCTGTACAAGACCGCGGGCGACGAAGACATGAACTGTGCCGAATTCGGTGTTGCCGCGCCCCTTGTTGGTGTCGTTGGCGCCATGCAGGCGATGGAGACATTGAAGCTGATTGCAGGGGTCGGCAAGTCGCTGGCAGGATTCCTGCTCGTGTTTGATGCACGTTCCGCCGAGTGGCGCAAACTGAAATTGCCACGCAACCCGGACTGCGCCGCCTGTGGTGCAACCCGGAAAACCGGTAGCTAAACGGCGATACCTGCCGCCTGCAAATCGGCGTGATAGGAAGATCGCACCAGCGGACCGCTTGCGACCTGACTGAATCCGAGCTGCTCGCCCAACGCCTTCAACGCCGCAAACTCGTCGGGATGAACAAATCGATCGACGGCCAGATGATTCTTGCTCGGCTGCAGGTACTGTCCCAGTGTCAGCATGTCAACGTCATGCTCGCGCAGGTCACGCATCACCGCCTCAACCTCATCAACAGTCTCACCAAGACCCAGCATCAGACCCGACTTGGTCCGAACATCCGGGCGTCTCGCCTTGAACTCCTTGAGTAGTCGCAGCGACCATTGATAGTCAGCGCCGGGACGGGCCTTCCGGTACAGGCGTGGCACGGTTTCAAGATTGTGATTGAAAACGTCCGGCGCCTCCGCGGACAGGGTATCCAGCGCGATTTCCATCCGGCCGCGGAAATCCGGCACCAGCACTTCAACGGTCAGGTCCGGGTTTTTTGCCCTCAGCTCCCGGATACAGTCGGCAAAATGTCGAGCCCCACTGTCTTTCAGGTCATCACGATCGACAGAGGTAACCACGACATATCCCAGTTGCATCTCTGCGACTGCCTCGGCGAGATGACGCGGTTCGTCAGGATCGAGCGGATTGGGACGACCATGGGCGACATCGCAGAACGGACACCGACGGGTGCAGATTTCCCCCATGATCATGAAGGTCGCCGTACCATGACTGAAACATTCCGCCAGGTTCGGACAACTGGCTTCCTCGCAGACGCTGGCGAGCCTGCGGGTTCGCAGAATGGACTTGATGCGGGCAACTTCCGGGCTGGCAGCAACGCGAACGCGAATCCAGTCCGGTTTGCGGGGTGCCTGTTCAGTGGGCACCACCTTGACGGGAATCCGGCGCACCTTGTCCGCGCCACGCAGTTTTTCGCCCTGTACCAGTCTGTTCTTGCCTGCCATGGTTCCCCTAGGCCGTCGCCATTGAAAGCGAAGGATAACCGAAACGGCTTCCCAAATGGTTGATCAATCCTGAAGCGACACCTGACAGTGGCTCAGCGACACCGAGGTCCCGCAACTGGGTCACTTCAAGTCCCTGGTAGCCGCAGGGATTGATCATCGAGAAGGGGGAAAGATCCATGTCCACGTTAAGACTCAGCCCGTGATAGGAACAACCGCGCCGAACTCGCAGCCCCAGCGCCGCAATCTTTCGACCATCGACATAGACACCCGGTGCTTCCCGACGGGCCGCACCGGTAATGCCGTAGTCCGACAACAACTCGATCACGGCATTTTCGATGCCATCCACCAGTGAGCGCACGCCTGATCCCTGGCGACGTATATCGATCATGAGGTAGATAACAAGCTGGCCCGGTCCGTGATAAGTCACCTGTCCGCCCCGGTCCGACTGCACCAGGGGAATATCTGAATTCACCAGCACATGCTCGCGTTTGCCTGCCTGGCCCAGGGTAAACACCGGCTGGTGCTCAAGCACCCAGAATTCATCCGGCGTGAGTTCATGCCGGGCATCGGTGAATGCGCGCATCCGCGCCAGCGTATCGACATAGTCGACGCAACCGAGTTCCCGGACAATCGGGTCAGGGACCTTGCCAGGAACTTTGTCAGAAACCTTCTCAGGAACTACAGCACCATCCTTACTGCATCGCATTGCTTCAGATCCTCAAACAGTTGCTTGAGTTGGCGCTCGCCGGTGGCACGAAACGGCAATGTGATCGACAGGTAATTGCCATTGCGACTGTCCCTTTCCCTGACACTGGTCCGCTGCAGGTCAGGATCATGACGTTGCGCGATACAGAATATCTCGTCGATCACAATGTCTCGTTTTTCGACGATTACCTTGATGGGATAATCGCAGGGAAACTCGATCTTTGGCTGTTCTACGTCACTCATAGAGCGAGCGGATCGCCGCCAAACAGTTGCAGGAAGAACAACACGATGGCATCCCACAGCCGCGCGAACAGCCCGGCTTCTTCAATTGTGGAGAGTGCAATCAGCGGCGCTTCAAACACCGTCTCACCCTCCAGCGATACCGTCAGCTGCCCCACCGTATCGCCGGCCGCAATCGGTGCGCGAAATACCGGATTGAAATCGAGCGCCGCTTCCAGATACTCGCGCGAACCGCGGGGTAGTGTCACGACCACGTCATCCGCCAGGCCGAGCCCCAGCGAATCCTGCTCGCCTTTCCAGACCCGCACATCACGCAGTGACTCATCCGCCTGATAAAGGGGCAGTGTCTCAAAGTACCGGAAACCATAGGTGAGCAGCTTCTGGCTTTCGACCGCGCGGGCTTCCTCAGAATTGGCGCCCATAACGACCGAAACAAGGCGCATGTTTTCCCGCTGCGCTGACGCCACCAGGCAATACCCTGCCGCTTCCGTGTGCCCGGTTTTGACCCCGTCGACCGACGGGTCCCGCCACAGCAGGCTGTTCCGGTTCGGCTGACGAATATCGTTGTAACTGAAGTACTTCTCGGCATACATACGGTAGTGCTCCGGGAAGTCGCGAATCAGCGCGATCGTCAATCTCACCAGGTCCGCCGGTGTCGTGTAATGATTCTCATCGGGCAGACCGGTCGCATTCATGAAACTGGAGTCATTCATGCCGAGTCGCGCAGCATGCTGGTTCATCATGTCGACGAACACATCTTCACTGCCGGCGACATGCTCTGCCAGGGCAACGCTGGCGTCATTGCCGGACTGGATGATGACACCTCGGAGCAGATCTTCCAGCCGCACCTTGGTGCCTTCCTGGATGAACATCCGCGATCCTTCCATGCGCCAGGCCTTGACGCTGATATCGACCATGTCATTCATCCCGATGGTGCCGCGCTCCAGCTCTTCCTCCACCACATAACTGGTCATGATTTTGGTCAGACTGGCCGGCGGCAATCGTAGTTCACCATTTTGCTCGACCAGCACCTCACCGGTCGTGGCGTCTACCAGCAGATAGGCCTGGGCTGCCAGTTGCGGCGGCGCCGGAATGATCGCCTCGCCATGAGCAGCAAAGATCGACAATGACAACAGGACAAGCGCAAGTCTCAACATAATCAGGTTCGTCAGAAATTTGGCAAGCATTCTATCGCGCCGCGCCAACGGGGGCGAATCACGGTCCCTATTCCACCCGGACCCGCAGCGGTTTACCGAGACCGCTCACCTCCACAAACTCGGCCAGGGCGTCCCGGATTGACTCGTCGGCCAATGGTCCGATCCAGACCTTGTGGAGTATCTCATCGGGACTCGGCTCACTCTGCAAGATTCGCGTATTTACATGAGCGAATTCCGTTAACGCCATCACATTCTGCAACTCCTGCTGCAGCCGCTCGGCACCGGCCTGACCGGAAAAAGCGCCCACCTGCAGGTAAAAGGACTCATGGCTGACAGGGCCACGAACCAACTCGGGATAATTCACCTCGTCCAGCGCCTCGACCACAACGGGTGCCAGGCCCTTGTCGGAAAATCCCAGTTCGACCGCCGCAGCATAGGACAGATCTATCAGGCGCTCATCATGAAAGGGGCCCCGGTCATTGACTCGCAGCACAACCCGCCGGCCGTTATCCAGGTTGGTCACCCTGACCACGGTGGGCAAAGGCAACGATTTGTGTGCCGCGCTCAAGCTGTGCATATCGAAGCGCTCCCCGTTGCTGGTCAGCCGGCCATGGAACTTGCGCCCATACCAGGAGGCAAGTCCGATCTCCAGGTAACCCAGGCTGGAAGGCTGCACATGATAGGTTTTGCCGAACACGATGTAGGGTGAAAGGTTGCCTCTGCCAGGCGCCACCGACTCCCGGTTTTCCGGTTGTGGCTCAGGCGCTGGAGAAGGTGCGGGCAGCCGGACCACCTCCATCGTACAGCCGGTCAGAGCCAGCAGCAGAAAACAGATCAGCGCCTTCACTATCGCCGGGTCGCGTATTCCGGATCCTGCAGGCGCTGGCTCAGCTGAAAGACAGCCATCGCATACAGTTTGCTGTGGTTGTAGCGAGTGATGACATAGAAGTTCTGGAAACCGATCCAGAACTCGCTGCCGCGTTTGCCCTCGAATCGGAGTGGTGATACCAGGGCGTTCTCGTCAGAAGAGTCACTGGCAACGCCATGCTGAACCAGTTCAGACAGCGATACCTCGGGCTTGAGTGTGTTACCGAACAGCGACTGCGCCGCCACGCTGGGAGAAACCTCGACCGCTACCGGCCCATCCAGCTGCCAGCCATGTTCGGCCAGGTAGTTGGCCACGCTGCCAATAGCATCGGTGCGATTCTCCCAGATGTCCCGACGACCATCGCCATCGAAGTCAATCGCATAGTGACGGTAGCTGCTCGGAATAAACTGACCATAGCCCATGGCCCCGGCATAGGAGCCAAGCGGTGACAATGGTGATTGCCCCTCTTCCCGGGTCAGCATCAGAAAATGCTTCAGCTCGCCACGAAAAAATTTGCTGCGCGGTGGATAGTCGAACGCCAGTGTCGACAGCGCATCAATCACCCGATAGTTACCGCGATTCTGGCCGTACATTGTTTCAACGCCAATAATCGCGGCGACAACCACCGGAGGCACACCATAAGTCTCGCGAGCAGCAATCAATGCCCGGTGATTATCAAGCAGAAACTGCCTGCCGTCCCGAACCCGTTTCTCGGTGAGAAAGATGTCCTGGTACTCCTTCCAGGTCAGGACCCGTTCCGCCGGCCGCGAAATCGCATCGATAATACTCTGTTTGTATCGCGCCTCACTGAAAATGTTGGCAAGCTGATCCTTCGAAAATCCTTCTTCGGCCACCATCTCATCGATAAACGTCCTGACCTCCGGCCTGACATCATAGGTGTTGGCATACGCCGTGCCGACGGCCAGCACCGATGCCAGTGCCAGCGTCAGAAAACACAGTTTCATCAAAAACAATCTCCTACAGCATGATTCTGCGGTGGGTGTGAATGGACACCAAAATACCGAATCCGGCAAACAACGTCAGCATGGATGTACCGCCGAAGCTGATCAGTGGCAATGGCACACCTACCACCGGCAGGATGCCACTCACCATGCCGATATTCACAAATACATAGACAAAGAAGGTAAATGTGATCGTTCCGGCCAGCAGCCGGCCAAACGTATCCTGTGCCTGTATCGCCATGATGGTGCCGCGGCCGATCAACAGGATATACAACACCAGGAGGGCAACCACTCCCAGCAGACCGAGTTCCTCGGCGAGCACGGCAATAATGAAATCTGTCTGGCTTTCCGGCAGGAAATCAAGATGGGACTGGGTGCCCTGGAACAGGCCCTTGCCAAAGATGCCGCCAGAACCAATGGCTGTCTTGGACTGAATAATATTCCAGCCGGTCCCCAGCGGGTCTCGCTCCGGATCCAGCATGGTGAGAATCCGCTGGCGCTGGTAATCCCGCAGCAGGAACCACAACGCGGGTGCGCTCAGGATGCCAAGACCAATTGCCCCAAAGACATAACGCCAGGGAATGCCCGCGAGCAACAAAACCAGCAGACCCGAGGCCCCAATCAGCAGCGCCGTACCCAGATCAGGCTGGCGCGCAATCAGGATCACCGGCAACGCGATCATCACCAGCGACCACAACACATGCTTGAGTCGCGGCGGGAGGTGGCGGTCGTGAAAGTAGGCAGCCAGCACCATCGGCAACACCAGCTTCATAATTTCCGAGGGTTGGAACTGAATCAAACCGGGAATCCTGAGCCACCGTTGCGAGCCGTTCACTTCGATACCAACAAACAGGACCAGGACCAGCAATCCAACGCCAATGATGTAGAGCCAGGGTGCAAGGCGCATCAGAAAGATCGGTGAAATCTGCGCCACGATAAACATCACCACAAAGGCAACACCGATCCGGAGCATCTGGGCGAAAACCGGACCGGTCTGCTGTTCCACCGCGCTAAACAAAATCACGAGACCATAGCCACAGGTCACCAGCGTCAGAAAGATAATCGGAAAGTCCAGATGCAGCGTATCCCCAAGCCGGGAACGATTCCCGGTCGTCAGACCTTCCGGCAGGCGACGAACAAAGTCCTGACTCATTGACCCGCCTCGCTATTGGCAGCAACACGTAGTGGGCCACCATCCAGAAGATAGGTGTCCAGTACCTCACGCACCACCGGTGCCGCGACTTCGCTGCCGCCGCCGCCATTCTCAACGATGGCAACTACTGCGATCTGTGGCGCTTCAAGCGGTGCAAAACCGACAAACCAGGCGTGTTTGCGCTGGCGTTCGTCCAGCTCTTCTTCATTGTATTCCTCATCCTGGGCAATACTGACGACCTGCGCTGTCCCCGACTTGCCGGCCATTCGATAGGGGATATCCATACCGATATAGGCCCAGGCGGTGCCGTTCTCGTTAAAACCCTGATTGCCACGATGCACGACCTTTTCCATGCCACCGATAATCAGGTCCCAGACGTGGTCCGGGACCAGTTCAATATCCTCAAGGCGTCGGGCGTCGGAGGCTTCCATGTGACTGCTGCCGCTTTTGACCATGCGCGGCGATATCGCCTTGCCGCGGTTCGCCAGCATCGAGACGGCCGTGGCCAGTTGCACCGGCGTGACCAGAATATCGCCCTGACCAATACCGATATTGACCGAATCACCCGGGTACCAGGGCTCGCCGCGCACACGTCGCTTCCATGCCTCGGACGGCAACAGCCCGGATCGGGCCTCGGGCAAATCGAGCGCGGTCCGCATACCCAACCCGAACATGGACAGGTGCTCATGGATTCGATCAATGCCAAGCTTGGTTGCAAGCTCATAAAAATAAACGTTACAGGACCGATAGATCGCCTTCTCCAGGTCAACCCGGCCATGGCCGCCATGGCCGTCAATGGTCCAGTTCCAGTCCCGGTAGAGACGCGAATTGTTCGGCAGCTTAAACCAGCCCGGATCGTCGATGGTGTATTCCGGATTCGTCACGCCGGTCACCAGGCCAACCAGCCCAATAAACGGCTTCAACGTCGACCCGGGTTCGTACTGGCCCTGCACCGCACGGTTAAACAGCGGCACGTCCCGGGAATCGCGCAGCGAGGCGTAGGTGGTGTAATCGATGCCGGTCACAAACAGGTTGGGGTCATAGGCGGGCTTACTGACCATGGCAAGAATGCCGCCCGTGGATGGCTCCATGGCGACAATCGCGCCGCGCCGCTCACCCAGGGCGTCACTTGCCGCCCGCTGCAATGCCGAGTCAAGGTGCAACACCATATTCGATCCGGGCACCGGCGGTGTGGCATCAAGCACTTTCATTACCCGGCCCCGGGCGTCGGTTTCAATCCGGCGGTGACCCACCTGCCCCAATAGTTCTTTTTCGTAAAACTTCTCGACGCCAATCTTGCCCATGTGATCAGTACCCGAATACGCAATCGGGTCGATTCGGGACAAATCGTCTTCATTGATGCGGCGGACCGAACCAACCGCATGCACCATCAGTTCACCCTGCGGGTAATAGCGCACCAGATTCGCTTCGATCTCTACGCCGGGCAGATTGAATCGATTCACGCTGATGCGGGCGATCTCCTCCTGGCTGAGCTTCAATCGCAGCGGTACAGATTCAAATGGTCGTCTGCCCCGGGCGAGACGTCGCTCGAACGCAGCAACCTGGTCCGCATTGAGACCAATCAGTTCATCAATTTTCTGTAGCGTCCCAGGCAGGTCATCGATGCGCTCCATTGTCAGCGAAAGCGCGTAGTTGGGAATATTGTCGGCGATCAGGCTGCCCTTGCGGTCATAGATCAATCCGCGAATAGGTGGCAGCGACTGGGTCTGGATTCGATTCTCATCCGAGAGCGTCGCATATGTTTCGTGCTCAACGACCTGCAGGAAAAATAACCGCCCCACAAGCAGCAGCGTTAACAGGATCAACAGCGCGAATCCGATCACTACCCGGTCAAAGAAGACCTGGCTTTCACCACTGTGATCCTTTAATGCTAACGGCTCTGCCATGCTGCGCCGTTCACCTCGATTTGTTCATTTGTGATAGGGATGTCCGTTTAACACCGACCAGGCGCGATAAACCTGTTCGGCCAACAGCACACGAACGAGAAAGTGCGGGAACGTAAGCCGGGACAATGACCAGATGTCATCGGCACGGCTTAAACACTCCCGAGACAATCCATCCGGCCCTCCGATCAACAGCTGCAAACAGCGATAGGATTGCATCCACTGATCAAGATTGTCGGCAAGCTGCTCTGTACTCCAGTTGGTCCCTGTACTGTCCAGCGCCACCACTCGGGCGCCGTCTCTCACCGCAGCGAGCATTCGCTCGCCTTCTTCATTCCGGAGGCGATCAATGACCGCCCCCTTGTTACGCCTGGCGACCGGAATCTCCCTGACTCCGAGCCGCCAGTCCCGCGGAAGGCGTTTGGCGTATTCGGCAAACCCTTCCCTGATCCATTCCGGCGGTCTTGTTCCGACCGCCAGCAACTCAATTTCTATAACGTGCTCTCCGACCGTTGGGAGCTGACCGTCCAGAGTCGCTCCAGATCGTAAAACTCTCTTGCTTTCGGCAACATGACATGCACCACGATGTCCGCCAGATCGATGAGTATCCACTCGCCGTCCTCAAGACCCTCAACGCCGATGGGTTTCACTCCACTGTCGTTGACGTGTTCCAGGACACGGTCCACGACCGCCCTGACATGCCGGTTAGAAGTTCCGCTCGCTACCACCATCAGGTCTGTGAAGTCCGTCTGGCGAGTAACGTCCATCCAGGTGATCTCCTGCGCCTTAACGTCCTCAAGCGCATTGTCGACAACCTGCTTCAGCGTAGCACTTTGCATAGAGTATCGCGTCTCCTGTTGCATCAGTTTGAGGCCGCCCCGTATAGCCCGTGTTCACGGACATAACGGATAACCTCTGTCGGCATGAGATATTCCGGCGACTCACCATCGCTGAACATTCGTCTGATCCGTGTCGACGAGATGTCCAGTTGGGTCAGTCGCAGGCAACACATCATGCCGCCCGGTTTGCTGTGCAAGCACAGCGGTCTATCAACGAATCGTTCCTTGAAACAACTCGCCAATTCAGGGGGAAGGCTTCCTGTTTCAAAACCTTCGCCGGTCACATCACTGCCAGGTCGTTCCACCACGGCAATGTGCACCAATTCAGTCAGCGCCCGCCACTCACGCCAGGTCTCCAGCAGCGTAAACGCATCAAAACCCACGATCATCACCAGCGGTACCTCGGTGCCGAGTTCATCGCGAATCGAACGAAACGTATCGATCGAATAGGAAGTCCCCGACCGATGAATCTCCCGCTCATCAACCTCGATGCCTTCGGCGTCACGGGTTGCCAGGCGCAGCATGTCGAGCCGTTGCGCGGGCATGGACGACGGTACGTCACGATGAGGAGGTGTATGCGAAGGAATGAGCCGAACCAATTCGAGTTGCAACGCCTGCCTGACTTCGACCGCTGACCGCAAATGGCCATAGTGCACCGGATCGAAAGTTCCGCCGAGGACCGCGACGCCTGATCTCGTCGCTACCAACTAGCTGACCCCACGGGTTTCCTTCATAGGCAAATGCGTTCCTCTATTGTCACTGGCGCACCTGACCGTCACCAAAGACAATAAATTTCTGTGAAGTGAGACCTTCGAGCCCGACCGGGCCCCTGGCATGCAATTTATCGGTAGAGATACCGATTTCCGCACCCAGACCGTATTCAAAACCATCGGAGAAACGAGGCGAGGCATTGATCAACACGGAACTCGAATCGACTTCCCGCAGAAACCGCCTGCCCTTCGTGTAGCTTTCCGTCACGATCGTATCGGTGTGCCGGGAACCATAGGTATTGATATGTTCAATGGCCGCATTGAGATCGTCAACCACTTTTACTGACAGCGTCGGACCGAGATATTCAGTACCCCAGTCTTCTTCCGTCGCCGGCTCCACCTTGCAGGTATTGGACAGAATGCGAACGGTATCTTCACAGCCGCGCAGTTCAACACCTTCATTGACATAGAGACCGGCCAGTTCCGGCAGTACATCGTTGGCAATGGGCGATGCCACCAGCAGCGATTCCATCGCATTACAAACCGCATAGCGCTGGCACTTGGCATTGAACGCGATATCAATCGCCATCTTTCGATCGGCCTCGTCATCGATGTACACGTGGCAGATACCATCCAGGTGCTTGATCACCGGAATGGTCGCCTCTTTCATGATGCGTTCAATCAGTCCCTTACCACCGCGCGGTACGATGACATCAATATAGTCATCCAGCCGAATCATCTCGCCCACGGCCGCGCGGTCGGTAGTCTCAATCAACTGCACCGCCGCGGCAGGCAGACCCGCCCGCTCAAGGCCAGCGCTGATACAGTGCGCCAGGGCAATATTGGAATGGATCGATTCGGAGCCGCCACGCAGAATCGTGGCGTTGCCGGACTTCAAACAGAGCGCGGCAGCGTCAATCGTCACATTGGGTCGAGACTCGTAAATGATGCCGATCACACCCAGTGGCGTTCGCATCCGGCCAACCTGCAATCCGTTCGGTCGATAGGACATATCGCCGATTTCGCCGACCGGGTCAGGCAGCGCTGCCACCTGGCCGAGTCCTTCGACCATGGCGTCGAACCGGGCCGGCGTAAACTCAAGGCGATCCAGCAGGGCAGCCCCGAGGCCACGTTCTCGACCGGCTTCCAGATCCCTGGCATTTTCCGCCATCAGCTGATCGCGCTGGGCCAGGATCTCATCACCAATCGCAACGAGCGCCTCATTCTTCTGCATCGTCGACGCACGGTTAACCGCCGCAGACCCTTTTCGAGCTGCGACGCCGAGTTTGCGGACGTATGCGGTAATATCCATTGGGCGATTATACCCCAATGTCTGACCCCCTTTCCCAGCGATGAACCAGGACATACCACTACCCGACCACTTCTTTGACCAGATGCCTCGCCAGCTCGCCGCTGCCCTGCTCGGCAAGGTGCTGCGCCATCGAATAACCCCACCGGGAGGCACACCAGTCTGGCTGTCGGCGCGCATTATCGAGACCGAGGCCTATTACCGGCGAGAGAAGGGCAGCCACTCGTCGCAGGGGCGTACGCCGGCTCGCGAACCCATGTTCCAGTCCCCTGGCACTATCTATATGTACTACGCGCGCGGCGGCGATTCGCTGAATTTCTCCGCACGGGGCGCAGGCAATGGCGTGCTGGTGAAGTCCGGATTCCCCGTCACCGACGCGCTCTCACCGGATACCGCGCTCGAGGTTATGCAGCAGCTCAATCCCGCACCACCCTCTGCAGCGGGTTCAGTCCGCAGCCCCGATAAACTCTGTAACGGTCAAACCCTGTTATGCCGTTCGCTGGGCCTTAAAGTTCGCGACTGGAGCGGCCAGCAACTCGATCCACACCGGTTTCAGGTTGACGACGACGGCTATCGACCCGAGTCGATTGTGATCTGTCCGAGACTGGGTATTCCAAAGGGGCGAGACGAACACCTGCCCTATCGCTTTGTCGATCATGCGTTCGCAAGACACTGCACACGAAACCCGCTTACCACGCGAGACCGGAATTATCGTGTGGTAAAGAACTGAATCAGCTACTTGACGTTCTGCATCCGGTGGATGAGCTTCTCGAGTTCATTGAGGCGAGCCAGGGGATTTTTCATTTCCAGCATGCGCTGTTTGAAATGATTGGGACAGGGCAATAGTTCAGTGAGTCGCGCGCCCACTTCCCTCGCCTGCTCAAAATTGATCTCCAGGTTCAGATCTTGCACGGATTCGTGCTCCATGAACATTTCAAGCAGATTCACAAGGTGTTGCTGGTCTTCCGGGATATCAGCTTCTTCTTCCAGTTCAATGAACTCCACCTGCGCCATCATCAGCCTGTCAGCAGCCTCATAGTGATCGCGCACCACAAACTTGACCTGACCCTCGACGACAATGCCAAGTGTGCCGTTGTCGTTCTGGTCAAAGTCGACAATGGTGGCGTAGGTGCCGCAATGGGAGACTGACGGCAACTGGTCCTCCGGATTACGCAAGACCTGATCACCCTCTTCGATCAGCACCACGCCAAAGCCGACATTTTCTTTCAGGCAGCGTTTCACCATATCCAGGTAACGTGCCTCGAAGATCTGCAACGGGAGTTTGCCGCCCGGAAACAGGACGATCGGAAGTGGAAACAGCGGTATTTCTGCCATGACGCGGATTGTACCGAAAAAATACCCACACCGGCGCACTCAGGGCCCATGCTAAACTCTGGACACTTTTCGCGAGATCGGTTCGCACTTGGATCTACTCCACGCCATGGCACTGGCCCTGATTCAGGGCATTACGGAATTCCTGCCGATCTCCAGTTCCGCCCATCTCATCCTGCCGTTCCAGATCCTTGGCTGGCCCGACCAGGGGCTTGCTTTTGATGTGGCCGTTCACCTCGGGTCGCTGGTGGCTGTTGTTTGTTATCTGCGTCGGGACATCCTGCAGTTACTCGGCGGATTGCTGCAAAGCATCAAGACCCGCCAGATGAATAGCCATGCGCACCTTGCGCTGATGCTGCTGGTCGCCAGCCTGCCACTGATTCCCGCAGGCCTGTTGTTGAATGATCTTGTCGAGACTCAGCTGCGCAGTTTGCACGTCATCATCGCGACCACCGTCGGATTTGCCATCCTGCTGCTGCTGGCCGATCGCATGGGTCTCAGGGAAAAACAGACAGATCAGCTCAGCCTGCGCGACAGCCTGCTGATCGGGATTGCCCAATGCCTCGCACTGATACCCGGCACGTCTCGCTCAGGCGTCACCATGACGCTGGGACTCCTGACGGGATATACGCGAGAAGCCGCCGCCCGCATATCGTTTCTGTTGTCGATTCCGGCAATCACCGGTGCGGCAATACTCAAGACATTCGATCTCATCACCTCAACAGCACCAGCCGACATCGCGGCACTGGCGACAGGCTTTGGTGTTTCGGCCATTACCGCGTTTACCTGCATCGCACTCTTTATGCAGGTAATTGCGCGCCTTGGCTTTCTGCCGTTTGTGATTTACCGGCTCTGCCTTGGCGCGCTGCTGGCGGCCTTTCTACTGCTGTGATCGAAGCTGCCGTAATCGAAGTGCGTGAAACCGCTAGAAAGGAATGTCATCGTCGAAGTCTTCAGGCGGTGGAGCACTGAAGTCCTGATCATTCTTTGAACCGCCACTCGGTTGACTGCCACCAGAAGAAGACGAACCACCACCGTAGCCACCGCCGCCTGCACCATCACCGCGGCTGTCGAGCATCTGCATCTCGTTGGCGACAATCTCAGTCGTGTAGTGCTTCTGGCCGTCCCGTTCCCACTGCCGGGTCCGCAGCTGACCTTCAATATAGACTCGCGATCCTTTCTTCAGATACTCACCTGCGATCTCCGCCAGCCGGCGAAAGAACACGATCCGGTGCCACTCGGTCCGCTCATTCTGTTGTCCGGTCTCCCGATCCCGCCAGGTCTGCGATGTCGCAAGCGAGCAGTTGGTAACGGGATTGCCGTCCTGCAGGTAGCGAGTTTCCGGGTCCTGTCCCAGGTTCCCGATGAGGATGACCTTGTTGACTCCTCTTGCCATGTAATCTCCTTGTTCTTTTTTAGCTGACCGGCATTAGCTGACCGGCTCCGCGCTGAATCCGAGCCGGTCCAGACCTGCATCATTCCACTGGGTGCTGTCCACCTTGAGATAGGCGAGCTGCTCTTGCTCAAGCACGGCGACATCAACAACACCAGGCACCGATAATAACTCTTCAGCGACCTCCGAGATACCAACCCCGGCGGCCAGCGACCAGCGACAGGTCACGGTGCGGAAGTTGCCTGGTGCCGGCATACCCAGTGTCGCCAGGAACCAGAACCCGCAGATGGCAGCATTGACGTACATGAGGTGAGTCGTCTCCTGCTGCATCAACAGCATACCGCCGACCAGTCCACCGACAAACCCACCGCCAAACTGGGCAGTGGAAAAGACCCCCATGGCGGTACCGCGGTAGCCCGCGGGCGCCAGCTTGCTGACCATGGCCGGCAGCACGGCTTCGAGCAGGTTGAACGCCATGAAGAAGAACACCAGCGTCACCAGTACCGGGTAGTAGCCCACATTCAAGGCAAAGGACAGCGAGGCAAGGCAGAACACGGCAATCATCACCAGCAGCATGGGTCGGGCCAGCCCGCGCCGGTCAGCGATATAGATAAACGGCAGCATGGCAACAAACGACGCCAGCAGCAGCCAGAAGTAATAAAGGTAGAGCTGATCGCGGGCGACACCCACCTGCTCCAAAAGCGGCGGCAACAGGATGAAGCTGCTCATCAGCAGGTAATGCAGGAAGAACACCCCCAGCGTCGTGCGTACCAGTCCCGGATGACGCAGCACGTCGCCCAGCTTGCTGCGATCAAGCAGCGCCTCGGGATTGCGGCTGTGAACCGACGGGGTCGGTACCGCCCGCCAAAGCACCACCATGCCGATGAGTGCGCTGGCTGCACAAAACCAGAATATCGCAGACAAGCCGCCCAGCTGGGCCACCAGCGGCCCCAGGATCAGCGCCAACCCGAATGAACCTGCCACACTGACACCAATCACTGCCATCGCCTTGGACCGATGCTCAATGCGGGTCACATCAGACGCCAGCGCCAGCAGCGTACTGGCAATGGCGCCACAACCCTGCAGGAAGCGGCCCGCGATAATACCGGCCACCGAGTCCGCCAGGGCGGCGACAACGCTGCCGATCACGAAGATGAGCAAGCCACCAATAATCACCTGCTTGCGACCGATACGATCGGACAACAGCCCCAAAGGAATCTGCAGGCACGCCTGGGACAATCCATAGATACCGAGGGCAAGCCCCACCAGCAACGGCGTCGCGCCGGGAAGTTCAGGCGCGACCAGCGGCAACACCGGCAACACCATAAAGAGTCCGAGCATACGGACCACAAACAACAGGCCGATCGCGACGGCCGCACGGACTTCAATGGCGGTCATCGGTGTCCAGGGCCTGGGGCCGGGAACGGAAATCGGAAGGTGGTACTCACAGGCCCGATAGTACCGCTATGCGACGCGTGCTTCGAGCCGGCGAATCAGTCTGGCGAAAAAAACAGATCGCTCATTCCACACTTTCCGTCTTCGAAGAACCTTTTGCCTGCGCTCTTGTCTGCACTCTTTGCCTGTGCTCTTTGCCAGCAATTCTGCAACCCGATATGATCGAGTCCCCTCGTCGCCAGCGTAAGTCTTTCACGACGCAATGTAAGACGACGGCGGCCAAGGAACCCAGCGTATCTGATCGCCGCAAACACGATTTTCGGTGACGACAACAGCAGAGCGAGAGCACAGCACTGATGAGCAGTATCGCAATCCGTGGCGCACGCACTCACAACCTGAAAAACTTCGACCTCGATATTCCGCGAGACAAGCTGGTTGTGATTACCGGACTGTCCGGTTCCGGCAAGTCGTCGCTCGCATTCGATACGCTCTATGCCGAAGGCCAGCGCCGCTATGTGGAATCGCTGTCTGCCTATGCCCGCCAGTTTCTGTCGCTGATGGAGAAACCCGATGTGGATCACATCGACGGACTGTCTCCTGCCATCTCCATTGAACAGAAGTC
Source organism: Pseudomonadales bacterium (assembly GCA_028281885.1). Lineage (GTDB taxonomy): Bacteria > Pseudomonadota > Gammaproteobacteria > Pseudomonadales > Azotimanducaceae > JANQJA01. The sequence continues at coordinate 64,408 of JANQJA010000003.1, read as the reverse complement.
CACCAGTCATAATCCGCGCTCCACGGTCGGCACCATTACCGAAATCTACGATTACCTGCGGCTTTTATATGCCCGCGTCGGCCAGCCGCACTGCCCGGACCATGGACTCCCGCTGGAGGCACAGACGGTGAGCCAGATGGTGGACCAGGTGATGGCACTGCCGGAAGGTACCGGCGCATTACTCCTCGCGCCGGTCGTCAAGGGCCGCAAGGGCGAACACCTCACGCTGATCGACCAGCTGCGCAAGCAAGGCTATGTGCGTGCGCGAATCGATGGCGAAGTCATCGAACTCGATGCCATGCCCGCGCTCGACAAGAACAGGCAACACACCATTGAAGTGGTGATCGACCGCTTCAGGGTTCGAGACGATCTGCAAACCCGGCTGGCCGATTCGTTCGAGACCGCCATCAACCTGTCCGAGGGCATTGCCTCGATTGCCTTTATCGACGGCGACCGGGAGGACATCGTGTTCTCGGCCCAGTTCGCCTGCCCCGAGTGCGGTCACTCCATTCCGGAGCTGGAACCGCGGCTGTTCTCATTCAACAATCCCAGCGGCGCCTGCCAGGCCTGTGACGGCCTTGGCGTCAAGAGCTTCTTCGAAGCCGAAACCATCATCAGCGACGACGAGCTGTCGCTGTCCGAAGGGGCAATCCATGGCTGGGACCGGCGCAACATCTATTACTTCCAGATGCTGACGTCGCTGGCAGAACATTATGGCTTCGAAGTCACCACCCCCTTTCGGGAACTGTCCCCGGGACACCAGCAAGTCATCCTGTATGGCAGCGGCGAAGAGAAGGTGCGCTTTCGCTACGTGAATGACCGCGGCGATGAATACACCCGCGCACATACCTTCGAAGGCATTATTCCGAACATGGAACGGCGCTACCATGACACCGACTCACAGATGGTGCGCGAGAACCTGGCCAAATACCTGAACACACGGGACTGCCCTTCCTGCAAGGGTACCCGACTCAACCGGGACGCGATGGCCGTTACCATCAATGGCAAGTCGCTGCCGGAAGTTACCAGCCTTTCCATCGCCGATGCCTTCGACTACTTCAATTCCCTCGGCCTCGACGGCCAGCGCGCCCGCATCGCCGAGAAGATCGTCAAGGAAATCTCTGCGCGCCTGAGCTTCCTCGTTGATGTGGGACTGAACTATCTCACCCTGTCGCGCAGTTCCGATTCGCTGTCAGGTGGCGAAGCCCAGCGCATTCGCCTGGCCAGCCAGATCGGCGCCGGCCTTGTCGGCGTCATGTATATCCTCGACGAACCTTCCATCGGTCTGCACCAGCGCGATAACCAGCGCCTGCTGAATACGCTGGTCAACCTGCGCGACCTGGGCAATACCGTCATCGTCGTCGAGCATGATGAAGAAGCGATCCGGGCCGCCGACTTTGTTATCGACATCGGGCCCGGTGCTGGCGTCCACGGCGGCGAGATCGTCGCCACCGGCACTGTAAAAGATATCTGCGCCGCCGAGCGATCCATCACCGGTCAGTTTCTTTCCCGCAAACGAGAAATCGCCCGACCTAAACAACGGGTCAAATCAGACCCGGAGAAAGTACTGACCCTGAAGGGTGCCAGCGGCAACAACCTCCGGTCGGTGGATCTCACCCTGCCCGTGGGACTTATGACCTGTGTCACCGGCGTCTCCGGCTCCGGCAAATCAACGCTGGTGAATGCCACGCTCTATCCCATCGCCGCCAGGGAACTCAATGGCGCGCAGAATCCACAGGCAGCGCCCTATCAATCCATCGAGGGGCTGGCGCATTTCGACAAGGTGATCGACATCGACCAGAGTCCGATCGGGCGAACGCCGCGCTCCAATCCCGCGACCTACACCAATATCTTCACGCCCATTCGTGATCTGTTCGCCGCCACCCAGGAAGCGCGTTCCCGCGGCTACAAGGCCGGGCGATTCAGCTTCAACGTCAAGGGCGGTCGCTGCGAACATTGCCAGGGCGACGGCCTGATCAAGGTCGAGATGCACTTCCTGCCAGACGTCTATGTGACCTGCGATGTCTGCAAGGGGCGGCGCTACAACCGCGAAACGCTGGAAATTCATTACAAGGGCAAGAACATCGACCAGGTGCTGGATATGACCGTCGAGGCCGCGCTGGAATTCTTTGAGCCCGTACCGATGATTGCACGACGCCTGCAGACGCTGATGGATGTGGGACTGGGCTATATTCGCCTGGGCCAGAGCGCGACCACGCTCTCCGGTGGTGAAGCCCAGCGCATCAAACTGTCGCGGGAGCTTTCCAAGCGCGACACCGGCAAAACGCTCTACATCCTCGATGAACCCACCACCGGGCTGCACTTTCACGACATTGAACAGTTGCTCAAGGTGCTGCACCACCTGCGCGACCATGGCAACACCATCGTCATCATCGAGCACAACCTGGATGTGATCAAAACCGCGGACTGGATTGTGGACCTGGGCCCCGAAGGCGGCTCCGGCGGCGGCGAGATTATCGCGACCGGCACCCCCGAGGATGTGGCCCAGTGCAAACATTCCCATACCGGCGCCTTCCTGCGACCGATCCTGAACGAACGCGCCTGACCCTTGGACAAGCCCGCCGCCGCGCTCAACGGTTCACGCCTGCCCGTTATCCTGATCATCCTGTTGGCGATCGTCTCCGCGCTCGGCCCGGGCGGGATGAACATCTTGCTGCCGGCACTGCCGATCATCCGCGCAGAATTTGGCATCACTACTGAAACGGTTCAGCTCGCCCTCAGCGTCGCCATCTTTGCCATCGCACTTGGCTCACTCACCTATGGTCCGCTCTCGGACAAGTACGGCCGTATCGTCACTCTGCTGTCGGGACTTGCCGTCTGCCTCATCGGCTGTGTGATCGGGTACTTCGCCACCACCATCGAAGTGCTGGTGATCGGTCGCTTTATCCAGGCCTTTGGCGCTTCCGCTGGCCTCGTCATCGCCCGCGCGATCGTGCGCGACGTTTACGAGGCGCACCGCGCGGCACACGCGATCGCCACCATCACCATGATCATGACCATATTGCCGATGATCTCGCCGATGGTGGGCGGGCTGCTGATGGATGCCTTCGGCTGGCCTTCGGTGTTTATCTGCATTGCGGTCACCACCTTGATCCTCGGCGCCCTGCTTTACCGCTATGTGCCCGAAACACTGGCCGAGCCGGTGCCGTTCGAGGGCATCCGCTCCATGCTCACCACCTTTATGCACCTGATGAAGTCGTCCAGCTTCTGCGCCTATGCCTTCTGTGTGGCCTTCATGTCGGTGGTGTTCTTCAGTTTTCTGTCTGCCGCACCCGAGATCATGGTATCGGTGCTGCACCGGCCGCCAACGGAATTCGGCTATTACTTCATCATGCTGCCCATCGGCTTTGCCACCGGGAATAACATCACCCGCTACCTCAGCACCCGGTTTGAGATGAAACAACTAATCGCGATGGGCATTGCGCTATCGTTGATTGGCACAATCACCGCTCTCGCCCTGCAACTGCTCGGCGTGCATCACCCGCTCGCGCTCTTCGTACCCGTGGCTGTCGCCTTCGCCGGTAACGGCATCAGCATGCCCAATGCCCAGGCCGCGGCCATCAATGAGTTCCCCAACCTCGCCGGCAGTGCCTCCGGACTGACCGGATTCCTGCAGATGTCACTCTCGGCAGCAGCCGCCCAGATCGTGGCCGCACTCTACAACGGCACGGTCTACCCCCTGCTCTTTTTCATGATCTGCGCGTCACTATTGGCGCTGTGCTGTTTCGTCTTCGGACTGCTCGCCCGCAGATAGCACTGTTCATTTTTTGACAAGTGCGATTCTGAATTCACGGGGCTACACTCTCACGATCAAACCAAGTCACAGGGAAGCGGATGGTTGTTATGCGATTCACCAGATACGCCACCGACTTATATGGAAATCCTCCACCTTTCCCGGAATTAGATGGAAGATGTCCTCATTTCTCCGGCATAGGCGGACAGTGTCCATGTTGAATATTTGTATCTCTCCCAAGAAAAGCTGCTCAAATAATGAGCAGAATATAGCGACATGTTGTTTTCGTTGGGGTTCGGGCAGCGCTTCGGGTTTAGGTGGAAAAGTTCCACCTACTATGTGTTAGGCACCCATGGAATACCGAGTGATCATCATTGGAACGGACCATCGCTACCAACGTCGCGATGTAGAGCTAGACAATAGAGCGCATGAGCTCTTCACGCTGCTCCTGAGAAATCTAGCTTCGGAGCATGGAGTTCGCGGCATTGCGGAGGAATGTAACCTCGCAGCGCTCGCCGAATACGATGTCGAAGAATCGACCGTCGAAGCCATCGCTCGAGACTTGAAGGTGCCCCACCGATATTGCGACCCCGATAGGCGGGAACGAGCCGCACTCGGAATAAGCCAAGAGAACGACATCAGAGCGGGACACATTCTTGATAACGTTTCCGAGGAGCAGATTCAGTCTGAGATTCAAGACTCCTTGAGAAGGCGCGAGGTATATTGGCTTCAGCAAGTGAATGACTTTGATCTGTGGCCTGTACTGTTCGTATGTGGGGCTGACCACGTGCAATCGTTTGCGTCACTGCTCAAGAGTCAAGGACATACCGTAGTTATCGCAGAACATGATTGGGGTGCCTAACATGAAGTTGAAGCAGACTAGGCAACCTGTCACTCCGCTTGCATTCGCAAGCTCCGCGCCAGAACGTCCTGGCAGCTTAACTTGGTGTTAGGGGGCTTTATGACCAAATTCGATATCCCAGAGATTCGACTACCCCAATCGGGCGACCTGCTCTTTACCGAGTCTGGAGATTTCTGGATGAACGCGTGTCTGGATTGGTATAGCGACCCAACAGAACTTTATGTTGTGGGTTACAAGGAGGCCGCAGATCATCTAATCGACTGCGTAGCTTCAAGAGAGGGTACAGCTGATTCATTGGTTTTCCCGATCGTTTTTCTATACCGCCAATATCTAGAGTTGAGGCTCAAAGAACTGCTGCATGCAGGAAGGAGATTGCTCGACTGGGAGGAAGAGGACACGCATGGACATGAACTTTCAAGTCTTTGGCCACCTGTCAGAAAAATCCTAGAAGAGGTATGGCCCGAAGGTGAGAAACAACATCTTGTGGTTTTGGATTCACTTTTTAAGCAGTTCGAGGAAGTAGACCCTGGCTCAACAACCTTCCGCTACCCAAGAGATAGACAAGGCACAAACTCACTCAAGCTTGAGTTGCCGCGGTTGAACCTTGGAAATCTCAAAGACGTGCTTGATGGAATGTCTACGATACTGGAACGCGCATCTGCAGGAATCGCTGAGTATCGAAGCAACAAACAAGACATGGCAAACGAGTGGGGCGCCCCCTAACATGAAGTTGAAGTCGCTCACTACGTTCGCTTGGACCAAGCACAGGCGGTCAAAATGTGAATCACATTTTGATCTTCGGCGTCTTGGCCACTTAACTTGGTGTTATACATCAAGGAGGATTAGCTATGGCCACTACTGACTGGGACATGGCAGGTTCTTTTCAAGCTCGCTTTCCACATACGTTTAACTCACTTCAGAAACTCGTAATGGCTATGGCGAAGTTTCAGAAGAATCGAGGCAAGAAAACCATATTTGGCAAAGACAAAGGACTTGAAGCCTACCAACATTTCGAAGATGTTCTTTGGGACACGCTTCAGGCGATGGTCCTTGATCGCGCTGTCTCCCCTCTTGACTCGGCAGAAGTAGTGAGAGAATCGTTGGTTGAAATGATTGGTGCCTTCGCTGAAGTGTTCCCCAATTGGCAAGATGCATACTCCTTTGCTCAGGAGTATTTTGTTGACGATGCCGAGAACGCTGAAGCGAGGATAACTCAGATGCGTGGACGATGAGATGTATAACATGCAGTTGAAGTCGGTCGCTGGCGCTACCTCGGACGCGCCACTCCAGGCTTCGTTTGCGATGGCTTCGCCATTTTGTCGAAAACGGCACCTTCCGTGTCACGCCGCTTAACTGGGTGTTATGCGGTTTGCGTGCCGGTAGCGAATCAGAAGAATGTCTGATCTCGAAAAGATGTATACCTGGTACGAGATCGCGCGTGACTTTGCTCCTGCGATCTCAACTGTCGTTGCCGTCTTGATATCCGTCTGGTATGCGGTGTCTCAGCTTAAGACTCAACACAATAACGCGCTGAAACAACAAGCTGAAGAGCATAAGAAGAAAGTGCAGTTAGAACTGTTTGAATCTCTTCAGGATCGATTGGATACGTGTGCTGCACTGTCAGAGTCGCTAAGCACAGACTTAATCGTTAAGAATACGATCCTCCGAGCTGGCTACCCCATCAATCATGATGAGTCGGCGTTGATCCAGCAGATCTCAACAGTCCTCAAGTCAGTGACTGAGATAACCATCTACATTGAACATCGAGAAATAATAAGTCCGAGGCTGTTTCGGTTGTTTCGATCCGCTCTACATTCGGCGCATTACGATATGATGCAACAACTTCGTGCCCCTCAGATTGAAGATGTTCAAAGATTTGAGTCAATTTCTCGTGCGGCGAGCGAAGCTAGCAACTATTGCCATGACATTAATGTCTGCCTCCAAAATCTCGCGTACAAAAACATTTTTGAAAGCCAAGCACCAGTCCGCGAACCTTTGGACCCGCGATTTAAAGTTCTGGTGGACGAACCGGCCTCGGTGGAAGAGCTAATTCAGTATTTCGAGCATGAAACACCTTATGGCCGGAACATGGACGAGACTAATGCGCGGGTGGCACAAGAGTTGGCAAATGGCGCCGCATAACATGAAGTTGAAGTCGTTCGCTGCGCTCACTTGGACCAAGCACCTGTGGTCAAGATGTGAATCACATTTTGGTCCTCGGCGACTTGGCCACTTAACTTGGTGTTATGTGCACAAGCAGCGATGGGGAGTCATCGGATGGCGCTAGTAAAATGCAAGGAGTGTGGGAGTGAGATTAGTAACAAGGCAAAGACCTGTCCGAACTGTGGCGCGAAGGTTCCGGCCAAGACCTCTGCTTTCACATGGCTGGTGCTGATTATCATCGTAGTATTCGTCTACGTCGGGAGCCAGGAACCATCGACCACTTCGCGTCCTGCTTCAACATCATCATCCTCACCCAGTTCAAGCAGTACTACCGAAAGGCCAAAACAAGTTTCAGCCCTTCCCCAGTGGCGCAGCTTCACGTCCAAGGACGAAATGACTGGAGCTGCATCTACATTTGCCGTATCGCCCAACGTCGAGCCGAATCAGCGAATGACGTTTCCCTACGGTGATGTCGAAGCTTGGCTCGGTGTTGGATGTGATGGATCAAGTGAGTGGGCCTACGTTGGATTCAGCAGCGCGCCCAATCTAAGCGACGACGAGACAGAGAGTGGATACAATGTCGTAAGAACTCGCATCAGGTGGGATGAGCACGTCACACAAGTTGAACTAACGCAAAAATGGGGAGCGTCCTTTTTGCATTTTGTAGAAGACGAATCGGCGATAATGAATATCGCCAAATCGAACTCGGTAATGCTTGCGCTTCAATGGCACGGACAACGAGAGTCCTTCTTCGAGTTTCCTCTAAGAGGTTCTGCTGCTGCGCTTTCTGAAGCGCGGACCAACTGCGCAAGCTTCTAGGTGATGCACATAACATGAAGTTGAAGCAGACGAAGGAACCTGTCACTTGGCTTGCTTGCGCAACCCAAGCGCCAGAACCACTTCGCCGCTTAACTGGGTATTAGCGGGCTCGGCCAGCACGGTGCGAGATCTCATCTTTCTAATCATAGGCCTTATTGGCGGATGGGTTGGAAACTACTATTTCTATCGTAAGCAAGCGAGTCAAACCGATACAATCTCAGATTTAGTCGTTGCCGCTTTGGACCGCAACTACGAGCAGGCACTACGGAACGGTGTGAAACATGCCTCTACAATTCATGCTGTTCGAGAAATTGACGTTGAGGTAGGTGAACTCGGTGATCTGGTTACAATAAGAAACAAGATGGATTCCGCTTACCGTGAATTGAAGACTTCTACTGCAGAAGAGGGGCCTACCCTTAGTCAGATGCACCGCTTCAAGGCTCTAGGAGACCGATGGTCTGAGTTGGCATCTGTAGACCTAAATCTGCGGATTCTGGAGGAAGATGGGCGAATAGAACTAGATCGAGTCATCGCGGTTCACAAGAACATATTTCCAGATAACTTCCCATGGGCAGGAAAGTTCAGAACCGACCATGTAACCGTAGTAGAGAACTTTGGAACTGTCACGAGAGTTGTCGACACCGTTCCCGCTGAGTCGAAGTTCCAGCCTATTGCCCCGGAACACATTGATGAGAATCTGGCTCGCCTCATAAGCCATTGGAATTCTTCGATTGACAGCCTCGTTGATCGCGACCCAAAAGTGAAAATCGACGAGGTTGCAAACTTTCACCATGAATTCGAGTTGGTACATCCTTTCTTAGACGGAAACGGGAGGATTGGGAGAATGTTGCTGGAAGAACAGTTATCGCTACTGTTCCAATGTTCTTTGAAATTTGGCCCGGATCGTACCGACTACTACCATGCTCTGCGGATGATGAATGTCGGTGAAAAAGATCACCTGAAGGAACTGATTCAGGACGAACTAGGGAAGTTCAATGTCGCTCTCTAACATGAACCAAGGAGCCTGTCACACGGCTTGCGTGCACAACTCGCACTCCAGAACAGCTTGGCGGCTTAACTTGGTGTTAGCTTCCTAGAGAGAGCGCTGCGCATATGGCTGACGATCCAAAGGTTGCGGTCGTGAATTGCTTGCGAGCCTTGAGTAAGTATTCCCAACGAACCAGCAACGACAACATCCCATGGGGCGGCACTAAGGACTCAGACTTGGAAAACGTCACCGCGTTAGGTTCAGGTTCTCCAAGGCTGACTATCGGGAGATGTTCCGCAAGGAACTAGATCGTTTGCTACCAAATGATCTTAGGAACGAAGTCAACTCAAGTGACTCAGACCCTGCCAGGCCAGCAAGGTGACGCCGTGCTACCTCGCCTTCGGACTTCTCCCTCGTCGCTAGCACTGTTCATTTTTTGACAAGTGCGATTCTGAATTCACAGAGCTACACTCTCAGGATCAAACCAAGTCTCAAGGACGTGAGTGACCGCTATCCAATCCACAGACACATCATCTATTTATTTGGAAATCTTCCACCTCTAAATGTTAGGCGAAATCATGGACCTCGCTATCGAAATACTCAAAATTCTCGCTAGTTGGCCCATTGCCGCAGTGGCAATTTCATTCATGTTTCGCAGCCAGATATCCGAACTGTTGGGCAAGGTTGGGCGCGCGAAGATCAGCGGTCTTGAGATTGACTTGGAGGCTGGCAGTACTGAAGAGGAACTTGCAGAAATGGTCAAGTTCCACAACCAAGAATTCCGCAATACTAGAGTTGAATTGGACGGCAGAGTCTTTGACGGCTGCAAATTCTACAACTGCGAACTCGTTTACCGTGCATCAAAACCCATTGAGCTCAAACACTGTGAGTTCTACGAAACGGGTTTCTTATTTTCTGATGGGGCAACTCTGACTCTTTCATTACTTGAGGGCATGTACCATGGCATGGGCGAAGGCGGAAAAAAGATCTTTGAGAGTCTCATCAAAGCCATCCAAGAAGGTAAAGTGCCACGAAGCGCCTAACATGAAATTGAAACTGACCAAGGAGCTTGTTGCTAGGCTTGCATACTCAATCCGCGCGCCAGAGTCACTTAGTAGCTCAACTTGGTGTCATGTAGCTATTCGAGTCGCAGCGCAATGAATGAGCCTTTGTACATCGCATACATAAACTTGGGCATAACGGCGATCCTATGTATATTCGCCGGGTATTCCGCCTTCATTAGCAGGAAGGTGTCAGAAGCTGCCTTGCAAGAATTGAGGCTAAAAACCAGACCGCTGCTTACTTCCAAAGTAGATTCTGCGAATTTCGTGAGCGATGGAGAGCTGGTTATCACCATGGCTCTAGCCAATAAGGGGAGCACAGAAGTGCTTCTGAGTTCTACCGACATATATCTGATAGACCTACCAAAGTTCAAAAACGATGGTGAAGTACTATGTATCAAGAGTTCGAATATCGACTATGAGTCGATGTTCATAGGCCCAAACTCTGAGACGACATATGATTTTACGATCGACAAGGAGGCGTTCGAGAAGATGCAGTCGGGAGACATCGGAATCTTTTCCACGACAGTTTACTCGAACATTGAAGGGACAGCCCGCAAACTAAATGTCGTTTCTCACTACGGAAAAGTGAGGAACTCAATCGCGTCCTACAAGATCTGGCATGACCGACACATAACATGAAATTTAAGTCCGACGTATCGACCTGCCATCAAGGCTGCTGTGAAATGTTGATGGCAGAACGACTACGCGGCTTGACCAAATGTCATCCGCCATTTAACTGACCGCAAATGAAATGGGGTTTAGACCAATGAAACTGATCAAGATCTTAGCAATCGCAGGGCTACTTGCATCTATCGCTGGCTGTACTACTCAGTATACGTATACGCCCCCGACGACAGAGCAGGGAATCGTATGTGTTACCGGCTGTCAAGAATCGCAACAGACTTGCCGAGCATCGCAAGTTCGATCAGCGACCTATACACAAAATAGCTGCTTAGAAAAAAATCAGAACGAATTCGATAGTTGCATCGCAACCGCTGAGGAAGAATTCACTACTTGTGAAGCAGAAGCCGAGAAAGAATACGTTGCTTGCTTGAAGTACGCATCAAACCGTGCAGGCTGCGTAAAGCAAAGATGTGCCAAGAGCCACTGCTACAAACAAGGCTGTTACCACAGCGCAAGCTACTCACAATGCGATAATGATTTCCGTGCCTGTTATCAACAATGTGGCGGCACAATCGGGACGATGAAGTAGACACACAACATGCAATCGAAAGCCGATCGCTGTCGCTCACGCGGACGTGCCATGTCACGCGCTTAAATGAGTGTTTGCTTCATAGTCTGGATCAACGCTGAAAGAGGAGAATGAATCATGGCCAATATTCCTGCTGTCACTTCGAAGAGACTGACCGCTTCCATTCCTAAGTTTAAAAAGGTACTTGAACAAGCAAGAGAACGAGACGTCAACGAATCCGATACCGTAACGATTGTGACAGATATCCTCGACGATGTGTTCGGCTTCGATAAGTACGCAGAAATAACTCGTGAGTACGCCATTCAAGGTACCTACTGTGATCTCGCAATTAAGGTCAATAAGAAGGTCGAGTATCTCATTGAAGTCAAAGCCATCGGTATTAGTCTCAAAGACACTCATCTGCGTCAAGCAGTCACGTATGCATCGCAGGCAGGAATAAAGTGGGTTGTGCTGACCAACGGTATTAACTGGGAAGTATATAGAGTTACCCTTGATGATCGTGTCGAAAGCACCAAACTTCTAGAATTTAACTTCCTCAATATCAATCCTCGGAAGAAAGAAGATCAAGAAACACTTTTCTTGTTGTGCAAACGTGGTGTGCGGAAAGACCTAATTGACGAATTTTATGAGTATCGCCAATCAGTGAATCGCTACACAATAGGAGCGCTACTCCTGACCGAGCCTGTGACCAGCATAGTTCGCCGAGAATTGAGAAAGATCAAAGAAGGTATAAAGGTGTCGAATGAAGAAATCGAAGAGTTGATTGCAAACGAAGTTCTAAAACGAGATCTAATTGAGAGCGACGCCGCCAAAGAAGCGCATAAGAACGTACAACGATCAATGAAAAAGCGCCTTCGGTCGAAAAAACGAAGTAACGAATCAAAGACGGAAGACGTCTCAGATAGCCAGGGGACCGGAAGCTAACAGGCCGTTGAATAAACGGAAAGCCTGCAACAACTTTAAGAAACACGGTATTTCATTCACGAAGCAGACTACTCCGAGGATGAGGACAGTCTTCTGTTAGCCAACGCCCACTTTTACTTTGCGTTGCCGTGGTGTCCGGATGCAGCAATCGGGCGATCTACGACAACATCCAGCATGAAAATCGCAGGGGGTTCGCCAGGCTGCCGCCTTCTCAGTATGAAGAATGCATGGAAGCGGCCAGCAAACCGTATGATGAATACAAGCGCGAACGCGACGAGATCATCAACAACTAGTCTGTGCCAACCCGCCGTTTGACTGACTAACCGGACAGGGTTCCCGACACCACCGGCGCGAAGGCGGTGAGTGCATCAAGGGCGGTCGCGTTGCCTAGCCCGTGACCCGGGAACAACTCCGCGAAGCGGCCCTGCTCTCCGTGCAGAGCAAGGTAGTTCAGCGCGACGGTCTGCACCAGCAGGTTGACGTTGTTCGCTGCCGGGCTCGATGCCGTTTCGACATTGCCGTCGCCGCGAAACCAGCCCAGTTGCTGGTGTCTTGCCTGCTCGCCTGCGGTGCCACCCAGCAACTGTGCGCGGCCAGCGGGCGAGTAAACCAGGAAGAAGGATGCCGCAGTCTGCTGGTTGTCACCGGTCCATTCACCCTTGCCCCGCCCCTCGACACTGTCGTCGATGCGCCCGTTGCTGGCGACCGATCCATCGCTAAATACGTAGAGCATCAGCGGCACGCCAACCCTGGCAGCATACTCAAGGCAGGCCCCCATGCAGCGGCCGGCGCGCAGGTCACGAAGTTCCCCCGTGCCCCGCTCTCCCGTGTGATAGTCGAAGCCGCCCATCGTAATGCAGCCGGCGCCGGCAAAACCGTTGACGACCAGCTTCATCACAGAGGCGGTCTTCTGAAACTCGCGTTCTCCGTCGAACTCGGCGGCGGTAAAGATACCTGCAGGACCGACAATATCGGGATCGATGGCCGGGTTCAGTGATGTCGGATCGCCGAAACGGTCTGCGAGATCGGCACTCTTGACGTAACCGCATCGAACCAGATCCTTGATGATGTCGTCCCGCGTGAGGCGCGTACTGACCGATGCCAGCTTCAGGTCGGAGATGCGTTGTATCGTTTCCATCACCGCGACCGCATCGTTCTGTTCAAGCAGCCCGACCAGGTCGCCCACATCCACCAGGCCGGTGACATCACCCGGTCGATCCACCTTGGTGGGGCGCAGCGACGGGTCCATCATATCCACCGGTGCCATGGAGTTGCCGCCCGAGTCTGAACTGCGCGAGCCGATCAGGGTCAGCAGCGAACCGTCCGCGCCGGCGCGGTTGATAGCATACATGGGATTGTGCGGGTTGTTGCCGGTGTCGTTCTCGGACCGGGCCGGGATGACGGCGCCGTTGATGGCAACGGCGGTGGCCGGAGCAACGCGCTCAAGAATGCCGCGCAGGAACTGGGAATCACTATGAAACGCGAGGCCAAGGTCCGTGTTCACGAAATCCGTGTTGCCGGTCACGGGATCAACCGCCGAGGGCACCTGGTCACCCGGCAACCCAAGCTTGGAGTATCCCGCCGTTGTCAGGAAGTCGAGCTGCCCGCCCTGCCCCCCGGTCAGCACGTTAGATCCCGCCATGTTCGCCCCGCCCGCGAGATCAAAGCAGATAAAGGGAATCCGGCCGGCCCCCTGGACCGCAATGCCGCAGGTCTGCTTTAGCGCTTCCAGGTCACTGGACAGGGCAGCGCGGGCGGTATGCGGATTGGCAAACATCGAAAATACGCCAAGACCGCCGACCACCGCCGCACCGTTGTGAAACCCCTGGCGAATGAAGTCGCGGCGGCTGATCGGTGCCGCGTGATCGTCAAACATGAGCGGTGTATCGGGAGGCAGGGACTTACGGGTCATGGTTCACCTCATTGAATGGTTATTGAACAAGCGTGGCGGCACTGCCCGCGACGGCGGCGCAAACTGCTTTGGCAATGGTGCGGGTCCTGGTGACATCTCCACCACCGGCCGCAAGCTGGTCGATCAGGGCGATGAGTTCATCTTCCGTCAGTTCACTGTCCGGGCCCGATGCACCGGCAACGCCAATTACGCGGTCGAGTAGCGGCACCGTCAGCGCGGTCGGATCGGCCAACGCCACGCTGACGCCAGTATTGAAATCAAACGCCGGGAACAGGGCTGCGCGGCGACCGCCGTCCTCCACCAGGGCATTGCAATACTCAATCGCAAGCTGCGTAATGGCCATCTGCTGCGATGACAGGAATCCTTCAATATCGGTCGTAGCAGGAAGCTGCTGGCGCACACGTTCGAACGTGTCGCGAACGTCCGGCTGGGATGTCGGCACCGTGGTCACGGCCGACAGTGTCGCGTTCAGTTCATCGAACAGCCGGATGCCGATGTCAGGTGAATCCAGCGGATCAAACTCAAGGCCGGGCTGCTGTAAGGGTGATTCCAGCCGCACATGGGTCTGGTCACCCAGCCGGTCGAAGGTCAGAAAGAACTCGTCACTCTCTGGCCCCTTCTCGATGCCGAGGATCGTACCGACCGTGGAAAGGGACTGCCCGCTACCCGGCTCATAACCTTCGCCCAGCATGATGTCCATTGTGCTGTAGGCCTGGCCGACCTCGGGTTCCCGACCGTTGATACCGACCCGAAGCCCGGCAACCGGAATGTCCGCAAGCTCGGCCGAGGCATCCAGGGAAATGAAGAACGGCCTGCCGAACAGGTAGCTGTAGCTGTCGAACTGACTGACCTCGAACACGAAATACGCATCGGGCACATCGATCAGGTGGCTGACGCCAAACAGCAGGTAGAACTGTTCACCGACACCGGCATCGAAGTTTTCGCGAACCTGGTCGATGGTCAGTGCCCGGTTGTGAATCGCCACCAGCCGCAGCACGCCCTGCCACAGGCGGTCACCCGAAACCTCGTTGCCCAGCACAAAGGCAAACGTATCGTCCCAGTCGGACAGCGCGCCCACCGACTCGTCCGGCACGTCGATGCGCTCACCGTTAACGAAAAGCTGTCGTCCGCTGATCGGATCAAAAGTCGCGACCACATGCTGGAGTGCCGCCTGCAGCACCTCGTCAGCATCCGGCGTCGACAGTGCCGGGCTGCCGGCGCTGTCCGTTGCCGTGGAACGGGAGAAAAAATCGTAGTTGTAGAGCGTCTGGCCGAGCATAAAGTTCGACGCCGTCGTACTGCCCGAGTAACTGACGACGCGCGCTTCCTCCTGTGTCACGTTGGCCGGTAACGCCCAGGCCTCAACGGCATACTCGCCAGTCGATTCGATGAGCTGGAATAGCTTCCGACTCGCGGCGGTTGTCGCCTGCGCCCGGCCGTTTTCGCCAAAGCGCAGTCCCCAGCCGCCGACCCAGGACACGTCGCCTGTAAAGGTCAGGTCCATCGCCGGGGAAACCCCGCTGGTGTCGAACGCGGTCGTACCTGTCATGGTCTTGAATTCGTAAAGCGCGATCACGCTGCCATCCTGACGGCCACCGCCGGAAGCCACCACGCCTTCGTCCAGGGTGAGAGCCCGCGATGTGACCAGCGCCGGATCCACTGCTGTTTCCGATATGCCGGCGACAAAGGTTTCGATAGCCGCGAGCATCTCCGCAGCGTTGCTCACGCAGTCGGACCAGCAGTTGTGAAATTCCGAACCAAGCCGCACCACCAGCCGGGATGCGGCCGGATCGTCGAGCTCGATCTTGGTGCGTACCGCCTCATAGGCTGCATCGACATCCACCACGGCAAAGAAGGGCGACTGCGGGTTTGCCGACTGGTCCGAGTGGCAATCGCTGCAGTAGGTCGTCAGCAATGGATGAATCGTTGTCGCAAAGCCGGAAGCATCCTCCGGGAAGGAACGCGAGGCACCCGGGTCACGAGGCGCAGGCGGCGTGAGTGTGATAGTAGTACCGGTCGCGGCGGCATCGCCGGCCCAGTTGGCAATCCATGCGGTCAGGATGTCCGCGCAGGCCGCGTCCGATGCAAGCCAGCAGTTGTGCCCCTCGGCGACCTTGGCGACCATCCGCGAGCGGGCCGGCTGGCCCAGGTCAACCACCGTGTTGGCCGCCTGGTAGGCGAGATTGATGTCGTCATTGCGCGCAAACGTGGGTGACTGGGCGCCGCTGCCATGGCACTCGCCGCAGCGATTGTCCGCCGCCACGTTTTCCCAGACATGCACGCGAAAGCGCTGGATGTCGTCGGTGGCAGGTGGCGGTCCGTTGAGCACCAGAGAGCGGTCGATAGCCGAACCCGCCAGGTTCGGCAGGGTCTCAACCGCGGGGCCGGCACCATCCCCGCAGGCTGACAACAGTATGATCAGCAGAACTCCCAATGCGCTTCGGACCATGGCTAGCTACTCCCCCGCACAGTAAACCGCTGCTTCGGCAAAACTCTGCCGCAGCGAGTAGCCGCCTGCGGTGAGCGATGCTGTCATGGCGGCGATCGCATCCGCATCCGCCTCGTTCGACGGTTCCCGCAGACACACGGCCCGGAACACCTTTCGTACCTGACAACTGGCGAAGGCATCGCTGTTGGCGAGTTCCTCGCCCAGGGTCCTGGCGCCGTTGCCATTGCCGGCCAGCGACATCGACCAGCCAAGCTTCCGGTTTCGCCCCTGCCGCCAGTAGTTGGTCCAGCGATCGTCCGGCGTGACAAAGCCGAGCGGGAAGTTGTTTTTGTTGATGTGGTACTTGGCGACCACCCGTGTCCCGGTCTCGGGATCGACGGCGCCGATGGCGTTGTAGACCAGACGTCCGCGCTCCCCTTCAGGATCGGCGTCGCGGTCGTAGTCGAAGCTGTGATAGGCAAACGCCTGGGCCAGGGGGTCCATCCCGGCGTGGCAACCCACGCAGTTGTTTCGGAACACGCGGCTGTCCCCGCCCGGTGCCCGGGTGACATCCTGGCGAACGCGATCGGGTGGCAGGGAGGTGTCGGCAACCTGCTCCAGGTCATGACACAGATGATTGACGAGGGTATACCTCAACATCGCCCGATTGGTTCCCGCGTAGAAAAAAGCGCGCGCTGCTGCACGCGTGGTCATAACGCCGGCAACACCCTCCGCGGGCACGCCCGTCAGACTGGTCTGGTCGCGAGCAACCAGCACCTGTGCCAGATCAGCGCCACTGCGCTCAAGCGCCTCGTAGTGAAAGTTGTCGGTCGCTGACCAGGGGGGCTCGCCGCTGCTGCCATCACCGGTGTAGATCACCGTTCCGGTCAGCAACGCTCGTGCGTCGACATCATCGCGAACCATCCCGATCACCGTTGCCGAGTAGTCATTGAGCGGCGCAAAGATGTCGAAATCGCGATTGGTCCAGGGCGTGACGAAATTTTTCAGGGTCGTGCGGTAAAAGTCCGGGTGCTCCATGGCCAGATACGCGGCGCCCAGCGCGTCACCGGAATCAATCAGTTGTGTCATCAAGGCTGACGTACCGGCATCCGCCGGCACACCCGCTAGACGATTGTGGATTCGTCCGGCCTGCTCAAGGCTGCCGGCCTCCACCGAAAAACAGGCAAAGGCCAGCAATATGCTAACGAGTTTATAGTGTCTCGACCTGCCCACAAAATTTCCTTCCTGTTCCAGGTGAGTTAACGATACGTTTACCGCGTCGCATGTCGCGCAGAAAATAGCGGTTCCGTGAATCTCGACACGTTTTCATTCGGCTCCGTTCAAGTTCTGTGAGCAAGATCACAGTGAAAGCATGTCTCACCGAAGCGAGCGACCGTTTGTCGGAGACCGCCGGTGCAAACGTAGAATCTGTGAGCGCGATCACGCGTGTCCGGCACGCGAACTCTTAGCCTTGGCGGATCAACTGCACTGGACGCGCTCATGCCGCATCCCGGGTCAAGGTCGTCATTCCTGTCACTGCTTGCATTGCTTGCGAGCACGTCTGGCTGTGGCGGAGGCGAGGCGGGCAATGCCGTATCCATTGCATTTGCCACCGACGTCCAGGCACCCGACCCGGTGGTGGTGGACTACCCGCTGGCCTATGTCAGTCGTGCACTGACACTGGAAGAGGCAGCGACGTCCCGACGACCGTTCGAGATGGACGTGTTCGAACCCGGTGCCGCCCTGATGCTGAAAGATCGCGCCGAACCCAGCGCGCCTGCCATCAACCTGCTCGATGTATTCGAAGACGACGCCGATCGTTTCGATGTCCGCGACCTGGCGTCAGACTACGATGGCTCGCGGCTGGTTTTCTCGATGCGCGGACCGTTCGACGAGACCGTGGAGGAACAGCCGACATGGAATATCTGGATCTATGATCTTGGTCGGGACGAGCTGCGCCGCGTGATCGACTCTGACACGATGGCGGAAAGCGGCCAGGACCGCGACCCGCATTTCCTGCCGGACGGGCGCATCGTCTTTTCCAGTAACCGGCAGCGTCGTAGCAGGGCCATCCTCCTTGACGAGGGTCGCCCGCAGTTTGGCGCGCTGGACGAGGACCGCAACGAGGTCGCGTTCGTGCTGCATACCATGAACGACGACGGCGCAGACATCACCCAGATCAGCTTCAACCAGAGTCATGACCAGGACGCGACTGTCGGAGATGACGGCCACATCGTCTTCAGTCGCTGGGACAACGTGCCGGGCCGCGATGTCATCAGCCTGTACCGAATGCGACCGGACGGAACCGAGTTACAGCGGCTCTACGGCTACCACAGTCAGCAGTCGGGTCCTGATAACGAGCGCTCGCTGTTTCTCGAGCCCCATGCTCTCGGAGACAGGTTGCTGGTCGAATCGGTGACCGGCGAAGGTAACATCGTAACGAGATTACTCCGCATTGATCCCGCCAATTTTGCCGACCAGGACGTGCCCGTGTTCGACAACGCCGGCAGTGTCGACAGCGGACAGGAAAGCATGTTCGCGACATCGCTTGCCACAGCGCCTTCCCCGACGGGCCGCTTTGTCTCGGCGAGTGCGGTCCCCGACGAAACCGGGCGCATCCTGGCGGCCTGGTCGCAGTGTCGGCTCATCGAAACCACGGAAACCGGCCAAAGGATCATTCCCTGTTCGGAAGAGGGCCTCATCGCCGCGCTTCCGGAGGCCGCCCCGCTGTATGGACTGTGGATGTTCGACGCGGCAAAGCAGACCCAGCAGCCGGTGGTACCGCCGACGGAGGGTACGATCATTACCGAAGCCGTCGTACTCGGTAGCCGGCCTCGTCCACCTGCCCTGTTTGCCGGGTCACCGGACGCCGGCACCCAGACGCTGATCGATGCCGGCATGGGCATCCTCAACATCCGCAGCGTCTATGACATGGACGGTTCGGATACCAGTGAGACCGGCCTCTCCACGCTGGCCAACCCATCACTGACGCCAGCCGCGGAACGACCGTACCGTTTCATCCGGCTGGTGAAACCGGTGTCGCTGCCATCCCGGGATGTACGCAGTATTCCAGGGACCGCTTTTGGCCGCTCCCAGGGCGAACTGATGCGCGAGATCCTTGGCTACGGTGTGATTCATCCCGACGGCTCGGTCAGGCTCCAGGTACCGGCGAACGTGCCGTTCGCTATCAGCCTGCTCGACGCCCAGGGCAGACGTGTCACGCCAAGACATCGCAACTGGCTTCAGGTTCGGCCGGGCGAGGTCCTGCAATGCCGCGGCTGCCATGAGGCAGGTAGTCAATATCCCCATGGCCGTCCCGACGCCGAGGCACCATCGATCAGTCCGGGTGCACCCTGGCCCGGCCTGGCCGGCAGCTTTGCGGTCGCCACCGGCGACACCATGGCCGAAGGATTTGCCGAGCTGTTCGACGTGCCGCGACTCATACCGGACCTGGCGTTTGAGGACATCTGGACCGACCCCGACCTGAGACAGCCCGACGCGTCGTTCACCCTCGCCTATGGCGCTCTTGCCACCCCGTTACCGACGACGCAATCCTGCGCGGCCGACTGGCGCAGCAATTGCCGGATCACCATTCACTACCCGGATCATATTCACCCGCTATGGTCGGTACCCCGGGTGCGCGACGATGCCGATGTCACATGCAGTGGCTGCCACGCCACGGCTGACAGCCTGGGCGCCACGCAGGTGCCGGCGGCGCAACTCGACCTGGGCGATGGCCTCTCTGCAGATCAGGCGAACCACCTGACCAGCTATCGGGAACTGCTGTTCGGCGATGTCGAGCAGGAACTGGTTAACGGTGCCCTGGTCGACCGACTGATACCGGTACTGGATGGCAATGGCGACATCGTCATTGAAACTGACGACGAGGGGACGCCCATCCTCGACGCCGATGGCAATACCATTGCCGTGCTGACGACCGTACCGGTGCAACCTTCGATGTCAACGGGCGGCGCCGCCAGTTCATCGCGATTCCTGTCGCGGTTCGCAGCTGGCAGCACCCATGCAGATTACCTGTCGCCTGCTGAACTCAGGCTGATCGGTGAGTGGCTGGATGTGGGCGCCCAGTACTACAACGATCCGTTCGCGGTGCCACCCTGATGATCGCCCCGGGCCGCCTGTTTCTCATTCTGATACTGATCAGCCTGTCGCCTGGCAGCCTCGCCGCTGGCCCCCTGGTGGTTGTGGCGGCACCCTATCTTGACGTGCGCACCGGCCCCGGCCGGGGTTTCCCGGTGTTCCACAGCGTCCGGCGCGACGAGCAACTCATACTGCACAAGCGTCGAACCGACTGGGTCAAGGTCAGCACGACAGGTAATCGCCAGATCGACGGCTGGATTCATATTTCCCAGCTTGGCGACACGCGCACCATGACTGAAACGTTGGTGAACGAAGACCGGAGACCCAGACTCGAATGGTCGGTCAGCGGCGGCGACTTCGCCGGTGCGAGCGCGGTGTCGTCGTCCCTCGCCTATCGCATGACTCGCCACCTGTCCCTGCGGGCAACAGGGACACAGATACTCGGGGATTTCTCCAACGGCTGGCTGGCCACGGGGACGCTGCGGCACCATCCGTTTCCAGGGTGGCGTATTTCCCCCTATTTCGAACTCGGCGGCGGCACGCTACATACGGAACCTTTCGCCACGATCGTGCGCGCCAGCGACCGCAAAGACTCGGTGATCACCGTGGGCGCGGGCACCGAGTTCCACCTGACAAGCCGCTTCACGGCATTTCTCAACTACCACCGGCATACGGTTCTGACCAGCCGGGACACCAATGAGGAGATCAACGAATGGAAACTGGGCATCAAGGTCGCTTTCTAGCAGGCCTGATCATATTCACATCTGCCTGCGCCAACGCTGACAGGCTATCCGACCCCGCGGCACCGGATGTTTTTCCTGACCCGCACCGTCGAACCGTGACGCTGGCACAGATCGACACGGAGAACTTCGAGGTCGGTATTTCCGGCGGACTGTTCACCATCGAGGATTTCGAATCCGCCAGCCTCACCGTCGCGAACCTGCGATATCACATCACCGAGGACTTCTTTCTGGAGGGACGATACGGACAGAGCACCGCGGGCAGGACCAGCTTCGAACGTCTCTCGGGCGCCGCCGAACTGCTCACCGACGAGGAGCGGTCGGTGCAGTTCTACGACCTTTCTCTCGGTTACAACCTGCTCCCCGGCGAGGCCTTTGTCGGCAGCCGGTGGGCTTTCAGTACCGGGCTCTACGCCATTGGCGGCATTGGTGCGATCGAGTTTGCCGGCGACCAGACGCTGGCCACGAGCGTGGGCATGAGCTATCGCATGGTCGCCAACGACACGATATCGGTGAACTTCACGGTGCGGGATCACATCTTCGACACCGAAATCACCGGCGTTCCCAAGACAACTCACAACGTGGAGGTCAGCCTTGGTCTTTCGATATTTTTCTAGCGCCCTGCTGATCGTTGCGGTCAGCGCATGTACCAGCATCGATCCCTGGGTCACCGCCTTTGAGCGTGACAACCTCGCGGACCCGATCATGACATTCTCCCGCGCACCAGCCGATACCGCCTACATGCATCATGTTCACCAGGCCCGTGAAGGCGCGCGCGGCGCCGAAGGCGGGGGTGGGGGCGGCTGTGGCTGCAACTAGACTCTGCCTGATGCTGCTGGCACTTACTCCGGCAGCGGCGAACGCCAAGGTGTTGCCGGAAGATCGCGGCGATTTGCTCTGGCATACCTACGAAGGCGGCGGTGTCACCATCGAGGGGCCTTCCATACTCGTACGGAAATCCTATCAGGACAAGCTCTCGATCTGGGGTAACTACTACGCTGACATGATCTCCGGCGCCTCCATCGACGTCGAAGCCACTGCCTCCCGCTATACCGAAGAACGGGAAGAGTTCAGCGTCGGTATCGACTACCTGCACGGCAAGACGATCATGGGTGTCGCCTTCACGCGAAGCGACGAAAGTGACTACCTCGCCGAGACAATTCGCTTCAGCATCAGCCAGGACTTTTTCGGCGATCTCACTACTGTCACGATGGGACTTGGTCTCGGCGACGATACCATCATGCGCAACGGCGATGCCGCTTTCGAGGAGAGTGCAACCCACCAGTCACTGCGGGTGGAACTGTCGCAAATCCTGACTCGCAACCTGATCATGAATCTGGGCGTTGAAACGATCGCCGACGAAGGTTATCTGAACAATCCCTATCGCAGTGTCCGGTTTGTCGATGAAGATGCCGCCAGCGGATTCAGCTATCAGCCCGAACGCTATCCCCGCACCCGAACGAGCGATGCATTCGCGTTGCGCGCCATGTACTACCTGCCCTGGCGCGCGGCGTTGCGAGGCGAATATCGATTTTATCGCGATTCATGGGGAATCGAGGGCCACACAGTTGAAGTCTCCGCGACGCAACCCATGGGAGACCGGTGGGAGATTGACCTGTCGCTGCGACACTACGCCCAGGAAGCCGCCGACTTCTACGCGGACCTGTTCCCGTACCGGGACGCGGCCAACTTTCTGGCGCGAGACAAGGAACTGTCGACATTCTCCAATATGAGCGTTGGCGTCGGGGTCGGTTACACGTTCAGCAAAGACGGTTTCTGGATCTTTGAGCGCGGTACCCTCAACGGGCAGGTGGACTACCTCGCGTTTGACTACAACGATTTCACCGACGTCACCGCGGGTGCGCCTCCGGGCGAGGAACCTGGCTACCGGCTCAACGCGGTTGTCGCCCGCGTGTATGTTTCCCTGTGGTTCTAGAATCGGGGCGGCAGACGTTGGTCTAGCTCGGCAGAAAATGTACCGGGTAGCTGATCCGGGTCACGCCGACATCACGCTGGCCAAAGTCGAACAACTGTACCCGGCGCAGGATCTTCACCAGCATCTCCTCGTCCGCCAGGTCGCTTGAGACGACATCACAACCAGAGACCCGTCCGCTGGGTTCGATGACGAGTTCCAGCACGACTTTCCCCAGCAGCGTCGGATCCCGGCGTAATGCGCGATTGTAAATGGCGTAGATGGCGCCCTTGTTCTCGTCGAATACGCGACGGATCTCCTCGATGCTCCTGACCGCATCCGGCGTCTCGGCGACGAGGCGGCGGGCCCCGGCGTCGGCCACCTCATCCTCGGGTGCCTCGACCCGGGTGGTTTCCCTGCCGGCGACCGCGATTCCCCCGATGTCCCGCGACAGCGCCGCAGTATTAACCCCGGCGAGGCGAGACCCTGAGCGGGAAGCAATCAGCGACCGGTCTAGCTTCGCTGCCTCGCCGGCACCGCGCTGTATCGAGGCGGTATCCTGGAGGATCGCCGTGTCCACCGTGTCCCTGAGTGCCGCGAGCTGATCCCGAAAGGCGAGCAGGCCCGCAACGCTGGCTTTCTCCTGAGCCTGACGAACCGTTTGCGGCGCCGGGGCCACTGCCACTTCAGGCGGTGCCGGGGTTGCCGGCGGCGGCGTCTCCCGCGGCGGTCTGACTTCCGGCTCGGGCACGACCGGCCGCAGGCGTCTTTCCAGCACGATTTCCGCGACACGCCGCAATGGGTCTTCATGGACGGCGCGCTCGACTTCCGGAACAGGAATCCAGGGGATCACCAGTGCCAGCATCAGGGTGACGCCGACAAAGGTCACAGCCAGCCGGCGAAATCTCTCGTCCTGCGCTGCGAAGTCGGGATGATTCATGATTCTTCCCTCCCGACACGATTGACGGCGAGCGCGATACGGGTGAAGTCGTGCTGCTGACAGGTCAGCAGCACGCGTTTCAGCAACGCATAGGGCAGTTGCCGATCTCCCATAATAGTCACACTGCCTTCGAAGGCGGACGGATCGGCAAGCTGTTGACGACGCTTCTCCGCCTGCAACGCCAAAGCCACCGACAGCCCTTCAATCACATCGCCGGTCGAGCGCATGGCATCCGTTGCGGAAGCGACTATCTGACCCTGCACAATCAGATCGTCGGCGCTGACGAGAATCGAGAGGCGCTCCTCCGGGCGCTCCTCGGAAACTGAGTCGGGCAGCTTGATCGCCGTCGTTGTCTCGATGACCTCGACCTGACTCGAGTTCACCATCAGGAAAAACACGAGAATGGTAAAGATGTCCATCAGGGAGACAAGATTCAGCGTCGCCGGCGAACGCGCGCCCCGGTTGCGCAGTCGATGCCTGACAGCACTCACGACGATCGCTCCGGGGCATCGCCCAGGGAGATGTCCGGAAACAGTTCGACGGTCATCCACTCGCCGGCATTGAACGCCGGATGGCGGCGCACCCGGTCAACGACATGGACCAGCGTCTGGTAATCCGTGTCCGGTGCCAGCAGGATTGTCGCGTCGCGCTTTGCCGGCAACTGCCGCTTCACCTCGCGCAGGACCAAACCGAGCCCGGCATAATCGTGACCGCCGTCATGCACCGGCAGGCGTCTGATGATCCCTCGCTGGTCGGCAACCACCAGCGCGGTGTCCTCAATTCTGATCTCGAGGTGAATATCGTCCGGCTGCAGGTCTGCGACCGCCCCTGCGGCGGGGAAAGACAGTTCGATCACGGTCGTGTGAACAAATACCATCGACAACAGCAACACCGGGACCAGCACGATCATTAGATTCATGAACGGCGTTACGTCGAGATCCGGCATCCCGTGATCGCGTTTGCCCCTTCGTGCTCTCGTTTTCATACTAGTCTCCGGCGGCCGTCACCGCCGCTCCCTGCGCGCCCTGCTCCATGAAGTTGAGGAACTTGACCATGGCAATGTCCAGTCCCTCGACAATCTCCCGTGTCTTGCCCTGCAGGTGTGCGTGAATAAGCAGCAGGGGAATGGCGGCCATCAGGCCGAACGCCGTAGTGTTCATGGCGATGGAGATACTTTGGGACAGCAGGGTCGCCTTCTCCGCAGGGTCGGCGTTTGCCACTGCCGTGAAGGCCGCAATAAGACCGATGATCGTACCCAGCAGCCCCAGCAGGGTCGCCACGTTGGCGAACGTGGCCAGGTATGCCGTTCGACGCTCAATGGCGGGCAGCGCCTCGAGCAAACCTTCTTCGAGCGCATACTCGACATCCTGCCGCCGGCGCGTGGACTGCATTCGCGCCAGCCCTTCGCAATAGACCTGGCCCACCGCCGAACGGGTCTTCCGGGCCTCCCGGTTCAATTCGGGGAACTGTCCCTTGGCCAGCAGGGGAATCATCCGCCGGAAGTCACGCCGGTTGGCGTGAAGGACGCGCGCCAGATAGATGTAGCGCTCAATAGCAATCGCGACCCCCAATGCCAGAACAACCGCAATCGGGACCATGAAGGGGCCGCCATTTTGAAAAAATCTGACAACTGTCATTAGGATATCCATACTCATTCTCCCTGAGTGTGATGTACTTCAAGCTTGTGGCGAAGCAGCAGCTGTCGCCGGTGTTCATCGGGTTTAATGGGAACTCGCCAGTCGGGGGGCGCCAGCACCGGTGACGGCTGGTCGACCGGTTCGCCACGCTGCTCACGCCACGGCAATATGTACAGGACCCGCGGCAACTCCTGGTTTCCCTCGATCACGTCCGCGTCGAGATAGATCATGTCCGGTGCCGCCGTCGCGGAGACTGAACCCAGCAGCAATGCCAGCACGATGAGACGCATCATGGCCGGCCTCCTGCCAGATGCTGGCTCCGGTCAATGCGCCGATGAAGATCGGCGATCCATAGTGCGACCCTGGGGTCGCGCTGAACCGCGAGGCGCTGATAGCGTTCATAGGCAGCGAGCGCCTTCGGCAACTCACCGAGATAGAGTTCATAGAGCACACCCAGATTGAGCCACGACGGCGCATGGCCGGGATGTGCATCCAGGCAACGCCGATAAACCGCATGTGCAATGTCGAGTTCAAGCCGCTCGATCCGGATCGCGGCAAGGTTGTTTGCCGCCACACAGTCGGCACCGATCCTCATCGCCCGGTCAAGCGCGTCCACGGCCAGATCGTCACGGGACGTCTGACGGTAGACGACGCCAAGATTGGTCCAGCCGCTTGCATACTGGGGCCATCGCGCGGTGAACTCGACCAGGGCCGTCTCCGCTCCCATAACGTCGCCCGTCTCGATCATCTGCCTGGCACGTTCGAACCTGGCAAACGCGCGGTCGGCAACCGGTTCCGGCCCCTCTGTCCTCACCGTCACCCTGTCCGCGACACAGCCAGACAGCAGCATGGCGGCGAGTATCAGCTCAATAAAGCGTCGATGCATGAGCAACCTCCAGCAGCGGTCGGTCAAATCGACCCGGAATCAGGCGCGCCAGCAGGGTGAGACTCGCCGCGATCGGCTCATCGAAATCGCCGCTCCAGCCCCGGCGCAGGTTGGCTTCGAGAATCTCGATGGCTTTCTCCTCGAACGGGAATGCCTGCTCCTCCAGCAAAATTTCGTACTGTTCAAGTTCAATGTCGTTCAGGTCGACGGGACGCTCGGAATCCATCAGCGCATCTGCCAGCGACAGATAGATCTCAGCCATGGCCAGTGTTGCCTTGCCCTTGATTCGATACACTTCAAACGATGTCGCGGACTGATAGCCGCTCAGCGCTTTGTGCATTGCCCTGCGTTTTGCCTCAAGACTGCGATCCAGGGGCAGGTCGAGAGACAGACGGTCGAATTTCTCCCGCTCGACAACCGCGAGCCGGAGAGCAGCGTCCGCAGCCAGATAGCGAACTCGCGCCCCCGCATTATTGTTAGTTCTCGCCCTGACGGTCGCTACCTTCTTGCGCAGCCAATAGTACTGCTTTGACGTTTCACCGGTGATGGCATACAGGCGATCCATGTAGTTCATCGCTTCAAGGCGAAGTCCCACAGGCTGTTCGTAGCGATGCGCGTAACGTCGAAAAACATCGATCGCACCCGCCACATCGTTGTCCTGAAACAGTAATTCTCCGGCTCGATACAGCGCCTGTCTCGCAACCTCGGGCTTCGGTGTCGAACCATGAATCGCCAGCAACTCGGCCGCCGCCCGGCCCGGACGGCTGTCCGCCTCGTACAGCGCCACCAGTCGTTGCGGTATGTCGGCCACGCCGGGATGATCCGGATAGCGATCGCGAAACACCTCAAGATGTGCCGCAGATTCCGCCGGCCGCCCCAACTGCTCTTTCAGGGCGGCTACATCAAACAACGCATCGATGGCGAGACGGCTGGCGCCGTCGATATCGACCAGCGATTCATAAAGCGGCATTGCTCCTTCAATATCGCCCCCGCCTTCAAGCTGTCGTGCCCGCTCGAAAACCGAGACCAGCCACTTCTCGCGTAGCGCCTCGTCGGGCCGGGATGCGTGCAGCTGAGCAAACATCCGGGCCGCCGCTTCGTACTGACCCAGCTCGAAGCGACTGTGAGCGACGATCAGTTCGGCAGCGCGAAGATTCGTGGTCGGGTTGCTGTCGAGCGCCTGCAGTGCGACATCCAGCGCGGCTTCGTAAGCACCGCCTGCAAACACGAGCGCCGCAGCCTCAGCCAGCACATCGCCGACGCGATCATCGTCCGGGAACCGGAACGCAAACCGCTGCGCCGCATTGACGCGCGCTTCAGCCGTCGCCTGCTCTCCGTCTGCAAGGTCGCGCAGGATGGTAATGACCGCGTACGACGCCTCGCTGGAAAATGCCGAGTTGGGATACTCATCCGACAGGGTCATAAACGCCTCGACTGCCTCTTGTTGACGCCCGCCGTCCAGCAACGCCTCCGCCATCAGGAAGTGGCGATGGTCGGTCCCCGCGCTGCCGCCAAAATTATCAAGCCAGCGCCGGTACCAGGCCGCGGCCGTCGAGAAATCGGCCGCGTCACCCGTTTCCTGCGCCGTCGCGTGCGCACGGTCCACCCGACGGTCGAGAAAGTCCCGCAACGTGTCTGCGTAGGTCGCAAAGACCCCGGGACCGTGTACGCTGAAATATTCACTGCGGCGATCGAAGGCCTCGATGAAGCGCCATTCCCACCGGGACAATTCGGCGACGAAACCCGCGTCGCGCTGTGTCTCCATGATCCTGAGCACCGCAGACGGTGCGTTCACATCGAGCGAATTGCCGTCGAGGAAACGCTGCCAGGTTCTGACGCTGTCGGTAAACCGGCCCTTGTCCCGATACCAATGGCCAAGAGCCTCATACAGATCGCCCTGCCAGCCCGGCCTGCCCCTTTCCGTCATTGCCGCCGCCAGCGTTTCCGGCCCATCGAGATAATCCAGCGCCAGTACCGTGACCCGCTGCGTGTCTTCGAGCAGTTCCATCTGGCCAAGTACCGCGCCATCAGAAAGTCGTTGGTACGTGTCGAACAACTGTGGCAGAGCTTCACGGTAGGCACCCTGCTTGAAACGGGACCATCCCAGCATATACCCGGCATGCAGTTGCAGCGGTGACGGCAGCTGTGCCACCGCCGCAAAATCAGACGCAGCAGCGTCGAAGTCGTGCCGGCCGAAGTGAATTTCGGCCCGACGGAACCGGGCCTCGATCGCTTCTTCATCTTCCTCACTCTGCACAATGAAACGATCCAGGGCCGCGAGCACGCCATCGGTATCGCCGTGCAATTCCTGCAACCGGGCCAGCCGGTAATGAACGTCGGGTACCCTGGCCTCAGGTTCAATCGTCCCGCGAAGCGCCTCAATCACGGGCGAGACATCGACCGGCTCTCCAGCGCCCGCCCGTTCCAGCACAATCGCCGCCTCCAGTTCGGCGGCGCGTCTTGCAACGGCCGTTCGAAGCGCCGGATCTTCGATTCGCCCCACCAGGCGGCGATATCGTGCCAGAACAGCTTCCCGGCGAGGGCGCCCCGCTGCCGACATGCCTGAATCGATCCGCTCGGGAAGCGCCCCAACAACTTCGCCGAGCCGCGGACCTGCGGTGACTTCGGCATTGCGCCCGAGAATACCGCAACCGGAAAGCACCACCGCCATCATGGCGAGAACCGTGAGCTTCATGGTTCGTCTCCTGCCGCCAGCAGCAGTTCATCGCCGATCCGCGCCATCGCCAGTTCCACCTGCAACAGCAGCGACGACATCGTGGCGATCTGCATGTCCCTGTTCCGTCCAACGGCAGCAAGCAGGCCCTCCCCGGTGACATCCAGCGCTTCCGCCACGGCCAGCGACATCCGTTCGGTGCGACTGATGAGCCGATCGATTCGGGCAGGCAGACCGGCGTCGGTTCGATAGTGTGTCATCGCTTCCTCGACGCGCTGCAACCGGGTTCGAAGGTCAGTCACGCGAACCAGCAGGGATTCAGCCCTACGACGACGATGCTGCATCCTCGCCGGGAGGTCAGCATGAATCCGGTAAAGAACGACATGACGCGTTCGCGCGATACGCGCCCGCAACAAGACCGCATCGGGCAGTTCAAGCGAACGCTGCAGAAGCGCGTCGATACGGTCCAGCAGGTCCTGCTCCTCCTCATTGGCGTAGACTCGCAGGCCATCGCCGAACGGCGGCGACTCCGCCAATGCATCCATCACCTCGCCAACCGCTGTCTCAACCTGGTTGAGCGACCTCCCGGGAGAGGTTTCTTGCAGTCGATCTCGTGAACGGGCGAAGCGCAGTGACTGCGCTTCGCCGACGGCGAGCAGGGCATCCAGGTTGTCTCGCCGACGGGAGAGCCTGGTGGATGCACGGCGCAGCCTGAGCCAGCGTTCGGCGGCGTCGTGGACCGCGTCACTGGTGAGCGCGGTAAACCAGGATCTATCTCCCAGGCGGCGATCGATTTCCTGCAGCGCGGCGACATCGCCGGCAACCGCGCCAACGATGGTCGCGACATCAACCGAAGGCATGGCATTGAGCCGGGCGATCCGCTGCTCCAGCCTGGCTGCCGCGTCGGCGTACATCCCCAGCGCCGTGCGGCCACCCTCGGCACGCTCGACAAACCAGGGCAGCGCGGCCTGGAACTGAACGGTGGCAGGATGAAAGGGGTGGCGGTCCAGCAGCGCTGACGACATCGCTGCGGCCGTAGCATAGTCATCCATTTCCGCCGCTCGTCGGGCCAGCAGCACCAGCCCGAGAATGCCAGCCTCAGACGCTGCATCCATCGACCTGAGACGCCGCCAGGCGGACCTGAAATCACCCGCGTCGATATCGATACTGGCAAGCGCGATGCCGGCGTGCTGGCGTAGCGCGGCGTGTTCCGGCGACGGGGATTTCAGACGCAGTACCCCGTTCAGCAGTCGTATCGCCGTCGTCTTATCAGTCGCCTCGAGAAACGACAGCGCCAGATTAAACTGTCCATAAGCCGTCAGAAGGGAGCGTCTGCTGTTGCTGGCAAGCACCGCTTCAGCTTCCCCCAGATTGCCGGAGACACGTGCGGACTCGGCCCGCAGAAACTGTTCCCACGGGGAATACCCGGCGCCATCCATCGCATCCAGCAAGCCGCGCAACGCCTCAGTCCGGTCCGCGTTATAGGCGAGCCGCGCGAGGTACAGACGAAGCTGACGCTGTTCGTCCGCGCCCAGTGCATTGCGGTCCAGGGTCATGAGCTGCCGCTGCGCCAGCGTCTCGTTGCTCATGTCAAATGCCAGCGCGGCTTTTGTCAGCGTCAGCGACGACGATTGCTGCTCACGAGCTTCGAATACCAGTGCCGTACTGTAGGCGATCTCGGGCGACGCGGAATGGCGTTCAAACCGCACTGCGGCGACGCCGAGTTCCTCGGCACACGCCGCAACGGAAAAACAGCAGCTGAGCAATGTCACGAACGCTTTCATGTTGGCCCATTGAGAAGTGTTGTCCGATCACCGCACGCTGACTGCAAACTCAGGCTGTCTCGAGACGGTACTGTCCGTGACCGCGAGTTCGACGATGACGGGTTCGAAATGATGTTCAAACGACACCGTCGTGCCGCGAGTGTAATCGCGCTGCGCGGGACCGCGACCGATAAAAAAAGCCGTCAGTTCGTTGCGACCCTGTTTCAGATTGCCCGTATAGAGCTGCTGGACTCCACCCCGATGCAAGGCATCGACCTGTCTGCGCGTATAAAGATGATGCGCCACTTCCCTGCCGTTCAATTCGATCGTCACGGCGTCCAGATCAAACAGCGTGCCGACATCCATCCCCAGATAGACAGAGACTCTTGAACTCGCCGGGTAGAGCAGGTCTTCCTCAAGGATGCGCAGATCCGCCTCAAGCGACATCAAAGCCTCGTCGAGGGTTTCGATCCGCCTGTCAATCGCTGCTTCCGGATTCGACTCCGCCATGACCGCCATGGACGCCACCGCGATCGAACCTGCAATCCATACTCGCAGGCGCATCAGTCGGCGCTCGTAGCCGACCCGCGAAGCAGATCGCGCAGCCGGTCAATATACTGTGCCTCGTCGCCCGGCCTGAAGCCACGATGGATATACTGCACCTGCCCGTCGCGGTCGATCAGGACCGAATACGGCATGGCACTCACATCGTATTGCTCGCTGACGTTCCCCGCACCGTCGTGCAGCAGCGGAAAAGAGACATTGACCTGATCGGCAAGCCGCCGCGCCTTCGACACATCGTTATCCACGCTCACGCCGATCACGGTAAATCCCATCGGGGCATATCGATCATGAATACGATCGAGCACCGGCATCTCCTGACGGCACGGACCGCACCAGCTTGCCCAGAAGTTCACCAGCACGACCTGGCCCCGGTATTCCTCAAGGCGAATGTTCTCGCCGGACAGGGCTTTCAACGTGAAGTCAGGCGCAGCCCCGGAGAGCTCGACGGCCGCTGTCGTCAGCGGCAGACAGTAAAGCAGTAATAGCAGTGGCGCTTTCATTAGCGGCCCTCCGTGGTTGCCAGCGTCCGATTCATGCTCATCAGTCCGCTGGAAAAATGCAGCAGGCCCTCGTCATCGACCACAATGGCATCGACGCCGCCGAGGCGGTCGATGAGCGACAGGCCGCGTTCAATTCCCATGACGAAAACGCTGGTGGACAACGCATCGGTGCTGGTCGCGTCCGCGCCAACGATGGTGACGCTTCGAACGCTGCGCGCCGAATCTCCGGTCTGCGGATCGATGATGTGGTGGTATCTGACGCCGTTCTCGTCGAAAAAGCGCTCGTAGTCGCCCGATGTCGATACGGCAACGTCCACGAGAGGCAGCACGGCCACCTTGCCTGAGGCATCACGGGGGTCGCGCACCCCGACCACCCACGGCTGGCCCTGCCGATCCCCAACGATCCGACTATCGCCGCCGGCGCTAACCATGGCACGCTCGATCGGGATAGCGGCCAGTATCCCAACGGCCCGGTCCACGGCATAACCCTTGCCAATTCCGCCAAGATCCACATAAACACCGGGATGTCGATAGCGGATGGCGTGACGCTCACCATCGAGCTCAAGGTAGCGATAGTCGATCGCCGTAACGGCCTGCGCTAGCATCTCGTCGTCCGGCCTAACCCCGGCCCGATAGTCGTAGTACCGCCCTGCCGAAGCATAGGTCACGTCAAATGCACCATCGGTCAGCCGCGAAAAATCCAGACTGCGTTCGATCAGGAAAAAGAGTTCGGGATCGATGTCCACAAACCCCGCAGGCGCTTCCCGATTCAATCGCGACAGTTCACTGTCGTCTGCCCACGAACTCATGAGACCGTCGATGCGGTGCATTTCCGCCATCACCGCCCGGATGGCATTGCACGCCGACGTGACATCGTCATCATGGACTTCGACGGTAACGACCGTTCCCATCACGGGTTGGGATGCCCGGTACCAGTCAGGTCCGGCCACCTCTGCATCGCAGCGGTCGGGGCCTTCAGCGGCCCCCGACACCGGCGGGCTTGCCTCCACCACGTCGAAAACGAGTACGACGATCAGCAGCGCTATCAGAAACTTGAACATGTCTTGCCACCTCGTATGACGACAGCACGTGCTGTCGATCCAGCGGTAGTTTGTTCGATGTAAAGCGCAGCATGCCACCCGGATTGTCGAAAGCGGGAAGTGGATCAAAGAATGTGTGTGACGAAGTGCACGAAGTGAGCACTCGGGATGAATTGGCGCTGATCGTTCCGGTACGCGTCAGCCGATGGAAAACTAACAGTCCGGCTTGGCCGCGGACGGCACTGCCGAGCGAAAACGATGCGGCAGGTGCGGCGTGTCGGGCAGCGGATCATAGACAAGACTGCTGCGATTTTGCAGGACTCGTGCGGAACAGGGCTCGGAGAGAATCGCTTCGGTGGCACCAATATCAACACTGAGCACACCGATCGCGCCGGATACGCTGCTGTCCGGTGATGTGATTTCAATGGTGCCGTCGTTACCGCGCTCCGATGAGGCATCGATGACGCTCGCAAGATCAACGATCAGGTTATCCGCGTCAATGAATATGGCGCCGCCATCGCCAGCCACGGCCCTGGCGACGATTTCGCTGTCTCGCAGGACGACAAACGTCGGGTCGATGACAATGTCACCGCCCGCGTTAATCACGTCCTCGCCCTGGGTCGAGGATCGAAACGCGGACGACTCGAGCCGGATCAGGTTGGTCGCGTTGATGAACATATTGCCGCCGCCGGACTGCTCCGCATTGGTGAGAATTCGCGATTCCGCGAACAGTGACAGCGCGTCCGTCAGGTCGATCTCAATGCTGCCGGCGTCGCCCGATGCGGTGGCGAGGGACTCGATGATCGACTCATCTCGCAGCTCAAGGGTCGTACCAGTCAGCCGGAATTCTCCCCCCTCCCCGGTGGAGAAGGTAGACGTGCCGGCAACAGAACCATTCAGCAAACGCGTCCGGTCGGCCTGAATGTCAATGGCGCCGCCGTTCCCCGTGGCATCCTCGAACGACACTGAAATGATCGCGGAATCGTCCAGCGTCAGGCTTTCCGCATCGATCATGAGCCTGCCCGCATCC
This sequence comes from Pseudomonadales bacterium, assembly GCA_028281885.1. Lineage (GTDB taxonomy): Bacteria > Pseudomonadota > Gammaproteobacteria > Pseudomonadales > Azotimanducaceae > JANQJA01. Next base: position 30,497 of record JANQJA010000003.1, on the reverse strand, counting down.
CCTGACCCGAAGGTATCCGCGCGGATCAGGCTCTCCCCTGACAGCTCGACGGTATCGGCCACGATGGCGATCTCGCCGCCGGAACCCGCATCCGTGGTCAACGCCAGGACCGCCGATCCGCCTTCCAGCGCCAGTCGGTCGGCGGTCACCGCGAGCCGCCCGGCATCCCCCCGTTCGAAGGTGGCCGCACTCAGTTCCGCACCATTATCCAGCCGAACTGTTTCCGCCGAAATCGTGAGGTTTCCGGCGACGCCCGGGCCCTGCGATTCCGTTGTCACTGCGCCGCCGAGGAGACTGATGCTGTCGGCAACGATGCTCAGATTGCCGGCATTGCCGAGTCCGTCATCGTCGATGGGCACGAGCACAATATCGCCCACTTCCGGGTCGAACAGCTGATCGTAGACGACGCCGTCAATCTCAACGAGAAACTGGAACCAGAAGGACGCCGACGAAATCAGGCTGGTGCCCTGCACCGTGATATTGCCCGCCTCGATGGTGAGATTGCCGGCATCGCCGGTACGCAGGGTATTCGTCTTGATCTCGGAATCGGCCACCAACAGGTCGTCAACCGCCAGCCGGATATCACCACCATCGCCGACAGCACTGGTCTGGGCCTCGACAATCGACAGATTGGCGACGGACATTTCTCCTGCAACGATATCGATGCTGCCGCCCCGACCCGGCCCGGAGTTGCCGGTATCGATAAACGACTTATCGACCGCGATGCTATCCGCCGTGATCGCAATCGAACCACCATCGCCGGAGAACACGGCCGCCGAGACTACTGATGACTGATCCAGCAGATCGAATTCACCCGCTTCGATCGTGATCGACCCGGCCGTGCCCTCACCAAAAGTAGATGCCTCGATACCGGAGAGGTCCTCAACCAGTAGTTGCCCCGCCTGGATCAGAATCTCGCCGCCCTCACCGTCCTCGGTGGTCGCATTGATGTGAGAAAAATTGGTCAGAATGATTTCATCGGCGGTGACACGAACGTCACCGACGGTTCCCGCATTGGCAAGCACAATGATATCGCCGCGATTCAGCAGCACCCGCTCGGCATCGATCTCAATGGATCCACCGACCGCCCCCGCCACTTCACCGCCGTACGCGTTGATGGAGGAGAAATCACTGACCTCAAGCGATTCGACATCAATGAAAATAGAACCGGCAATCCCGAAATCGGCAGAATCCGCACCGATGTCACCCCGCTCGGTCACAACGAGGCTCCCGCCATCGATCGTCACCGTGCCACCACTGCCCACATCGCCGAAGCCGCCCCGGACCGAGATTGATCCGCCTTCGATGCGCATCTCATCGCCGATGGTAATGTCGACCAGGCCGCCACTGCCCCCATCCGAACTTGCGGCAATATCGGTAAAAAGACCCGCGACGATGGTATTTGCGTCGATGGAGACCGTGCCCGCGTTGCCGCGCCGACTGTTCGCTGAGATTGCCGTGAAACGGTCCGCCAGGATCACCTCGTCGGCGATCACATTCACCACACCCGCGTCTCCCGTGAACACGTTGTCCGCACTGATGGAGTCTTCCAGATAGACGCGCCCGGCATTGATATCGATCCGGCCACCAGTGCCCTCGCCGCGCGCATCCGCCGAGATGCCGCCAAAATCCGCCACCACATCGACGTTGTCCGCGCGGATGTCCACCTCACCGCCGCCGCCATGAAAATTCGCGTCCGCATCGATACCGCCGTGGCTGCGGATGGTCAGCTGACCGACATCGACCTCAACCCTGCCTGCCGGCGCCAGGTTGAAGCCCCCGGCCGTCAGGTAACCATTGTTGGTCTCAAGGGAATCGGCACTGATCGTGATGGTCCCGCCGGGGCTGTCGGATAACGCCGTATAGGAAGAGACATCAAAACTGCCGAAGCCGGTCACCATGATTTCGCCGGCGCGGACTTCAATATGGCCGCCAGCGCCTTCCCCGATCGCTTCGGCAACGATGTCCCCGCTATCGATGGTCAACTGGTCCGCCTCGATGAGAATGTTGCCGGAGTCGCCGAACGCGAACCCGCGCGCTCTGACCAACGAATCCTCGGCCACATGGATCTGATCGAACGACAGCGAGATCGAACCCGCCTCGGCCTCCCCGAAAGAGGCATCGACGGATATGGTGCTGGCATCCTCCATGGTCAGTGCACCGCCCGAGACAGTCACGAGCCCACCCTGACCGTCTGTATTACGGCCAATCGCACCCATGAACGCCCCACCGGTCATCTCAAGCGTGTCTGCCTCAATCGTCACCGTACCGGCACTGGAAAAATCCGTGTTGGCATCGATCTGGCTGCGGTCCATGACGAGATTCCCCGTCAGGATCGAGACCTGACCACTGGCGCCGATCGCCCGGCTATCGGACGAAAAGCGGGACACCCCCACCATGGAAATGGCGTCGGCCCGAACGTTGATATCTCCGGCCATCCCCGCCCCGGTCGATCGGGACACCACGCTGCCCGACACCATATCGATCACGCCAGCCTGAATGTCGATGGCGCCGCCGCTATCGCCGACGGCATCAAGGTCAAATACGAATGCCCGGCCGAGGCGCGACGTCAGTCGTTCCTGTTTTGCCGTGTCCTCCGGCAAAAAGATGTCGTTCGTGATCGACAAGGCGCCAAACGCTGTGGCCTGGTCGAAATCCCGAGCGTCCGGGTCGAGGCCGACCGTCGCGGCATCCGCCAGCGAAACAATATCGATGCGGCCGGATGGCGCCGTCAGCACGGTATCGTCCAGCGAGATATCGCCGGCGACAACCTGAATGCCTTGTCCCGAATCCACATCGATGATCGACTCGGTGAATGTCGCCGCGGCGGGTGCATGAAGAAAGCCGAACGCGGCCGGCGGCGCGGAAGTGATGCCGCTCTGCCCGCTATCGGACACCGTCAGCAACGAACCGTCCTCGAAAATGAGCGTGTGTGCGGTACTCACGTGCAGGCTGCCGCCAATATCGAGCTGCGCTTCGCGCCCGAACATCACGCCGTTCGGATTCAGCAGGAACAGATCGGCCGCAGGAATGGTTGAGCGCAGCAGGCCGTCGATCTCGCTCGGCGTGTCGCCGGTGACCCGCGCGAGAATGTTCGCAATCGCGTCGGGACCCGTGAACGTGGCCGAAGCGTCGATTGGAATGTTGAAGCGATCGAAGCTGTGCAGCAGGTTGGCGCCGTTCAGCACACCCTGCTCATGATCGATCATGACGTCTCCGCTCAGCACCGTTGCCGGATCCGAGGTGAAACTGATATCTGCCGCCGCCGTCGTGCAAAGCAGCGCCAGTAAAAGAGCACTACATCGCATAGGACACACTGACGTGAATACCGTCATCCTGGAGTGTCCCGCCGGCTCTCGCCTTCGCGGCAAATCGCTCGGCCCAGAACGCCTCCATTGAAAAGCCACTGCTGTGTTTCAGCACAGCGCCCAGACCCGCCGAAGAAATCTCGCGGAATCGCTCGCCGGACGGCGCCGCATCGGGTGCATTCCAGGCGCGGCCGGCATCGACGAACGCCACCCAGTCAACCGTAAAGCCGCCCGGCAGCATGGCCGGCCACACCGCCGACACCGACAGTTCGACGGCGTTGTCACGCAGCAGGTGATTCTCACGATAACCGCGCACGCTGTAGCGGCCGCCCAACCCATAACGCTCGAAGGACTTCAATACATCGCGCGTCAGCTGTGCGTTGGCACTTGCGTCGAGGCGCCAGGACTTGTCGCCGAAGGTCATCCGTCGGGAATATTTTCCCTGCAGGATCAGCGCATCGAAATCCGTGACCTGCTCATCCCTTTCCAGGAAAAAATCGATACCGCGACGCCAGGCGATGCGTCCCGTCAGTGCCTGCTCCGCCCCGCGAAGAACGTACTGGCTCGACAACTCGAACACACTCGCCTGCGAACGTCCCGCTTTCGACCCGAATGTGAAATCGAACGGTTCGCCGAACAGGAGCGAACGGCTTCGCTTGCGCTCCAGCAGAAATCCCACCTGCCAGAGCCGGCGCCGGGTATCAACGAGGTCGGTCTCGACACCGATGCTCACCTCGTCCGTCTCGCTGCGAATATCCAGACGGTCGAACGGCGACTCGACCACCTGCGTGTCTCCATCCACGTATCCCATTCGCAGGTGACTCCCGGAACCCGACAGCGCCAGGCGATAGTTCACGGAGAAGCTTTCGCTGCCATCCGCGTCGTCCGCCGATATCCTCAGCACATCGCCGCCACCGGTCAGATTGTGATGAACTGCCTCAAGGCGCACCTGCGACTCACCCTCGCTGGGCGGCAGGTAGTTGTCGGCAAGCACAGCGAGGGACCACGGCCTGCGTTCGTGGACGGTCAATGCGAGCCGCGCCTCGCCGGGCACATCGCCCGGCGTCAGGTGTCCCGTAACGTAATCCACGGCAGGGTGCCGCTCAAGACGTGTCACCGCCTGCTGCAGTTCGGCCACGTTGAACGGTGGCGCCGCTGCCGCGCGAATCACTCGCTCGATATGGGAAGGCCGAAACCGCGGCGCATCGACCGTGATATCGGTCAGTGTCCCCTCGGTGACCTGGAAAATATAGCGGCCATCGTCCTGCCGCACCGGGACCACGCCGCTGTTGACGAAACCCGCATCGATATAATGCCGGGTCACACGCTGGCTGACGGCAACAGCCTGTTCGGGATCGAGCGGGGCTGAGCCTTCGGTGGCCGCCAGGTTCTGGAGTTCCGCATCCGGGAATACGGTATTGCCAACAAACGTCAAGGCGGCGTCGGCAGCCATCGATGAGGCCGACATCAGGATCAGCGACCATGAAACCAGTACCGATGCGATGATCCCTGAATCCCTTCTCACTGCCAGTTCCCTATCATCGTAAACGCGCTCCAGAAATAAGGATGACGATAGGTTACGTCTTCCAGCAGCTCACGCTGCGCGAGTCGGAGCGCACCCGCCTTTGGTTCCCCCTTTTCAAGATGCCGGTAGAACCCGAGCATCAATCGGGACGAGGCATCATCACTGATCGGCCACAGTGTGGCAAGGGTCGACTGGGCACCCGCTTTCAGTGAAACACCCGCCAGCCCGAGCGCCGCACGCTCATCGCCCGCGGCAGTCTCGCAGGCGCTCAGCACCAGCAGCTCAAGACGGTCGCCGGAAAATCGCCTCAGTCCGATCGTTTCCTGCAGCCGGTTCAATGTCAGCTTGTCGTCGTAAGTGAGCAGGAACGAGTGCATCGGGTCAGGATCGAAATAGCCATGGGTGGCCAGGTGGATCACCGAGTAACCTCCCGCCGCCATCGCCGCTGACACGCGGTCGAGCGAGAACTCGCGGTCCAGCAGTACATCGCCCCCCGTCGTGTCTTCAATCGATCGAAGCTCGGTCACAACAGCGGGCAGACCGTCGAAACCCTGCACACCTTCCGAGACACCGCCCAGCAGCGCCGAACGCCGCAAGGAGTCAGCGCGCTCAGCCGCCGCCGTGAGCTGAAGTCCCAGTGACGTCGCAAGGACATAGCGCTCCACCAAAAAACGTTCGCCATCATAGAGGGCGGCAAACGGCACCGTGCGCAGTGCGCCCAGCGGCACCACCACCAGCGTTTCAACGTCTGCCCTCGCGAGCCGTGGCTGTAGTGGCGCAATGAGCAGATCATGCAATTCACGACTGGCTTCGAGCCAGCCGTCATTGATGCTTTCGATCTCGAATCTCAGTTCTTCGGCGAGTTGCCGAATGGTCTCGCGCGACATCTTCACCTGCACGAGCTCGACATCGTCACGTCGGCGCAGGATCAGGGCAAGCTCATCGGCCAGTGGCAGCGCATAGATCACCGCCGTGGTCGGATCGAGTTTCGCGGGATCGAGGGTCGATGCCGGCAACACACAGTCGTCATCGAAATACTCGAGCACTTCCGACGCGGTGAATGCTTCCATCACCTGCAGCATATCCAGCACCAGACGCCGCTTCGCACTGCCCTCGCGATCTGCCGACACACGAACCATCAGCGTGAGCGCTTCATAAAACAGTCGGCTTACCGACTCCTCGAACTCGACCCGACTGCCCTGAATGAAGGAACTGCGCGCTTCAAGCATCGATGCCATCGAAGCACGATAGCTGTCCAGGGCGGCTTGCCGGTTTCCCGCGGCGAGCTGCAGCCGACCCAGTTGCCATTGCCAGCGATACAGTACCCGCGGCTCACGGGCGGACCAGGCCAGCAGCATCGCTTCCCGGGTCGTGGCCATCGCCTGTTCGCGGCGGCCTTCCATCTCGTGCAGGTGCCCCCGATATCCGGTGACCAGCGACATTAAGAGCGCATTCTGCTGGCCTGCCAGGTTCCGCTCCGCGGCATCCAGCAAGGTCAGGACCGACGGCGCAAGCTCAGCATGTCCCTGGCCGAGCAGGCGCAGGCCAGCCTCTGCCAGATCAAGGTTCACATCGGCTGTGAGTTCACCTGCCTCGGTCAGCCCGGCCAGTACCGAACGAAAGGTGGTCACCCGATCAAGGCGTGACGATGCCTTGGCGATATTGATCCGAGCCAGCCGGCAGAGGGAAGGATCCCTCGCCTCGTCGTCACAGACGGCATCAAACGACGTTATCGCTGCCTCGAACAAGCCGAGGTCTGCCTGCAAATTGCCGCGATCAAACAGCAGCGCCACTTCCAGCCGCGGGTCGCTCACCCGCTCAAGCGCGAGCGTCAGTGTCGCCAGGGCACGACGGGTGGAACCGAGCGCTGCCTCCTGGCGGGCAAGACGCTGCAGAACCTCGGCAGAAACATTGTCATCGGCCAGCGCAGCCATCTCGACAGCGCGGTCGATGCTGCGTAGCGCATGGTCCTTGCGACCACTTTCAATATGATCCGCCGTGGTATCGGCGAGCGATTCAAGACTCTCCGCGACCGCGCCCATCGACCAGAACGGGAACAGGAGATAAAGGAAGAACAGGAGCAGGCCCCGAGCCATGGCATCTGCCAGTTGTGCCAAGTCCCGCAGGTTGCCCCGCCAGCCGTTGATTGTCAAAAGTCGGCAAGGATATGTACGCAGAACCCTGCACGTACGAGTCTCTTCGTCTGCCGCAAAGCAAGATCGAACCTGACAGCTACCGCCATCCGGCTATGTCGAACGCACGCACTGCCTGCGCCTGGCGTTCTCCGTAGACCACGGCGTTGACCTTGTCCTCTGCGAAGTTGCCCAGTTCCGCGATCGGCCCTGACGGGTCGCCAACGATCGGATACTCATTGTTCCCTTCGGCGAAAACGCGTTGCGCCTTGCCACCGGTCAGGTACTCGAGAAAACGTACGGCTTCATCGCGATTGGGGGCATGACGGACAACGCCCGCTCCGCTGATGTTGACATGGGCGCCACGCCCAGCCTGATTGGGAAAGACAACTTTTAAGGCCGCCACGGTCTCCTTGTCGGTCGGCTTGTCCGAACTCATCAGACGACCGATGTAATAGGTATTCGCGACGGTGATTCCACACTCGCCGCTTGCCACGGCACGAAGCTGCGCTGTGTCATTTCCCTGCGGGGGGCGGGCGAAGTTGTTAACGACGCCGCGTGCCCACTCGATGGCAGCATCCTCACCAAGCGCGTCGATCATCGCCGCCATCAGGGACAGGTTGTAGATATTGGAAGACGACCGCATGCAGACGCGGCCCTGGTAGGCAGCGTTGGCGAGATCCTCATAACGACCGGGCACCTCGAAACCCTCACCGTCACGGTAAACGATCACACGTGCCCTTTTCGACAAGCCGAACCAGAGGTTTTCTGGATGTCGCAGATTGCCCGGGATCCGCGACGTCAGAATTTCCGACGAAACCGGTTGAAAGATTCCGACCTCTGACGCACGCCAGAGTCGACCTGCATCGACGGTGACAAGCAGATCGGCAGGACTGAGTTCGCCTTCTGCCAGAATACGCTCGATCAACCCATCGCTGCCGCCTTCGATGAGATTCACCTCGATGCCTGTCTGCTGAGTGAAATCCTCGTACAGGGACAGGTCGGTATCGTAATGACGGGCAGAATAAATGTTGAGCTCAGCGGCTATCGCGGTGGTCCCTACCTGTGCAACCAGCACTATGAACAGCAATATCGCCTGACAAAGTCGCGCCATTGCAATAACTCCTTAATGAGAATTATTCGCGATTGTAGGCAGGTATTGTACCGGAGGCAAATCGGACGGAGACGGCGTCGCCCACACCAAATGCGAGTGGCCGAACGGTCCGCACCTGCAAGGTCTCCTCTCCGGCCGCTAACAGGATGACAAAGTCGCGACCGGCAAAGCGAATGTCGCGGATGACCACTTCACTTTCCGGTGCCCTGGCCAACTCGACATCATACGGATCAATGGCCAGGCAAACCCTCGGCTCCGATGGCGCCGGGGCTGTCACACTTTCTATCGGGGCCGCCCCAAAGGCTGTCAGGAAAACGCCATCGTCGTCATCACGTCGGGCGCTCACGAGCTGGCGCCCCGCCAGCACCTCGGCAACAAACGGGTGCGCCGGCGTGTGCCACATGGTTTCGGGCGCTGCACACTGCACCAGGCGTCCATCGACAATCACCGCGATTCGATCAGCAATCGCCAGCGCATCGGCCGGGTCATGGGTGACCATCAGTGTCGTGGCACCCGATGCTGCCAGCAGCCTGCGGGTTTCCCCACGCAGGTGCTCTTTGAGTAACACATCGACACTGGCGAAGGGTTCGTCCATCAACATGATCTGCGGCGACGGCGCGAGCGAGCGCGCCAGTGCCACACGTTGCTGCTGGCCGCCAGACAGCGTGCCGGGATATCGGGCATCAAGGTCGGCAAGGCCCGTTTGCCTGAGCAACAAGTCCGTCCGGGACTGCCTTTCCGCAGGGCTGTGCCCTGACAACCCAAATTCGAGATTCTGTCGTACCGTCAGATGGGGGAACAGTGCATGCTCCTGGAGTACAAGCCCGATTGGCCGACTTTCCGGTGGCGGGCAGGTTTCAGGCGTGATGCGTTGCCCGGCCAGCGTTATTTCGCCACGCTGCAACCATTCAAGTCCGGCGACGAGCTTTAGCAGCGTCGACTTACCGCTGCCTGACGGGCCAAGGACACAGACAATTTCCTGTTCAGCAACATCGAGGCAGATGTCATGAAGTACCTCGACACCGCTATAGGCGTGATGCACATCGCTGAAGGTTATACTCAAGCCTTTTCTCCGTCGTCGGTATGTTGCATTCTTTCCGTCATTCTCTCTTTCACTCGCCCTCCCATCAAATTCCGTGACTAACCGACTTCGCCTGCTCGACATCGGGACACTGCTGATCGCCGTGCCGGTCGCGGTGCCACTGCTGGTCGTGATATCCGCACTGATCTGGCCCGCTGAAGATGCGTGGCTTCACGTTCGTGACAACCTGCTCGCCGAGTACATTAGCAACACCCTGCTGCTGATGCTGCTGACAGGTCTTCTCGCCGGCTTCATCGGAACCGCGACCGCATCGATCTGTACCCAATACCGGTTCTTCGGCGATCGATGGATTGCGCCCGCATTGGTCCTGCCTCTTGCCATACCGACCTACGTTGCCGGCTATATCTACGCCGAGTTCCTTGAGTATTCGGGACCTGTACAGTCAACGTTGCGTGAAACCATGGACTGGGAGTATGGCGACTATCACTTCCCCACGATACGGTCGTTACCCGGCGCGGCACTGGTCATGGCGTCCGTACTTTATCCTTACGTCTACCTTCTCGTGCGCGCCAACCTTGAGGCTCAATCATCGACGCTGATTCAGGCAGCGCGAGTACTGGGTGTGTCAGGTTTCCGACTGTACTTCGGGATGACGATACCGCTCGCGCGTCCGGCCATCGCGGGCGGCACTGCCCTGGTGCTCATGGAAACCGCTGCCGAGTTCGGCCTGGTTGAGCACTTCGGTGTTCCCACGCTGACAACGGGTGTGTTTCGTACCTGGCTTGCAATGGGCGAACTCAGTACCGCCCTTCGACTTGCGAGCTGGCTGTTCATTATCGTCGTGTTTCTGGTCATCGCCGAACAACTGAGTCGGCGCGGCGCGCGATACAATCCCGCGGCTCCCGCTGCTGAGACGCCCCGAAGGAAACTGTCCGGCATCCGATCCGCACTCGCGTTCGTATTTTGCGCGACACCGGCCGTGATTGGCTTTCTTATTCCCTGCGCGATTCTCATCCTGCACGCCGTCGAGGTTGGCGACCCCTTGCTGGGTCGACGTTTCGCCACCTTTATCGGCAACACACTGCTGGTCGCGCTGGTTGCGGCCTGTTTGTGCGTCATCGGTGCAACCTGGCTCGCCTATGCCGCTCGCCTTCGCCATTCACTGCTGAGCCAATACGCTGTCCGTCTGGCTACCCTGGGCTACGCGATACCCGGACTGGTGCTGGCCATCGGTGCGCTGCAGCCGCTGTCGAGAATCGATCACTGGCTTGCACAGCAATTTGACAGTATCGAGGGGCTTCTCCTGACAGGGTCGATGGCGGCACTGATCTTCGTCTATGTCGCCCGGTTCATGACGATCGCCTTCAACGGTGCCCACAGTGGTCTGGGCCAGGTCCATCCCTCGCTGGACGCGGCGGCCCGGTCACTGGGTGCGTCCCCGGTCGGCGTACTGCGCCGGGTCCATGCGCCGCTCATCTCAGGAACGCTGGCCTATGCCGGCCTCCTGGTATTCATCGATGTGGTCAAGGAGCTACCCGTCACCCTGATTCTCCGACCGTTCAACTTCGAGACACTGGCCACTCGCGTCTACCGCCTCGCCTCAGACGAGCGTGTCGATCAGGCGTCGACCGCCGCCCTGTTTATTGTTGCCGTCAGCCTGATTCCCACATTGCTGGTTGCACTACGCAAGCGATAGAGGCACGTCACGGTCTGGTTAGCTGGTTCCGGCAATAAGTCCCAGGGTCCCCACAACCTTCTTTTGCCCGTACAAAGCGGGAAGCGCTCGCCTGTGACGCGGGACATATCATGAAGTACGAGATTCACGACGTTTTTTGTCGCGTGCCCTATAAACCCCTTGTAATCTCGAATCATGTTAATGATAATAGTTCTCATTCGCAACGACGCGACTGTCGCCGACTGGATCTCCCTCCCCCTCATCGGTGCAGCGCGTGTTGCGAAACCATTCAAACCAGTGGAGCACTGCGGCAATGAACAGCGATGCCACGCATAAGGCGCAAATTACCCTGACGTCCAATAGGCCAGGCGAAACAAGCGCTGGAATTCGATAACAGATCCTTGTCATGGAAGTCTACGCAAACCCGACAACACAAACAGTTCAACCTCGCGAACAACCCGCTTCAGGCATTTCTCAAGGCGGTCAACTGCTGCTATTGAGCATGCGTCAATGGGTGCTGATGAAAGGTTCGCAACAGAGCATCTCGCAAACTCTGTCGCCAACCTACAACAGACTGCGCTGCCCTACGGCCGCAATTGATCCGCTGAACGAATTCATGAGCCTACTCGCCCTGGCGGCAATACGACCTATTGAGATCCGGTGCCACTGCAGCAAAACCCTGAGCGCCGATGAACTTTCTCTATTGAAGAGCCTTCGAGCCATCCAGCTTGACGATCAAGATCGTGCGAGCAAAGAGCTATCGACGATGTTAACCGGTTCCCTGGAGCGCTCTTTTCAGCGCACTGCAGGAATTTATGTTGAGACCCTACGTACTGCCGGCCTGTCTTTGACTGGCGTTCGCCACCTCTCGGTGGTTCCAGCTCGCGACAAGGAGCAATCATGACTGCTAGTCAAAAGCGTCTAACCACTTTGTTGCTGCGTCTTACCGTCTGGGCCATCGCCATTGGAGCATTCGGCACTGCCTATTGGCTAAGCTGGGTACTGCTCTACTGGCCTTCAATGCTTTTTGCGCCAAAACCAGAGCACGGGTTTATGATCGACCCGATCGAGACCGTGTTCGGTTGCGATCTGCTGCTGTAGTCTTTCAACGGCGTCGAACAACCGGACGTCTGTTTACGAACGACTTTTGAGCAGCGGTTTCTGCTACTCGCCAACACTGGCACAGTATTAATCATGCATTCTTTCAGTCATGATCAGGTTTTCTCAAGGTGCCGTCATGGACGCCAAGGCTGACCTCGCTCCCAGAATCAAATCGGTTGCTGAACTGAAGGGCGAATTCACGCTCCGCTCCGGCGCAGTCTCTGACACCTACTTCGACAAGTATCTGTTCGAGTCAGACCCGGCGCTTCTGCACGATATCTGCGTGGCACTCTCGAAGCTCATCCCGCCCGAAGCTGAGATATTGGCGGGACTGGAGATGGGCGGCATCCCGGTCGTTTCCGTTCTCAGCCAGATTACCGGACTGCCGGCAGCCTTCGTGCGAAAAGAAGCCAAGACCTATGGCACATGCAAATATGCCGAAGGGCCGAGCCTCGTTGGAAAGAAGATTGTCATCGTTGAGGATGTTGTTTCTTCCGGCGGCGCTATTCTCGACGCCCTTGAGAAGCTAGGTAATGACGGTATCCAGCCGATAGGCATTGTCTGTGTGATTGATCGGGAAACCGGAGGCTTTGAGAATCTTCAGAAAGCCGGCTACGAATTGCAATCAATACTGAAAGCTCGGGACCTGAGCGGTGACACATAACGTGACGTAACCAAGCAACCTGCCACATCGCTGTCGGCAGGTGTAGATGAGAGGAAATCCTTGCCGTATTCACTATTCACACGCCAGTGAACAGAACACCAGGTCATCACACATCAAACAGACATTCACTGATTAAGGAATGATCATGAATAAAGCCGCCATCCTTCTAGTAACTACTATGTTCTTCGCGTCGAATGCCGTTGCGGAGGATAGTGCGACCGCGGAGGCTGAAGAACTGCTTCGGCTCATGGATACGGAGAACCTGCTTCAGGAGTCAATCAATTACATGCTGGACGTTCAGCTTCAGCAGAACCCGGGCCTCCTTCCTTACCGGGGTGTCATGATTACCTTTTTCCAGAAACACATGAGCTATCAATCGCTTAAGCCAGAACTTCTCCGGATATATAGTTCAGCTTTTACCGCAAGCGAACTCAGGGATCTCGCCGCCTTCTACAAAACTCCGACCGGCATGAAATCCTTGAGGGTCATGCCAGAACTGACCGCGGAAGGAGCGCAGATAGGAGCCCAGCGAATCCAGGAAAACATGCAAGAACTGCAAGCAATGATCGCTGAGGAAGCTAACCGCATTCAGGCCATGCAATCCGAATAATCACACGACGGGTCAAACGCATAACATGGGGTTACAAGGCAGAGAGCGTAAATGCCTATACGTGGTTGAGTTCGAAATCGCAGAGACTGATGCATGAAAGGACTCGAAGTTTATTCAAGGGCAGTATGTTTTATGTGTCTTCTGTTTGGTCAAACTTGACGGAAATCTTTAGTACCGGCGTGTGAGCGGCAGTTGGGAACTGCGCTCTTCAGTTGATCACAACCAGAACGCCGCTATTGCGAACCAAAACTATAGAAAAAGTATAAATCTGTGAAAAATCTATAGAAATACAAAGAGATTCTTGTACTATAAATTTTATACAAGTTTATAGTTTTTCTATACGTCCATGAAGATTCCCAACCCGCCGCCCTCTCTTGAGAAACTCATGCTTGATGGGAAAGAAGAAAGCCCAGAAAAACAAAGGGTTATGGGTCGCCTCTTTGAACTGCTCTCGTCCGACCTAGCCAAGGACCGCGACAAGGAATACCTCCACTGGGAACAAATGAAATACAAGCCGCTCCCAGAAGGGATCTCAAACCACGAGGAGTGGTGGTATCTCACGAAACTCCGAAGATCCGGCGCCTATCGAAAACTCCCACTCCATGCCATATCAGGATCAAATTTCGTCTATTGGATTCCGGACACACTTCAACAGAAGCTACACCAAGTGGATCAGCAGGCTTCCGGTCGGGTCCAGATTGCTGAGCAAGTTGCAAATCCAGCTACCCGAGACAGATACCTGGTCAATTCCGTGATCGAGGAAGCCATTACATCAAGCCAACTAGAAGGTGCATCGACGACCCACAAGATTGCAAAGGCCATGTTGCGAGAAAGTCGACGTCCTCGAGACAAGGATGAAAAGATGATCTTTAACAACTATCAGGCCATGACCTATATCCGTGAAATCATCGAGCAGCCACTATCTCCCTCACTTCTGCTCCACCTGCACAGGATCGTGACTGAAGGAACACTAGATGATCCTGGCGCGGTTGGAAGATTTCGTACGGCAAACGACCGAATTGGGGTATACGACGATCGAGACAACACGCTACTTCATGATCCGCCCCACGCAGATCAGCTCGAAGACCGGATTCAGGCGCTTTGTGACCTTGCAAATGGCCCCGAGAACGACAGCGAATTCCTTCACCCGGTCATACGATCCATCCTGCTGCACTTCATGATCGGCTACGACCATCCATTCATTGACGGCAACGGCAGGACCGCTCGAGCGTTGTTCTACTGGTCCATGGCAAAGCACGGCTACTGGATGATGGAATACATCTCGATCTCTACAATCCTGAAGAACGGTCCAGCAAAGTATGCCCGTGCGTATCTCTATACAGAAACTGATGACAATGACACGACCTACTTTCTGGATTTCAATCTACGCGTCATTATTCGAGCGATTCAATACTTACAAGAGTATCTCACCAGGAAAGCCGACGAAATCAAAAAGGTTGAACAAATACTGGGGTCATCAGCATTCTCACGTCACCTGAATTACCGGCAACTCGCGCTCCTTTCTCACGCGTTGCGTAATCCCTCGAGCAGCTACACCTTCGAGAGCCACAGAAAGTCCCATACCATCTCTTATCCCACCGCTCGCACAGACCTACTACGTCTTGCTGAACTCGGACTCCTTCAACAGAGAAAGATTGGCAACGCCTTCACATTCATCGCAGTAGACGCGATCGAAGATAAATTGAGCGAACTAAAACGGAAGATGAACTAGTCAGAAACTCGCTCATCCCGAGAGTACCGCCGCGAGTTCCTCCAGCGTCGCGAATCGCAATCTCCGCAGCAGGAAGGTAGTCGGTATCAGCCCGCGTAGGCAGCGGCCACGGCAGCTGTAGCCTCGCCCTTGTTAATGTGTGCGTTGTACTGGCCAAGCACGGATTCCAGTGCATTCACGCACAGCATGACGTTCTTCGGATTGCTGGCATAGCCCATGAGGCCGATGCGCCACACCTTGCCCGCGAGCGCCCCAAGACCGGCACCGATCTCAAGGTTGAACTGTTGTAGCAGCTGCTTACGAACCGCACCTTCGTCCACACCATCGGGAATGGTCACCGCATTCAACTGCGGCAGCCGCTCATCCTCCGGCACGATGAACGACAAACCAAGGGCTTCGAGCCCCGCGCGCAGCGCCAGGTGATTGGTCATGTGCCGCTGCCAGCTATTCTCAAGGCCCTCTTCGGCCAGGATGACCAAAGCCTCATGCAGACCGTAGAGCGCATTGACCGGTGCGGTATGGTGATAAGCGCGGGTCTGGCCTTCGCCCCAGTATCCCATCACCAGATTCAAATCCAGGAACCAGGAAGTGACTGGATGCCTGCGCGCTTTCACCGCATCGACTGCACCCTGACTGAAACTGATCGGCGACAGGCCGGGTGCGCACGAAAGGCACTTCTGCGTACCGCTGTAAACGGCATCCGCACCCCACTCATCAATGGTGACGTTGATACCCCCTAACGAGGTTACACAGTCGACGATGGTGAGACAGTCATACTGCTTTGCCAGCTTGCACAGGGTCGCCGCATCGCTGTAGGCGCCCGTCGATGTCTCGGCGTGAACAAACGCCAGGATCTTCGCATCTGGATTCGCCTTGAGGGCTTCTTCAACTTTCGCAGGATCAATGGCGCGACCCCATTCGTTCTCAACCGCAATCACCTCGCCACCCTGGCGAGTAACATTTTCGGCCATGCGGCTACCGAAAACACCATTCTGGCAGATCACGACCTTGTCACCCGGTTCCACGAGATTCACAAAGCAGGTTTCCATACCGGCAGAGCCGGGCGCAGAGACGGGAATCGTAAGCTGGTTTTCGGTCTGGAAGGCGAGTTGCAGCAGCGACTTGATCTCATCCATCAACCGGATGAAATCGGGGTCCAGGTGGCCGATGGTGGGTTTGCTCATGGCGGTGAGAATGCGCGGATTGACATCGGACGGACCCGGGCCCATCAGCGTACGAACTGTTGGATTGAATGAGGTATGCATCGTATTGCCTTCTTCTATGCGTGTTATAAGCGTGTTATCTCTGAATCGCGTGCGGCACAAAAAAGCCGGGCGAACCCGGCTTTTGATCAAATCGCTAGCGACTAATCTTCGTCATCATCGTCGTCGATGTCGTCATCGAAGTCATCGGGGTCCGGCAGCGGCCGATCGACCAGTTCGATATAGGCCATCGGCGCGGCATCGCCGGAACGAAAGCCCGCCTTCAGGATGCGAGTGTAACCACCCGGTCGCTCACTGTAGCGAGGCGCAATTTCAGCAAACAGCTTGCCGACCGCGGCCTTGTCGCCCATCCGCGCGAACGCCAGTCGACGGTTTGCCACCGAATCGTCCTTGGCCAGCGTGATCAGCGGCTCTGCCACACGGCGCAGCTCTTTCGCCTTGGGCAGCGTCGTCTTGATGACTTCGTGCTCAAACAGCGAGCAGGCCATATTGCGGAACATCGACTTGCGATGTGAGCTGTTCCGGTTCAGTTGTCGTCCACTTTTTCGATGGCGCATTGTTCTACCTATTCACTCTCTTCGATGAGATGCCCGCCTCACGGCGATCAATCACAGCGATGGTTTAACCCAGTACCCGGTCATCACCGCGCAGACTCGACGGCGGCCAGTTTTCCAGACGCATGCCAAGAGACAAACCACGCGAGGCAAGCACGTCCTTGATTTCCGTCAGCGACTTCTTACCAAGGTTCGGCGTCTTGAGCAGCTCTACCTCGGTACGACGAATCAGATCGCCAATGTAATAAATATTCTCTGCCTTGAGACAATTCGCCGAACGAACCGTCAATTCCAGATCGTCCACCGGACGCAGCAGAATCGGATCGATCTCGTCTTCCTGTTCTTCCGGTTCCGGTTCCTTTTCGCTTTCCAGATCGACAAAAACGCTGACCTGTTGCTGCAGGATGGTGGCAGCGCGGCGAATGGCTTCTTCCGGATCGATGGTGCCGTTGGTTTCGAGATCGATGATCAGCTTGTCGAGGTCAGTGCGCTGCTCAACGCGGGCACTGTCGACCTTGTAAGCGACACGACGAACCGGGCTGTAGGATGCATCAAGCAACAGGCTGCCGATGGTGCGGCCCTGTTCTTCGTCCATCTGGCGCAGATCTGCCGGTTCATAACCGCGGCCACGACCTACCCTGGCGCGAAGATTCAGACTACCGCTCTCGTTCAGGGTCGCAATCACGTGATCGGGGTTAGCGATCTCAACGTCGTGATCCAACTGGAAATCGCCGGCAGTGACAACGCCGGGGCCCTGCTTGTTCAGGGTCAGCGTGGCTTCGTCAGACGCATTCAGTTTCACCGCCACACCCTTCAGGTTCAGCAGGATTTCAATCACGTCTTCCTGCACGCCATCGATGGTGCTGTATTCATGCAATACATTTTCGATCTCGGCTTCGACAATGGCGCAGCCGGGCATCGATGACAGCAGGATGCGACGCAGCGCGTTACCCAGCGTATGGCCGAAGCCTCGCTCGAGCGGCTCAAGAATAACGTTGGCGCGCGTGTTGCTAACCTGCTCGACCTGAATGTGCTTCGGGGTCAAGAACTCTAATGACGCATGGGGCATAGATGATACCTGTCTGATTGCGTTTGTTTACTGCGAAAGAGCCCTTACGGGACCTCCACAAATTCCTCTAAATACCTGTTGCCTGCCGTTACTTTCCCGTTACTTCGAGTACAGCTCGACGATCAGGTTCTCGTTGATTTCCTGCGGGAGCTGATCACGGTCGGGGTACGCCTTGAACAGGCCCTGCAGCTTGTCCGCGTCAACCTCGACCCAGTCAACGGCCGCCCGGTTGGCAGCGATCGTGAGCGCACCCTGGATGCGCAACTGGTTACGTGACTTTTCCCGAATGGAAATGGTGTCACCGGCTTCTACCTGATACGACGGAATATTGACGACATTGCCATTAACCAGCACTGCCTTGTGAGATACGAGCTGCCGCGCTTCCGCACGAGTCGAACCAAACCCCATGCGATACACCACATTGTCGAGACGGCGCTCGAGAATGCGCAACAGGTTTTCACCGGTGGCACCTTTTTGACGGTCCGCGCGCTTGTAGTAGTTACGGAACTGCTTTTCGAGCACACCATACAAACGACGTACCTTTTGCTTCTCACGCAGCTGGACAGCGTAGTCCGAGTTACGGACACGACGTGCGCCGTGCTGACCCGGAGCGCTCTCCAGTCGACATTTGGACTCGAGTGGACGGACGCCACTCTTCAAAAAGAGATCGGTACCTTCGCGTCGCGCCAGTTTGCAGGTTGGGCCGAGATATCTCGCCATGAAAGTCTCCTTTACACCCTTCTTCGCTTGGGTGGCCGACAACCGTTGTGCGGAATCGGCGTTACGTCTGTGATGTTAGTAATTCGATAACCAACGGCATTCAGCGCACGAACTGCCGCTTCACGACCAGGCCCCGGACCCTTCACAAATACTTCCAGGTTCTGCAGGCCGTATTCGAGCGCAGCGTTACCGGCACGTTCGGCGGCAACCTGGGCAGCGAACGGTGTGCTCTTGCGCGCGCCACGGAAGCCGGAGCCCCCGGCAGTTGCCCAGGCAA
The DNA here is from genome assembly GCA_028281885.1 of Pseudomonadales bacterium. Lineage (GTDB taxonomy): Bacteria > Pseudomonadota > Gammaproteobacteria > Pseudomonadales > Azotimanducaceae > JANQJA01. The sequence goes on along the minus strand of JANQJA010000003.1, from coordinate 11,751 downwards.
GTGCGCCACCCTGACGATCGGTGATGGTAATAATCGTGTTGTTGAACGATGCATGAATGTGCGCAAGACCATCCACCACCTGTCGCTTGCCGCGACGACGCGTGGATACCGCAGGCTTCGGCGCTTCCTCGGCGTCAGTGGTCGCTTCTTGGGTTTCGGTTTCTGACATAGTTACTGTTTCCCGTTATTCATCTGGCCTAGCGTCGAACCGGACGCTTGGGCCCCTTGCGCGTACGCGCATTGTTCTTGGTGTTCTGACCACGAACCGGCAGGTTGCGACGATGGCGAATACCACGGTTGCAACCGAGATCCAGCAGACGCTTGACGTTCAGCTGGTACTGGCGGCGCAGGTCGCCCTCAACCGTCATCGTGCCAATATGAGCGCGCAGCTTGTCGAGTTCTTCCTCGGTCAGATCGCCCATCTTTACGGTCGGATTGACGCCGGTCAGGTCACAGATTTGCTGCGCCGTCCTGCGGCCGATGCCGAAGATGTACGTCAGCGAAATCTCTGTGTGCTTGTTGTCAGGAACGTTAATTCCAGCTAAACGAGCCATTCAGTGCTCCTATCTGTTCGCGCCCTAGCCCTGGCGCTGTTTATGCTTGGGTTCAGTGCAGATCACCCGCACCGCGCCTTTCCGCCGAATGATGCGGCAGTTACGGCACATCCTTTTAACTGAAGCTCTTACCTTCATGTTGGTCTCCCAGCGACCTCTATCTGCGGCCGAAGTTCTGCAAATTCGATTTCTTCATCAGCGACTCATACTGATGAGACATCAGGTGAGTCTGCACCTGAGCCATAAAGTCCATCACCACGACCACGACGATCAGCAGCGCCGTACCGCCCAGCTGGAACGTAATGCCTGTGTGCACCACCAGAAACTGCGGCAGCAGGCACACCGCTGTCATGTACAGCGAACCGAACAGCGTCAGTCGAGTCAGAATCGTGTCGATGTAACGTGCGGTCTGGTCACCGGGGCGATAGCCTGGAATGAATGCACCGGATCGCTTCAGGTTATCGGCCACCTCTTTCGGATTGAACATGATCGCCGTATACCAGAAGCAGAAGAAGATGATGCCCGCCGAGAACAGGATGATATTGAGCGGCTGGCCCGGCGCAATCTGCAAAGACAGCTCCTGCAACCACTCCATCCCCGGCGACTGGCCGAACCACTGACCCAGCGATGCCGGGAACAACAGCAGGCTCGACGCGAAGATCGCAGGAATCACGCCTGCCATGTTGACCTTGAGCGGCAGGTGGCTGCTCTGGGCCTGATACATCTGGCGACCCTGCTGGCGCCGCGCATAGTTGATCGTAATCCGACGCTGACCGCGCTCGACAAAGACCACGCCAGCGACCACCATCACAGCGAGTGCACCGACACCCAGCATCACCAGCGGATGAATCTCGCCCTGGCGACCCTGCTCAAACAACTGACCAATGGCGCCGGGGAAACCGGCAACGATACCGGCAAAAATAAGAATCGAAATACCATTACCCACGCCGCGTTCTGTAACCTGCTCGCCCAGCCACATCAGGAACATGGCGCCAGTCACCAGCGTGGTGACGGCGACAAAATGGAACGCGAAAGCGCTGGTGTATGCCAGCTCCTGGGACGCAAGGCCGCTGCTCATGGCAAGCCCCTGAATCAGGGCAAGCACCAGCGTGCCATAACGGGTGTACTGCTGAATCTTGCGGCGACCGCTCTCACCTTCCTTGCGCAGCTGCTGCAGCGACGGCGTCGTTGCCACCAGCAGCTGGGTAATAATCGACGCGGAGATGTAGGGCATGATGCCGAGTGCAAAAATACTCATGCGTTCGAGGGCGCCACCGGAAAACATGTTAAACAGATCGAGAATGCCGCCCTGCTGCTGATCGAACAGCGCACGCAGACGCTCCGGATTGATCCCGGGCACGGGAATATGGCTGCCGACGCGATAAACAAAAATCGCGAGCAGGACATAGAAGATCCGTTGTCGCAGCTCTGTCAGCCCACCGCTTGCGGCGGCTGCCTTGCCTCGTTGTGCCAGGGTACTTGCCATCTACTACTCTTTTTTACTCCGCTTACTCTGTGCCGTACTCGTTACTCTTCGATCTTGCCGCCAGCCGCTTCGATTGCGGTCCGGGCACCTTTGGTGACGCGAATGCCTTTCAGCGTCACTGCCTTGTCAATGGAGCCGGACAGCATCACCTTGGCCCGCGTATAGGAACCATTGATGATGTTGGCCGCCTTCAAGGCGTCCAGGTCAATGACGTCCGCGTCGACCTTGCCCAGCTCGCTCAGTGTGACCTCGGCCGTGGTGCGGGCCATCGCAGAATTAAAACCGAACTTCGGCAGGCGCATCTGCAACGGCTGCTGGCCGCCTTCAAATCGAGCGGGGATATTGCCGCCGGAACGGGACTTCTGGCCCTTGTGGCCACGACCGCCGGTCTTACCCAGGCCACTGCCGATACCACGACCGACCCGCTTACGTGGCGTGCGTCGGTTTGGCTTCAATGTATTTAGTCGCATGATGCTTCTCTATCCTTCGTTCGACGACTACGCCGGCTCTTCCACACGCAGCATATAGTTGATCTTGTTGATCATGCCGCGGTTGGCCGGTGTATCGATGACTTCAACGGTCTGACTGATCTTCCGAAGGCCCAGCCCACGTGCACATTCACGATGAGACTGCAGTCGGCCAATCGGGCTCTTGGTCAGCGTTACCTTGATCGTCTTGTCTGCCATGACGGTTAACTCGTAATGTCGGCGACGGTCTTGCCGCGCTTTTCAGCCACACTTTCCGGTGCACGCATGTTCTTCAGACCGTTGAAGGTCGCGCGAATCACATTCACCGGGTTGGTTGAGCCGTAGCTCTTTGCCAGTACGTTGTGCACACCGGCGACTTCCAGCACCGCGCGCATCGTCTTACCAGCAATCACACCCGTACCTTCAGAGGCCGGCTGCATGAAAATCTTCGAAGCACCGTGACGGGCGGTGATCGGGTACTGAATGGTGGAGCCATTCAGGTCGACCTGAATCATGTTGCGACGGGCAGCTTCCATCGCTTTCTGGATAGCGAGAGGCACCTCGCGCGCCTTGCCGCGACCATAGCCAACCCGGCCATTGCCGTCACCGACAACCGTCAGCGCAGTGAAGCCAAAGATCCGGCCACCCTGGACCACCTTGGCCACACGGTTAACCTGAACCAGCTTCTCCTGGATACCTTCTTCGTTTTCCTGGTCGTTGAATGCCATCAATATTCCCCGCTAGAACTGCAGTCCGCCCTCGCGGGCGGCATCGGCCAGGGCTTTTACCCGGCCATGGTATTTGTATCCTGAACGATCAAAAGCAACAGCTTCGATACCTGCCGCCTTGGCTCGCTCAGCGATCAGCTTGCCGACAGCAACCGCACCGGACACATTGCCGGTCGAACCCGCACGCAGATCCTTCTCAACCGTCGAAGCTGACACCTGCACCTGATCGCCAGCCGGACTGATGATCTGTGCGTAGATGTGTCGCGGCGAACGGTAAACGCACAGGCGCGGGATTTCGAGATCCCGAATGTGCTTGCGGCCACGTCGTGCCCGCTTCAATCGTGCGTCGTTTTTCTTGCTCATGTCTTACATTCCCCGTTGGGGTCAATTCGTTCAGTTCAATTATTTCTTCTTGGCTTCCTTGCGCTTCACGTACTCATCGACGTAGCGCACGCCCTTGCCCTTGTATGGCTCCGGCGGCCGGTAACCACGGATTTCGGCAGCAACCTGTCCCACCAGCTGCTTGTCGACACCACGAATCAGTACCTGGGTCGGCGCCGGGGTTTCAATCTCGATCCCTTCGGGAATCGGGTATTCCACCGGATGAGAGAACCCGAGCGTCAGGTTCAGCTTCTTGCCCTGCACCTGGGCGCGGTAACCCACACCGATCAGCTGCAGTTCCTTGACGAATCCTTCGCTGACGCCGCGGACCATGTTGCCAACCAGCGCCCGGTAAGTGCCTGCGAGCGCACCTGCCTTTTTGGTAGCGGCCTTCGCCTTGAACTTCAGCTGGTCGTCTTCCTGCACGACCTCCACCAGCTCATTGGCGGCAACAGCGAGTGAGCCTTTGCTGCCCTTGACACTGATTTCGTTCGCACCCAGCGTGACTTCCACACCTTTTGGCAGCGAAACCGGATTGTTTGCAATTCTGGACATTGTCTCTTCGCCTAATCTCTCGTTAGAAGACCGAACAAATCAGCTCGCCGCCAATGCCGTTGGCGCGAGCGGCACGATCTGACATCAATCCCTTATTGGTGGAAACGATGTAGATACCCAGCCCGCCGCGAAGCACCGGGAGGTCTTCTTTTGCCTTGTACTGACGCAGACCCGGTCGGCTGATGCGCTTGATCTCTTCAATCACCGGCTTGCCGCGGAAATACTTCAGCTTGATCGTCAGTTCCTTCTTGTTGTTCTCTTTGTCGGCAACCTCGACGCTCTCGACATAGCCTTCATCGCGCAGTACCTCGGCAATCGCTACCTTGGTCTTTGAGGACGGCATCGTCACCGAACCGATGCGCGCAATCTGCGCATTGCGAATCCGGGTGAGCATGTCTGCCAATGGATCTTGCATTGTCATTACGTTGCCTACTCCTTTACCAGCTGGACTTCACGAGTCCAGGAACGTCACCGCGCATTGCCGCTTCACGCAGCTTGGTACGGGCGAGGCCAAAACGTCGATAAACCGCATGCGGTCGACCGGTCAGCGCACAACGACGCTGCTGTCGTACCGGGCTCGCATTCCGAGGCAGCTTCTGCAGTTTGATCTGCGCTTCCCACCGATCGTCGTCCGTGGTCTCGGGATTGGCGATGATCGCTTTCAGCTCAGCGCGCTTCTTGGCGTACTTCTTGACCACCTTGGCGCGCTTCAGCTCGCGGTTAATCATGGATTTCTTGGCCATAAGTTGTCTCTTTAGCTCCTGCTCTTAGCTCGCTTCCCGGAACGGGAAGTTAAAGGCACGAAGCAGTGCCCTGCCTTGTTCATCAGTCTTCGCCGTGGTCGTGATCGCGATATCCAGTCCGCGAATCTTGTCGACCTTGTCGAAATTGATCTCCGGGAACACGATCTGCTCGGAGATGCCCATGGAAAAGTTGCCGCGACCGTCAAAAGAACGCGGGCTGATACCACGGAAGTCACGCTGACGCGGGATCGCAATGTTGATCAGACGATCCAGGAATTCGTACATACGCTTCTGGCGCAGCGTCACCTTGCAGCCGATCGGAAAGCCATCACGAATCTTGAAGCCGGCGATGGACTTGCGGGCCGCCGTCATAATCGGCTTCTGGCCGGCAATCAGTTCCATATCAGCGACGGCACTTTCAAGCTGCTTACGGTCGGCGGTCGCCTCTCCCACGCCCATATTCAGCGTGATCTTGGTGACCCTTGGTACTTCCATGACGTTATCGAGGCCAAGCTCTTCTTTGAGCTTTGCCCGGATTCCGTCATCGTAAACTTTCTTTAGATCTGTCATCTTCTTTCCTAGTCGATCTCGTCGCCTGTCGAGCGAAAGATGCGTACCCTGCGGCCGTCGTCGAGCTGCTTGACCCCGACACGATCCGCTTTGCCAGCCTTGTCGTTGTAGATTGCAACGTTCGAAATATGAATCGGCGCTTCCTTTTCAATAATGCCGCCGGGCTGACCCATCTGCGGATTGCCCTTGGTGTGGCGCTTGATCACGTTGACGCCAGATACGTACACGCGATCGTCATCCAGCACGCGCGTCACGGCGCCGCGCTTGCCTTTGTCCTTGCCTGCAAGGACGATCACATCGTCGTCTTTTCTAATCTTTTGCATAACGCTGTCCTGTTACCCTTCTGCCCGCCGCTTACAGTACTTCCGGCGCCAGCGAAATAATCCGCATGAACCGATCGTTTCGCAGCTCGCGCGTGACCGGTCCAAAAATACGAGTACCGATTGGCTGCTTCTGTGCATTCAGCAACACGGCCGCATTACCATCGAAACGAATCACACTGCCATCAGGTCGACGAACACCCTTCTTGGTTCGTACAACGACCGCATCCAGCACCTGGCCCTTGCGAACCCGTCCACGCGGGATGGCTTCCTTGACCGTGACCTTGATGATGTCACCCACGTTGGCATAACGGCGCTTGGAACCACCGAGCACCTTGATGCACATAACCCGGCGTGCGCCGCTGTTGTCGGCAATATCCAGATATGTCTGTGCCTGAATCATCTAACTTCTCCAATCCCCAGGGCTCGCGCCCTTAAATGACCGCCGCCTTGCGGTCTACCGACTTCAACTGCCACGCCTTTGTCTTGGAAATCGGCCTGGTCTCTTCAATGGTGACCAGATCGCCTTCCTGACACTGTTCCGTTTCATCATGCGCGTGAATCTTCTTCGAACGCTTGATGTATTTACCGTAAAGCGGATGCTGCATGCGCCGCTCTACCAGCACCGTGATGGTCTTCTGCATCTTGGTGCTCACCACAGTGCCCTGGGCAGTTCTTGCTTCGTCTGTCTGGCTCATTCGTTACCCTTTTTTTCACGCAGCACGGTTTTCACACGAGCAATGTCCTGCTTCACCTGCTTGAGCAGATGAGTCTGGGCCAGCTGACCCGTCGACTGCTGCATGCGATAACCAAACTGGTCCTTGGTCAGGTCGACCAGCGTCTGCTGGAGTTCTTCGGCTGACTTATCTCTGAGTTCTGATACTTTCATTTGCGTCACTGCGTCACATTACCGAGCGTTTAACAATCGTGGTCGGGAACGGCAGCTTCGCAGCCGCCAGACGAAACGCCTCTCGCGCCACTTCTTCACTCACACCTTCCATTTCGTACAGGACCTTGCCCGGCTTGATCTGGGCGATCCAATACTCGACGTTACCCTTACCTTTACCCTGCCGAACCTCGAGCGGCTTGCCGGTGATCGGCTTGTCCGGGAACACCCGGATCCAGATCTTGCCGCCACGACGAACATGCCGGGTCATTGCGCGACGACCCGCCTCAATCTGGCGAGCAGTCAGCCGCCCACGCCCTGTCGACTTCAGCCCGAACTCGCCAAAACTGACGGACGAGCCACGCTGTGCCAGGCCCCGGTTGCGACCTTTCTGTTGTTTTCGAAATTTTGTTCGCTTCGGCTGTAACATCGTTTATCCAAAACTCTGCACGTTAGTCTGCTGGTCGGCTTCTTCACGCTGGCCGAGGATCTCCCCTTTGAAGATCCACACCTTGACGCCCAGAATGCCGTAAGTCGTTTTCGCTTCTGCCAGGGCATAATCGATATCGGCGCGCAATGTGTGCAGCGGTACGCGACCTTCGTGATAGGTCTCTGAACGGGCAATCTCCGCACCACCCAGACGACCGGCCACGCGCACCTTGATACCCTCGGCACCGAGTCGCATGGCGTTTTGCATGACGCGCTTCATGGCACGACGGAACATCACCCGACGCTCAAGCTGCTGGGCGACACTCTGCGCAACCAGGTGTGCATCCAGCTCCGGCTTGCGCACTTCTTCGATGTTGATGTGCACCGGCACATTGATCATCTTCGATACTTCCTGGCGCAGCTTCTCGACATCCTCGCCCTTCTTGCCAATCACAATGCCCGGACGCGCCGTATGAATCGTGATCCTGGCATTATTCGCCGGACGCTCGATGTCGATACGACTGACTGACGCCTGCGCCAGTCGCTTGCGAATGTAATCCCGAACCTCAAGATCGGTATGCAGCTTTTCGGCGTAGCTGGGACCATCTGCGTACCACACTGAGGTGTGATCCTTGACGATGCCAAGTCGAATTCCGGTGGGGTTGACCTTTTGACCCATACTTAACTATCCCGTTAGTCGGCAACTGCCACAGTGATATGGCAGGTACGCTTTAAGATTCTGTCAGCACGCCCTTTTGCGCGCGGTTTGATTCGTTTCATGGTCATGCCTTCATCGACAAAGATGCGCGATACCGACAGTTCATCGACATCAGCACCTTCGTTGTTCTCGGCATTGGCAATTGCAGATTCCAGCAGTTTGCGCACCAGATGAGCGCCCTTCTTGGTGCTGAAACCCAGAATATCCAGGGCTTCACCCACTTTTTTGCCGCGAATCTGATCCGCAACCAGGCGCGCCTTTTGTGCCGAAAGTCGCGCTCCGCTAAGTTTTGCCTGAACTTCCATTATCGACGCACCTTCTTGTCACCCGCGTGACCACGGAAAGTTCGGGTCAGCGCAAATTCACCCAGTTTGTGACCGACCATGTCTTCGGTGACGAACACCGGCACATGCTGGCGACCGTTATGTACCTGGATCGTCAAACCGACAAAATCAGGCGTGATCATCGAACGGCGTGACCAGGTTTTGATTGGTCGCTTGTCGTTGCTCTCGACCACCTTTTGCACCTTGTTCATCAGATGCAGATCGACAAATGGCCCTTTCTTCAGACTGCGAGGCACTTAATTTCTCCTATCGGCTCGACTTCGAGCGGCGACGCCGCACGATCATCTCGTTCGTTCGCTTGTTCTTGCGGGTCTTGGCACCCTTGGTCGGCTTACCCCAGGGTGAAACCGGATGACGGCCACCAGAGGTCTTGCCTTCACCGCCACCATGGGGGTGATCGACCGGGTTCATCGCCACACCGCGCACCGTCGGTCGCACACCGCGCCAACGGTTCGCGCCCGCCTTACCCAGCGAGCGCAGATTGTGTTCAGAATTGCTGACTTCGCCCAGGGTGGCACGACAATCCGCCAGCACCTTGCGCATTTCCCCGGAGCGTAGTCTGAGCGTCACGTAACGACCTTCTTTCGCCACCAGCTGGCAGGAAGTACCTGCACTGCGCGCCATCTGGGCACCCTTGCCCGGCTTCAGCTCAATACAGTGCAACACGGAACCCATGGGCATGTTCTTCAGCGGCAAGCAGTTGCCCGGTCGAATCGGCGCATCAGAGCCCGACTGGATGAGGTCACCGGCGCTGACAGCCTTGGGAGCAATGATGTAACGGCGTTCGCCGTCTTCGTACTTCAGGAGTGCAATGTTTGCAGTGCGGTTGGGGTCGTATTCGAGTCTTTCGACGGTGGCCTTGATGCCATCCTTGTTACGCTTGAAATCAATAATGCGGTATTTCTGCTTATGGCCACCACCAGTATGACGGGTGGTAATACGGCCCTGGTTATTGCGGCCACCGGTCCGGTGTTTGGTATCCAGCAGCGCCTTATGGGCTTCCCCACGGTGTAGTTCCGGATTCGTCACCTTGACGACGAACCGGCGACCTGCAGATGTTGGCTTCGCTTTTACAACGGGCATGACGCTTTCCTACTAGTCGTTCGTGGCCGAGAAGTCGATGTCCTGCCCTTCGGCAATCCGGACATACGCCTTCTTCCAGCTAGGCTTGCGGCTGACCCCACGGAAAGTCCGCTTCACCTTGCCTTTCACATTCAAAACGGTGACGTCTTCAACGTTCACCTTATAAATTGTCTCGACCGCTTTCTTGATCTCCGGGCGAGTCGCATCGCGGGCAACCTTGAATGCAAACTGGTTGGCCTCTTCGGCGACGACGGTCGCTTTTTCAGAGATGTGCGCGCCGAGCAGCACCTTATACATTCGCTCTTCGTTCATGCGAGCATCTCCTCTGCTTTCTTGAGTGCGCCCACGGTAAAGAGCACCTTGTCGAAACCAATCAGGTCGACAGGGTTAACACCTTCAACATCAATCACCGCAACGTTCTTGAGATTGCGCGAACCCAGGAACAGGTTGTCATCAACGTCTTCAACCACAACCAGCACGTTGTCCAGTTCAAGTTCCCTGAGGCGCGATACCACTTCCTTGGTGCGCGGCGCACTCACGGAAAAGTCTTCGGCAACCAGCAGGCGCTCCTGACGGATCAGCTCAGACAGAATCGACTTCATCGCACCGCGATACATCTTGCGGTTCACCTTCTGTGAGAAGTCCTGGGTCTGGTTGGCGAAGGTGACGCCACCACCACGCCACAGCGGGCTGCGAATAGTGCCGGCACGAGCACGACCGGTACCCTTCTGACGAAACGGCTTCCTGCCACCACCACTGGCCGCTGAGCGGTTCTTTTGTGCACGGGTACCCTGGCGTGCGCCTGCCATCACTGCGGTGACGACCTGGTGCACCAGTGCCTCGTTAAAATCGCGACCGAATGTCGTCTCAGACAGTTCAACTGCCTTGCTCGAGACGCCCTTGCCTGGTTCTACAATGTTGAGGTTCAAAATTCCGACTCCAATTAGTCTCGTGCCCTGGTGGCCGGTCTGATAACGACTTCGCCGCCCTTGGCGCCCGGTACAGGACCCTTAACCAAAATCAGGTTGTTTTCCTGATCGACGCGAACGATTTCCAGCGTCTGCGCGGTAACACGAGCGTTACCCATCTGACCGGCCATCTTTTTGCCCTTAAACACGCGTCCCGGTGTCTGGCACTGACCGATCGATCCCGGCGCCCGGTGCGAAACCGAGTTACCGTGACTCATATCCTGCGTATGGAAGTTGTGTCGCTTGACGACACCGGCAAAACCCTTGCCCTTCGAGCGACCGATGACGTCGACCCGCTGACCCGGCTCAAAGCTTTCCAGCGAGAGTGCGTCGCCCACATTCAGTTCTTCTTCGCCGCTGACCCGGAATTCAACCAGCCGGTTGCCCGCTTCCACGTTGGCCTTTTTGAAATGCCCGGCGAGGGGCTTGGAAACTTTTGATGGCTTCACGGCACCCGCAGCCACCTGAATGGCGTCATAGCCATCGGTTTCGACTGTCTTGCGCTGAGTGATGAAGTTTGGCGCGGCGGCAATAACCGTCACTGGTACAGATACGCCCTCTTCGGTGAAGACGCGCGTCATGCCTACTTTTTTGCCAACAATACCAATCGCCATGATCGCTTCTCGTCCTTCTCTTTATAGTTAGCCCAGATTAATCTGGACTTCGACGCCCGCTGCCAGGTCAAGCTTGGTCAGCGCATCGACGGTTTTTTCGGTGGGCTCCACAATGTCGAGCAGCCGCTTGTGGGTGCGGATCTCATACTGGTCGCGCGCGTCCTTATCGACGTGCGGCGAAATCAGCACCGTGTACTTCTCGATCTTGGTGGGCAACGGAATCGGGCCATGCACCTGAGCACCCGTACGCTTCGCGGTGTTCACGATTTCCTGGGTTGAGACATCGATCAGGCGATGGTCGAAAGCCTTGAGTCGAATCCTGATTCTCTGGTTCTGCATTCACCCGTCCTTACACGAATTCTTGTCATTAGCCCCTTTTTTGAGGCCGAAAAAGCCCTTCCCTGAGTAGAAAAGAGCCTTATTCACGCCTGAATCGGGAGTACAAACGCCACCTGCCCTCATTCAAGGGAGGCGGCACTGCTCATGCCCTCGCTCTTTTCAGGCGATACAGCGGCCTACAATCGAGGCCTTGTCTTACATCAGCAGTAAGTAAGTACTCACTGCCCGCGTTTCTTTCAGTTCAAAGAGCCCCGCCCTGCCGGGTTGGTACTCCTTGGGATCGTCGAAACGCGATTGAAACCGATGATGCCGGCTTCAAGAGAGCGCGCATTCTATAGATACGCCCCCCCTCCGTCAATGCTGTTAAAGCGGGGGTCAGAGTCAAGTGCCAGGGTAAAATCTACTCTGGCACCCTACTCTGGCACCCTACTCTGGCACTTGACTCTGCCCCCCTTATTCGGAATTACTCCGAAATCTTGGTGACGACGCCAGCGCCCACGGTTCGGCCACCCTCTCGGATCGCGAATCGCTGCCCTTCTTCCATCGCAATCGGTGCAATCAGCTCC